>NZ_JXLA01000099.1 GCF_001886185.1 Enterococcus raffinosus | reverse complement strand
TCTGTCTAGTCTAGTGTAGCCGATTCATGGAAGCAGAGGAGGTTCTTCGTTTAAAACAAGTAACAGGACTAAAAAGAGCTTTTATGGATCATAAGTTTAGTGAATCTTGGTATGAATTTGTATCAAAAAATTATAAAGTTTCTAAGGAAAATGAGAAGCAAATTTAGCTACCTGAAGAAAAGTAAAGGAGTTTATTTCGATGTATCACCTGATAGTTAGATTACAATTTAACTAGGCAGAAAGCGTCCAGCTTTTACATGTCAGGAGTGAATGTCGCTAAGGGGAACTGATTCATTACTTAGAATGAATCAAGAACTGTAGAAGCTACGGGGAAAACCAATGAAGGGAAATAATTACCATAAGATATAGTATATCAACTTTCTATGATGGATACCTGTTTCTCAAAAAACGTATTTCATTTTCACTTTTAGAAAATGTTAAGTTTAGAGGCTATCTAACTCTCTTACTTAATCAGATAATCGTGTTACGATAACTTCTGATTATATAGTGAAAGAGAATTTTTTGCGTTCAGATTTCTTGACTACGCCTAAGATAAAAATTCGAAGAAATGCTTATTACATTAACATTGAATACAGAAAAACTGATAAATTTTAAAATAGTCCAAAATAGAAAATTAAAAAAATATTTGGATGTGATTACGAAGTTATAGCGTTGAATTGATTTGAAACATGTATGACTTTGAATAAATAAAATCTTGTTGTTTATTGTTATTTTAGAATAAGGAGTGTAATTTATGACAAGAGTATTAATTGTGACAAAAAATTTGTTGGCAGAACAAAGTTTGCAGGATGTTCTGCAACGTTCAGACATTGAAGTGTATTGTTCAAATGATTTGATGAATGATACCATTTTTTTATCGCAAATTGTCAAGTGTTTTTCAATGGTCATTTTCAGCGATACGGTTTCCAATTTTGAAATTTCAAAATACTATTCTTTTTTTCAAAAAGAAGGATTACTCATTTTAAGAAAAGGAAATAAGGAAGATTTGAAAAATTCGGATTTTTCCTACTTGCTTAATGAAATCAGTGCCTGGATTGATCCCAAGATGCCAGATATTATGGTTATTGAAAAAATAGCCAAATTAATGAACAATCAAGAAAGGCTCGCTTCTTCCTTGAATGAAAGGAATCATAATCTTTTTTCAAAAAATGAAAATAATTCGAAAGGATTTTTTTCAGCCTTTCACCAAATGAAAAAAAGTTTTTGTATTACTTATATCAGTATCAAAAAGACGGAAGGATTGTGTCACGTAATGAGCTATGTAATTTAATTTGGGGATCAGATGTAACCAATTCAAGGTTATGTCAGTTATCTAATTTAAGTAACCGAATTAAAATGAAACTTGAAATGAATCATTTTCCAGAGGGGGAGTTAATAAACTTACGGAATAAAGGATATCTTTTAGGAGATTTGCTACTTATTGAAGTTGGAGAAAATCTAAGTTAGTGCCTACTGAATAATTAACAAATTTTGGTTAAATGATGATTGATTG
>NZ_JXLA01000098.1 GCF_001886185.1 Enterococcus raffinosus | reverse complement strand
CACCAGACGCGTAAATTTTCTTGCGGTTAGTACGATGGCTCGTTTGTGTTTATGCTTGGGTGTTTCAGCGTATTTTTTCTTATAATACGCATGGTACTCAGGCTCGTATCTCCTTACGGAGTTGGTGGCTTCAACTAGATAATAACGGAGATAACGATTGCCTCGTTTGGCCATAGGAGTATTTTCATACTCAGAGTTACCTGATTGGTTCTGTCGCCAATATAAACCGGCATATTTAGCCAATTTGCTTTCATCTGAAAAGCGATTGATAGGGCCAATTTCAGCGAGTATACCCGCAGCATAAACAGGACCGATTCCTGGAATACTGGTTAAACATTGATATTCAGGTAGCACAACGACTAAATCGTCAATGGCTTTGTCTAAGTCTTTAATTAACTTTTCAAGACTACGAATTTCTTTGGCTAGAACACCTAAAACAATATCTACAGAGTCCTGATGGACTTTTCCTAACCGGTAGGAACTACGTATGGCTTTAGAAATTGCCTTTGCAATTCCTTCGGGATTTTTAAAACGATACTTCCCTAGTTTTTGAATTAGGTTCGCAAACTCTTCTAATGACAGTTCGGCAAGTTGGTCCATTGTGTAATCTTCCGTCATTAGAGTTACTAATGTGGCACTTAAAACGGATCCACCTTCTGCTTTTAGTTCTTTAGAAAGCGTGTTGCATTTATAATAAATGTTTTCGATAAAGTGTTGCTTTGTACGAACCAGCTGTTTAATTAGCTGATAACGCGTTCTAGTTAAGTGTTGGAGGGCAAGGTATTCTTCCTCTTTAATGATGGAGTTGACTTGCCTTTGGATGCGAAAATAGTCAGCGATATAAAAAGCATCAATTTGATCGTTTTTGTTTTCTTCAAAAATATCACGATACTTTTTAATTTTATTTGGTTGTTCAACTGAAACCATAAGGTTCAATTGATTTAACTCAAGATCTTCTTTAAAAAACATAGCTGGATGAAAGCTATATAAAGATGTGGCCTCCATTCCAATCACTAAGCTCTCTATCTCAAATTTTTGAGAAAATTCGAGAATGTATTCTTTGATCTGGCTTGCGCCAAGTTGACTATTTCCATAAGATGCTTCTTTTAAAACAGAGCAAGTTGAATCGTCTGTCATAAAGCAAGCATCTAATTTTTCAGAACTAACGTCTAAACCGACAAATAGTTTCATGTGGAAGGACCTCCTTTCATTGATTATTCGGAAATTGCTTGGGTACTGTGGGATATCCCAGAATCACGTTGTCTAACGACAGCCTCGCATAATAGAGTTTCATTCATTAAACCTCTAAGCCACCCAATCTCTACTAGGATTGGTAGAGGTCAATGGACTCAGCTAGTGTGTTGGAGGTTATACCAACGGTTCGGGTCACAGACTTTCTGTCGCAGTAAAACTGCAGAAGGTGATAGCGTCTTCCCGTAAGTCCTTTCCAAGACTTATTATTCAGGAATATCCTACAGTATCCAAGTAGTAATCGTTATTTTATTTAAACATATTAGGAATAGCCCCTAAGGGCGATTGAAGGAATGAAAGTTTCTTCAAAATATATATTACGAG
>NZ_JXLA01000097.1 GCF_001886185.1 Enterococcus raffinosus | reverse complement strand
TGTATATTAGAGTTAGGGTTTTAACCTTCCGGTTTTGATTGGATAACCCTATGAACCATCGTTATTTTAATTTGGTATTAACTCATTTCTTTTGAGATAATATATTTATTGGATTGAGAGGCTAAGCCGTTCCCCCCTTGGGTCATTGAACCCGCACTCGAGAGACTGGCTCCTCTCTCTGATAAGTGGATTGCGTATGAGTTAGATGTTGAAAGTCCTTACTTTACTCCGTATCTCGTACAAGGTAGTGACGCTTTTCAGTTGAGTGGATTTCAATCCAAAATTCTTTTTTTGAAAGGTCAGATATACATGTACTTTTTAGGCATTGATATCGGTAAACGCACTCACGTTGCTTCTATCATGAACGAGGAAGGAAAGGTATTACTAAAAGGTTTTTCATTTCCTAACACCACTGAAGGAGCAGAGTCATTAATTGAGCGAATGGTCGACTATTCCGGAGCACCCAGTGACTTTGTTATAGGGATGGAAGCCACGGGGCACTATTGGCTGTCCATCTTTTCATACCTTCACGAATCAGATTATTTGATTCACGTTGTGAATCCCCTTCAAACAGACGGATGGCGTAAAGGTACAGAAATACGGAAACGAAAAAACGATATTATTGATTCTGTTTTGATTGCTGACTTAATGCGCTATGGCTCATTTGTCGAAACGGTCTTATCCGATGAAAATGTTTTTTCTTTGAAACAACTTTCTCGTTACCGAACTTATTTAGTAGGTACAGCGAGCGACTTCAAAAGAAAAATTATAGCCGTATTGGATCAAGTCTTTCCAGAATACGCGACGATTTTTACCAAGCAGGGCGTTTTCGGAAAAGCTTCTAAAGAGTTATTGCTGGCGTTTAGTGCCCCGATCGACTTAGAAAACATTTCCTCAGAAACTTTGGCCCAATACTTAGCTGAGTTAAGCAGGAACCGAATCAAGGCAGAAAAAGCGGACCAATTGAAGCAAGCAGCTTCTAACTCCTTTGGAGTAAAATTTGCTCAAGAAGCGTTCACCTTCCAACTACGTTCAATGATTGAACAATTAAAATTCATTGAAAGCCAAATAAAGGAAACGGAAAGAGAAATCAAGCACATAATGGACACTTTAAATTCTGTTATTCTCACAATTACTGGAATTGGTCCTATAAACGGTGCGACTATTCTTGGTGAGATCGGAGATATTCAAAAATTTTCTAACCCGAAAAAACTCGTTGCTTACGCTGGGATAGACGCTTCCGTGACACAATCAGGGCAATATGAGGCAACGCATAATGTTATGAGTAAACGAGGGTCTCCATATTTGCGAAAAGCCTTGTTTTCGGCGGCTTTAGTAGCTTCTCAATGTGATCCTGTTTTTAGTGCGTTTTACCAGAAAAAAGTTTCCGAAGGAAAACATCATCTAACTGCCTTAGGTGCGGTTTCTCGTAAGCTTTGTTACGTGATTCATGCTATTTTGACTAAAAACGAGCCTTATATAATTGTTTCTGATTAGCTATTGAGCATTCAAAAAAACTAATGGTAAGAAGCTTATTTGTTGTACCCTTTTTTCGGAATTATCTGTTATAAAATATTTTTTGATTTGGCTAATTTTTACTTGACTCTATATAGTTAGTCTCTC
>NZ_JXLA01000096.1 GCF_001886185.1 Enterococcus raffinosus | reverse complement strand
TGCCGAAGATCGTCACATCCGAGGAGGCTCATTGTCAAGGACAATCGGAATAGCATACGGAAAGAAGTTCTGCACCTTATAAAATTTGTCAAAAAAACTGTTGCCATTCCACAACTTATCTAACAACAAAGTATATATTCTACAGAAGTAAACAAATAGCTTATATTTTAGGATGTACACAAATTGACAAGTATAATAAAACTTTGATAAAATACAAATGTTTTTTTATTTTTATGTGTGATTAGTTAGAACTTACTTAAATCCTATTATAATATTTTTGTTAATGATTTTAATAAAATGATTGGAGAGAAAATGATGGATCAAAAAGCGTTTATCGAATCTATTGATTCTACAATCGATAGATTAAAAAAAGAAATTCGATTTTATAATAGAGTAATTGGTATCGGAAATATTATAAAAATAGTCTTATCAGCTAGTATCCCAATATTAATTGATCAGGCTTCCGAACACAGGTCTTTACTATTGATTGTTTCAATTGCTTCAGCAATAATTACAATTATACAAAGTGGGATGTCTGCATTTAATTATCAAGATAAAGTACAGACTTCGACAGAGTTATTAATGAAAATTGAAAAAGAAAAGTTGTTATATATAACGAAAACATCCCCATATAATAAAACAGATGAAGAAAATTTCCATTTAATCGTTACAACCCTTCAAACTGAATTAATTGATATTATCTCTGATTTTAATCAAGTTAATAACTAAAAATTTATTTAATTAGAAAGTAGTGCAGATAATACTAATTGTACAATTAAGAAAAGAGATAAGACTTTACATTCCTAAAAAAATGTAAAGTCTTATCTCTTTTCTTAATGCTATAAATTCATAATAACATTATGGACAATAAATTTAAAATTTATTCAGACTGTAGACAAACTCCTAAATTTAGAGTGTTGTTTGCAGTCTGACGACTCAAAAATGAGTCGTATAAATCAATTATAGTAATAAGTCATTGATTTCTTTAAATTCTTTATCAAGTTCTTTTTCATCATATTTTTCATATTTATCAGCTTCATGAAGAACTTTTTTAATTTCATGAATAGCCTTTCGTTCAACTAACCATTTTTTTAGGTTATGTTTTTTTTCTGGATTTTCAGATAACGTATCAAGTTCGTCTAACTCTTTATCCAGTTTATTGACAACAGAAACAATTTTGTTTACAACTTTTTCTTCTTTGTTTTCTAAATTTGACATTTATCTTCACGTCCTTTTTATTTGATAATTTAAGTATAGAACTTTGATATAGTTTATACAAATAGAAACGCTTCTTCGTGTATTCTGTGATTTTCTTTTGAAATGAGGAAAACTTTGGAGTAAAATGAACGTGGACAGAACAATATTTAGGAGGAATAAACTATGTGTACGTCTATTACTTATGTAACAAGTGATCATTATTTTGGAAGGAATTTTGATTATGAAATATCTTACAACGAAGTAGTCACTGTTACTCCAAGAAATTATAAGTTGAATTTTCGAAAGGTAAATGATTTGGATACTCATTATGCAATGATTGGTATTGCCGCTGGTATAGCTGACTACCCTCTTTATTACGATGCGACAAATGAAAAAGGATTGAGTATGGCTGGGCTAAATTTTTCTGGGTATGCTGATTATAAA
>NZ_JXLA01000095.1 GCF_001886185.1 Enterococcus raffinosus | reverse complement strand
AAGAGCTACCGCCAAGAGCTACCACCAAGGGCTACCACCAAGGGCTTTAACCAAGAGTTATCACCAATGTTTGATCATAATTGAATATTTGGTTTATACCAAAGCGTAGATGTGAAATAGTTATAGTCCAAATATTGAACTATCTGATAAGAAGGATACGGTTAGTTAGTGAGTATTGATTTAGTGTGCTTTTATGCTTTGCTACATCGCAATAAACGGATACGAGTCATTTTTATATAGACAAATGTGATAAGTCTATCATATTTGCTAGTCAGTAGCCTCAGGAAAAACAATCAAGTGTATTTACAAAAGCAACATTTTTTCATTTCATATGAAGCGATAACTCTTAACAAATGAAATATATTTTTTTGTTTGTAGATAGGAAATTGTGTTATTTTAAAAAAATTAGAACCGATAAATCAATGCTTAAATCAATACTTAATAGGTATAAGCGGGTGTTTTGGGATGGAAATAAAACCCGCTTCCTCCGTATCGATTTGTTAAATTATTTTTGTAAAAAGGTGACAGCCTTTTTAATAGAATAATCTAGGAGGCAACATTATGACAGATCAATACTTAAAGGATTTATGTGAGCAAAATCGCGATCCAAAGGCTAAAGGTTTACTATCATTGGAAGAATTGTCTATGAGTGGCAAAATGCCAAGAGGATTTGACGGGACTCCAGAGGAGTTCTACAAATCATTCTTTACCGAGAAAATGACACCGAACATGGGGATTGTGGAAGGAGACAGATTTCAGCTTTATTTCAGAAATCGTACGGCTTACCCTGTAATTCCGACTGATGTCTCGCAGATTGAATTTGCTAAGAAGCAAATCTTGAAAACTTATCCAAAGGAAGTCTATGGGGTAGAAGATATTGATATCGAATATGATGAAATTGAAGAAGTTCCTGTTGGAAAATTTAACACGAAGGACCAACTGAATCCCAAAGATCATTTTTTTGCTATTTATGGTAGTAAACCTGGTGATTTCTATTTTACCCAGGGCGACCAGAATTACAAGTGGGTCACTGGCAGAACAAGGCTGTTAGAAATTGGCGATGCAATGCCAGTTAGTGAAAAGAAGGGGACAATAGGGACATGCTACCTGATTACGCCAAAAGACTATTGCCCCGAAAATTTTTATCATTGGGCAATGAAGCACTCCTACAATGGTAAACGTTTCGTTAAACAGGTAATTTGTGAGCCTGACAAAGACAAGTTTATTCACGTACTTGAGACATGCGTGAATGCACTGCAAAAAAATGATGCAATTATTTTGGATGATTTTCAAGAGGTTTTGAGACAAATTAAGTTCAGTCACTTAGGTATTTTAATACAAAATAACTCTGGGAAAGGCAGCGTTTTATTTTCAGATAAAGATGCACGAATGTTTAAAAGTTACTATGAAATTTGTCAATTGCAGGAATTCGCCGTAACAAAACCATTTGTCGAAAAATTTCAGCAAGCATTTCGCGAACTGAATGAATATTATTAAAAGAATGACATCAGAAGGCTTTTGTCATCTGGGAAAGGTCAAGGGGAAACTGATGCAAAAATCAACAGAAAGGTTTCCTCTCGTTTCACAAAGGAATGTTGGAGCGGTAAACGGAAGTGAATCCTTTGTGGTTTACTTAGAGTTCTCTTCAGCGATTGGAAAAAAGCACCCTCAGACTGACTAGTAATACTAGTAGTATCGGGGGT
>NZ_JXLA01000094.1 GCF_001886185.1 Enterococcus raffinosus | reverse complement strand
CGGAGCCACTGATAAAGTACCCTAGTTTCTACAAAAACTCAGATTAATGAACGGAAAAAGCCCGATGATCAGCCTACAAAGTTGATCATCGGGCGTTCTTTATTATTTTTCTTCCGCTTTTTCATCAATCAGCTTAACGATTCGTTTTAAATTAGTGACAAAGAGCGTACTGGCTCCTTGAAGCATCATGCCCTCAATGTCTTTAGACCAAGAAACATTGTAGCCATGTCTGTTTTTGATTTCACTATTCTTTCCTTCAATCATATAACGCATACGGTAACGTTTTTGGAACGCTTCCGTTTCCTGAAATGTCTGTTGGTCGCTATGTGCTTGGGATTGAATCGTCACACTGTACGTTTTACTTTTTGCCCCTTCTTTATAACAGTCCTCATTCAATGGACAAGCTTGGCACTTTTTTACATCAAAATAGAAGGTCAATCGTTGGTTTTCTCCTTGATTTTTCTTTCCTTGAACAGCTTTTCGAAAGGCCAATTGTCCATTGGGACAGACGTACATTCCAGCGTCCTTATTATATTCCCACTCCTGTTCGGGATCTCGTGTGCCATTTGAAATCACTGGATGAAGTTTTGAATAAAGTTTAATTTTTTCTTCTGCTGTAAAAAGTAAGTTGGCTTTTCCTGAATACGCTGTATCACCGATAACTTCCTTCACATCAATTCCGTTCGCACGTGATTTTTCAACTAATTCTTTTAAATATGGGCCGTCTCCAACATCCCCACCAGTCACACTTGCGGCTGCGATAATTCGTTCTTCGGTGATAGCCAGATGGGTTTTATAGCCGAAAAATTCTGTTTCCACGGTTTTATGTCCAACCTTTGCGGACGTATCGTGAGAATAGACTTCATATTCTTGGCAATCTTCAACCGTTTCTTTTAACTGATTGACTGACTCCGCGACTGCAGGTATGACGGACCATTCTGGATGTTCCTCAATTGCTTTTAAGAGCGTCTTTACATAGTCTTTTTCTGCTTGGTACTCGTTTTTTTGATTTTTTTCAGGCATGATCTGTTTCGCTTCAGGTTTTACTGTATAAATCGCTTTGCGCACCTTTTTTGAATAAGAACGTAAGAGCTCTATTGCGGATTTTTTATTAAATCTAGAAGCGGTATGTGTGGCATCTACGATAATTCCTTTGCTTTTGATAATCTCTTTTTCGATCGCGAGCTGAACGGTTTTGTTCAATAAGAGATCTAGTAAATTTGAATCGTTCAAGCGTTGTCGTCTGAATTTCGTCAGTAGACTTGGATCAATAACCTCGTCTTCTGGAGCCAAGCCAAGAAAATATTTGTAGGCCATGTCTGTTTTACTGCGAGCAACGAGATCCACATCAGACGCGGGAAACATCGCTTTTAACATCAAATATTTGAATAACTTAATCGGATCATAGGCATTGCGACCATCGTTTAAACAATATTTATTTTCTAGTTCCTCGTAAACAAAAGAAAAGTCAACTAACTCATTGAACCGACGCAAAATATGATCGGCTGGGATGAGTAAATCATAAAGATCACTATATGGACTAAGTTTGGTTTGAACCATTTGTTTAAGCATGAAATCGCCCCCTAGATACTTCTAATTATAAAGATATCTGGACAACGAATCACTATCTAAAAGAAAAAATTGTCGAAAGAAAATGCCTGCATTCTCTTTCGACAATTTTTGTTATTGAACTTTATCAGTGGCTCC
>NZ_JXLA01000093.1 GCF_001886185.1 Enterococcus raffinosus | reverse complement strand
CAAATTATTTAAAACTTTGCAACAGAACCTTAGCAGCAGTGCTGATTTTTATGATAGTTATTTGGTTCTTAAATGAAAGATCTAAAGACAATCAACACCGTAGGGATATGGAGATAAAATCAATAGAGTCAATAGATTATTTATCGATAATAACACTAAAAAAGCCACGTTCCTAAACGTGACTTACGCTGAACGATATGTGTTGTTTGGTAGACGAACAAATCGTTCATTATAAATATATGATGGTATCCTAATATAGTAAGCGTGGCTAGCATACCTTTAATTACTTTACCTTTTACAGTTACCATACACATTTTTTGAGCAGAAATCAAGTAAATAAAAAAATATTATATTTCACAACATGCTAATAGACTCATATCTAGAACGCATTAAGTATTTACCTGTCTGGTTCGCTGAGACTTCTTTTTTAACTTTCTTCAATTTTCTTCTTTATTCTAAAAAGCGTACTGCGACTGAAACCGGTTATAGCTTCAACTTCCTTATACGATTTACCTGAAGTAAGCAGTTCATATGCGTGCCTCTTCTTCGGTGTGATTGTTGCTTTCGGACGTCCTTCTCTGAAATTAGGATTATTCTTTCTTGCAAACATTTTTCCTTCTTGGGTACGTTCCACAATCATATCACGTTCCATTTCTGCTACACTCAACAACGTCCGTGTCACCATTCGCCCCATGGACGTATTTTCAATCGTTCCTAGATTCAAAACCTTGATCGTTACGTTATCATCGAGTAAAGGTTCAATGATCTCTAATGCTTCTCTCGTGTTACGAGCAAATCGATCAAGCTTCGTAACAACTATTTCATCTCCAGGCTTCAGACCAGCCAACAGCTGATTGAATTTTGGCCGATCCCGTTTTGTANTTTGAGAAGCGGTTGAGACACGTGCATATCCATATTTCGTCATTTGGTCCACCTACTTTTACAAATCATCTATCGTATACTCAGAATACCCTTCATAGAAATAGCTGACATCGATTCCTTTCATATATAACTCGCGATCGTCAATTTTATCAGTCAGAGCATTGGAAATTAGATAGCGTATTTCCAAATCGTTTATGGGACTTCGCTCCATTGCAGAAAGATAGTCTGCTTTATCGATTAAGTTCCAATCTACAACTTTTTGCAATTCTTCCTTTAAAATGAGATCCAGCCAAATTCTAGTACTTCGGCCATTTCCTTCTCGAAATGGGTGAGCGATATTCATCTCCACATATTTCTTGATAATCTCTTCAAAAGAAGTTTGTGGCATCTGATCAATATGCTGTAACGAATGTTCTAAATACATAACTGGTGCAAATCGAAAATTTCCTTTTGCAATATTGACCGATCGGATTTTTCCGGCAAAATCGTAAATATCCGAAAATAGAAATTCATGAATTTCAGATAAACCTTTAAATGTACCAACTTCGATTTCATTTATTTTTCCACAATCGTACAATTCTTTCGCTTTTTGTTTACTGAGTTTTTCTTCAACCTTAGCCAACTCAACTTGATTGGTTAATCCCAATTTATTCTCTAAAATCATGCGAAATCTCCTTAACTTTATGACATAAGTTTATGAAACACTCTCAACCCCATTATATCGCGATTTTGTTTATGTGTCAAAAACTATTAAGTTTCTGACCCCCGATAGATTTTTCAAGTGTCTCTATTTTGCACAGTCTAGTTGGTTCTGTTGCAAAGTTTTAAATAAAG
>NZ_JXLA01000092.1 GCF_001886185.1 Enterococcus raffinosus | reverse complement strand
TGATATGCTACCCCTAACTAGGACAAAGAAATAATTAAGTCCTAGTTAGGGGTATTTATTATGGGAAAAAGACAGATGAAACTTACTGTGGAAAAACGAGTACAGTTTGTTAAGCAGTATTTGAATGGAGAACGAGGATCAGCTCGAACCGCTAAAGAAGCTGGAATTAGTTCCACTACGTTGAAACGATGGTGCGCAATTTATGAAAACGAAGGTCCTGCTGGGTTGATTGCCACAAGAAAGAATAAGGGATATTCAAAGGAACTAAAACTTGAAGCCGTTCTTGATTATCTGAATGGCTCAGACAGCCTATTGAGAGTAGCTAAAAGATACGAATTAAGAAGTACAACTCAACTTCGAGACTGGATTAAGAGATATAATACTCATGGAGACTTCAAATCAGAAAGTGGTGGAAGCAACGTGAGACAAACAAAAAAATTCAGTTTGGAAGAACGTGTAGAAATGGTCCTGTATTGTATCGCAAATGACTATGATTACAGCGGGACCGCAGTCAAATACCAAGTGAAATATGCCAATCTCTACAATTGGGTAAAGCGTTACGAAAAAAAAGGCAAGGCCGGTTTAGAAGATCGTCGTGGACAACGAAAAGCCAAACAAGAAAGTCGCACCCCAGAGGAAGACGCGCAAATCAGAATCGCTCAACTCGAAGAACAAGTAAAATACCAACAGATGGAGATCGACCTGTTAAAAAAAGTAAAGGAATTAGAAAGAAGGGATCGCTAGGACAAGTCAGAAAAGTAGTTGCTTACGAAGCAATCAAAGAACTTCACGAAGAAAAAGCCTATGCCATCTTACCTATGTGTAAAATCATGAGTGTCACTCGTTCGGCTTATTTGCGGTGGATCGAACATCCCTATAGTGAACGGACGCTAGAAAACATGGAATTGGCGAAAGTTATACGGATCATTCATAATGAACATCCTGAAAAAGGGTATCGTGGGATTAATAATGACTTGCTTCGAGAACACGATATTCATGTCAATGACAAACGCGTGTTGCGTATCTGCCGACATGAAGGGATTCAGTCGACCATCAAACACTCTGCCAACAGTATTACAAAAGGAGCGAATCATCCCTACCACACCGCCGAAAACATTTTAGATCGTAAGTTTACTGCCGAAGCGCCGAATCAAAAATGGCTAACAGATGTAACGGAATTCAAATATTATGAGGGACCAGAAATCCACAAGGTTTATTTAAGCGCGATTTTAGACCTCTATGATCGTCGGATTGTTTCTTACGTCATTAGTGATACCAATGACCTGAATATTGCCTTTGATACCTTCGATCAAGCAATCGAAACAGAACCTGATGCTCACCCGCTCTTTCATAGCGATCGTGGATTCCAATATACGCATCAGAATTTTTATAACAGAATCATTGAAGCTGAAATGACGCAAAGCATGTCTCGTGTTGGAAAATGTATCGATAATGGTCCGATGGAAGGGTTTTGGGGAATGATCAAACGAGAAAAATATTACGGCAAGAAATTTACGAGTCGTACAGAACTAGTCACGATGATTGCGAATTATATGGACTATTACAACAATGGGCGCTATCAACGAAAATTACATGTGTTGACACCGATGGAGTATCACAATCTGTATTACGAAGCAGCCTAATCATTCGTGCGTTTCAAACATAAAACGTCCTTTGTTTTGTGTTTGAAACGCATGACCAACCAAGCGGCAGCGCGGTAGTTGTTTCTTAGAAAAGTTAAAAACTACTCTTCAAGAAGCGAAGAGTAGTTCTAAAAATCATTCATTATTTCATTGTCCTATTGACGGGTAGCCCACCATT
>NZ_JXLA01000091.1 GCF_001886185.1 Enterococcus raffinosus | reverse complement strand
CTGTAGTAATACTCTTTGATACGTTTTTCCAAGGTGGTTGATTTCAAATTGAATAATTGGCGGTACGAAAGGGTTTGTTCATTCATGGGATGGTGTCCTCCTTTTTTTTAGTAGAGGAAGGCGGCTAAGCCGCGCCTCCTCAAGTGTATTCATTAAAAAATAATTGTCTCGACCGTTTCTACATATTTGGCGCTGACGACTTCGTTATACAACTTTTCGCCATCTCTATTGAACAAATGTAGCAACGTCATTTTTTCTAAGATACTGCGGATATCCTCTGGCGCTTTACCTTCTCCTGGGTTTGGATAGCTCCACGTTTGTGAGCGACCGCCGCTGGTTTTAAAGATCGATACAAGTTTTTTCATCTAGTTTCCTCCTAATTTTTTGTCACACGAGATTGGCTGGTGATGATCACGCCATCTAACAAGGTGTCGTCTTGGTCTAGCTCTGTCATGATTTCCCCTAGTTTGATGATTTCTGCTTCCTCAGGGTTGTCCACAACGTTTGAAAAAGTGATTTTCTTTAGTTTTTCCACTCCAGGGACAGACAATTGGACTTGCAATTTGGTGCTTAGTTTTTGGATCATGTTTATTCCTCCATGTGTTTTTTGTTCCGGCCGGTGACTTAACGATAAGGCACAAAACAAAACTAGGTCAAAACCGCGAAAATTACATTTAGGGGTCAATTTTGCAGGGTTAGCGACCAAATTTTTTTGAAGAATCCCGATTTCATAGGCTTTTGAAAAAAAGAAGCACCCAATCCCCTGCAAAATTCAGGGCCAAATGCAGAATTCGGCACTTTGACAACGAAGAGGGGTGTATGCTTAGTTGATAAAAATTGATATATCAATGTTTTTAGTGAGGAATTCTGTTGAACTTTTCTTAAAAAATACTTGAGACAAACTGATTATTTTTATTGTACTTAATGTTTTCTTAATATTTAGCTTTCATGAAAAGAGGAGGAATTCAATTTTTATCTCTCACGAAATATAGTAAAATAGAGTCTCAAGATAAAATGGATGCGCTGCCAAAAGCCTAGTTATAGTTGATCGAATTTCCTTGGAAACAAGATAAACCCTACTACCTAAAAAGATAGCTGTCTCAGAAAAAATTCATACGTTCACAGGTGGTTGTAAGCTTTCGCAACTCGCTGCATACGCAATTGAAGAAACGTATACGGATCTAGCCATTGAGGATAAGGTGTGGGTTGGTGGCTAATTATTTCAACGATAACTTAGTAAAAAAACAAAGCCAAAGGAGCGATAAAGCATGGTGACACCGTACATTCTATTTAACAAACAATGCGAAGAGGCGATGCGGTATTATGAAGAAGTCTTTTCCGGAGAAAAACTAACAATCCAAAGGTACCAAGACTACATCCCAGAAGGCGTGGAGGAAGACGTGAGTAACTATGTTCTTCATGGAGAAATGGAGTTGTTTGGTTCGCCGTTTACCTTTGCGGACGAATTTTCAATTCCGTTTCAAGTGGGGAATAACGTTCACTTGACGGTAAATCCAAGCGATGTTGAAGAGGCGGCAGCGATGTTTGATGCGCTGAAAGAAGCGGGTGAGGTCTATCTTCCACCGACCAAGACCTTTTACAGCCCCTTCCATGGATCAGTTAAAGACAAATACGGCATTGTATGGAACATGATTGTCGTTTGATAGAGCCAGCAAAACAAGGAGACAAACGATGGATAAAAAAACGGAACCTTCAAAACAAAAGGTAGTCTACATTTTGCCTTCGACAGTAGTGAGCAGTGCGGGCAGCCGAATGTTTGTGTTCTCACAGTATCGTGAACCGATTGCGAAGATGCAGGTACACTTTGGCGAGAATTATCAAGTGACATCCGCCTTCATCGACAAGATAAAGGTCTTTGAGGAAGATACGATCTATTTAATCCCTGAACAGCTGCGTCATGTGGTGAACAGTCAGAAGATTCCAAAGAAGCTCATGGTGCCTTCGAATATTTTCGCTGAAAAAGTGTTGGA
>NZ_JXLA01000090.1 GCF_001886185.1 Enterococcus raffinosus | reverse complement strand
TTGGCGGTAGCTCTTGGCGGTAGCTCTTGAATGAGGACTTTTGCTTTGCTAGAGGTTGACCAACATATATCCGACATCCAGATAGTCACCATTTTAGTGCACAAAGAAAAAGCGCATTCTCCAATGAGAACGCACTCTCCAAACTACCTTATTTTTGATACCCAAAAAATTGACAGGCAAACACATTCGAAGCTAAGTTATCTGCTTAATCAATTAATGATCACGACGAATTATCTGACCTAATTGAAAAAATGTACCACTTATCTTCCATAATATTAGGCACGTTCAGTTATGCTTACCTGTTTACTTTTTCTGAACTTACTCCTCCCAAGCTGAGAAGATATTTTAATTGCTAAGCCTGCTCAACTAGATAATTTCCACACTTCAATTGAAAAACCTCACCATAATTGTGTATCTGGTTGTTTCTTTCTTGTAATTGATTCGATCTGAATGTGCACCAGCTAATACGTGATACGAACAGTTTCATCCTTCCATAAATATTTATACATATCTTACAGGATTCATTCTAACAACGAGATAAGCACATTTTAACGCCAACATTTAATTCATTAAGAGCCTATCTATGGATTATTTCATTTTTTGAAAAAATACGACCATTTTTCTTTTTTTATTTTTTTCAATGTCAGTTGTAATTGGCGCATTTCTTCATATGCTCTATTCTGTTCCGTATATTCAAGGTTATTGTATTCGCTAATAGAAAGCTCTGATTTGACTGTGTTTAATAGATTATTGATATCAGTCTCAACACTAAGCACTAGGTTCCCGTAATCAATTTCACTGGGTAAAAGGAATATTTCGGTGAAAATGACTCTAAGATTATTAACTACTTCTTCCGTTGAAAACCAACCGGATTTTATTTTAGAAGTTAGCATATCATGAAAAGAACTAGGCTTGTCCGTATTTGCTTTACTGGTCTGTTCAAACTCATCAATACTTGACAAACTAGTAACTTTTTTTTCAAGCCTCTCAATATAGCTTAGCGGACTGTTATCTTTTCCTTCTTTTGAACACAAAAAAAATTTCGTTCCTTTAAATGCTTCTAAAAGAGCACCTGACTTTGCAACAAACTCATCGACAATAGAGTGTAAGTAAATATTTATTTTTTCAATTTTTTCCTTTTCTTGCTCTGACAATTCTTTAGGAGCCACTTTGCCCATTTCGCTAAGTTGATGCAAATTGAAAGTTTGATAGTTATTTTCTTTGTTCTCTTCATTTAATGGAGCATACCGGTTCATCAATTGAGCAACATCATTTCTATCACCTCGAAATAAATGGGAGCTTGATAGCATTATCCAAATCGCTAAAAAATCTCTGGTCTCAATTCCATTTTTTTTGTTGCTTTGCCAGAAAAATCAATTCCAGCCGCTAACTCATTAAATCTTTTTGAATGTGACAAATTCTTTAACGCGAGTTTTTTCATATCCTGTACAAGTTTATTATCATTTTTTATCATTTCAAAATATAGAGCATATTGCTCATTTTCAATCACAGTGATCATTTTCGTATCAATTTCTTCAATCACATGTTTTTTTACATAAATTGAATACGTATATATATTTGAAAATGACACACTGAAAGTGTGATTACCATTTTTGTCCATCTCAATACTTCCTTTTTCTAACATTTTATTTTTCTTGTAATTGAAAAAAATTTCTATCTAGAATTTTTTTGTATCACAAAAAATTATGCACTATCAGATTGACTGGTTCTATGTAATATATAAAAAGATTATCGGTAAGCTGGATGATTTCTATTATATATGAAAAAATGAGCTTGGTCATTATGCCTTAAAGCGCATGTCCAAGCTCATTCTATATTCATCTATTTAACTTTAATACTGCAATACTTTCCTTCACCGTGATCCTAAGAAATAACACCCGTTTGCCCAGCTTTTAAACTATCACTAGGAATCACATCAAATCCCCATGGAAAATTGTCAATGTTGTTAATAGGAACTTCATAGCGTCAATTCTCAAAGCAGACAACCAAGTTTAAATTTTACTTCATGCCGACTCGTCTGAAGTTAATCCTATTTGTTGATCATATCTTTTCGCCGTTTGATTCGCATCTCC
>NZ_JXLA01000009.1 GCF_001886185.1 Enterococcus raffinosus | reverse complement strand
ACTCTATCAGTCCTATTTGACAAAGAGCCTTTATTTTTTCAGTCCTTTTTTGCTTACATAAACATTGCTGGTGTAACACCCTCCATCCCGATCATCGGGTCGATGGTTTGGGCAGCAATTAATTTTGGTGTTAATGTAGCTGGTTCATTCTTCGCTGCTTTTTGTTTTTCCTCTACAGCTTCAAAAGGCTCTACCTTAGGCTGTACTGGTGCTACGTCCTCACCCTTCATGATCCGTTCGATCAGAGTGGTTTTTCGCACGGCGGACTCTCGGTTGACACAGGCTTGAAAAGCCTCTTCTTCCCCTAACAAGATCAACAAATCCTTGCTGCGTGTCACTGCGGTATAAAGTAAGTTTCGTTGCAGCATTCGAGAATATTGTTTTACCATGGGCAACAGCACCATTTTAAATTCGCTACCTTGCGCCTTATGAATCGAACAGCAGTAGGAAAGTTTGATCTTGTTCCATTCTGTACGCTTATAGCTAACTTCATTACTGTCAAACTGGATTACCAGTTCATCTACTTTATCATCCGATTCTTTCGCAGGAATAATTCCAACTATGATTCCCATGTCACCATTGAAGACGTTGAGCTCTGGATTGTTGACTAACTGCAGAACCTTGTCACCAATCCGATAAACTACATCGTTCCATTGAACCTCTTTTTTCCGTCCATCATTGGGATTGAAAATCTCCTGCATCATCTTATTGATCGCATCAATCCCAGCAGGACCACGATACATTGGCGCTAAAACTTGAACATCTTGGGCCGTGAATCCTTTTTTCTTCGCTCGTTCAACCACCTGTTTAACAACTTCTTCCATTTGAAACGCATGGCAAGCAATAAAAGAGCGGTCCTGTTGGTTTTTTCTAAAATCCTGCGGCAGCTTGCCATCTTTGATCTCGTGAGCTAGTGGAATAATTGAGGAACCGTCTCCTTGACGATAAATATCCGTCAATTCCATTTTTGGAATGTCTGCAATTTGCAGCAAATCATGGAAAACTTGTCCCGGACCAACAGATGGTAATTGGTCCTTATCTCCCACCAAAATCACCTGCATGTTATCAGGGATTGCCTTTAACAGCGTATTTGCCAACCATGTATCTACCATTGACATTTCATCCACTATCAACAAGCCGCCATCAAGTTCTTTGGCATCAATATCTGGCGTATCATCATTGGCATTCAAGCCCAATAAACGATGGATCGTACTTGCTGGCAGACCAGTTGTTTCATTCATACGTTTCGCTGCACGACCTGTCGGTGCCGCCAAAAGAATTGGAAAAACTGCGTTCGTATAATCTTTTGGGTCCAAAGACAAATCATTTAATTCAGCGAACAGCTTAACGATCCCGTTAATTACCGTTGTTTTCCCTGTTCCGGGTCCCCCTGTTAGGATAAACAACGGGGAGCGAATCGCTTCTTTAATCGCTTGATCCTGTGAGTCGCCATAAGTGATCTTTAGCTGTTTCTCAATCAAACGCAGCTTTTTATCAATGGTCGCTTGAGGATAATTGATTTCTTTTTTACGAGCTAACAGTCGCTCAATTGAAGAAGCAATGCCCCATTCACTATAAAACAAGGTATTCTCATATATTTTGGTGGCTTCCTGCTGAATCTTTTCCTCCTCAACCAATTGGATAATCATCGTAGCAATTTGATCTGGCGCTATCTCCACTGGACGGGTCGTTTCTAGAAGCTGCAGAACTTCAGTCAGTAATTGCTGCGCCTCGACATATGTATCCCCGCTTTGATTGGCATCTTCATTGACCTGATGAAAAATCGCTGCGCGAATACGTTGCGGACTATCCGCAGCTATCCCTAACTGCTCAGCAAGACTATCTGCCTTTTTAAAGCCGATGCCTTCGATATCTTCAACAAGCTGATAAGGATTTTCGGCAATGATCTCCAGAGCCTCGTTTCGATAGGTCTGAAAAATCGCAAAGGAAAGATGACTGCCGAAGCCATAGCGGCTCAAGCCGACGATGATTTGTTCCATTCCATGATTTTGACGAATCGTGTCTACGATCACCTTCTGCTTCTTCGCATTGAGATTAGGAACCTTTGCTAATACTGACGGATTCTCCATAATCTGATCAATGGCCTCTTCTCCTAAAACCTCGATGATTTTCTCAGCGGTTATCTTTCCGATCCCAGGAAATTTTTCGCTGGAAAGGTAATTAATCAAACCGTTGGCAGAAGTAGGATGCGCCTGTTCATAGCTTTCTACTAAAAATTGTTTTCCGTAACGAGGATGATCAACAAAATGTCCGAAGAAGCGATAGTCTTCATCTTCTTGCACATCACCAAAACTTCCCGTAACAACGATCTCTTGTTCAAGATAGTCACTATTGGTTTCACTGACTTTAATCAGCAACACCTTATAAAAATTACTAGGATTTTGGAAAAAGATCGCTTTTAGTGTTCCCACAATGTATAGCTGTTCTTCCGACATTTCGCTCCTCCCTTCTACTTCCTATTATAATAGTGAATCTGGTTTGGCTCCGGTGCCTTCTAAAAAGCTGACGTCATTCCATTGGATCAATTCATACGGTGGTTTACTGCTCGCTGCTTCTAAAATTGTCAGGCTATTATTAAAGAGGCCGCCCATCTCTCTTAATTGACTTAAAGGCTTTCCCATCAATGCTTGGATAGCCGCGGTTAATGCCGCTCCGTGACCGACAAAAAGAAGCGGTCCCTCTTCTGCTTCTGCGACTGCTTGTTCGACTAAATGATTGATGCGATTTAGCATATCTTCAATTTTCTCTCCGTCAAAGGGAGCTGGATCATACAAGTCCAAGTGATGACGCAGGTTGACCATATCTTTAGGGTAACGTTCCTCAATCACAGGAATCAGCTGTCCTTCCAATTTTCCTAAGCCAAGCTCTCTTAAATCCTCTGAACGAACGATTTCCGTTGGCTGCGTTAGCTGATTATTGATCCCTTCTGCGGTTAGGTATGCCCGCTTCAATGTACTCGTATAAATCTTTTCAAAGGGGACATCCTTCAATTCTTTTCCAAGCATTTTGATTGCTTCTTTACTTTCAGGTAATAATGGAGAATCTCCCATCATTCCCTGGAAACGTTTCTCTTGATTCCATTGTGTTTTTCCATGACGAGTAAAATACAGTTTCATAAAAATCCCTTTCCGCGTCTAATCTCTAGTCTAACTTATCGTTTTCATAATGATGCGTCAATTCTAAATTTGGAAAGCTTTGCTGACGTAACGCTTCGTATACAACTAAAGCCACCGTATTTGAAAGATTCAATGAACGAACATGTTCATCATTCATAGGGATGCGCAAACATTTTTCTTCATTTTCTCGCATAAACTCTTCTGGCAGCCCCGTAGTTTCTTTCCCAAACATAAAGAAATGATCTGCGTCGTCTGTATAATCGATTTCTGAATACGTCGCATTCGCAAACTTTGTGATCAAATGCAGCTGCTGATCGCCTAAGTACTCTAGAAATGCTGCTAGATTTTCGTGATAAGTAATATTTACATCATTCCAGTAATCAAGACCTGCACGCTTTAAATGCTTATCATCTGTTGAAAACCCCAACGGTTCAATCAGGTGCAAGGGTGAATTGGTCGCCGCACAAGTTCGTGCAATGTTCCCTGTATTCGCTGGAATCTGCGGTTCAAATAGTACAATATGGTTTGTCATGTTGATTTCCCTCGTTCTTATTTCAGTCTTTATTTTCACAAAGCTATTCTATGATAGCTCCTTCATTGTTTTATCTACACAAATCTGTCTAATTCACAAACACAAGAAGCATGTTCAGGAATTCGCATAAAAAAAACGTACCAACTCGGTGTCTAGCACGGCGAGTCGCTACGTTAGTGAAGCACTTTTCACTAACTTTTATCAGAACAGGAACCTGATAAAAACCAATGAAAAACAACTTGTTAGTACTATAACATCACGAAGTCACAAATGCAACCTTCTATTTTCAGGAATTTGAATGAAAACGATTACTCTCATAACCTTTTAATATTTCGATATCTACTGTTATCTTCTTCAAAGGATTCGCCGCTAATTTCGCTTTTACAGCTGGAGAAACCTTCCATTCCAACGGTGACATCTCCAGTAAATCCAATCGATTTTCTTCTGGTATATCAAACTCATAGGTCACCCGTTCCCGGTGGGCAATCGAAAGCTCCTCTGTGAAGCGCTGAATAACTGCTTCATTGGAGTACGTTTCCCCATCAGGATGGTACACCTCTCGCAATTCCTTTAAGTAGTCCGCTTGAGGAACAATTTTGACCACACAGCCATCAGACTTCATCACTCGCTTAAATTCGCGATAGTGTGAAGGCGAAAAAATATTTAGGATTGTATCAAAAGAATTGTCCGCAAAAGGCAGATTCGTCAAATCTGCGACACACCAAAAAGCCTCCATCGGTTGATTGCTCGCAAGATATATGCCTTCCTTAGCAATATCAAAGCCAATCGATACTGGATTTTCCTTTCGCTGGGTAATCTGCTGTAGGAAACTTCCTTCACCGCAGCCGACATCCAATAAATTCCCAGTTTGCATTAATTCCGCAATCTTTTCAATTACAGGCTGGTACATTCCAGAACCAATCATTCGTCCACGTGGGGCAAACATTTCATTGTCATAGTCCGTTTTGATCTGATGGTCTAAAAAATACACCGTGCCTTTTTTTGATAAGTCAAAGCGATGGCCTTCACCACAAATCAAGCTCTTCTCTCGTTGGATCATTTCACGGTGACATTTTGGACAACGAAACAATTCCTGCTGCTTAGCCAAAAATAATGCTCCCCGATCAATTTTTTTAAGCATCTTTCCACTCCTTTTTTGCTCTCCTATCATAGCATAGTTCTTCTATTCCTACTATCGTCGAGATGTGCTAAACTATACGCGAGATGTTGATTCGTCTAACAAATAGGGAGAGATCCCTGAGCTTAAAAAGGCGACATCTCTTAGGCTTGATTTTTCAAAAATTAGGACACAATTGGAGGATTCGATCTTGATTAAAGAATTTTGCGCAGAAAATTATACGGATATTCCCAAAGCGATCCAAGCAGGTGCAGGACGCATCGAGCTATGTGACAACTTGGCTGTAGGCGGCACCACGCCAAGCATGGGGGTTATCGAAGAAGTCCTAGCTTACGCTGGTGAAAAGCACGTTCCTGTTATGACAATGATTCGTCCACGTGGCGGCAACTTTGTCTACAACGATATTGAATTGAAAATAATGGAAAATGATTTGATCCATGCTAAAAATGCGGGAACAGATGGTGTTGTTTTCGGGTGTTTGACCGAAGACAATGAAGTGGACGAGGAAGCTTTGGAAATGCTGATGGGCAACAGTGAAGGCTTATTAACGACTTTTCATATGGCTTTTGATGAGCTGTCAAAAGAAGAACAATTTAAGACCATTGATTGGTTTGTCCAATTAGGAATTGACAGAATCCTGACTCACGGCGGACCTTTATCGACTTCTATCGAGGACAATCTTCCTCATCTTAAAGAGCTCGTCGATTACGCGGCTGGACGGATTATCATCCTGCCTGGCGGTAGCATCAATGCGGCAAATGCAGAAAAAATCGCTGAAGCTCTAGGCGTCAGCGAAGTTCATGGAACAAAAGTTGTTCAATTCTAGACATAACTATTCAATTAAAAGACCTGGCGCAGCAATTAAAAAAGCTGTGTCAGGTCTTTTTGATTACGCTAAGTTCTCGCCACTCGTCGCAATAACTTCTTTGTACCAGTAGAAAGAATCTTTTCTCAAGCGGTCCAATGAACCATTGCCTTTATCATCTTGATCCACATAAATGAAACCATAGCGCTTCGCCATCTCACTGGTGCTGGCGCTGATCAAATCAATACAGCCCCAAGGGGTATAGCCCATTAATTCGACGCCTTCATCAATCGCCTTCGCCATTTCGTTAATGTGGTCACGTAAGTAATCGATTCGATAATCGTCATGGATTTTTCCATCCTCTGTGACAACATCCTTCGCTCCTAAGCCGTTTTCAACAATAAACAGTGGGATTTGGTAACGATCATACAATTTATGCAGTGTGATTCGCAAACCGACAGGATCAATTTGCCAGCCCCAATCACTTGCTGCTAAGTATGGATTTTTCTTAGAGCCTAACAGATTTCCAGCAGTTTCTTCTCCTGATTTCTCATGGGAAGCAATGCTGCTCATATAGTAACTGAAGGACATGAAATCTACGACACCTTGTCTTAAAATTTCATCGTCTCCGGCTTCCTTTTTGATTTCAATCTGGTGATCACGGAAGAATTTCTCCATATAACGAGGGTAATACCCACGAATCTGAACGTCAGAATAGAATAGATTCGTATGATCCGCCTCCACACTCTCCATAACATCCAACGGATTCGACGTTTCAGGATAAGCCTCCTGACGAGCAAGCATACAACCAATCTGCGCATCCGGCAGCATCTCGTGACAAGCTTTGACTGTTAGTGCACTGGCAATAAACTGATGATGGGCTGCCTGATATTGAGCTTGCAGCATATTATCCGTCTTATCTGCTAATAAGCCGCCACTTAAATATCCAGTCATGCCAATGATATTGATTTCATTAAAGGTCAGCCAATATTTTACTTTTCCTTGATAGCGCTTGAATAATACTTTCGCATAACGGACAAAAGCATCCACCGTTTCGCGACTTTCCCACCCGTTTTGTTTTAATGACAAAGCTAAAGGAAATTCATAGTGAGAAATCGTCACTAAAGGTTCGATTCCGTACTTTAAGCATTCGTCAAATAATGAATCGTAGAAAGCCAAGCCTGCTTCATTTGGTTCACGATCATCTCCGTTTGGAAAAATTCGCGGCCATGAAATCGACAATCGAAACGTTTTGAACCCCATCTCCGCAAACAATGCAATATCTTCTTTATAATGATGGTAGGCATCAATCCCAAAACGCTTCGGATAGATTCCTTCTGTATCCTTCATGGCAAATTCAACTTTTTCAGTGGTCATAGGCTGAAGCAGTGAAATATTTACTTTATCAGGATTTTCTTCAAAAAGAGCCGTGTCCGCTGTTGACCAGCCTTTTCCGTCCTCTAAGAATGCACCTTCCCATTGATTCGCAGCGACTGCGCCGCCCCATAAAAAATTTTTTGGAAATTTACTCATCTTCTCATCCCTTCTGAACAATTAGTGTATAATTATCATTACTTTATTAGTCTAGCACAGATGAAACGCTTGCTGGTTTCACCTTTGCGAAGGCATTTTCTTTTTCGCTGTTTATTTTCATAAACATGAAAATGATCTCTAAAAAAAGGAGTCATCCTATGTTCAATATTTATGAGCTGTTGAATTATTTAAATCGGCACAATTCTGATAAAACCTATTCAAAAATCATCGCCTATCTCTTTACACATCAAGAGGAAATTCAAAAATTAACAATCTCGCAAATCGCCGAACAGTGTTTTGTTTCTCCTGCGACGATGACGCGTTTTTGCCAAACTTTTGGCTTTTCGTCCTTTTCACATCTAAGGGAGGCACTTGATACCAACGAACGAATGAAAAGCTATAACTCTTTAAGAATGAAAAAAGCAGACTTTCAGCAGTTGCAGGATCAGCCAGAAACTTTTCTGACAAATTATGCTGCTGAAATAAGTGCGGCATTACAGGACATCCTGACGAATATGGATTATGGGCTCGTCGATTGTTTGCTTAAAAAAATAAGGGACGCTGAAAGAGTCATTCTCATCGGTTATACAACCACTTTAGAGCTTGCTCGAAATATGCAGGTTGATTTTATCGCTTCAAACAAATTGACTCATGTTCCAGAAAATGAGGCGCTTCAAAAAATTGCGATTCAACAGGCGGATGAAAATACAGTGATCTTGGTTCTTTCCTCCTACGGGACCATCCTGACCAGCCATGTCGATTTGATCAATCAAATTAGTAAACGACCAGCCCATTCTGTTCTGATCACTCAGCACACACAAAATTTGATTACAAACCTTTTTGATCAGGTTTTAAACTTAACCAGTACCAACTATGTTCAAATTGGGAACTATCCATTAGAATTTTTCTGTGATTATTTTGTTCGCCGCTATGCCAGCCTAAATGAAAAAAGAAAATGATTCGCTTATGACAACTGCGAATCATTTTCTTTTTTCTTTAATCAATGTTTTTAGCTTAAAGAACCATTTATTTTCTTTTAAGCGAAGACGCACGGGATATCGTCCTGTCTTATAGTCCTTGATCTGTCGAAGGCGATCAGGAAAAATGTTCAACGGTAAATTCTGGAGATCAAAGAAATTGAACGCCACGTATTCATGGGAGTCCATTTTACTTTGGGAAACCGCTTCTTGGACCTTATAAACATAGGTAATATCATCATAATGCTCTTTTGTATAGATGCCAATCAAATCTTCAACGTTGCTGTCAAACGCCAGCAACTCCTTAACTAAACGCTGAATTCCCTCTCGCTCATTCTCATCAGGCAAAAGATCCCCGCCTGGTAAATCCCACACAGGTACCCCTTGACGTCGAACAAGCAAAATCAATCCATTGCGAATAATAACGGCATAAGCTTTTTTCAAAATTTTCTCACTACTTTCAGCATATGTCTTTTCAGTTACACTTAACTACCGATGAATCGTTCCATAAAGAGACTGGCAATATTAAAGTAAATCAACACGCTTGTCAAATCACTCAGCGTGGTAATGAATGGCCCACTGGCAACGGCTGGATCAAAGCCCAGCTTTTCCATAATCATCGGAATCCAGCTACCTGCCAAAGTAGCCACGGTAATTGCTGCCATCATTGCCGTTCCAATCACAAAACCTAAAATAAAATTATGCTTCCAAATACCTACAATAATGAAAATCGTCACACCTGTCACAAAGCCTGTAACAAGTCCTGTCAAGATTTCACCCAAGACCAGTTTACCAAAATTTTTCTCATTGTCATCAGAAATCGCCAATCGACGTACAGCTACCGCCAGTGATTGGGTCCCAGCATTTCCGGCTGTCCCAGTGATTAATGAGATAAAGACAGCCAAAATACTTGCCTTACTAACCAATGCCTCGTAATGATTGATCAAGGTGGCTGTGGTCATTCCTAAAAATAGCAGCGTAATCAACCACGGCAACCGCCTAGAAGCCGCTTTGACGGGATTCTCATCCACTTCTTCGACATTGACCCCGGCCAAACCAGAGTAATCGCTGGCCGCTTCATCGTCGATAACGTCAATGATATCATCGACGGTAACGATCCCTAATAAATGATCTTCATAATCTGTGACCGGTAACGCTAGAAAATCGTAGTCACGGAAGGTCTGCGCTACATCCTCTTGATCATCACCTACGTGAACAGATATCACCCGTTCGCTCATGACATCAGAGACCATCGTATCATCGTCATTCACGATCAGATCACGGAGAGAAATAACTCCTACAAGCTGATTTTCATCATTTACTACATAAGTATAATAGATTGTCTCGGCAATTTGTGCTTCTTTTTTTAACACATACATGGCGGAACGAACCGTTTGATTCGCTACAATTGAGACATACTCCGTGGTCATCAATGAACCAGCAGTATCGTCTTCGTAATGCAGCAGCTCACGAATCTCGTTCGCATGCTCAGAGTCCATTAGACTCAGGTACTTCGCTACTGGCTTTTTATCTAATTCATTCAGTAAGTCTACCGCGTTATCGGTATACATTTCAGACAACATGTCCGCTGCATACTGTGGACGCATCTCACTCAGGTACTCATCCATATGTTCATCGTCTTCTTCAATGACGTCAAACATATCGGCCAATTCTTTGGGTGATAGATAGGAATAAACCAGTTGACGCTCTTCTTGATTCAAAGATTGATAAAATTGCCCCTGATCATAGAAATGCATCTCTAGAAAATGATCACGAAAGGACTGCAGTTCATTCTGGTCCAGTTCCTCCCTTAATTGTTGGAAATGTATTTCTAGCTCTTCTTGGTTTTCATCCATCAATCTCACCTACCTCTTTTTTATGTAGCAATTTTTCTATGAAAAATTGCCTCGATTTTCGTTTCGGATATCATTCTGCTATACTGCTTGTTTGGTCATTGTTCGACTCTTCTTAGTTTCGTTCTTTAACTCTGAATTTCTGGGAAAAGCAGAACTGACAACCTACCTCTTTTTTATGTAGCAATTTTTCTATGAAAAATTGCCTCGATTTTCGTTTCGGATATCCTTCTGCTATACTGCTTGTTTGGCAATTGTGCTAATCTTTTTTGTTTCGTTCTTTGACTCTGAATTTCTGGGAAAAGCAGAACTGACAACCTACCTCTTTTTTATGTAGCAATTTCCAATAAGAAAAATTGCCTTGATTTTCGTTACGGATATCCTTCTGCTATACTGCTTGTTCGGCAATTGTGCTAATCTCTTTTGTTTCGTTCTTTGTCTCTGAATTTCTGGGAAAAGCATTATTTTTTTTATTTAAATCGTGGCTGCTATTGTCGCCATATCTTCAGCCAACGGCAGTTGAAAATACAACGGTTCATTGTTGAAGGGATGGGGAAAGGTCAGGGAATAGCAGTGTAATGCCTGACGTTCAATGCCTAAATCTAGCGAACCATCATATAGCTCGTCACCCAAAAGCGGACAGCCGATTGCTGAAAAATGCACTCGTATTTGATGGGTTCGACCTGTATGAAGCTGGATATCAACTAAAGCACACGTCTGATTTCGCTTTTTCAACCAATATTCTGTTTCGGCTTTTTGCCCCGTTTCAATGACCTGGCGCTTCAACAATGAGGACAGATCACGTCCAATCGGCATCGAAATATTCCCATGATTCTGTAGGGAATCCACTTCTCCTGAAACAAGTGCTTGATATTTTTTGACAAATTGCTTCTTCTGCAATCCTTGATCCAGTTTGGCATGGGCGAAACCATGTTTGGCAAACAACATCAAGCCAGAGGTATCTCGATCCAATCGAGTTACGACATGCACAACCTGATTGGCATAGTTTTGCTTCACGTAGTATGCTTTGACTCGATTCGCCATCGTTCCTCGCGGGTGGTATTGTGCTGGAATAGAGGCGATCCCGGCTGGTTTATTTACAACAAGGACATGCTCATCTTCAAAAACAATCTCGATCGGTACTTCGTCTGCCAGTAACGTTTCATGGGGCTCCTCATCTGGAATCACAACAGTTACAATATCATGGGTTTTTAGAGAAAACAAGACGTTTTGTTCTGTCTCATTTACGAAGATTTTTCCACCTTGAAATTTAATTTTTGCCAGCAATTTTTTCGAAATGCCCTGACGCTTTAAAAAAGTCCGTACAATTGAGCTGGTCTGCTCTTCATATGTCCATTTGAATTCCACAAAACTAATCCTCTCGAATAAAGGCATCTTTTACTCGATGCCAAAAATGCATATGCCGATAGGAAGCAAAGTGAATGCGCTCCTCGGCGATTTTGTATTTGATTGATGCAATTCCTTTTCGATTAATATCTAATTGATCGATGGTAATCAAATGCTGTTCATCGCTCTTCAACCGCACATCGATCCATTCATGGGAACCAATGATACTTGGCGAACCCAGAGTACGGAATACTCGATTGTTTAGTGACGCAATTTCAGCTAATTGCATTGCATTGATACTTGGATGAACGACTGCGCCGCCTACACTTTTATTATAGGCTGTCGAACCAGTTGGCGTGGAGATCGCTAATCCATCACCTCGAAATCGTTCAAATAACTCTTCTTTAATGTAAACATCCGCCACCATCGTCCGGCTTCCTTTACGAATCGTGGACTCATTTAGAGCCAAAAAGTGTTTTTGATCGCCCTCTGCCGTCGTCAATAAAACATCTAACAGTGGATAGCTGACGCTCTTTCCTTGCTCACAGCTCAAGCTGTTCACTAACTCAGGAAGCTCGTAATCACGCCAGTCAGTGTAGAAGCCTAGATGCCCCGTATGGACACCTAAAAAACGCACCTCATCTAAGCGATGATTATAGCGGTGAAAGGCCGATAGTAATGTCCCGTCGCCGCCGATCGTAATCACTAATTCCGGATCACGATCCACGATATGCAGATCCTCTTTTTCTGATAATAGGCCGCGCAAACGCTGCAGCACTCGAATTGATTTTTCTTCTTGATTATGAATGATTCCGATCCGTAGTCCCATGCCGACCCACTTTCTTTTTCTGTTCCTTACGATTAAATACATGCTGTGCTTCTTGAATCTCATCGCGAATGCTGGACATCTCTTCATCTAGCTGATACGCCGCTTCGGCTGCACGAAACAATCGCTTCTGAATATCCTCAGGAATTTGACCTTTATATTTATAATTCATGGAGTGCTCAATTGTTGCCCAAAAATTCATGGATAATGTTCGAATTTGAATTTCGGCAAGCAATTTCTTCTCACCCTCCAGCATCTGTACTGGATATTCGATCACTAAATGATACGACCGATAACCGCTGGCCTTTCGATTCGTAATATAATCTCGTTCTTGAATGACCTTCATATCATTTCTACGTCGCAAAATTTCCACGACTAAAGGAATGTCCTCAACAAATTGACACATGATACGCATGCCTGCCATATCAGACATCTCATCTTCTAAACGCTCTAACGGGATCCCCCGCAGCTCTGCTTTGTTAAGGATGCTTTCTACTGGCTTCACGCGACCGGTGACAAACTCAATCGGCACATGATCTCCGCTTGTGCGGTATTGTTTTCGCAATCCACGTAATTTTATCTTCAACTCCGCTACTGCCAATTCATACGGAGCAAGAAACGAATCCCAGTCTCTCTCCATCGCCTATCCCTCACTTCATTTTTCCATTCTTTCTTATCTTATCACAAACCTTCTGCAGAAAGAATTATCATATTTTCTCAGTTTATCGAATATTACAAAATACTAACATTTTCATGGAAATGGTTCTAATTGTTTGACTATTCAGGTTATTCTATGTGAGGATGTCTTATATTAGGAATTTTCTAGGATCAGGAGTAGAATAAGTGTGAGTAAAGAAATTGAAATCGAATTCAAGAGTATGTTAACACTAGACGAATACACTGAATTGTTACGTTACTATAATGTTACAGACGAACAATTTGTAATGCAGACGAATCTTTACTTCGATACAGCGGATTTTCAACTAAAGCATCTGGGAATGGGGTTACGGATTCGTCGCTTCACTACCAAAGCAGAAGCGACTTTGAAGATTCCTCAAGATGTTGGTCTGCTTGAGGTAACTGATTCCCTCACAGTGGATGCCGCAGCACAGGCAATCGAAAATAGAGCATTTGCTTCAGAAGCGAAAGAAGTTTTGACACAATTAAACCAGTTAGCGATCGCTCGGTATGACTTGCAACTAATTGGGAAATTAATCACAAAACGAGCGGAATTCGACATTCCAGAAGGAAAGCTGGCATTAGATGAAAGTTGGTATGGCGATCAGCATGATTTTGAGCTAGAGCTTGAAGTCCCTGATTCAACCTATAATGAAGGTGAGTTTAATCAATTATTAAGCAGATTTCATATCCCTTATCGCAAAACACAAAACAAGGTCGCACGAGCTGTTGCTGAACAGCAAAGGCGAGAAAAAGAAATGGAGGGGCTCCAGTGATCGAAATTTATTTGTTTGTAAATCCAATTGGAAAAAAATGTTTATCGATCGAGCAACGGATCATTGATTTGATTAACAAATATGACATGAAGATTCAGCTACGCCTGATTCCTATTATGAACTTAAAAACCGTTTCTGAGTTTATGCAGCGAATTGGCGCCTCCGAAAAAGACATTGAGCTGCGAACCGAACTTTCACAGGAAATTCATTCTGCCGCTTTAGATGTTAAAGCCGCACATCTGCAAGGTAAAAAGCGTGGGCGTGATTTTTTGGTCGAGTTGCAAAAAACGGTTGGTGTGGAAAAGCAGCCCTATTCAAAAAAGCTGGCTATTCAATTATTCACCAAAATTGGTGGAGACATCGAAATGTTCTTAGAAGACCGTCACTCAGCATTTGTTCATGAGGCCTTTCTTACGGACCAACAGATCGCTCACGAGATGGAGATCACCTCGCATCCATCAGCAGTCATTTATAATTACGCGGATGATTGTGACGCCGGAATTCGCATCGAGGGGTGCGACACGATCCATCATATCCTAGATACATATAACACGAAGGAATCCTTAATCGCGTTTTTAGAATCACAAAGTAAAAATACAGCTAGACAGTCCACGGATGACAATCACTTATCACTAATCTAAAAAATAAGCATCGTGCCTCATAAGGCAGCGATGCTTATTTTTTGATTTGTACCGCATTATTCTTTGTAAAGATATAGTTTTTCTGCTGCTTCGTTAAATAGAGATTGATTTTATTTTGCCGCAGTTTCTTTATTCCAACCTTAAAACCAACCTCTTTATTGTCCTTAATACAATACACGCCGCCTGGGATATTCTCAAAGCGAGCACGTCCTTCATCATCGGTTATTACCATCAGCGGAATCCCTTTTCGTTGGACGGGGCGCTTGCCATTTTTCGTGTACATGGCCAATTCGATTCCTGACAAGGCATTTCCCGTTAAATTGGTTCGCAAGATGTTGAGATTGAATCGGCGTTTTCTTAGCAGATAGACATGAATCGCGCGATAAATTCCAAAAAGCAGAACTAAAATCGCGACACCGACCCCAATCAACGTCAGTAATTCTTTGAGTTTTCTAGTATCATCAGCCTTCTTGATCGCCTGTGCCATTTCCTCAGTATAAGGGACTCGATGCCCCGTCACCAATAATCGATGACTATTAATCATATAAGGCGTACAGGTCAAAAGTGTTACAATGTCTCGACCCGGTTCAATGTCGATGACGGATGTATCTCGCGGTTCCACCACATCTATCTTGTCTACCTCATAGGCAAGTTTCTCTTCAAACAGGGTGATGACAAAAATCTCACCTATTTTCACATCTTCCAAATCGGTAAACAGCTTCTTTTCTGGCAAGCCGCTGTGGGCAGAAATGACAGAGTGAGTATCGATTCCACCTGTCGGAAAGGACGTCCCTTGTAATACCGTTGCCCCTTCCTGCAGCAGCTTTTCATTGGTCGTATCAAACAAGGGGAGCGTCACCTCAATCGAGGGAACACTAATGGCGCCGATCAAATGCTTGCGGATGTATTCATCACTCACAATCTTCCGCTCATTATCGTTCGTAAACTTTGGCGCCTTTGGAACAAGTCCATTCTTTTTTAATTCTTCGTTACGCTTTTTCATCCGCTCTTTGGCTTTACGAACTTGTTCCTTGTTTTGCTTGATATTTTGTTCCTGAACTTCCTCCATCCTCTTTTGATCAATAAAATCATTTACTGCATTGATATAAAAAGGATACATCATGACCAGCACGCCTACTAGAAAGACTAGGATCATAAAGATTTTGCTGAGCATTTGCCGTTTATCGCTTCTAGGCTTCGGTGATCTCTTCATGCTAGCTCACCTTGCTTTCAATAATAAAATGCTTGATCTTCTGCTTGATGTTCTTGTAACTGCGATGGCTTAAAATCTTGAATTTCTTATCCTTCAATCGCCAAACTTTTCCTTTTACACTCAAGCCATTTTCAGTCTCTACTCGATAGACGCCACCAGGGATTTGTTTGAACTCAATTTTTCCATAGGCATCGCTGACAGTGTGAACAAGTTTCCCATCAATTCGAACCACATCTCGCTTCTGCGTAAGCAATGCACGGACACCAGGTAACGGCTCGCCATTCTCGTATAGATAGAAAACGAAATTGTAATTGCGTTTTTTTGATTGATAAAGGATGATTTTCCGCCATACAAAGTAGCCGAAGATCAGAGCAAACAAAAGACAGCCTGCAACTAGATAATACACGCGACGACGATGATACTTTTCTGTCTCCTTGATTTTCTCAGCGGCCGCAACCGGATAGCTTATGCGATGCCCGGTTACCAATAACCGATGGCTATTTACTCCATAGGGTGTACAGGTCAGCAGAGTGACCAAATCACGATCCAATTCAATTTTAAGCGCGTCAAACTTATCAGGTTTCACAATTTTTATGCGATCAACCTGATAAGCTAATTTTTTCCCTTCTATATGTAAGTAAAACTTATCCTTCTTTTTAAGCAGCTCTAAATCTGTAAACAGCTTTTTTTCTGGTAGCCCGGTATGACCAGTAATGACTGAATGCGTGCCCTTTCCTCCTACCGGAAAAGAGGTTCCCTGCAAAACTGTCGCTCCCTTATCCAATAAAAAGTCATTGGTTTCATCGTAAACCGGCAAGCTGACCTTTATTTTTGGAATAAAGATAGCGCCAATCATATGCTTTTCATAATATTCCTTTTTAGGACTCTTGGTTCCCTGAAGGGAGGATTCAAAGGGATCATCAAAACTTCCAGCACCAGGAATGATCGTTTTTAATTTTTTATTTTCTTTTTCGAGCTTGTCCAGTCTTTTCTTCTTTTCAGCTTCTGATCGGGCCTCCATCTTGTCTTGAACCTCTTCCAGACGCTGCTGATCAATGTAATTATTGATCGAATCGACGACAAATGGATACATAAATATTAGAAAACCAGTGATAAACATGACAGCGATTGATAATTTTAAAAACAAGTCAATCTTGTCTCTTTTGTTTGGTTTTGCCATTATGATCCACCCCCTCTACTTATGCTAATTCTCGCATAATAAAACTCAAAAGAGAAATTCCAATTGTAAAATTTCTTTCAAATATTTGAATAATTTTCCTTTGAAAGCCGTCTCATTTCCTATGATTTAGGGGTTTTGTTTCATGCATATATTCCTATTTTTTAAGTTATTTCTTTCGCTTCTACACCTTAAAAAGTAGCAATCTTAACTAAAAATAAATATTTTTCTATGCAATAATAAGATTCTCTCATTCTTTAGCTCTTAGTTGATGGAGTCCATAAAAAAACAGGAGCCGAAGCCCCTGTTCATTTTATTTATGCCTTTAGTTCTTGGACAAGTTGTTCCAGCTCATCTAATCGTAGCGCAAAAATTTCCATCGCATCTTCAATATAGGTTGGCTGAGTCATATCAACCCCTGCCTTCTTCATGACCTCGATTGGGTAATCACTGCTGCCGGATTTTAAGTAGGTTAAGTATTTTTCTAATGCATCTGGCTCGCCTTCTACGATTCGTTTCGCTAAGGCACTTGCTGCAGAAAAACCAGTCGCATATTGGTAAACATAGTAATTATAGTAGAAATGCGGAATTCTTGACCATTCATCCTTGATTTCTTCGTCATTCACTACGATTGGTCCATAATACTTCGCGTTTAGTTCCCCGTAAAACTTGCTTAGGTGTTCGCTAGTTAATGGATTTCCTGCAGCATCTTCTGTATGAATAAAGTGCTCAAACTCCGCGAATTGCGTCTGACGGAAAATCGTTCCCTTAAAGCCATCTAAGAAATGATTAATGATATAGGCCCGAATTTTGGGATCTTTTTCTGTTTCCAATAGATAGCTGGTCAAAAGATTCTCATTGGTTGTTGAAGCAATTTCGGCTAAGAAGATGGAGTAATCACCGTAAACATAAGGTTGCGTGTGTCGTGTGAAATAGCTATGAACACTATGACCCATCTCATGTACCAATGTATACAATTCATCTAGGCGATCATGCCAGTTTAATAAAATATATGGCTGTGTGTCATAGGCACCAGAAGAGTAGGCCCCGCTGCGCTTCCCTTGATTTTCCACAACATCAATCCAGCGTTCATCGAAGGCTTTTTTAACGACTTCTAAGTATTCCTCACCTAGTGGTTTCAATGCTTCTAACGCTTTTGCCTGTGCTTCTTCGTAAGTGAACTTCACTGGCGCTTCTGCTAAAAGCGGTGTGTACAAATCATACATGTGCAGTTCTTCTAAACCGAGCAGCTCTTTCCGTAATTCCACATAACGATGCAATAGAGGTAAATATTGGTTGACTACTAGCGTCAATGTTTCATAAACATCTTCCGGGATATGATTTCCGCTAAGTGCAGCCGCCCGCGCAGAGGCATATCCGCGAATCTTCGCCTTGTAATTATGCCCTTTAATATGCGTGCTTAAGGTTGAAGCAAAGGTGTTACGGAATTGATGGTACACTGAGTACAGCGCCTTAAAGGCTTGTTCTCTCACCTTTCGATCCGTGCTTTCCAATAATTGACCATACACACCGTGTGTTAATTGAACATCTTCGCCTGCTTCATTTTGTACCACTGGAAATTTAAGATCGGCGTTGTTCATGACAGAAAAAGTATCTGCTGAGCTGCTGAAAATTTCACTGGCTCCTGCTAATAAGGCTTCCTGTTCAGCCGGCAAGACATGCGCTCGCTCTGAAATGATCTGCTCAACAAAATGACGATATAATTCTAATTTGGGCTCTGCTTCGAAAAATGACCAGATTTCTTGGTCAGAAAGCTCCAGCATTTCTGGCTCAAACCAGCTAACCGCTTCACTCACTTGTGCAATTAAGCTAGAAGCTCGCGCATACAATGCTTGGTTCGTCGTATTGGCGGTATCTTCATCATTTTTTAAATGAGCATATACATAAATGACTTCCGCCTTACGATAAATATCTAAGACATATTCGATCGCCGTTAAAAATTCGGCCGCACCTTTTCCTAAACTCCCTTTGATCTTGTCCACTTCAGTCAGTTCATCAGATAAGGCCTGGAATTTTGTTTCAAAGGCGGCGTCATCTGTAAAAATTTTAGTTAAGTCCCAAGTCAGTTCAGTGGGTACTTCCTGCCGTTTTGGCAATTGTTTTGCTTCACTCATAAAAACACTCCTAACTTGTTTTGAGATTTTCTGCTCTTTTATAATGATAAATCCATAAAGAACAGACAGCCCTCATCTATTTAATCACCATCAATCTTACCACAATTTTGAAAAAAGTATTTTTAAAAGCTGTCAGGCAGATGAAACTTTAGCCTTTCTTTGACAAAAAAGAGCTTCTAAGTAGAGGCGCTCCAATATTTCTCGCTGTTCAATACGATGAAAAAGCCATTCCCTTTGGTTTTCTTCACGATAGGCTAAAAACTGGTCAAAAATCCTTGAAGCATTCTTCCCTTCCTTTTGAAACAAGAAACGAAACACCAATAAATCATCGTGATAAAAAAAGGAATACCGACTAGGGAAGTACATCCAATCCGGCAAATACAATACGTGTCGCCGCTCTTGATAAAAATAATGCTGCAAGACTCGAATTTTCGGATTGCTTTGAACCAGCTTAAGACTTAGCGCCTGCTTTCGTTTTCTAATACTTTCTATCGTAGGAAAAAGGTGTATAGGACGTTTAGTTACAGGAGCTTTGATTATTTCACTCAAGGGCTGTGAACAGCTTGGCCAACACTCCTCGCAATAAATCAATTGCTCCATCTCATGAATATGATAAAGGAGACGGATCTGCTCTTTTTCTACTAGCCAAAGATGCAAGCCTCGCTCCTTATCAAAGGAGCAAAATTGTTTTTGCAAGGCTGAAAACTTGTCCGTAGGCCATAATTTCTTTCCCAGCAGCCACCAATCTTGATACCCCTGCTGGCGATATCCCGCCATTCGTTCCGCCAAACGTGCCCCCTTGATTGACGAACATTGAATCTCCACTGCCAATTTGTTCTGTAATAAATCGGGACGCTGCGGCAAATCGGACAATGGTGCCTCCAGCTTCCAATCGTGTTCAAATTGATTTCCCCATGAAAAAAATAATTGCTTTAACTCTAGATGTTCAGGCGTTTCCCCTTCACTCAACCCATGACACTCTCCACTACACCGATGAGCGAAATGAGGAATCTTTACTTTTCCCGCTTTTCGAATCAATCGTTCTCCACAATCTGGACAGTAAAAGGAAGTGCCCTCGTGACTTTCTGACGCTGGGATCATTTCTTTTTCTTTTGTATACGCAAACAGCATTCTTCTCACCTCATGAAAAGATACGCAGTTTTTCGCGAACTTTTGTCGAGCCGCTCTTTTTTTGCAGAATCCCCGTTTCTTTTTGCTGTACGAACGACAAAAAACCACCGTTCAAACGAACGATGGCAGTGAACACTTTAATTGAAATGCGCACGCGTAATCTCGATTGCATCACGATGCATCAAAAGCTTTCCATATTCCTCTAACATTTCTGTCGAAACGGCAGAATCTTGAGCATATTCTAAAATTTCAGCGATCACATCGGATAATCCGAACTCACCGAAAACTTCAGGGTCAAAATAGACTTGCAGATAGTATGTCCCATCTAGCAGGTATAAATCACACCAGGCCTCATCTAAAAAGTGATAGCTCGACAATTCAATCATGTCTTCAAAACTATTTAATTGAAAAACCCGTAATCGACTTACTTTTCCGTCTTCTTCAAGACTCTCAGAGTTTGCTAAAATCTGCTGCCGAATCAATTGATCGAAATCACTTGTTTCGAACTCTGTTGAGTTGTTCATTTTATTGAGATCCTCAGGTGTCAGGTTTTTACTAATAAATAGCTCCAATCCGTCATTCTTCGGAAGTACTTGGAAAGTGACAGCCTCACTGCTCTTGAACTCATCCTCGATATCGACTTCCTCTAATATACTATAGAAGAAAGATTCGATTTCACGATGATTTCCTAGTAAATCTAGAAAAGTAATTCCTCGTTCAGCTAAATCTTCATTCTCGATAATGACGCGGATCGTATTCTCATTGATGTGTTCCATCTCCATCTTGGCACACCTCACTTTAAAGATAGATTATATGTTCATTGTAACTGATTCCGACTAAAAGTAAAGAAAGCCGACGAATTTTATTAAATTCCTATAAATAAACAAGGCTCGCTACTTCAAACACGAGCTCAAAGTCTGTTCAATTCAAGTTTTCGTTAATAAATAGGAATCGTTCTTGTATGCTCGTCTAACTGACGTATACTTTGGTAAAGGAGGTCTTTTAATGATCAAGAGTATTGTGTTTGATTTAGGAAACGTTTTAATCGATTTTGACCCTATGCGCTTTGTCCGTGAAAAAACGACGGATCCTCAAAAGCAAAAAATGCTGGTGTCAGAAATCTTTGGTTCAGTGGATTGGCTGCGTTATGACAAAGGGACCATGACAAAAGATGAACTCTTTTTATCAGTCAAAACTCGCTTGCCTCGTGAACTGCGCCCTCTTGCAGAAGAGCTTTTAGCATCCTGGTATAACGGTCTAACTCCCCTGCCACATATGGCAGAATTACCGCGACGATTGAAGGACAAGGGCTTAAATGTCTACATTCTGTCGAATGCGCCACAAGATTATTATCTCTATGAGGATAAAGTCCCCAATCATGACATCTTTGATGGGATCTTTATCTCTTCAGATTGGAGATTATCCAAACCCGAGCACGAGATCTTTCGAGCCTTTTATAGTCATTTCGGCTTAAATCCTGCCGAATGCTATTTTATTGATGACATGGCCGCCAATATTTTAGCTGCTGAAGAAACTGGTATGCGGGGCTTTCATTATAAAAAGAACTTCCCTCCATTAGAAAAAGAACTAACGCGACTTCAGCTATTATAAAGAAAAAAATACCCCGCAATCGCGGGGTATTTACTCTATAATCCAGCCATTAATTGGGCTTGACGTAATTCATATTGGCGAACGTCTCGTGGTAAGAAACGACGAATTTCATCTTCGTTAAAACCAACTTGCAGACGCTTCTCGTCTATCATGATCGGACGACGCAGCAATCCAGGATTCTCTTTAACTAAGTCCAACAATTCTTTTAGTGACAATTCATCTAAATCCATGTTCAACTTTTGGAAAACTTTTGAACGGGTAGAGATGATCTCTTCAGTACCGTCCTCAGTCATTTGTAAAATGGCCTTCAACTCATCGATGTTCAATGGCTCAGAAAAAATATTTCGTTCAACGTAAGGAATCTCATGTTCCTGTAGCCAAGCACGTGCTTTCCGACATGATGTACAACTAGGGGAAGTATATAGTGTTAACATGCATATCACTCCTTTTCTTGACTCTCAATTTTTGTAACAGGTGATACTAGCTTCCTGCTATCTGTTTCTATTATACAAAAAAAAGGTAACAAAAAAAAGAGGTGCTACGTATTTTCTTTATAAATATTAGCGTTATTTAATTTATCTTAAGGGGGGCAAGGGTGTCACGACAGCAATGGTTTGTCAAGATGAGAAAACCGTGGCGCGGCTCTCATTTAAGGTAGTGTTATAACAGGTATGTAATCTGTATTAATGAGTGGCGATTTTTTGTCAAATTATCAACTTTATATTCGAAAAATAATTTTTTTATTCTATCAAAATTATTAAAATATATTTTAAAAAACAAAAAACACGCGAAAAAAACTTTGTTTTACAAGGTCTTTTTAGAATCATTTTAAAATAGATTGCTCATTAAAAGACAATAGTTATTAATTTGCAGTTACTTAATCGCGAACGGTAAAACCTTAATCTGTATTAAATTTTATCAGTAAAATCATGAGATAAAATAGATACAGCTTACAAAAAATCAAAAAAAATCAAAATTTTTATAAGGTTTTCAAAAAATGGTGAAGCCTAAAAATTCACGTGTTTTTCTCTTTTCAATCATTATTTTTTTTTGTAAGAATATTTTTGATTGACTACACGCTATGTTTTTTTCCATCTGAATCAATCGGAATAACATAACACCACTCATCTAAACATGTTGTTTTTTTGTTTTCTAACAATAAAAAAAGCATTTTTTGGTATAATGAAGGCATTGATAATTTAGGAGTGGTCCGATGATTCAAGGAATTGTTTTTGATTTAGATAATACATTATATGTGCAACAAGCCCCGTTTGCTGAAGCGATCCATTCGCTTTTTCCCACATTCCCGACTGAAAAAATGAACGCATTGTTCATTCGCTTTCGCTATTATAGTGATTTCCATTACATGAAATCGATCACTGGTGAATGGTCGCTGGAGAAAATGCGCTACGAACGTATCCGACTGGCCTTATCTGATTTTGAATTCTCACCAAATGATTCGGATCTTGATGCCTTTCAAACAGCATATGATGAGGCCTTACAAACTATTTCACTCCCACCAGCGATCTGTACAATGCTAGATTTTTTAGTCGCCCAGAAAACGCCGTTGGGAATCATTACTAATGGACCTGTGAAGCGGCAAGAGGATAAGATCCATGCACTACAACTAACACATTGGATTCCTTCAGAAAAGATCATAATCTCCGATGGCGTCCAAATTCAAAAGCCGGATCCAAGGATTTTTAAATTAATGGAAAAGAAACTTGATCTGACACCCGACAAGCTACTGTATATCGGAGACAGTTTTGATAATGATGTGGTTGGGGCCAAAGCCGCCGACTGGTCTGTTTGGTGGTTCAATCATCAGTTAAGAGCGATCCCCAAGGGCCAAACAGCGTTGTTTGAAAAGGAGATTACGTCTTTCAGCGAATTGAGTAACGCCATCACCCATAAAAAAAGTTTGCAACGCTGAGCGCTGCAAACTTTTCTACTTTTATTCTCCCAAACTCAAGATTAAGCGAATATCTTCTTCTGTAAGCTTGCTGGATTGTTCTTCATTGCCTTGGATCACTTTTTGGAATAGTTCACGTTTTTCCTGCTGCAGTTGATTCATTCGTTCCTCAATCGTACCTTCAGCAATCATTCGCCAAACTTCAACGACTTTCTTCTGACCGATTCGATGTGCTCGACCAGCGGCCTGCTCTTCCACCGCAGGGTTCCACCATAGATCATAAAGAATAACGGTGTCGGCCCCCGTCAGATTCAATCCTGTTCCCCCTGCTTTTAGTGAAATCAAGAAGACATCTTTTTCTCCTTCATTGAAGGCATCCACCATTTTCAGACGATCAGAAACTTTCGTACTACCTCTTAAATAGAAGCTGGAAATTCCTTCCTCCGCAAATTCCTTCTCAATAATGGAAAGCATGCTGGTAAATTGAGAGAACAGCAATACACGTCTGCCATTTTCTTTTGCTGCATGAATCAAGTCTTTGACCTGCTCTAATTTGCCTGAACCGCCCTCATACCCTTCCATGAAGAGGCGAGGATCATCACAAATTTGTCGCAAACGTGTCAGTCCTGCTAAAATACTTACCCGCTGCTTGCGGAAGGTCGCAGAATCCATTTGATCCACTTCTTGCCGCATTCGTTTCAGATAGGCCAAGTAGACGGTTTTCTGCTCTTCAGTCAGGCTGCTTAGAACATTGGACTCGATTCGCTCTGGCAGCTCTTGCAAGACGGTATCCTTGTCTCGACGTAATACAAATGGCTGAATCATCTTCGCGATCTCAGATACCGCCAATTGACGGAAACGTCCGATTGGCGGGAAGAATCCTGGCATCACCGTTTGGAATAGTGACCAAAGCTCTTCTAAGTTATTCTCAATCGGTGTCCCACTCAACGCAAAGCGATGCGGTATCGATAGATTTCTTAAGGCACTGGAGGTTTTCGTTGCCGCATTTTTTACCATCTGTGCTTCATCAAGGATCATATATTGATAGCCCATCGCCTCATGTAAATCGATGTCTTGGCGCAGACTTGCATAAGAAGTGATGACCACTTCTTCCGCGTCCGCAAGTAATTGCTCACGCTCACTCCGGTTTCCTGAAACCACTACCGAATTCATACTTGGTGCGAATTTTTTGATCTCAGCCTGCCAGTTATAAACCAAACTTGCTGGCGTTACGATCAGTGCTTTGATCGGCTGCTGAGCTTTTTCAGCTAGTAGAAAGGTGATTACTTGAATCGTTTTCCCTAGTCCCATCTCATCTGCTAAAATTCCGCCGAAACCGTAATCACTAAGCATTTTCAGCCAGCGGAAACCAGCTTCCTGATAAGGCCGCAGTGTTGCGTGAAGTGTATCAGGCAGCGCAGCGTGATAATCCTCAGGATGAGTCAGATCCTGTACCATCGTGGTAAAGCTCTCGCTAAACTGTGCCTGCGGGTTATCCTTCAATCGCTGTTCCAGCATAATTCCTTGGCTCTTCGGTAAGCGAATCAACCCATCTTTTGCACTGATGCGTTCCCGTAGCTGGCCAATCATCTCACTTGTTTGCTGGAAGGCCTCTGAATCAAAGGACAAGACCTCTCCGTTTTCAAGCGTATAAAAACGATCCTTCCGCAAAAGGCTGTTCAGGACTTGATCAATCTCATTGTCTTTGATACCAGTGACATCAAACTTGATGTCCAGCCATGAGCCTTCTTGATTCACTTCTAAGGTCGGCTGGAATTCTTCCCCATCTAGGAAGAGTTGACGCAGCTTTTTCCCCATTCGTACTTCTGCATAGCGTCTGAATTCTTCTATTTCGACTTTGAAGAAATAGTACAGATTCTCTTTGACCGGCAGCTTCTTCTCAAATCCAGTATCGATTTTTTGATATCGGTACGTATCAAAGAGGTCTAGAATCTGTTTCTCCTTCTTACTATCCCGCAAAATCTCAACATTATTAGGCAGTTTGGGCTGGTGGGCCTCGTTGGTAGAAAAGTAGGCATTCCCGTAGTGGAATTCTGCCTCTGCCTTGACCATCCCTTTAATCTTTCGGAAGATTACCACTGCTCGCAGCGGCTCTTCCTTCATAATTTCCGCCACCTCATCAGCTACAATGACACGTCCGATTTTCCGTAAATAAGGAAAGACCTCTGTAAACAATTGTGAAAGCTGTCGTTGCTCATAGGCGATAACTGGTTCTTTCAAGCGCTTCATCAGCTGCTTCAATGTGATATACGTATCCTGCTGCTCATGGGTCATCAGGTAATAGGAATTCTCTACAAAGCCCATGAAATAATTGCTATAGTAGTTCGTAAAACCATCCTCGATCGTTAAGCCGAAATCGTTTTCTCCACGTTTTTCTAGCGTGAAGGTTAACGGCAATTCTTGTCCTTCGTGGACTTCTGAATAGACCTTATCACCCAAATGAATACTCAAATTCCCCGTTTTCTCCATCGCTTCCAATAATTCCTGTATTCGGTGGACAGGCAATAGAAGGTAGCGCTTGTCTAATTTCCCCTTGACCTGCAGTCCGGCTTTTCCTAATAGCTGATACGTCTCGCTGACTCCAACTAAATCCTCGATCAAATCGCGGCATTTAGGGTCAAAGGCGCCGGCTTCAATCTGGAATTTGTATTGCTTATTGACGGTATAAGCCGAATCCGTTTGATAAGCATGCAAAAAGTCGTACAAATTTTTTACAATGTAGCTGCGTTTGCTTAGATTGCTGCCGATGCGCAGTGACACCGCCAATACATCCAATTCAGGATGATAAGGATTGGTGGGGATCGCTTCGACTACGAATTCAACAAACAAGGATTGCAACGGTTCGGCTTCTTTAGCCAAACGAGAAAAGCCTTGATTCAACAAATCCGCAAAGGACACACTGCTCTCCATTTTCTTAGGCAGCACTGTTTCAGGTTTGATCACACGAGACAGTCCTTTTTCCCGCAAATACAATTCTACTGCTACAGTGTGCTTGCAATAACCATGTTCCTCCCAATAAGGACACGCACAAATATCATTTTCTTTTCCACTGCCATCTAAATCAACCAGATAAAGTTCACTGCCTAATACTTCACCATGCCAAACACGCCGAGCAGGGTCTGCCTCAACGGATAAGACCCGCCCCTCTTTCAAGTACGTTCTGCCGCGTTCGATCACTTTTTCTGGAATACTCCATCTCATTTACGTTTCACTCCATCCTTCTAGCTGGTAACGAATACTGCTGCGTCCCGTTCCGCTAGTTTCCACAATAATTTGTTGTGGGATACGTTCCTTCAACTCTCTTACGTGACTGATGATACCAATCATCCGCCCCGCATTTTCGATGCCTTCTAAGGCCTCCATCGCCATTTCTAACGCTTCTTCATCTAAAGAGCCGAAGCCTTCATCAATAAATAGTGCTTCAATCGTCACGCCGCCAGCTTGGTTTTGTATCACTTCCGCTAGCCCTAATGCCAGAGAAAGTGCAGCAATAAAGCTTTCACCGCCTGACAGTGTATGGGAACTGCGGGTCGCACCGGCATTGTCATCATATACGTTGATCTCCAAGCCTGTATTGCCCTTTGAACGTCCGGTCTCCTGCTTCAATTCAAAGCGATATCGGCCTTTCGTCAGCTGATTCAGCTGCTGATTGGCGCTTTCCAGCACCTCAGCGAGATACCATTGCAGCACATAACGCTCCAAACTGATTTTTTGTGGATTGTCTCCGTTCATCGTCTGATACAGCTGGATCATTTGGCTCAATTCATCCAACTGTCCCTTACTTTGCTGCTGGAGCGCTTCGATTGCTTCGACCAGCTCACGCTGCTGACGCAATTGATTTTCCTTTCCATAATGCTGCTGCTGGAATTGGGAGAGCTCTTCTTCTTTTTCCGCCAACTGCTGCTGTAGAGGCGCCAACTCGGGTTTTTCTCGCCCTTTGATGGCTGCTTTTAAACGCTCCTGTCGATCTCTTAAAATCAATAACTCTTGATCGAAAGCCGCAATCTCTTTTTCCAATGCTGAAAGATTAAGCGCTGGCGCTGTTAAATCGGTCATGTCTAAGCCTGCTTCAACGAATTGTTGCTGTAATTGTTCCTGATACTGCTGCAGACTCTCCGATGTTTCTAGCTGCTGCTTCATCAACAGCTTTTGGTTCTCTTGCAATCGAATCCGCTGCTGCTCCGTTTCCTTCATCCGCTTTTCGTGTGCTAGAAGTTGTTTACGGTATTCTGACAGGCTTTCTGATAATTCCTTGATACGGACTTCAAGCTCTGCTAATTGCCAAGCAGCTGTCTGCTCTTCTAATCCAGCAAGTCTGCCTTGAAGCGTTTGCAGCTCACCATTGAGTGTATGAAGACTTGCTTCAGCCTCCTCTTTTTTTGTTCGATCCTCAGTGAGTTCTGTTGTCATTTGCTGTAACGCATGATCGGCTTCAGTGATCTCAACCAAAGCCTTCGTTGTTTCAGCCTGTTGCTGCTTGAGAAACTCTGTAAGCTCCGCTATTTCAGCAGCTACCTCTAGCTGATAATACTCCTGGAAAGCCTTCTGGCAATCCTGAAGTTGCTGCTCCAGAGATTCCTGTGCGGCTAATCGTTCATTTTGCAGGTGGTCAAATGCCTTCATCGCTACTTCATAACGAGCTTCCGCCTGCTCCTTTTGTAGTTCCAGCTGTTTGATACGAGCTTCTTGTGTTTCGAGTGCTACCTGCAATTGTCCCAGATTTTCCGTAGACATTTCTTCATGCTGCGCAGGATTAGGATGCTCCTTCGAGCCGCAAACCGGACAAGGCTCACCCGGTAGAAGATCCATACTCAAGCGAGCAATCTCCGCAGATGCCCATTGACTCTTTAATTTCTTATAGATTGCTGTTTCACTCGTTAATTGATTGCTAGTACGACTCGCTGTTTCAACCAATTGAGCCAGCTTGATCTGCTGATCTTCTTCCTCTTCCTGTTGATCAAAGATCTGCTTATCTAGCTCCAGCAATTGCAGAATTTTTTGCTGATATTGCAGTTCCTCATACCGTCGCTCCTGCCAAGCTTTTTCAGTCTGCCGCTTGGCTTCCAACGTTTTTTGCTTTTCTTCACAAGCCTTTATTTTCTCATTGATCAACGTCAGTTGGGTTTGCTGCTGGGTCTGTTGTTCAACGAACTTCGCTTTTTGCGTCGTTAGCTGCTCTCTTTGTTCAACTAAAGGTCGAAAAGATTCCAAGCTTTGGAGTTCTTTTTCTTTCGCTGCCCATTCAGATTTACTATTTTCAAAATCAGCGGTAATTCTTTGGTACTCCGCATAGCGTGTCTCTAACGCCTCTGCTTGTTGTTGATTTTCATCAGCTTCTTGATTTTGCTTTTTTTGAAGAAGTTCCAACTCTTGGACCCGCTCATAGGTCGGTCGCAATTTTTCGATTTTTTGTGCCTGAACTAGTCGACTTTTTTTCTCCGCCTGTTCAGGAAGCTGTTCCTCTAATTCCTGTAGCTGCTGCTGGGTTTCCTCTGCTTGATTGAAGTTCTCACAAAGCTCCTGCGCCTGCTGGAATTTCTGCTGAAGCGCTTTTTGCTCCGCCTGTTTTTCCGCCAACTCCTTTTGGCTCTTTTGAAGTGCCTGTTCCTCCTCCAAAAGATAATCCTTCGCAAAAATCAGAGATTCTTCATAGGTGGCTCCTTTTTCACTGATAACCTGCTGAAACAGCTGATCAATGCGGGTCGTCAGCTCGCTGACTGATTTTTCCAATTCGCTCTTTTGCTGCTTCAGGCTATCGGTAAAATTACGATAAATATTCGTTCCGAATAAACTGCGTAACACCGTTTCTTTTTCTGTACTGTTGGCATTTAAGAAGGTTCGAAACTCTCCCTGCGGCAGCATCACGATCTGACGAAATTGATCCTTTTGTAAATGCAGAATCTGATAGATCACTTCATTCACCGCATCAACCTTTGTATAGGCCTCCGCTTCTTGACCTGCGTCATTATAAATACTCAGTTGAACTTTTTGATTCTTCGTTGTCTCGCCTTTACCGTTTTTCTTAGCCAATGTTTGTTTAGGCCAGCGCTCAATCGAATATTGCCGTCCTTGATGTTCAAATAGAAATTGAACGCGGGTTTCTTCCGTGGGCTCAGCAAAGGACGAGCGAATTTCATTTGATGAGCGGACCCCACCGGAAGCATCTCCGTATAAAGCAAAGGTGATGGCATCAAAAATCGTAGTCTTGCCCGCACCTGTCTTTCCACTGATCAAAAACAGCGGCGCATCAGACATTTCTTCAAAGTCCACTTCTTCATGAAGAAACGGACCGAAATTTTCCATGATTATTTTCTTCGGAAGCATTCGCTTGCGCCTCCTTCTTTAAGGATCGTATGTAAGCCCTCTTCAATCCATTGCTTTTGTAAGGTTGTTAATTCATTTTGCGAAACGTCCATAAAGAAATCTTCGGTTAAGGCAATAGGAGATTTTTCCTTGATATTTTCTGTTTTCAGTCGAGCTTCGACTGCTGTTTCAAAGCCATTGGCCCGTTCCACTTGAATAATCCGCGGATAAACCTGGCGCAGCTGATTCATCAAATTGGGAATCACCGCTCGATCTTCTAAGAGGATCGAGAGATAATTTTCCCGATCAATAGCAGAATAAAACGTCGGATCTAATAAAGAAGCAAAGCTCGTCTGCAGCTCCTGAATCTCATGCAGCGGTGTTACCTCCCGAAAAGTGAACTCTCCCGTTTCCGTCTCCACGATCCAAACCCCTTTTGTTTGGTCCTTTTCTGATAGAGAATATTTTAATGGCGAGCCGCTATAGCGAGCATTCGCGAGCTTCAACGCATCCTTGCCATGAAGGTGTCCCAGCGCCACATAGTCAAACGCCTCTAATAAAGTACCGTTGATCCCATCAAGGCCACCAACCTCAATCTTCGTTTCAGAGTCTGTCTTGCTGCTCCCTGCAACAAAAAAATGACTCACCAATACATGACTTTTCGCTGGATCAAAAGATTCCTCTATTTTTTGTATTACTTTAGGCATTGCCTGCTGAATCGTTCGCAGCTCAGGGTCTTCGAAATAAATCCGTGCATCAACGGGTTCAAAATAGGGCAAAAGATAAAATTGTGTATCCGCCATTTCGATTGGAGTGAAGGCTTCTGCCAAACGAGTATGTAGATGGAAATTCGCTTGATTGAACCAAGGCGCTCCCGTAGCTAAGCGGGTCGCACTATCATGATTGCCTGAAATCGCCAGCAAAGGAAACCCCTCATGCAAGTTCCAGTCTGCGATTGTTTGATTTAATAACCGGACACTCTCTTCAGACGGTACTGACCGATCATACAAATCTCCCGCGATCACGATGGCATCCACCGCTTCTTCTTTTGCGATTTTTTTGATTTGATCAAGAATGTATGCTTGATCTGGCAGTAAATCATACCCGTGAAGCTTTTTTCCGATATGCCAGTCAGCCGTATGTAAAACTTTCATTGATCCACCCTTTTCCTCATTTAGTCCTTCCCAAAAGTATAACACGATTCAGCATTTTTTTCTGCTAGGCAAGTGAGTATCGTTTCATAAAAAGCTTTCTCTTCAACGAATTTTGCGCTACGATAAATCAAGTGACAAAAAAAAGGAGGAAATTTTGTGCCAATCGGTATTATTATTAATTCTTTATCCATCATTATCGGAGGGCTCTTGGGCGGCTTCTTAGGCCATCTACTCTCTGAAGATTTCAAAGTGCAAATCACCTTGATCTTCGGCGTTTGTTCTATGGCGATGGGGATTCCCAGCATCAGTCAAATGGCAAATATGCCCGCCGTGATCTTAGCCATCATTTTAGGTACATCATTAGGACTGCTCTTAAATTTTAATCAAAAGATTAATGCGGCAGCAACCTTGATGCAAAAACCCATCGCGAAATTCCCGCAACAGGAGTTAAAGCTTTCATACGACGACTACATGAGTACACTCGTCACTATTGTCGTCCTTTTTTGCGCCAGCGGGACTGGAATATTCGGCAGCCTAACAGAAGGAATGACGGGAGATCATACGATCCTAATCGCAAAATCAATTCTCGATTTCTTTACCGCTGCGATTTTCGCCTGCAATATCGGTTATGTGGTCTCTGTCATCGCGATCCCGCAATTCCTCATTTTTTTCTGTTTATTTTTAGTCGCGACAGTCGTTTTCCCTTTGACTACGCCAGCCATGATTCTGGATTTTAAAGCCTGCGGTGGCTTTCTAATGCTTGCCACCGGTTTTCGTATGATTAAGGTCAAGATGTTTCCGACCGCTGACATGATTCCGGCGATGCTCTTAGTGATGCCTATCAGTTGGATATGGACCACTTGGATTCTTCCCTTATTAGGATAAACAAAACAGGTATCCTCTCAATTTTGAGATGGATACCTGTTTTGTTTATCGTTTATGGCTGAACTACTCAGCGTCCTTTTCTTTAGCCACGTATTTATAGTTTGGATTAATCTCATGATCCAGCTGATCGAACGCACCTTGAACTCTACGCTCTACTTCCGCCAAACCAGCCTTATCCATTTTCTTGATATCGGAAATATCGATCGGATCGCCATACCGAATAATCACGGGAGTCCGTTTGAACAGGTGTGAGAATTTAGTTGGTCCTTGATAAACGGATGGAACGATCGGTTTCTTCGATAGACGTGAAATCAAAGCCATTCCGCCTTTTAATTCGGATGAATGGCGCGTGCCGCTCGGAAACATGATCAAGCCTTTATCAGAATCCTTCAACATTTTTACTGGTCGTTTTACAACGCTGGGTCCAGGCTTATCACGATCCACAGGAAAAGCATTCAAATGGACCAAGATAAAACGCAGAATCGGATTTTTGAAGAGCTCCGCTTTAGCCAAGAAGCTGAATTGCTTTGGTGATGCACCAAGCGCCATATAAAACGGGTCCCACCATGTTCGGTGAGGAGCGACCAAAATGTAATTTCCTTCTGGCAATTTCTCTTTATTTTGATAGTGCGCATTGCCATTGATGATGGCTAAGAGGACGCGAACGATGACACGAATAAATTTAAAAAACATTTTTTCTTCCTTTCAGTGTACTCACTAAACGTAGTATAATACAACGGTATGATTTTTTTAAGGGGGCAAAAGAAATTGTTAAGAAATGGTGAACGGATCGATCAGCTTTACGCCGAGGATATCCAAATTATCCAAAGCTCAGAAGTCTTTTCTTTCTCGATCGATGCAGTCTTACTAGCAAATTTCGCTCGTGTACCAAAACGCGGCAAAATCATTGATCTTTGCGCCGGAAATGGGGCAATTGGGCTTTTTTTGAGTCGAAAAACAGCCGCAACCATTGATCAGATCGAACTCCAGCCTCGCCTCGCTGATATGGGACAGCGAAGTATCGCTTTGAACCATTTAGAAGAACAAATGACAATGCACGAGCTGGATCTCAAAAAAACATTTGATGTTTTCAGAGCGGACTCGACAGATTTAGTGGTCTGCAATCCGCCTTATTTTAAGGAGCTGCCTACTAGTCAAAAAAATCCGAATCCCCATTTAGCGATTGCTCGCCACGAGATTCACGCGACACTAGAAGATGTCGTCAGTGTCTCTGCAAAGCTGTTGAAAATGAATGGTCGTTTTGCGATGGTTCATCGCCCGGACCGCTTTTTGGAGATCGTGGATTGTCTGCGTGCCCATCGTCTCGCACCTAAACGGATCCAATTTGTTTATCCTAAACCAGGAAAAGAAGCCAACACCCTTTTGATCGAAGGAATCAAGGATGGCAAAAGCGAGGGGTTGCGTTTTCTTCCACCATTATATACGTATGACCAATCCGGCAGCTACTCAGCCGACTTACAGGAGATGCTTTATGGCAACTGATCAATTCTTTTATGTCCTTCTTTGCAGTGATCACAGCTTTTACGGTGGATATACGACGGATCTGACACGACGTTTAGCTGAACACAACGCTGGAACAGGAGCAAAATACACGCATCCCAAAAGCCGCCGACCTGTGCAGATGATCCATGCCGAACGCTTTGAAACACGCAGCGAAGCAACAAAAGCCGAAGCTGCCTTTAAAAAACTACCTCGTAAACAAAAGGAAAAATATATACAAGACAACCAAAAAAAGAACGTTTTGTGATCCCTCACAAAACGTTCTTTTGATTATACCCCTTTTAAAATTTCTTTTGCGATCAGGTGGCAATAATGAACTGAGCCAACATCGTTTGGATGGACTTGATCATCATAGAACCAGTCTGGATGATCGTTACTGAAATCATACCAGTCAATCAAATGAACATTTTTATATTCCTTTGATGCAGCCTGTAAATTCGCGTTCACATCATTCTGCCAACGTCGGGTTGGGACATGGGTATTGATAATGAAGACCTCATGCTTATCTCCTAAGACATTCATGATCTGAGCAAAATCGTCTTTGCTGAAAGCACCATTTGTTCCTAAACTCAATAGGACAGTATCGTTCAACTCACCCTTGTCCTTCAACGCTTGCAAAAGTGGCGGACTGTCTTTCAGTTGTCGTCCGACTTCCCCATCTACCACCATATTAGGGAAAATTTCCGTTAATCCTTTTGAACCTGCTAGTAACACAGAATCCCCGAAAGCTGTCACCTTTAGATTTTTCGCTTTGGTGACTTCACGATTGCTAAGATTGTACTTATCTCCTAGACTTTTCGGTGCCTCCGAGCTGCTGGTGGTTTCCTCTGTTGGCGCACTGCCGTCAGTCGAGTCACTGCCTGAAGGTTGTACCTCTGTTTTCTTCGCCGCCTGTTTATTTTGTTCGATTTGCTTTTGCAATGCCTGCTGATTCGCATCGACCTTATTTGTCGGCGCGATAATTACTCCGACAACGGCAATTATAGTAAGCACGCTCGAAAAGATAAAACCGATTTTTCTGCGACTTTTGATTGGCGCCCAAAATGATTGCTTCAATGAGGTGAAGGTTCGACGGTAATTGAAGCGACGCAGCGGTGTCTCCACATATCGATAAGAGAGCTCTGTAACAAAAAGAATCAGAATCACTTCCATGATCGTATGAAGAAAGGTATGATTCGCAACATTAACCTTTGCTTCATAGAAGATCATTACTGGAAACTGATATAAATAGATCCCATAACTGCGTTTTCCGATCCATGAAAAGACTGGATTCGTCAACCAACGATTCCAGCTTGCTCCCGGATGTGCCGTAATAGCCACGAGTAAAACACTTAATAAGCTCACTAAGAACATCCCACCGTAATAAACGAAGGACCAATCGTCTCGCATAAAGAGAAAGGCAAGAACTAATAATAGCAACGAACCTAGTCCAATGCCGTTTAGTATCCGTTTCGCCTGCCGTGGAATCTTGGCCTTCAGTCGAGTACTTGGCCAAATAAAGGCCAATGCACCACCTAATAGGATCGAGAATAAACGAGTATCTGTGCCGTAGTAGACACGCGTCGGATCTTGCCCTGGAACAAACCAAACCGCCATTAAAATAGCAGATAGGAACGCCGCTCCGATAATTCCCAGAAAGACTTTCCCCTTATTTTTCACCAGCTTCATCAGTAAAACAAACACGATCGGCCACAAAATGTAGTTCTGTGTCTCAACAGCCAACGACCAAATATGGGTAAAGGGAGATTCGCCAGAAAAGCGGTCAAAGTAAGACATCCCATGATTGATCTGCCACCAGTTGTTTACATAGAACAAACTGCTTATGACGTTGCCTCGTAAATTATTTAATAGGTTCCGCTGAAATAATGTTATGTATGCCGAAGCCCCGATCAGCATTGTAACCAACGCCGGATACAAGCGCTTCATCCGTCGATAATAGAATTGCTTGATATCAATTCGGCCGGTCTGCTTCCATTCCTGCAACAATAAATCTGTGATCAAGTAGCCCGAGACCACAAAAAAAACAGGAACCCCTAAATATCCGCCCCGCATTTGCGCAGGCATCAAATGATATAAAATTACGCCGATTACCGCTAGGGAACGAATCCCATCAAACCCAGTAATATAGCGACTATGCTTTAGTCTTTTTCCCATAAGTTTACTTTCCAACTTTACTATAGAATATCAAATTAACTATACGTATTATTTTTGCAAACTGCAACATTTTCTCAATAAAAAAAGTATTTCCTAAATATTTTAGTTTTTAGCAGACGAACGTTTGATGAGAAACTTGATTCAGCCAGCTCAAATTTGATCCAATCATCTTCATTTAAGTATACTCCACTAAGTAACCTGCACTCCATTTTCTGAAAGAGACAGTTTTCCAGCAGATTTTACGAACCAGCGTTTGACTCGTAAAAAAAGTTGAGACAATTGTCCCAACTTTTTAGTCCTTTTAATCCATGGATTCTTCGTAAAAGCGTCCCATGATTCGTACATTTTCTGAGATACTTACAAAGGCATCAGGATCATTTTCCCGCATGATTGACTCCAATACCGGCAATTCAAAGCGGGTAACGACGGTGAATAAAACGGTCTGCTTGTCGTGCTTATACGCCCCTTCCGCTTCGTTGATGATCGTGATCCCGCGACGCATTTGATCTTGAATACCATTGATCACTTGGTCGGGACATTTCGTAACGATCATGACCTGCATCTTGCGCTGCTTTGTATAAAGCGCGTCGGTCAATTTTCCACTCATGAAGATCGCCAAAGCAGAATAGAACATGTATTGCCAGCTAAATAGAATTCCCGCCATCAGCATGATCATAATATTAAAAATGATCGAGATCGAGCCAACGGAAGTTCCTGTTCGCTTACGAATTGTAATACTCAAAATATCCAATCCGCCAGAAGACAAGCCATTCTTCAAGGCAAAGCCGATACCGACACCCATGATCGCCCCACCAAAGATCGCACAAATGATCGGATCTTTCGTTAATGTCGTTTGGGGAATAATGTGAATGAAGAACGACGTTAAGAAAACGGTGATGAATGTAAAAATCGTAAACTTATGACCAATCTTAAACCATGCCAAGAAAAACAAGGGCACGTTGATCAAAAATAAAGTGATGGATACAGGCACCGTAAAGCCAATCACACGGTGCGACAAGGTCGTTAAGATTTGCGCGAAGCCGGTCGCTCCGCTGGAATAAATGTGTCCTGGTTGGTAAAAAAAGTTTACGGCAATCGCCGCTAAAAATGCATAAACAACTGCGACAGATAATCGGGTGGCGTAATCGTGATGGGGCCACTCCTCTATCTTCTTTTTCATCATGTTATGTCCGCCTCATTTCAAAATTTCACTCACATTATACGTATTTTCATAAAAAAAAGAAAGCACCTACCATGATGGCAGGCACTTCTCTTAGTATATTCTTAGAGTTATTAGAAATATGAAAAATCATTCAGCGAACTTTCCCACATGATACTTTATATATCGATTTACAGACTAGCTTTTCTAATTATTCTTCTATTTTTGTTACATCAATGCTCAACTCATAAAGCTGTAACGGCGATACGGTACTTGGCGCATCAGACATAGGGTCTGCTGCTTTCCCGTTCTTAGGAAAGGCAATGACTTCACGAATATTGTCTTCACCAGCCAATAACATCGCAAAACGATCCAAGCCAAGGGCGATTCCGCCGATTGGAGGGAACCCATAATCCAATGCTTCCAATAAGAAGCCGAATTGTTCATTGGCGCTTTCGCGAGTAAAGCCTAATGTTTCAAAGACTTGCTCCTGCAATTCACGGGTATTAATACGCAAAGATCCGCCACCTAATTCGTAGCCGTTCAAGACAATATCATAAGCTTGCGCATAAACCTTTTCAGGGTGCTCCTTCAAGTTCGGAATATCTTTTTCCATCGGCATCGTGAACGGATGGTGAGCAGAGACGTAACGGCCTAACTCTTGATCGAATTCAAATTGCGGCCAATCAACAACCCACAGATAATCAAAACGATTTTCATCAATCAAGCCAAGCTCTTTCCCAACTTTTGAACGAACTGCGCCTAAAGCAGTTACTGCTGTTAAGAATTGATCCGCCGCAAACATCAAAACATCGCCCGCTTCGGCATTTGTTGCCTTTTTCAACTCTTCACTGACGCCACCCATGAATTTCGCGATTGGGCCAGTTAGCTCGCCATTTTCATCCACTTTGATCCAAGCCAAGCCTTTTGCTCCGAATTGGCCAACGAATTGACCTAAGCGATCCAATTCCTTACGAGAATATTTGTCCGCCGCACCTTTTGCGTTCAAGGCTTTAACCACGCCGCCGTTGTCAGAAGCCATACGGAATACTTTGAAGTCTGTCGCAGCAGCGATATCGGTAACATCGATCAATTCCATGTCAAAACGTGTATCTGGTTTGTCTGACCCATAGCGTTCCATCGCTTCATCCCAAGTAATACGTGGGAATGGCAGCGTTACTTCAACGCCGCGAACATCCTTCATTACTTGCGCGATCATCGCTTCTGTATATTCTTGAATCTCTTCAGCCGTTAAGAAGCTTGTTTCGATATCGATTTGAGTAAATTCTGGTTGACGGTCCCCACGTAAATCTTCATCACGGAAACAACGAACGATTTGATAATAGCGGTCAAAGCCAGCAGTCATCAATAATTGCTTCAAAATTTGTGGTGATTGAGGCAACGCATAAAAATGTCCCGCATGCACACGTGAAGGAACTAAGTAGTCCCGCGCGCCTTCTGGTGTAGATTTCGCCAAGTAAGGTGTTTCAATATCTAAGAAATCATTGTCATCTAAGAAGCGACGAACTGATTGCGTTAAGCGGTGGCGCATCATCAGGTTTTGTGTCATTTTCGGACGACGCAAATCCATGTAACGATATTTCAAGCGCACTTCATCGCTGATATTTTGTTCATCTTCGATTGAGAATGGCGGCGTTTTTGCACTATTTAAAATAGTGATCGCTTCACCCTTCACTTCATAATCCCCAGTCGCCATTTTCTTGTTCACGGCACCTGGATCACGACGGATAACTGTCCCTGTAATTTCAACGACAAATTCGCTGCGGCATTGATCCGCAACTTCCCAAGCCGTTTTTGATTCTTCTGGGTTGAAAACTACCTGTACAACCCCTTCACGGTCACGTAGGTCGATAAAGATCAATCCGCCTAAATCACGACGTTTTTGCACCCACCCTTTTAATGTTACTTTTTGATCCAAATACTCATCGGACACGCGTCCGCAATAGACAGTACGTCTAGCCATTTTTTCATTCCTCCATTTATTTAAGTAATCTACCTTGTTAAAAGTAAGATTTATTTCATTTAATCAAGCTTTGGCATGGTCATTTCATCATAGATTGCTGCAAAGTCTTCATAAAGATCAGCTAGTGGAAAAGCTTTTTCTTCCCGAGTCGCAGAATCCTTCACATTGATGACGCCTTTTGCCAACTCATCTTCACCTAAGGTTAGGACAAGCTTCGCGCCTTCCTTATCAGCCGTCTTAAATTGCGCTTTTGCTTTTCTTCCCATAAAATCCCGATCTGCTGAAAAACCAAAGCCGCGAATCGCTTGAACGACCTTCAAACTCTCCATATTTGTTTCCTCACCAAGTCCTACTACATAGGCATCAAGACTTGCCGCACTTGGAATCATTACGTCTTCTTGTTCCAGAGTTAATAGAATCCGTTCAATCCCCATCGCAAAACCGATACCTGGTGTTTCCGGTCCGCCCAGTTCTTCTACAAGTCCGTCATAACGTCCACCACCACAGATCGTTGTTTGTGCACCCATTCCAGGAGCATCACTCATGATCTCAAAAATCGTATGGTTATAATAATCCAAACCACGAACCATCCGGTGATCGATTTCATAGGAAATATTCAAATATTCCAATGTCTTTGTGACACCTTCAAAGTAGTCCTTTGCATAATCGCTTAAATAATCTAAGATGCTTGGCGCATCCGCAACAATTGGTTGATCCTTGCGATCTTTACTGTCTAAGACCCGTAATGGATTTTCATGTAAACGACGACGAGAATCTTCGCTTAACTCTTCTTCATGCGCCTCCAAATACGTAATTAACGCTTGACGATAGTTTGTACGCGTTTCTTTGTCTCCCAAAGTATTGATCACTAAACGCAGCTGAGTGATCCCCAGCTGTTTAAAGAAATCCATCGCCATCGCCATTACTTCAACATCCAAGCTCGGATTTTCACTGCCAAAGGCTTCTACACCGATTTGGTGGAATTGACGCAAACGGCCTTTTTGCGGACGTTCATATCGGAACATCGGACCTGTATAGTAAACCTTATAAGGCTTCTTGAATTCTGGTCCAAACAATTTATTCTCAACATAAGCCCGTACAATTGGTGCCGTTCCTTCAGGACGAAGCGTCACATGACGATCCCCTTTGTCGTGAAAATCATACATTTCCTTTGAAATGATATCTGTCGTATCCCCAACGCTGCGGGCGATGACTTCATAGTGTTCAAAAATCGGTGTGCGGATCTCTTGATATTGGTAGTCGTTGAATACTAAGCGGGCAGTCTCTTCGACAAACTGCCATTTTTCGCTTTCTCCCGGTAAAATATCATTGGTCCCTTTTGGTCGCTGATAACTCATGGTTTATCTCCTTCATATTGATGTATTTATTTTAACTTTGCAGAAAAGTACGATTGCTCTTCAAGCCAGATACCCTTCTGTAGAGGTGTTATACCTTGGATTAAAAATTTGTACGTTTTGGTAAAAAGAACTCGCAGCTAGCTCACAAGTAAGGGAATCATTTTTTAAAAGCGTGAAAAATGAGCTCATCTTCGTACGCATACGATTCTGCTATACTACTTGTTCACTAGATTGCTGCAAACTTATAGTTACCTTTCAAACGTTAAAAGCTGCAAAAAGCAGAACTCGCAACTAGCTCATTAATAGGGAAATCATTTTTCTAAAAACTGGAAAAATGAATTTATTTTCGTACGCATATCATTGCACTATACATCTTGAGCTAAAATTTACCTTATATAATGAATATACTTTCTCAATAGGCAAACTGCGAATAGTGCAACTGACAAAAAAAGCCCTTGCTCGTGTGAACGAACAAGGGCGAATATTATCGCGGTACCACCTATTTTTAAAAAGAGTCTCCCTCTTTTTTCTCTAGCAATTAACGCTTGCGTAACGGAGCGGCTTTGCACGCGCTCATCTCCAGACTGTCTTTCAATTACTTTTCACGAAATTGCTTTCAGCCAAGGCAATTTTTTCTGTACGTTTTTTCGTAATTTACTGGTTCCTTCATAGATATTTCATTGATGTTTTTATCTCTTCCTAAGCTACTAAAAAAATGCATGAAAGTCAAGTGATTTCATGGGTATATCTGAAGTTCGAAAAAGAATAGTCGCTTTTTTTCATACTTTATTTTAAACTTGAAAAAGAATGATCGTTTCTTTAGTGAGACGAAAAAAGCAAGGAGCGGATACTATATGACAGATGTACGAATTGGAAAATCACGAGTCTATGCAAGCGACTTAGGTCTAGGAACGAATGCCGTAGGTGGACACAACCTTTACCCGAACTTGACAGATGAAATTGGAAAAGATGTTGTTCGCACTGCCATCAATAACGGAATAACTCTATTGGATACCGCTTTTTCTTATGGGCGTGGCCGTTCAGAAGAATTGATTGGTGAAGTATTGCAAGAGCCTGAGTTTGATCGCTCCCGTGTGATCGTAGCGACGAAAGCCGCTCATGACATGCAACAGGATGGAAAGTTCAATAACTCGCCAGAATTTCTACGTAACGCGGTAGAGGCTGCTCTGCAACGACTTCAAACGGATTATCTAGATATTTTCTATATCCATTTTCCTGATGAGACGACTCCGAAAAATGAAGCAGTAGCAGCGTTACATGAGCTAAAAGAAGAAGGTAAAATTCGTGCGATCGGTGTTTCGAACTTCTCATTGGAACAATTAAAGGAAGCCAATCAAGACGGCTATGTCGATATCGTCGAAGAACGCTTCAGCCTGATCCACCGCGAACATGAAAAAGAACTGTTTCCTTATTTGAAAGCAAATAAAATCAGCTTCGTTCCTTATTATCCACTAGACTCAGGTCTATTGACAGGGAAGTACAGTGAAGAAACAACCTTCGAAGACAGCGATCTGCGCAGCAAAAATCCAGACTTCAAGGGAGAACGTTTCGCAGAGATTATCAAAAAAGTTGATCAACTAAAACCTATCGCGAAAAATTACGGAGCTACTGTTACACAGCTTGTCTTGGCTTGGTATATGAAGCATCCGCAAATCGATGTGGTCATCCCTGGCGCAAAACGGCCAGACCAAGTCGAAGCAAATGCTAAAGCCGTAGATATTCGTTTATCGACGGAAGATTTCGAAACAATCGATCAACTATTTAAATAGAAGAAAAAGAACGAAAAGCTCTTTTTCTTAAATTCGATAATAATAAGCAAAAGCGAGTACGTATGTGCTCGTTTTTTTTCTTTTTAAAGGCTCGCTGAATAAACCCTATGCGCAAAAAAGCACACCGCTATCTCCTTCCAGTCAATAGTTTCTTGACTTTTCTCTCCCATTTTCTTTTCTCGCGTCCCTGTTCAATTTCTTCTTGCGTTTTGCCGTGACGTCTTTCAGAGCTTTTGGGCTTATGTGCCGTTGCGGCGGCTGACTCATTTAGCGGCAGCTCCCAAGGCAGCGGGTACTTCGCATCGATCTGATCAGCGATTTCCTGATAGTTCAGCTTGCCTTTTTTATTTTCATTCGAAGGTTCTGCCAACACCGGTTCCTCTTCAGACGGTTCTTCTTTTTCAGAAATTTCGCATTTTTCATCCGATGAATCCATTTCGGACAGTTCTTCTTGTTCTGGTTGACTGGCTTCATGCTGCGTATCGATACAGGTTTTTATACTTTTGAATTTCACATATTCCGCAAAACGACGGACACCTCCCGTTTGGAAGATGGTCAAGGTGGTCAAAATTTCCAATATTTCAGCCGTTTCACTTTCTTGTCCGATTGGAATCTGTTTCGTATCACGTAATGTCCAGGCGTATCTTTTCCCGTTGCCATCTTTAAAAACCGTCGCAAGATCAAATTGAAACGCTGTCTTCTCGAAGGTCTCAGCGCCTCTCTTAATCAAGAGTTTCCTATAGGAACGAGCTTGCTTTGTCAGCTCGAGGTATTCTTCTTCACTCTTAAACAGGCGATCAATGACTGTCTGCCATTCTTCTTCACCTACAAAGTAATCGCGGAAATAGACACAATGACGACGCAACGTGTCATTAGGTGCAGCAGTCAGAAAAATCTCACGAATCAGCTCTGGGAACAGGTAGGCAAAATCCCCCACAGAAAGTGCGTCACGTACCAAAATAGCCACTGCCGCCTCTACGATCTCCGCCGCATTTTTCGTTTGTTCATAGCGCTGAGCCACGCGTTTTTCTAAGCTCTTTCTCAACATACCAAAAATTTGTCGCTGCCCTAACAATGCTTCCTTCATTCGTTTCATCCTCCGTCCGTTGTTTTTGATTCCTTTATAGTAATAATTCTTATGTAACCGTTCACAAAAATATTTTATACATAAAATAACCGTATTGTAAATAGGAAGAAGGAAGTATTCACTTATAATATTTTATATAAACCTTTTGAATAGTAACTTTATCTATTCTATTTACCTTTTTTACAATTACTTTATTAAGTTCAATAAATAACTAACAATAATTCTAAGCGTCCAAAAACAAACAGATGAAGGGTTTATGCAACTTTTTAAAATAAATAAAATTATTTTATCTAACTAAATGTGATCACATTTCTTACAAAAAAAGATACCACCCTTTTAAAAAGGTGATATCTTTGAACAAAAATGTCCCAATCAGTCGCGCTTATTCACGACATTCTGTTCTTCTCCTGCTATAAATGCAGCGAAATTATCTACTGCGATTCCCATCAACCGTTCTCGAGTTTCCAATGGCCGCCAAGCAATATGAGGCGTAATAATACAGTTTTTAGCCTTCAGTAATGGATTATTATCAGCCATCGGCTCTTTAGAGACCACATCGACACCTGCACCGATAATTTTCCCTTTGTTTAAAGCTTCTGCGACAGCTGCCTCATCTAATAGACCGCCGCGTGCTGTATTCAATAAAACGACGCCATCCTTCATTTGATGGATGGTTTCTTGATTAATCATCTCTTGTGTCTCCGCTGTCTGCGGGACATGTAGGCTGATAATATCCGCTTGACGGTAGAGCTCCTCAATAGATACTTGCTGCGCCCATGAAGCCTGCGGTTCTTTTGGACGATGATTCCAATAGATAACCTTCATATTAAAAGCATGGGCAATCGCCGCTGTTGCTTGTGCAATTTCACCATAGCCAATCAATCCAAGCGTCTTGTTCTGCAACTCCATCAATGGTGTTTTTTGGTAGGTAAAATCAACACTCCGTTGCCAGTCGCCTTGGTGGACTGAGTCATTATGAACACCGACTTGATTCACGATCTCCAATAAAAGCGCTAAAGTAAACTGTGCAACTGCGGCTGTTCCATACGCTGGAATATTCGTCACCGGAATATTTCGCTTCCTAGCCGCTTCGATATCTACAACATTGTACCCAGTCGCCACCACACCAATATATTTCAACTGCGGAACAGCGGCCAAAACTTCTTCATCAATCGGCGTCTTATTCGTCAGGATCGCTTCCGCGTCACCGATTCGCTCGATGATTTCCTTTTTATCTGTAAAGGATGTACGATCATAAACGATAACCTCGCCAAATTCTTCAAAGCCTTTCCAGCTCAGATCTCCTGGATTCAACGCATAACCATCTAAAACTACGATTTTCATCATTTGCCTCCATTCTTTACCATTCATTGTACCGATTCTTTTTTGAATTGAAAAGAAACAAAAACCCGAGAGGGAAAAATGATTTCACCTCTCGGATTCTACTTATTTATTTTTCTTCCTCTTTTTTTGATCTGCGGATCCATAATAGGAAGAAACTTCCTGCGAGTACACAGAGACCGAGGATCGCTGATAAAGGTTTTTGCTCCGAACCAGTTTTTGGCAGGTTCTTAAAATAAAATTTCTATTTTATTCGAAACTTTCATAAATCATACTAATTAATTAGTCAATTTTTTTAGACTATTCACTGTCAATCCAGAGAGATCAATCTTAACACATGCCGACTTTATTAGAAGTTATATCAAAGTTCGAAGGATTTTTTCAAAAGTATAACCCGCTTACGGAAACTTAATTTAACGGACATACCATGATATATTCTTCTTCATTTTTATCAACGATCTCAAAACCAACAGCAGTATACATTTTCAAAGCATAATTATCCTTCTGAACAGCCAAAGAAGTTTTCGCATATCCTTTTTCTTTCAATTTTTGAAGCATCGCTCGCATCATCGCTGTGCCGATCCCCTTCCCACGATAGTCCGAATAGAGTGAGATTGAGAATTCAGGGGTTTGATCATCAATCGAACCAAATCCTTGAATGTTTCGAACCCAAACTGCCCCAACAACCTTACGATCGACTTCTGCGCATAAGCAGAAATCATCCACATACTTGCCAAAATCACGAATGTACCTATTGATACTAGGTTTATTCAGTTCACTTCTTGGAATCGGGTTTTCTTGATCTCTTTGAAAAATCGCTTGGTACAAAAACTCTTCCAACAACGGATATTCCGATTCTTTTAACTCTCGGATTAAATAGTCCATACTACCTCCTGCTATTTATTCTTTTAACTACGTGCCTATACGATTTTGTTAATCTTCTTTCTCCAACTTTTTTTGAAATACTTATCACTGATTATATCCTAAATAACTTGCAGCTAGCTCCCATAACGAAATGATTTTTCCAAAGACCTGAAAAATCACTCAATTTTCGCATCGCATACGATCCAACTAAACAGCTCGTAACTTTTATTCTACATAATACCCTTCATCGGTTCCAAACGTAGCCAACTGCAAAAAGTTGGACTCGCAAAAACAAGCCAGCAACAATCAAATGTCTTTGATTGTTGCTGGCTCTAAGAATATAACCGCACAGATCAACCTTTTGGGAAACCAAATTCCCGACCGTCCTGCTTACTGGTGGCTGATTGATTAAACAGTAATTGCAAAAACTCATTTATATAAAAAGTGATTCTGTAGCGGACTTCCTCAAGTAACAAAGGCTTCGTAAAGCCGGGCATTGATAATATTACTTAGACAGGTATAAACCTGCAAAAGCTACTATCATCCATATAGATTAATAAGCGCGTGCGATCCAAACAGTGTGTTTCGCAGGCTTTCCACTAACGATGTCGACTGTTTTTTCAACAGGTGGATTAAATGGAATATTTCTAGTAGTGAAGCCAGTTTCTTCTTTGATCTTAGCTTCTGTTTCTTCAGTACCATCCCAACCGATTAAGACAAATCCTGGAACTTCGCCAGCTTCTTTAGATTTTTCGATATGTGCCTTCAAATCATCTAATGTATCAATATCAGTATGTTCATTCGCTTCATAGCGTTTTTGTGCGCTTTCGAATAAACGTTTTTGCATAACATCCAGTTGCTCAGTAATATAATCTTCAATGCCATCTAGTGATACAGATTCTTTGTCATCTAGATCACGCATTTTAATCACTGCTTGATTATTTTCTAAATCACGCGGTCCAAATTCCACTCGCAATGGCGCCCCTTTTAGTTCCCACTCATTGAACTTATAGCCTGGCGTATTATCTGTGGTATCAATCCGTACACGGATATCTTTTTCCGCTAGAGATGCTTTCAATTCTGTCAAACGATCTAGAATTGCTGGGTTCTTTTGCCAAGGTCCCACTGGAATCAAGATAACTTGTGTTGGTGCAACTTTTGGTGGCAACACTAACCCCTGTTCGTCCCCATGAACCATGATTAATGATCCAAGCAAACGAGTAGAAATTCCCCATGAAGTCGTATAAACAAATTCATGTTCGTTGTTGCGGTTTAAGAATTTGATATCAAAAGCTTCCGCAAAGTTTTGACCTAGGTAATGAGACGTTCCTGCTTGGACGGCTTTCCCGTCACGCATCATTGCCTCTACAGAATAAGTATCCACGGCACCGGCAAAGCGTTCTGACGGCGTTTTTTGTCCACGATAAACTGGGATCGCTAAAGTGTCCTCGATCAATGTCGCGTAGGCTTCTAATGCGCTCATTGTACGTTCACGTGCATCTTTTTCAGACTCATGGGCCGTATGTCCTTCTTGCCATAGGAATTCAGATGTACGTAAAAACGGCATTGTCTTTTTCTCCCAACGGAAAACATTTGCCCATTGATTGATTTCGTAAGGAAGGTCACGGTAAGAGTTGATCCATTTAGAGAAGGCATCTCCAATCAATGTTTCAGATGTTGGTCGTAATGCATAAGGCTCTTCTAATTCTTCGTCACCAACTTTTGTCAGCCAAGGCAATTCTGGCGCAAACCCTTCAACGTGCTCTTCTTCTTTTTCTAGGAAATGCTTAGGGATCAGCATTGGGAAGTAAACGTTACGGATATCTTGAGATTTCAACCATTTATTGAAGTCCTCTTGAATATGTTCCCATAGTTCCCAACCATCGGCTTTAAAGATAATACAGCCACGAACGGGTGAATAATCCATCAAGTCAGCTTTTTGAATTGTTTGTAAATACCATTTTGAAAAATCTTCTTTTTGTAAGTTTGTCATTCATGCATCCTCCTAGAAAATAAAAATAAAAAAACCGCTCCATCCCTACATATTTGTAAGGACGAAACGGATAATTTCGCGGTACCACCTTGCTTGGTCAAACCTTGTTGACCCAACTTTCAGCTCTAATAACGCTAGAGACGCGTGCTGCTTTCACAACAATCAACTTTGGTAGGTTCATAAATCCCAGAGGGCGTGTTGATCTTTCAGACGGTGAATCAACTCTCTGCTGCCGATAAAATTTATTACTATTCCAAATGCTTAACACCATATTAAAGACTTCTCATCAAAAATGCAAGCCCAAATGTCAAATTTTTTTTAATCTTCTGGAACATAACGTTCTTCTAGGCGACTCATCCACCATCCTAATGCAGCACCTAATAGACATAGAACCGCGCAACCAACGAAACCAAGGAAGCCAATACCACTATAATCGGTCGGTACAATCATGACCGTCGAAGCAAAAACAATTCCTAAAATAAAATGATACATTGGCGCATAAAAATGACTAAATACCCAATCCATGACTTTCGATAAGCTTAACACTGTGACTAACCCACCAATTCCAATAGGGATAATTACCCCCATGTCCACAGTCTTAAAGCCATCGGCCATTGCTTTATACATCCCCATATAGACCAGAAAGTTTGAAGGACTCAAACCAGGAACGATCAGACCCAATCCGATCAATGCACCTGCAATCATCCACGTGAAAAAGTTTTGATCCACTGTTCCGAAAAGGCTTGAGCCTTTCCACAGGAACAAAAAGCCTACGACGAAACTAACCGCAATAATGACATAGTCTTTGGTATCTCGGCCTTTCTTCCCAGCTTCTTTCCATAATGCGGGAACCGTTCCGATAATACAACCAACAAAAAACCACAGCATAATTGTCTCAAATTCGCCTAGTAAGAAGCTGACTGCAAAAGATAAGACAAATACTCCCGCTAATCCACCTAATCCTACTGGAATAAAAAATAAGACATTCTCTTTAAAGTTTTTCGTGATGTGAGCCAAAAATGAAATAATTCGTTCATAAATCCCAAATACAGCCGCTAAAGCACCGCCGCTGACTCCCGGTAAAATAAATCCAGAGCCGATGAACATTCCTTTGATGAAGCGTAAAAACCAGTCGCTCTTATTCGGCTGTGTCACTTTCTCGTTTTCCATAAAAAAATAAATCCTCCTAATTCGTCTCTAAAAATCCTCTTTCAAAAGGCGAAAAAGAACCCTGCTTTTATTGCCCTATGATCCAACTTAAGCAAGTCGCTTTTATCGCATCTTAGCCAGTGTACCGATAAAAAGATGCCGGTGCAAGACCCCGCAAGAAGCTTCTCGCAAAAACTTATAAAAAGTTTGAGATTTTATCAATTTGGTTCGTCCGATACCCTCTCTTTCAATCGAATCAATGAATTTGTTGGGCTTTCATTTGCGTAAAAATCAGATGCGCGGTACGCTAAGTTTTGGAGGTGGCAAAGTGAATGGATACTTCAGATGAAAAGAAATTAGAGCAGCTTGGCTCATTCGAAATCAGTGATCAAATGCTGCGTTTGGCGCAAAACAATCAACGGCAAAATATCTTTTTGAATGCAGGCAGAGGCAATCCGAATTGGATCAATAAAAAAGCGCGCCTTGCCTTTAACCGTTTAGTAGAATTTGGCCTAAGTGAATCTGAACGGACAATTTCAGAAGGCGATCTGATTGGTTACACAAAGCAGCAGGATATGCTGACGCGTTTTAAAGAGTTTTTGTCCCCAGAGACGAAGGAGATCGATGCCTTTTTCCTTCAAATGCTGGATTACAGCCAGCAGCTTGGTATTGATACCGAAATGTTTATTAAAGAATTGACTGACGGCGTACTTGGAAATAATTACCCAGTCCCCAGCCGCGTGCTTAAAAACAGCGAAATCATTTTAAATCATTATTTGGAATCCATTTTGTATAACGGTGCTTCATTAGCAGATCAAACGGATATTTTCCCCACTGAAGGCGGTACGGCTGCCATCGTGTATATTTTTAACTCGCTGAGAGAAAACAAGCTAATTCGTCCAGGGGACCGTATTGCGATCAATACCCCCATTTTTACTCCCTATTTGCAAATTCCCGAACTAGCCGATTATGAGCTGGTGGAAGTCAACCTGCAATCCACAGAGGACAATCATTGGGAATTATTGCCAAGTGAGCTTAAGAAATTAGCCGATACGAACCTGAAGGCCTTTTTTATCGTTAATCCAAGTAATCCCGGAGCAAAGGCGCTGACTCCTTCCGCTCTCAATGAAATTAAAAAAGTCCTGATAAAGCATCCTGATTTAATGATCATTACTGATGATGTCTATGGAACGTTCGTTGAAGACTTTCAAACAATCTACGCGGTGGCGCCTCATAACACCTTATTAGTCTATTCCTTTTCAAAATTATTCGGTGCGACTGGCTGGCGTGTGGGTCTAATCGCCGCACACAAAGAAAATGTGTTTGACCGTTTGATCCGACAGCTGCCTAACGATGAGCAGAGACAGCTGAACCAGCGCTATCACTTCGTTGTCATGGAGCCGGAAAAGCTGCCTTTTATTGAACGTCTGGTCGCTGACAGCCGGTCGATTGGTTTATACCATACGGCGGGGCTGTCTACACCACAGCAGATTATGGAAGTGCTATTTGCTCTGACCCATTTATTAGCTGGAAAAAAAGACGCCTATATTGACGCTTCCCGAAGCATTATCCAACAACGATATGAAGACCTGCACAACGTGTTAGGAATCTCTACTGATGACACGAAGGGCAACTCGAAGTATTATTCACTGATCAATATCTACGAACTGGCAGAAACGAGATATGGCAAAGCTTTTCGTCAGTATTTGGCGAGTCATTTTGAATATATTGATTTTCTTGTTCGATTGGCGGAAAAGAATGGCGTTGTACTGATCGACGGTGTCGGCTTTGGCACAGAAGCTGGACAGTTGCGCGTTTCTGAAGCAAACTTACCTACCCCAGACTACGAAAGGATCGGTCGGCAAATTCTTGAGATTCTTGAAGAGTATCATGACATCTTCAAAAAAGCAGACACTTCTGGCAAATAAAGAAATAAGCTTCGAGGCTCAACTAATTGCTGCACCTCGAAGCTTATTAAATCTTACTATAGACAGATTCAAGATACGCTTGTCGTTCTTCCTCTGTTAAATTTTTGACAGAACCCAAATGATACCAAGAAATATTCCGCATCCCAATATCTTCTAAAGTAGTGGTCAACTGATGCTTGTAGCTGCGTGTACAACGCTTTTCCAGCCCTTCTGTGGGTTGATCAGAGGTCGTGAAAACAACCACCGAATCAATTGACAATAACGGCTGAATCCCATTGCCGCCATCGAAAAAAGCGAATTCATTTAATAATACTTTGTCAAGAAAGCCCTTTAAACTTGCCGGTGAGCTATACCACCAGATCGGAAAGATCAGTACCAACTGTGACGTCTCCCGCAGCAAATTCATGTAGTGCAGGACCAAAGGATCTAAGACCGACCCACTTTGATACACAGCCAATTCTTCTTCCTTCATAACTGGATCAAAGCCATCTTTGTTTAGATCAATGACCTGAAAAATCTTTTGATCTTGTTCCAACCCTGTGATCAAACGATTCAGAATCCCATGATTAAAGCTGCCCTTCCACGGATGATCGATAATCAATGTTGTAGTCATTTTACCCTCCTCATTACCCTTTTTATCAAAATAGCACAAATTCATTTCATTTAGATGTCAATTTGATTTCAAACCCGCTAAGAACATGCTAAAGTTAAGTTATATTCAAAGAAGGAGCAGTCCCATGAATTATATTCCGAACATATTAACAATTTTTCGTATTTTGGCTTCATTCTTCATACTGATTGCTCCTGATTATTTTTTCTTTCCCCTTTATTTTTTTGCGGGAATAACTGATATCTTAGACGGCTGGATCGCACGAAAAATGAACTGGACCAGCCGCTTTGGAACGCTTTTAGATAGTATTGCTGACTTGATCTTTTTTCTAGTTGTTGTCTCTAAAATCGTCTTTACGATCCAATTACCGTCTTTTTTACTGTGGGGAGCTGGCGTCATTGTCCTCATTCGCTGTCTGACATACGTCATTGGTTTCTTCCGTTTTCACCAATTCGCCAGTTTGCATACCTATCTAAATAAATTGACCGGCCTGTTGCTTTTCTTATCTCCTATTCTATTAATTCTCCTCCCCATCACCCCCTTTGGATTGATTCTCTTGACCTGCGGCAGCCTGTCCTCGATTGAAGAACTTTTTATTGTTACGACTACAAAAAAATTAGACAAAAATGTGCCAACTTTTTTTCAAAAAAAATAAACTGTCTCATTGCATCCTATTTTTATACTAGGTAAACTAGTAATAGGAATTGCGCGCGTAATGACGACATGATTATAAGATAGTAGGAGGTGGCCCTCATGGCTAATGAGGATAAAAAGGATTTCAATGCAATGATGAATGAGGATAAAGGGATGCCGAAAATGCAGATCATTACCGATGAAGCAGTGATCAAACGGTATGGTGGGACAAAAATGTACTTCGCCCCCCCTTTAGATTATGATGCGCTTATGAAGAGAATTCCTTATGGTAAGATCATCACCACTGGTGCGATCAGAGACTATTTGGCAAAACAAAATGGTGGGGATTTTACTGAACCAATTACTGCCGGAGCCTTTATCTCAATTGCTGCCTGGGCTAGCGAGCAGCGGGAGACCGACTTGACCCCTTATTGGCGCACACTTAAAAATAAGGGAGAAATCAATCCGAAATATCCTGGCGGTGTAGAGGCACAGATAGAAAAGCTTGAGGCTGAAGGACATTCAATCGTTCGTCGAGGAAGGAAAAACTTTCGCTATTATGTAGAAAATTACGAAGAAGTAATGTATGATCTGTAACCGTTTTCTTTACGAGAACGGTTTTTTTATTGTATTTTTTTGCTCACTTTTTTTCTGTATTTTTCCTGATCCTAGCGGGGATAAGCTTTTTCACAAACATCCTTGAAGTGCATATTTTTATTATATATTTTCCTTCTAGATTTCGATAAAATGGTTGGTAGGATAGGATTCTTATAAGCTTTATGATCCCTTTTGAACAGGAGGAAAACGATGGAGATTAGTGAGTCGACATTACCGAAATATCTGCTTCAACGGACCTCTCTTTTTAATCAAACCAGTCCCCTCATCGTGACCGCTCTTTGTAACGAGAAAGACAAATACGTTGATGGTTATTTAAATTATCTTTACACCCTTAAACAAGGAAAACAAACCTACATCGTCAAGCATTCAAAGGAGACGATTTCCAGCGGGATCTCACTAGCCCCGATTGATCCAAAACGAAATTATTTAGAATACATGACGTATCAACTGCGTGCCGGCTTAGCGCCCCAAATGGTTCCTGAAACCTATTATGCCGATCCAACTGAGCACCTCTTCATTATGGAAGACCTCTCTTATCTGAGCGTATTGCGTTTTGCTCTTTGTCGAGGCGATCAATTTCCACGATTAGGCAAACAGGTGGGAGAATATCTAGCACGGACGCATTTAGCAACCTCGAAAATGAAACTGTCCACTGACTATTGGCACGCGTTAAAAAATTACTTTCAAAATACCGATATGCGACTGATTATTACGGACTTCATTTTGAAGCCGCCGCCTAGAACTGAGACAAAGAAAACGCCCGATCAAGAAGCACTACTGGCAATTCTAGATACTATTTTGGCGGATAAAACTATACGAAGTGACTGGCAGACATTGATTGAACGTATCACCGATCAAGATGACTGTCTGATCCATGGGGATTTCCATTCGTCCAATGTTTTTGTTTCCCAGAATTCCTTTAAAGTGATTGATATGGAATATACCATGACCGGCCCTTTTTCCTATGACATCGGCTATTTCTTAGCGAATATCCTTTCACAATATGCGGCTTTCAGCGTACGGGGTGACACGTCTATGTGTACCTATCTGCTGCTGGTCATCAAGGATGCTTACAAAACTTATTTTACTTTCTTTTCTAGTCATGCAGAAGGTTATCAACAAACACGAATCATAGAAATCTTTCAAGATTCTTTAGGGTATTTAGCGATAGCGAATATCAACCGTATCGCAAACTTAGGTGAATTTCCAGATTTTGACTGCTTAGCCAAACCCAAAGAAATCTTTCTAGCAAAAGGTCTGTCGATGATGCTAGCACAAACACTCCTAGCTCACCGCCAACACTTAAGATCTACTGAAGAGGTTTGCGACTTGATCCAATCAACACAAAAAGACTTTTTAAAAAAATTGACTCCGGAAAATGAAAACGCTCTTATTTTAACTTGAAGAAATGAGGTACGAGTATGCTATTGGAACAAATTACGGATGCGGGTATTGTCGGCTGCGGCGGGGCTGGTTTTCCTACTGCTGCGAAATACAATACAAAAGCGGAGTATTTTATTATCAACGCGGCGGAATGCGAGCCGCTTCTAAAAACCGATCATTATGTCATGAATCATTATGCGGAAGAATGTATTCAAGCTATTACAGCGGTAGGAAAATTATTAGAGGCAGAGCATCTCGTGATCGCCACAAAGGGGCATTACACAAAAGAAATCAATGCCTTAGAAAAGGCCATTCAGAAATACAATGCACCAATTTCTATCTTCAAAATGAACAATTTCTATCCCGCTGGTGACGAACAGATTATGGTTTTTGAAGTCACTGGTCGAACCGTGCCTCCAGGAGGCATTCCAATTGAAGTCGGCTGTGTTATCTCCAATATTTCCACTATGCTGAATGTTTTCCACGCTCAGCAAGGAAAAAATGTCACACATAAGTTATTGACGATCACAGGTGCAGTCAATGAACCAAAAATCCTAGAGGTTCCAATTGGCACCTCTTTTGAAGATTGTTTGGCTTTGGCCGGCGGTGCGACGATCGACGATTTTCTATTTATCAACGGCGGACCGATGATGGGGAAAACCGGTACAAAGGAGGACTTCTCCCAGCAAGTAGTAACGAAGACAACCTCTGGCATTATCATTATGGAGAAACGGGACTTTATCTATGAATTGCTAGAAAAAGAAATCCCTCAGATGATCAATAAAGCCCGTTCCTCCTGTATTCAATGCCGGTTATGTACAGAGCTTTGTCCTAGATATCAGATTGGGCACCCCATTCATCCTCATCGAGTAATGCGTCATTTAACCATTACAGAGATTCCTGAGGATATTGATGACGACCCGATCTGGAAGGAAGCGCTCCTTTGCTGCGAATGCGGGATTTGCGAGACGATTGCCTGTCCAATGGGGCTTTTACCACGGCAAGTCAATAAGTATGTGAAGCAGCGTTTAGCAGAAAAAGGCATTCGGTATCAGAAAACCGAACAGCCCCTTTCCCCTTCTATCATGCGGGAGTTTCAGCAGGTCTCTCCAGTTAAAATTTTATTGAAGGACGGACTGAAGCAATACGTTGATTTAACAGTCGAAGAATTAGCAAAGTATGAAACGAATCGCGTGACTATTCCGCTGAAGATGCATATCGGCGCACCTTGTGAGCCGACTGTTCAGGTGGGCGATCAAGTCAAAGCTGGCGAGATGATCGGCAGAAAACCTGAAAAAGCATTAGGTGCAGCTATTCATGCAAGCATTGATGGTACAGTGACTGCTATAGATACCGGTATTACAATTGAAAGAAGGGACAACTAATGAAATTAATGGATACGATCGGATTTTTAGAACTAAACAGTATCGCCAAAGGAATTGAGGTCGTGGACTACATGCTGAAAGCCGCTGACGCGAAATTAATCATGGCGCGAGCAAGTTGTCCTGGAAAATACTACATCATGATCTGCGGGCAGGTCGCAGCCATTGAGCGCTCTATGGAAGTAGGCGTTGAACTTGGAGGACGCTACGTCGTTGGTGAATTGGTCATCCCACGAATCAACAGTTTCGTGATCCAAGCCATTAACATGGCCAAAGTACCAGAAAACATTCGAGCAGTGGGAGTATTAGAATATTATTCAGCCACCGGCTCAATTATCGCAGCCGATTTCGCAGTTAAGGCTGCCGACGTTGAACTGATTGCGATTCAGTTAGGTACAGGCATCGCCGGCAAATCCTTCGTTGTTTTGACAGGTGACGTCGCAGCCGTGAAAGCCGCGGTTGAAGCTGGTGCAAACGGCGCTCGCGATCAGGCGATGCTTATCAATAAGATCGTCTTATCCAATCCTCATCCAGAATTGATTGACAGTCTGATCCAATAAAAAGAAGCCATGGATTTTTTCGAATCCATGGCATTTTTCTGAGCTCATACACTTTATTTAAATCAATTGGAACGTATCTCTAACAATCATCAGCTCCTCGTTCGTTTCTACGACCAATACCTCTACAGAAGAAGCCGCTGAACTGATTTTTTTATTATTCTGCTGATTTAGCTCCTGATCGATCTGAACACCAAAGAAGGTTAGATTCTCGCAGATCATCTCACGAATAACAGAAGAGTTTTCTCCTATTCCCGCAGTAAAAATCAACACGTCCATACCATCAAGCTCCGCAGTATAGGCACCAATTGTTTGCTTCACGCGTCCTGCAAACATATCCAATGCAAGCTTTGCCTTCTCATTACCCTTCTCAGCTTCACTGATAATATCCCGTGTATCACTGCTGAACCCTGTCACACCTTTAAATCCTGATTCCCCATTCATCAGCTGGTCCATCTCACTGGCTGAAAGATTCTTCTCATTTTGTAAAAATGGAATAATAGACGGATCAATATCGCCACAGCGCGTCCCCATCATTAAGCCAGCTAATGGTGTAAAGCCCATAGACGTGATCACAGATTTGCCTTCTTTGATCCCACAGATACTCGCTCCATTCCCCAAATGACAGGAAATAATTTTTAACGATTCCAAAGGCTTTCCTAAATAGCTAGCTGCCTCTGTTGCTACAAATTGATGGCTCGTCCCGTGGAAACCATAGCGACGCACATTATTCTCTTCATAAAAACGATAGGGCAACGGATAGATATAATTTTTTGGTGCCATCGTCTGATGAAAGGACGTATCAAAAACAGCGACTTGAGGACAATTAGGTAACTCTTTTTTTAGCGCTTCGATCCCCACGACATTTACCGGATTATGCAAAGGAGCCAACTTGCCTAAATCTTTGATTTTTATCAGAGCATTTTGGTCAACCAGACTCGATGCCTTAAATTCCTCACCGCCATGAGCCACACGATGTCCCACGGCAGAAAGTTCGTCTAAACTAGTTAAAATCTTTCTCTCTAGCAAAAAGCGCAAAAGAAAATTGATGGCTGCTTCATGGGTCTTCCCCTCAACCGTTGTTTTTACTTTTTCCTCTTTCATTGAATAGGAGAAAACCATTTGATCCTCTAACCCTATTCGTTCAAATAATCCCTTTACTAACAGCTCTTCCTCAGGCATCTCAAATAATTGAAATTTTAACGAGGAACTGCCGGCATTGATAGACATAATTTTATTCGCCATCTTTTCCTCCTCTGCTGATAATAAATACGGTATCTCGTCATAAAATGATAAGATACTGAATTCACAGCAATAATTTTTATCCTAAACCTTTTACTAATAAGGTCGCGATACAAGCTCCGATGATTGGACCGACAATCGGAATCCAAGCATAACCCCAATTCGCATCTCCTTTATTTGGAATTGGCATTACTGCATACATCAACCGTGGACCGAAGTCTCGACAAGGGTTAATGGCATAACCGGTGGTCGAACCTAATGACAACCCAATACCAATCAGAACAAATACAAGCATCAATGGCTGTAATCCAGGAGGAATATCAGCAGGCATTAATTGAATCGCTAAAACGAAGAAACAAGTTGCAATGATTTCACTAACTAAATTTAATGCTGTGCTTGGAATGGCTGGTCCTGTAGCAAAAATACCAACACTATTGCCTTCTTCCACTGTTGTTTGTTGGAAATGCGGCCAGAAATGAATGGCAGCAATCAAGGCACCTATAAAGGCTCCAGCAACCTGTGCCAAAATAAATGGTGCTACCTGTCCCCATTCAAAAGAACCTGCTACAGCAAATCCAATAGTAACCGCTGGATTCAAGTGACCAGGTGAACCGAAGTATCCGCTACTGAGCACACCTAGCATAACCGCCACACCCCAGCCTACCGCGATGTATAGCCAACTAGCACCAACACCTTTTGCTAAAGTACCTTTCAAATTGACAGAACAACCAACCCCCGACCCAAATAGGATCAGAACAATCGTACCAAAAAATTCACCAAATACTGGACTATTCATTATGAGACCTCCTTATTCTTTTTAATGTATTTATTTTTCTATTCAGAAAAATAAGTCTGATGTTCATGCCGTATATCATTCCTCTATACTGTTCGATCTTTAGCTAGTTGTAATTCATTATTTCCTTTTTACTCAAGCAAACTGCAAAAGAGGAACTGACACCCTTATTCTTTTTAATGTATTTATTTTTCTGTTCAGAAAAATAAGTCTGATGTTCATGCCGTTTGTCATTGCTACTTAATGATTTTGCGATAGATCTCTTTGATTTCTTCTACTGAGAACTGAACCGGATTGGTCTTGAATGTCGTGTCATTCAATGCGTTATTCGCAATCGTATCCTCCGCTTGCAAAGCTGTCTCTTCTTGAACCCCAAAGCTGTTTAACTTAATTGGCGCCTTGCATTCGATCGCTAGTTGTTGAACCGCTTGAGAGAGGTTTGAAACAGCCAAATGATCTGGCAAACTTGGCGGACAGATGCCCAATTTACGTGAAATTCTTGCGTAATTTCTTCGAGTTTCTTTATTCTTGCTATTTGCTTCTATTACATAGGGAAGCAGCATAGAATTTGCTAGCCCATGAGGGACCTTAAAATTCGCGCCCACTTGATGAGCAATCGCATGACAGACACCCAGACCTGCCGCATCAAAGGCCAAACCGGCTAAGGTAGAAGCTTCATGCATTTGAATTCGGGCATCTAGCTCCATTCCTTGGTTCACACAAGTTGGTAAATATTGGAAAACCAACTCTGTCGCCTTTTCTGCCAAAGCATTGGTATAATTTGTTCGATTTACTGAAGCTAACGATTCCATTGCATGAGTTAAAACATCCAGCCCGCTGAACGCTGTCACCGAAGGCGGGCTAGACATGACTAGGCTTGCGTCTAAGATTGCCTCATGGGGAATGATCGCTTCATGAAAAATCGGGTATTTAATTTTGTTTTGAGTATCCGTAATCACAGATGCGCTTGTGACTTCCGATCCGGTACCGCTAGTCGTTGGAATAGCGACAAACCGCTTTACTTTATTGCCTGTTGTTCGCTTATAGAAGAACAACATCGCCTTAGCCGTATCAATGGCCGAGCCTCCGCCAACTGCGATAACCACGGTCGGTTGGTGTTTTGTCATCTTTTCGATTCCGTCTATTACTGTTTCAATTGGCGGATCGGGGATAATCTCAGAATAAATTTCCACCGTATTTGTCCGCTTCACATAACCTAAAATTCTTTTTAAGCTATCGGACTCCGCTAAATAGGGGTCACACACGAAGCAGAGGTTTTCTTTTTCAAATTGCTGCAGTCGTTCCAGACTGGCAAAACCAGAATAGATTTCTGGTTTCATTGACCATTTTTTCAAACAAAAACCTCCCCTCTAGCGAATTGAAAACCCATCAGTCAGCACACAGCGGCGTTTTCTAGCAAAATCCCGCGCCGAGGTCGTACATTCTCCTGTTGGCGTGGCAATTGTAAAGGTGGCTGGGCCTTCTCCGCCAAAACCTAAGCCGGCGAAAGAGGAGCCGTTCTTAACAAAGATTGACGTTTGAAACTTCTTCGCCGCGATATTCATTCGACCAACATTTTGTGAATGCATGGTCGCGGTATGATGACGTCGGTTTTCAATCTGCAGAGCTGTTGCTAACCCTTCATCAAAATCCTTCACTGTAACAATCGGTAAAATCGGCATCAGCATTTCCTTCACAACAAAAGGATGAATTTTATCTGTCCGTAAAATGATCACCCGTACATCAAAGTCTACGTTGACACCCGCCTCGGCTAAAATGTAATTGGCATCCTTACCAATAAATTTCCGACTAGGCGCACCGTTTTCCATAATGGTCATGTCCATCATTTTTTGAATAACCGCGTCATCTTGTACCAAATAGGCCCCTTGCTTTTCCATCTGAAGGATCAAGTAATCCGCTACTTGTTCTACGACAACGACGCTTTTTTCAGCCGTACAAAGAATGTTGTTATCAAACGATGCACCGATTACAATATCTTTCGCAGCTTTTTCGACATTTGCCGTCTCATCCACAAGTGAAGGCGGATTTCCTTCCCCTGCCGCGATAACCTTCTTCCCGCTTTTCAGAGCTTGTCGAACCACACCTGGTCCGCCAGTAATAGCTAACAATGGCACATCCGGATGTATCATCATTTCCTGTGCTGCATCAATTGAAGGCTCGGCAATTGTTACGATCAGATTCTGGATACCGCAAGCTTCGTAAACCAATTCATTCATTTTACTTACGACCCAACTCGAAATTTTCTTCGCTCCTGGATGAACACTAAAATATACAGCGTTCCCGGCTGTCAGCATGCCAATGGCGTTACAAATAACCGTTTCAGCCGGATTGGTACTTGGTGTAACCGCTCCCACTACACCATATGGAGATAGTTCATACAAGGTCATCCCATTATCACCGGTCAATGCCTCTGTACGTAAATCCTCGACCCCCGGTGTTTTATCTATCGCCAGCTGCAGCTTCTGTATCTTGTCTTCGTAACGCCCCATGCCAGTTTCTTCTAGCGTATCGCGAGCAATTTTTTCAATGTGCGGCTGCATGCCGCAACGTATCGCGGCAATGACTTTTCTTCTTGTTTCTAAAGTTTGATTCTCGTAGCATTCTTGGGCAAACTTTGCCGCATGAATGGCTTCTTCAACGGTCTCAAAAACACCATATTCCTTCGCTGGAGAGGTAGTTGCTTGAGCTTCTTGAAGAATTTTTTTAATCAGTTCCTTTACTTCTTCTTCACGCATAGCCAATCTCCTTCAACTTCTCTAAACCTTTTTGACCAATCGCCATATCTTCCTCTACGGCACCACCACTGATACCCAAGCCACCAATGACATTTCCAGAAACATCTTTAATTACAAATCCTCCACCAAAAGTAACGACTTGTCCATCAGTCAACGTCTCTAATTGGTAAAGGGCACCGTCCGGCTGGACTAGCTTCGCTAATTCATGCGTGTGCATTTTCATGGCAACAGCAGAATATGCTTTTTTCTGTGCCATTGATTCACTGACCAGCAGAGCACCTGGCATTTGATAAAAGCTTACAAGCTTGCCATTTTTTTCAACTAATGCCATCGAAACAGGTAGAGACATTTTTACAGCCTGTGCTTCACAAGCACGGAATATTTCTTGATACATCGTTAATGGACTTTTCTGTAGTGGTACGCCCGTTTTTTCGAGATAGCGGCGAAGGATCTCATTGATTAACTTTTGTTCGCTCTCCTTTTGATCTTCCATTCGAGCAAAAATATAAAGACAATCTGATAGTCGATTTACAAATTTTCGAAGATCCTCGCGTATATCTGTTGCTTCAGATAAGTCCGTCAATAAACGTTCACCCCGGCGACAAACTGCACGAGCTACATGCAGCTGAGCGCCTGAATGGGTTTGCCCCGGCAAAATAAACTGATGCAATTCAGGCAATCGTTTAGTGTACTGATCGATCCATTCTTCCATTTGATGAATGTCTTTTGATCCAATCAATGTGCTTTTTTCTTCCAATTTCGTGAAATCTTTTTGTGTCGCGATTTCCGCATTCAATTGAAAAAGCTTTTGTTGGACCCATTCTAAATGCTGAATCGTTTCTGAATCTCTCGCCAGTTTCTGAGCTACACTGACTTGGGCGCAACATTCATCAAATGTTCCGTAGGTATCGACACGCAGATCTGATTTTTTTACTCTTGTTCCATCAAAAAGGCTTGTTGTTCCTTTATCTCCCGTTTTTGTATAAATCGCCATATACTTTCCTCAGCTCCCTAAAAATCAAACGTGTCAATAATTCCAACAATTGCATAATCAACAGCATCTGAAGGAGTCGAAAACAGTTTTCTAGCAGAAGAGCCACTAGTTAATAAAACATAATCTCCAATACCAGCCCCTACTGTATCCGCCGCCACCTGCTGGAAGCGAATATCCTGTTGCTCAGAGTTAATCGGTTGAATGATCATCAATTTTTTTCCAACTAATGAGGCATCCTTTTGAGTTGAAACGACACTTCCAATTACTTTTGCCATCAGCATAGGGTTGAACTCCTTTCTCTAATTAAGGATGGGTTACTTTTCGTGCATTTATCATACAAATCCATTTTCACGTTCGGCTAGTTTCCTTTAAATTCCTGCGAAAAGTAGAACGGACATCCTTTCTTCAACAACGACTTTTCTTTCCCGCAATCGGTCCCTCGCCAAATCTGTAATGAGCTGATTGGATGCAATGAGTAGAATATCCTGTTGTGTCAGCATCGCTACTTGTTGGTAAGTAATGACCCTTTTTGGTAATAGAAAGTATTGTTTTCCTTGATTATTAAGCAGTCGAACACTGCATTCGTTGAATAATTCATTGGGAATCAAATCTGTGTTTGAGAAAGCAAGTTCAAAGGTCAGACGACAATCATAGCTATAACTTTGATACAGCCATTTCACCAGTGGATCTTGTTCGTCTTTTTTTATGAACCGCTCTAAAAATAGGATATCTACCTCGGTTAAATGAATATGCTTGTTATATAGAAAGCTTCTAATTCCTTGGCTAACAGGGGAAGGCGTACGACAAGAAAGAACTAAGGTATTTTGCTCTCGTTCATTGATAATTGAAATAATACGCTTAATTAACTCGTCCATATTCTTACTCCCAGTTCTAATTACTAATATAGTGACTGTTTCCATTGGATCTCGCTTTACATCAAATCCATGATTGGCTTAGATGACATCGCAATTCCAATTGGTGTTACAAATTGAGGATATTTCGGTTTGTATACCTCTTGTTTCAAATACGTTGAAAATTCTTTTTCAAACTCAGATAGATACGAGGCGCCACCAACAACATAAATCGGTTCTGTTGGATGCTTTCGCAGGACATTGGCAGTAATATTCGCCATTCGTTGGATCACTGGACGGCAAATAATAAAATTCTCTCGATCACGTGCTGGATCTCGCTTAAGCAGTTCAGCCTCTTCAATTGATATTTTATTATTTCCAGCAATAACCAACGTCATATGTGTCCCACCAGTGGGTTCATCCTCGACGATGATTGGCTGTCCCTGTTCAAAAATACTGATACCGGTCGTTCCACCACCGACATCTACTACCGCACCTTCAGTTACACCTAAAACTAGAGCAGCTGCTGTAGGCTCGTCGACTAAATGATCCGCCAGCATATTGGCACTTTCAATGACATTTGCCACTACTCGCTTGTTGTTTCCCACTGTTCCTGGTGGAATAGCGCCTGATGCTGCTTTCAACGAAAACCCAAGTATTTCCTCTGCTTGAATACGCAAACGATTCACAATTTGGACTGATTGTTGATAGTCAACGACTAGTCCATCTCGGATAACGTTTGCATACTCGAAGGCACCGAAAACCGGCTGATTCTTTCCATCTAAAACAACTAATACAATGGAGGAAGTACCTAAATCGACTCCAACTTTATAACCATCTTCAGGATTAAACGCCTGCGCTTGTTTGGTGTTCACAAGTTCATGAAAAGAAGTTAATAATTGATTGGCCTTTTCGATTGATTCCATACTTCCTCCTCTGGATTATTCCTTGATAATCCGTCCTCTTGTATTTGGCTGAATATCTGCAGCGTTGGCTTCATCTGTATCTACATGCATCTCTAAAACAAAATTTTTTCCCGGTCGCAACTCTACATCGTGAAAAATCGTTCTACGTGTCCCTTCGAAAATCTCTACTGAGACAATCTGTCCCTCCTTCAATTTCAAGCGTTCCAAGTCCTGAAAATTAAGATGGATATGGCGTTTCGCTATGATAGCCGCAGGAATAGTCAGTTCTGCCGCCTTACTGCGAATCATGATTTCCACTGCATCGTCTAAATTCCCAGACAAACGAATCGGTGGCTGAAGACCCAAATTTCGTGCATCCGTTTTTGAAATTTCTACCTGAGATCGTTTCCGTAATGGCCCTAAGATTCGAACCTTTTTAATTTCTCCTTTTGCTCCTACTAAGGATACTGTCTGTTTCGACGCAAATTCACCTGGTTGTTTCAAAGGTTTTAGAGGTTCTATCGTTTCATTCGGAAATAGAATATTGAAATGTTCTTCCGTTAAATGTATGTGTCGGTTAGAGATGCCAATTGGAAATGTTTCTGCTTGCATCTCCAATAACACTTCACGAACAATTTTTCTGATTTCCTCGACACTGTAATTATTCATTGCCTACTTTAGGGACCAAAATTTCGTCAACATCACGATGCGGTCTTGGGATTACGTGAACGGAAACCACTTCCCCCACTTTATCAGCAGCCGCACTTCCTGCATCCACTGCTGCCTTTACTGCACCAACATCTCCGCGAACCATCACAGTAACTAATCCAGAACCAATTTTCTCAGTCCCAACTAAGGTTACATTCGCCGCTTTGACCATCGCATCTGCTGCCTCTACAGCTCCGACAAGTCCCTTTGTTTCAATCATTCCTAATGCATCATTCATGTCTATTCCTCCTATTTCATCTCAGAGAACTAATTTTTCCTAACGTAAAAATTAATCCTATTTTCAAGCCGTATACCATTCCACTATACTTTTTTGTTCTTAATTAACAGTTTCTTTCAGATTGATCTCTTTTGAATCTAACTGCTAAAAGTGGAACTGCCATCCTATTTCATCTCAATGAACTAATTTTTCCTGACGTAAAAATTAATCCTATTTTTAAGAGCTCTACTTTCTGGCGCTATTTCTTCTTTTTGGACTCCGAAGATTTCTTTGATCCTTTAGGAGGATTCTTTTTCTTCTTCGGTTCTTCCTTGATTGGTTTTTCTTTTTTAACCTGATCTTGTTTGATTGGCTCTTCCTTAATTGATTCTTCTTTTACCGCCTCTTTTTTGTCTGTCGTTTCTTTAATCGGTTCCGCCGCCACTGGTTCCTCTTCTGATTTCGGTTGATCTGAAACTTTTTTCGCTTCTTCTACCACAGGTTCGTTAACCATTGGCGTTTTATCCGATCTTTCCGCAGGTAAATCTGAGGCTTTTTTCTCCTTCGCAAAGAAGAAGTTTTCTAAATTATTGGCTGGGCGAGGAATAACCAGTGCTGACAAATACACATTGTTGGCGACTGCTTTTGCTTTACCAGCATCAACTGCTGCCTTCACAGCGCCAACGTCACCAGCAACCTTAACCGTCATCCAGCCAAACCCTTTTGCCTTTTCAACGCCTAAAAGTTCAACATTTGCTACCTTAACCATCGTATCTGATACTTCGATAGCACTAGCCAGACCCTTCACCTCGACTAAGCCAATTGCTTGTTTCATAGTTTCACCTCCATAGGATCAATTGATTTGAATGGCACACCCTTTACTAAACGTGCCGCATTCCCGCCGAACCTTTTCAAAATCATCGGCGGACAAGTTACAACTCGTTGAATCGATTGATAAGGAGTTTCTGGTGCCAAATTTTTATAATGCAGAGCTGCTTCATTATTTACGTAGCCGATTCCAACATTTAAAGAAGAAGTGTTCGACGCGACATAAGCAGCCTCTGTCGCTGTCGAAAAATCTCTTTGCTCAATCGAAAAAGGAATTTTTTCTTCTTCCAAGCCATAAAGAATGTATTGAATATCCTCCGTTGACACATTTTTAGAAATATAGATCAACACAACTGGACGAACATTTAAATCAAGCTCCATCGAATCCCTCCCTTAGATAGGAGAGAATTAATCCCGTTGCCACTGCGTTCCGCGGTCCTTCGATTTGTCGGATATTTCCTCGACCCGCAACTAATCCATAATGAGACAGTGCATTGGTGACGATCTGAGGTATTTCAAAATCCAGAGCAGAACCGCCAACGATTACGACAAACGGAATATCTCGAATACTTCCTGTCGGACTAACACGCCGCAAAGCTCGTAACGCATTGGTTACAAAAACACGTTCTTTCGCTGTTTGTCGAACCAATCGGATTTTCTCGATGGAATCGTCTCCTGGTATTGGCACATATCCATCAGGTGTTACCACCACCACTTTGGCAAACAAAGCTGGATCTAAAGGTTCATCAAAGAATTGAACAGAACCATCTTCATGACGGATATAGAAAATATTCTCCACTTTAGCTAAAGGGTACTTCTTGATGTCCTCAGCTAAATAAACATCCTCTAAACCTAATTCCGATTGAATCAGCATCGTTACCATATCTCCTGCACCTGCCAAATGGGTCGCCACAATAGTTTCGTCCTTTTTGATAATCGATGCGTCTGTCGAACCCGCGCCTAAATCTAATATCGCTAAAGGTGCAGAAGTTCCCGGTGTGGTCAATGCTCCTAAGATCGCCGCTTCAGCCTCCGCTCCGCCAATTTCAACTTTAATGCCTAAATCCTGTTGAATTTCATCAGCAATTTTGGACATTTGCAAGTGATCAGACTTGACCATTGAGGCAATCCCAACCGCCTGTTCCATTGAAAACTCACCGGCTAAACCACCTTTGACACTAATCGGCACAAAGGTATCCACCGCCAATAAATCTTGAATAAAGATTTGATTGACTGGTCGATCCGTCAACTCAGCCATTGTTAAGCGAACTTTTTCCAGCATACCGCCAACATTCGTTCCAGATTCTCCAGTAACGTTATCGATTACTTCAAAGGCCGATACAGCTTCCATGATTTTTTCAGCACCCGCCGAAATTCCTACAGTACTACGACGATTTCCTCCAGTGATCTCGATTTTACCAGCAGGTATTGTTCGTGCTTTGACATCACCCTTTGGCGTTTTGATCACCACCGCAGAACGATTGCCAATTAAGGCTCTTGCAACAGGGACAATATTTTTAGTTGCCTCCGAATCAAGATCAAAAACCGTCGCAATCCCATAAGGATTAGATAATTGAGAAACCCCCCGGCCTGTTTCCGCTACTTCAACCGCAGCCAGCATGTTTACTGGTACTTTATCAATATAGGAAACTTCATCGACTATTGGAATTTTATGTGTTAGACGATTGTTCACCAAAACAGCATCATCGGATTGCATAATCGCAGCAGTGATCAGATAACCATTCGCGACTAGCTGATTGATTTTTTTAGCCACATCATCAAAATCAAAGGATTTATCAATGATTAAAATATAAGGGATCTCTTTTTTACCTGCTTTTTCAAACTCATTGAACCGAAGCGTTGTTCCTACACCCAGTCCTAATCCACCAGGTGTTTTCGGATTGTGTCCAATCATTGTTGATTCAGTAATAATGGTTTCTGTGATGGTTTCCATCGCCACATCCCCGATAACGGGCGTTGCTTCATTGATCCTGATCAGATCGATGTCTTCAACCTTAAGGCGATTTTTTGAACAAGCCTCATTAATCGCTTTGTAGATACCAAATAGATTCTTCTTCGTTCCTTTTATTCCGGTCGTATCCGCAATTGCTGATTCTAGGAATCGGACATGCTGATGGTCATCGACTTCAACTAAAGCGACTTCAGTTGAGGAATTTCCAATATCAATCCCAATTACACGTTTCATCATTCATTGCTCCTCTTCCTGAATTTCCGAACTAGAATTTAGTTGTCACCTTTAAGTTTTTTCCGTTTTTCATAATGTGCTGCCGCTTCCCGAACATAAGCTGCACTGATTTTTGCTTGGTATTTTGTTTCCAGCTCATTAGCGATATCCAACAGCTCTTGCTTACTTGAACGGTAAGGGCGCAAAGCATTATACATTTCCAGCACTCGCGCATCAGGAACAGCCGTTAACTCAGACGCACGGTCAAAGTTGTTCGCAATTGTTTTTCTTCCAGCACTGGTTGCGATCTCCCCTTGCGCTTTCAAAATGCGAGGAGTAATTTTTAGATCATCTGGTGTTAATGAGCCATTTAATACGTTCTCTAGCGTGATATCATCCAGTGTCTTGCCAGTATTCGTTTTAATCCAATCTGGATGGTTTTTAGCGATTGGGTAATCCGCTACTGTCGCTGCCCCAGAATTTACTGAATTTTCTGGTGCGGCAGGACTTGCACCGCTATTCATATCTTTTAAGATTCCTCGAACCAAACTTTCAATAGATTGTTCATTCATTCTAGTCACCTCACTATAAAGTTACAGAAATTTCTTCTGCTGGTTTTCCGATTACCACGTGCTTTGTTTCTTTAATATGGAGCAAAGCTGATAACGCTTGATATTTAGGTCGTGCCATTTGGTCATTCATCATTGGCACAGGGTTTGGTGATTCACCTTTGGCATATTTTGCAGCATTTTTCCCGATTGCACGATAGGTTTCTAAAGTAATCAGCGGTGCTTGAGGGAACAATTCTAGATTTGATAGCGGTTGCAAATCTTTTTGGTGAATGATCGCTGTTCCTTTTGATTGGATAGAAACACAGACACCTGAGCCTGACAACTTATCTCCTTCGACACCGGCAAAGGCAACATCAGAGGTTCGATAAACTTTTACAACTCGTGCCTTTAAGCCTTCTTCTTCAATCCCAGCAATAACTTGCTTCAGAATATCTTTGTGGGGTACACCAAGAATGTTGGTGGTTTGTGATTCTGCAAATGCCGGTGCCACAGCAATAACTACTTCATCCTGAGAATTTCCTGGTTGAGCAACACCGACAGATTTAAACCAATCCGATGATGCTGCAGGCTCTGTCTTTGTTTGTTCAAATGCAACAGGTTGGTCTCCAGTACTCGCTTCCATTTCCGTCAACACTTCTTTGATAATGGAGCGCAAAAGATTTTCATTCAGTTCTGTCATTTTTAATCCTCCTATTTCATATTAAGGAATTAATTTTTTCTAACGTAAAAATTAGTCTCATTTTCTCGCCGTATATCATTCCACGATGTTTCAACCTTTAATGTTTGATGCCTTCACTCTCTACTGATCGTATGGTGAAAAGTAGCGGGAGCATTCTTAAATGTCTTTCGGATTGATTGCTTTAGGAATTGCTTTAACTTTTTCCCATTCTGAACCATCTAGTCGGTAGCCTGTTCCTGGTCCAGCGTAATCATTCTTGTCGTTCACCGCAGAGATAACATTCCAATCTGCATCAAAGATTGAAGACGTTTGAAGGAAGTCGCCAGCTACACGCTGTTTCAAAAGATTAAGCAAGCTCGTCGCCACATCTTCAAAACCACTTTCTGACAATCCTTTAACAAGATCCAATCCTGTTTTCCCTTGCGTTAACAATTCCTGTGCCGCCTTGATATCTTGAACCATGTCTCGTTCAGGCATATCCTGTGAGCCGCGAGCATAGGTTGCTGCTTCAACCTCTTCATCGGTGATGGTTGGCAAACCTAGTTTTTCAAAGAGGCCTTGTAACGCTCTCGCTGCTTTGTTACGCACTGCAACGACATCTTCTTCACTGACTGGACGTAATCCACCGTCGACCTTCAAGTCACGTTGAATGACATTGTAATCATCAAAATCATCAGCATCGAAGTTTGAACCGGCGAACATGTTGTCATAGTTTGGTGTTGCCGAGTAGCCTGATGAAATGAAATCTGTTCCTGGTAAGAATTGCATCAATAGGCGAGCCGTTCTCCGAATATCAGAGTGTGAGAAGGTTTGGTCATTTCCAGAAGCTACTTCTAAATCAAGCAGCATGGCAATCAAGTTTTCAGCTAAAATCGCCCGAATCCCTGACGGAACCGCTCCTGGCACACCGATACAGCTAATCGAACCATTTTGTAAGCCTTGAACACCTGCTGCTTTTGTTAAATAGATACAACGGGTTTCAAGATACAGCATCGATTTACCTTCCGCATAGCCCATTTGTACCTCTGATCCAGTTCCAGAAGTAAAGCGCATTTTCAAGCCGCGAGAAGCATAACAGGAAGCCAAAAATCCTTTCGACCAAGGTGTATCGTCTCCGTCAGTAAATACCTGTTCAGTTCCATAGACAGAGATCGTTTCTGCATAAGCAGTGAACCCACGCATCCCTAGATCTAGCTCTGTTGCTTCCTCCAATGAACATTGAGTTAATACGCCTGGACGTCCAGTTTGCGAACCAACCATGATTGCCACCGCATTGAATGGCGCATAACGAGCTACGGCAACGGTTGTTTCTTGTTCATCAAATCCACGCAATGCTCCTTCAGCAGCGTCTGCAGCGATTTGAACAGGATTGTCCCGCACATTCGTTACGTGTGATTGCGTTGTTGGCCGACGACGCGCCCGCATTTTTTGGACCGCCATCATCATTTCAACCACGTTCATATAACCAACCACTTCATTCAATTTTCCTGGTGTTGCCGCTGTGGTTAATTGAACGATTTCTTCTCGAGAAATGTTTGGATCAACGATTTTATTCGCTAATTCTTTCGAAGGAATGGCCATCACTTCTTCGGTACGAGTCAAGTCAATTCCATATTGAGCAATATATGAATCAATCAAATCAAAGTCAGCTTTTTCTTTTCCATCAAGCTCAACCACTTCGCCATTGACGATTTTAATACTTGGTTTAGGGTCATTAGGGCTTTGCATCGCGATTAAGCCTTCTTCTACCCACTCATCCACGAAACCATCTTGATTGACCGGTCTTTTTTCTAGTTCTTCAAATCGTTTTGATTTCATCTATTTTTCACTCCCACTATTAAATGTATGATGGTTGATCATTTTTAGGCGTGCTTCCCATGGTTCCAAGTAACTGACAGCCAATGTCCCGAGCTGAGATAATCGCTTGACGCACAGCGCCTGAATCGCCTGTGATTGTCATCGTTACCTCATTGGAGAAGCTTTGCCCATTTTGCGGTGTCGCATAAGATACTACGTCAACATTCGCTGATTTTAAGGCCGTATCTGCCATTACTACACCAATAGCAGCGGGAGCTCCTACTAAAATTCCGAAGGCTTTGCCAACAGGGGCACCAAAGACTTTGTTGCAAGCATAGCTAGCACGAGCAGTATATTGACATTCGATGTGTCCAGCTTCATTTCCATATACATCACCAAAAGTACGTGTATCTACTTCCTTCAACGTTACTTCTACTGCACGTTTCACGTCTGATACATCATCACCGCCAAAAATCACGATCGACCCGTGACCGGCGCCACCTTTTGTATCGCGAGGCATTTCAATCAAGATTACTTCCGTATTCGTTGCTTTCACCGCTTCATCAGCAGCCATAATATGAGGTCCGGCACCAGTACGGGCACCAACAATTCCGATTGAACGATATTTTTTTTCTAATTTCATTGTTTCTAAAAGAGAGGAATCGACGTTAGCAATTACTAACCCAATTGTATCTCCAAATTCTGTCGCTCCTACAAATTCAGTCAATGCACATTGCTTTTCAATCATTTTTTGATCTCCTCCGTTAGTTATTTTCATCTCATTTCCTGTTTCCATTTTTGCGAGGACGCGCTTCATGATCTCTTCGATCTTTTGATCCGTGTTTGCCATCAGCTATCCCACCCTTTCTATTCTGATTTAGGGAGCAAGCCTTCAACTTCAGTGTGTGGACGTGGAATAACATAATTAGAAACAACTTCTCCAACTGCATCGGCCGCAGAAACACCTGCATCCACTGCTGCTTTTACCGCACCTACATCTCCTCTTACCATTACAGTGACTAATCCAGAACCAATTTTCTCCGTTCCAATTAAGGAAACATTCGCAGCTTTTACCATCGCGTCAGCTGCTTCAATAGCACCAATCAACCCCCTAGTTTCAATCATTCCTAACGCTTCCTGTTGCATAAAACATTCCTCCTAATTTTTTGATAGCACTTACATTTATTATGATAAACAAAAAAGATAGAACAAATTTGTCCTATCTTTTAGTCCGATTATTCGCAATATTAATATTTTGTCATCACATTATGTCAAGACAACGCCAAACAAGCCTTAATAAGAAGTCAATTAAGGTCAAAAAATAGCAAAATTTTGTCTTCTGCTAGTCAAAATAATGTTATTGGTATTATCGCGATTTAAATTGAATTTGTGTTCTGGTAGAATAATAGATGACTAGGAGGCGCTTACATGGAAAATATCAGTACATTGAATTCGCAAAGTTCCTTGCAACTTTCCAAAACAATCCAAGATTTCGCTCTAGCAGCAGATTTTGGCTCGGTCCTCGTTGATATACATGGAAAGGAAACTTCTGACCTGTATAACTTTTCCCCTTTTTGTCAGATTATGCGTTCGAAGCCAGAGTTTAAATCTCTTTGCCAAAAATGTGATGCATTTGGAGGCCTTGAAGCCTCAAAAAATGGTAACCCTTGTATTTATCGTTGCCATGCTGGACTTACAGATATCTCATTACCTATTATTCGCAATAATCAATTGATTGGATTCGCATTATTTGGTCAAGTAGAGATGAACGATGACACTGAGAACTCCTTTACTCGCATCCACCCGATCGTTACTCACTGGGAATCTTCCCCAGAATTACGTCAAGCTAGAAAAAAATCAAGACTGTTAATACGACTCAAATTGAATCTGCGGCTGCTCTGCTCAAAACAATTGGCGACTACCACTTTAACGACACTGACCCACGTGAACAAATCAAGTTTAACTTTCATTCAAACAAAAAAGAGACAAAAAATACAATCAATTCGAAAAATGATGAGATTCGCAAGGCGATTTCTTATATTGATACCAATTTAACCACCAACTTAACGCTTGAAGATGTGGCTAATCATGTTTACTTAAGCCAATTTTATTTCAGCCGTTTATTCAAAAAAGAAATTGGCGTCAGCTTTATCACCTATTTAAATCAGCAACGAATTGAACAAGCGAAAGTTCTTTTGACTCAATCCAACTTGAGTATAAAGTCTATTTCTCAAAATATCGGCTATTCTCAGACTAGCTACTTCTGTAAAATATTCAAAGAACTTGTTGGTATGACACCCGTCAATTATCGAAAAATCAAATAACTCCTGATAAACGGCCGAATTACGGCTGTTTTTTTGCGAGTTCTGCTTTTCGCAGTGTAAAGGGATTGGACTGAAGAAAACAATCCTAAGGATATTCATTTTTCAAAAACCGGAAAAATGAGCTTATTTCGTTACGCATGCGATTCCACTAGCATCATTATCCACAATTTAATCTAAATCAATGATTTCTTTTTTTGCTGTACAAACTACAAAAAGTGAAACTCGAAAAAAAGGTGAGGTGTCTGGAAGACACCTCACCAAATAAACGTCGATCTGACCCTTTTAATGGTGAAATAATTCTCCCAATACAATTATCTCAGCAAGTGGGCAGGTATCCTGACTTCGCATCATCCTTCATCTCGCCTTCCCGAAAGTGGCTCATTGAGATGTCGTCCGCAATACAGTAGAAAGGGTCTGCCAAGGATTCTCACCTTGTTCCCTGTTCCAAATGCTCTTATTCAATTCTATCCGCCTACATAATAACTCAGAATGTATGCGTTGTCAAAATCCATTCGTTAATAAGAACTCTTTCAAACTTGAGATTCCTTCTTGATTAACTGCAGATAAGGAAAAAACTTTTTTTGCTCCAGCTAACCGAAGTCTTTTTTGCGCTATATCAAATTCCTCTTGACTATGCTCTATATCTGTTTTCGTAATAATTCCAATCATCGGTTTTGTAAAACGTGAAGAAAAACAAGGTGGAAAATAATTTTGTTTACTCGTAATACTTTGAACAATAGCAATGCAATCCGCACCGACAGCGGAGCTCACCAAAGCATTGTAATAGAAACGATTTTCCATAAACTCACCCGGTGTATCGATCACATTATCTGTAAAATAGACCTGTTGTGTTTTATGATATTTGATTTCCCATTCATTAAGAATTTGCATCAGGGTTGTTTTCCCCGAGCCAGTCTCACCTATAAATATAACTCGCTTCATCCGTTATGTCCTAGTAATTTCTGCAACGTCAAAATCTAAAATTGTTGCGAGTGAATTCGTTACCTGCTTTAGGGCAAATTCTACAGAGGACACTTCACCGATAATCACGACTGCTCCGCTAAAACGATCCATAAAACCAATCGATACATTTCCTGATTTTTTAGCAATGTCCGCACCAATAATTGACGCTTCACTTGGTGTAATGGTTAAAATACCAATCGCATCACCAGTATGTTCAAGACCAAGCTTTTCAAAAACTTCTTGATTGGCATGTGGAATCAAATGAGCAAGCGTGACCTGTTTCCCGGGAACATATTCTTGAATAGAACGTTCAATATTTCTTTTCTCACTCATGACAGTCACTCTCACTTTCATAAAAAAGTTTAGCATAAAAAAATAGCATAGTTTTGTTCTAATACAACAAAATTATGCCTTCGGATTTCTTACACAACAATGACTAAAAAAGCCTTTGTCTCCAGAAGACAAAGGCTTAACAAACTATTTCCCTAAACGCTCAACATCACGAGCGATCATAACTTCTTCATCTGTTGGAATCACATAAACCTTCACACGAGAATCCTTTGTTGAAAGTTCTGCTTCTTTTCCGTGGATGCTCTTATTGATTTCTTCATCGATTTCAATGCCGAACCAAGTCATTTTTTCTAAAACCATGCGGCGAACAGGATCAGCATTTTCACCAACACCGGCTGTGAAGACAATAGCATCAACACCGTTCATTACTGAAATATATTGAGCAATATACTTACGGATGCGATCACAATAAATATCTAAGGCTAGAATAGCTTCTTCATTGCCTTCATCTGCTCCGTTCTCGATATCACGCATATCACTTGAGATACCAGTTAGTCCTAAAACACCTGACTTTTTATTTAACACATCAATCATTTCGTTGATGTCTTTAATTCCTGCTTTTTCCATTAAGTATGGAAGTAGCGAAGCATCGATATCTCCTGCACGAGTTCCCATTGTCAAACCTGCTAAAGGTGTGAAGCCCATTGAAGTGTCCACTGATTTTCCACCTTCAACAGCAGTTACTGATCCGCCATTACCGATATGTGCAGTGATGATCTTCGTTTCTTCGATAGGTTTGCCAAGCAATTCAGCTGCACGTTCGGAAACGTAACGATGACTTGTTCCGTGGAAACCATATTTACGAGCAGAGTATTTATCATAATACTCTTTGGGAATACTATATAAATAATTTGTTGCCGGCATTGTTGCATGGAAAGAAGTATCAAAAACAGCCACACTCGTTACATTTGGTAAAATATGACGGAAAGCTTTGATTCCCATGGCATTTGCTGGATTATGCAGTGGTGCAAATTCACTTAACTCTTCAATTTTGGCTAAAACATCATCATCGATTAAAACAGAATCTTTGAAGTATTCGCCGCCAGCTACCACGCGGTGCCCAACGCCAGTGATTTCATCAAATGATGCAATGATTTTAAGTTCAATTAATTGATCTAATAACATTTGAACCGCAACTTCATGGTCTTTGATATCTAAAATTTGTTCAAATTTTTGTCCATCGCCATATTTAATTGTAAAGATTGAATCGTTCAAACCAATCCGTTCAACGATTCCTTTTGCGATTACTGATTCCTCAGGCATTTGATAAAGCTGCCATTTCAAACTTGAACTACCTGCATTGATTGCAATTGTTTTTGACATTTTTACTCTCCTTTATAATTGAATTGCTGTCCGCTCTTTTGAGCAGTTTTATAAATTAGAAGACTTCCAGTCCTCGAATTTTTTGAAGAATTCTGTTACTTGTGCTGGATCTTTTAAGGATGGTAAGTGAACCAGCAAAACTTTTTCCGCCTGCTGAGCAGTCTCACCTTTTTTCTGCAGTAGTAAAATACTCTTACGCGAATGTTCAGACTTAAATAATTCATCCGGCAATTGAATGATTCCCTGCAGCAGCACATCATCCTTCAACCATTTTTGCAGTAATGGTCCCTGCTCAGTCTCAAGGAAATTACTAGGAACTAAGAATAGACCAAAGCCGTCTGGTTTCACGTACTTCATTCCTTGCTCCATTAAAAGATGGTGGGCATAACTATGCTCCTTCTCAGAATGGGTAGCAAATTTTTCAGCCTGCTGATCATTTGGATAATACCCCACAGGTAAATCGCCAATAACATAATCAACTGGATCAACTAATAAGTCTTGCAGACTATCTTGGTGGAATAATTGAATTTCTTCATCCATTAAAAGACTGTCTGAAGCCGCAATTGCCAATAAAGTTTCGTCGTTATCCACGCCGATTCCTTTGACAGTGTAGTTAGCCGCTTGCAAATTGATCACTGTTGTCAGTAATAGATTCCCCATACCGACAGCAATATCTAAAATATCTAATGGCTGTTCTTTTTTTAACGTCAATTGTTCAATCAAAAAGACAAATAAAAAGCCAATACTATCAGGCGTCAATTGATGATTGGGCTGTAGACTTTCAGTTTTCGATCCTTTTAGTAAAACTAATTGTGTCAATTTCCGCCAATCTTCTTTTTCTAACTCTAAAGCTAATAATTCCTGATAGAGTGCCTCTACCTTTTTCACAGTAGCTTCGTCTGGCTGTTGATCAAGCACACGTACTTTTGCATTGTCAACTAAGTTCTCCGTATTTTCGATGTAAGCGTCAAAAAAAGAAGTCCCTAGTGAATGCTGCAATGCGATGATCGCTTCTTCCATCAAAGAAAAAGCTGTCTCAATTTTCTCTGGATTCATCTTGCACCTCACTAACTAATATAACACTCACGATACCTGTTCTATTTTAGCGGACATGTTCCAATTAATCAATCGCTTTCTTTCTTTTATCATTGATTTTCTAATTCCATATAAAAGTATCTTTTACAATAAAAACACTCGTTTTCGCATGAGCTCACGTGCTATATCAGTCTGAGGAGTTTGATGTGCTATTTTTTTCATAAAAATGATATGTTTTCTTTTTAATTTTCACTGTAATCTTTACCCGATCTTGTTCGTTCTGATAAGTTATCTCTCCTTTGTTAAACCCCCATGTCCCTTTTTTTGACGTTAATTGAGGATACTCAGCTAAAAAAAGTTCCTTGGCAATTTTAGCTTGATACAATTGCTCAGTCCGTGATGCCAAATCAACCGTTTGGTGATAACTGGTTACCATATTCATCAATAAAAAACTAAACAAAAAAATAGCCAACAGTACGGATAACAGTATTCCGCCTTGGCTATTCAAAGATCCATGTTCCTTCTTTCTTTTTCCCATCAGTAAAGGTAACGATAAAATCCACTCCATGATTTTTTTCTTGGCATACAAATTGATCCACTCCCGTCAATAATGGCTGATTCCCACCAGACTGTCTTTTAATAATTCTTCTATTTACTTTTTTTATGACCAATGGAACCACTCTTCCCTTATCTTCTATTTCAGTTGAAATTTCAGTCTGCGTAGTCCCGATATAATTCACCTCGCTCAACTCATTATCCAACTGAATCAAGAAAATTTCCCATTCTAATTGATGATAACCACTCATAGCTCGCTCCATTTTATGGGCATGCTGAATTAGACCTGAGAGCAGCAAAAGAATTCCGCTCAGCATTAATAGAGCGACTAAACTTTCAAGCAAGGTAAAACCACTATTTTTTGACAATCAGAATGCCTCCTTGCCGGTTTGATGCTCGACCTTGCTCTAAAGAAACTTCTATCTGCGGTTCGACCGGAGAAACAGAATGCAAACGACACCGTCGAGTCTCATTATAAAGATCACGATAATTTGAGATACTGCTTAGACGTTGTTGGCTGTCCTTCTGCATCTTCACCGTTACTTCTACATAACTCGAAACAATAATGATCAAAACCGCCAGACTGATTAGACTTTCTAACAAGATATATCCATTATTTCCTTTCAAAACGACCACTTCCCATTTGGAATTGATAGATAATTTGACCATTATCATAAAAGACTACTTTAGGAATATTTCCGTTTCCCGGCTGATCTGTTGAAATATTTCCTTTTCCTGCACTGAAAAAGATTGTGTCCCTACTTTCTAATTGAATAGCGTCCGGTACATTAAGCCGTTTCCACGGCAGCTCTGTATGAATCGTATAAAATATGATCCTCTGTTGGTCCTTATGAAGCTCAATTCGAGTGCCGCGATGGTCAGTAATAGCCACTTGTTGTAAATGTAAAATTGATTTCTCAAATTGGTAGTAGAAGAACTTCTTCTCCAACTGAGACTGCCAACTTTTAAGCGCAATTGTTGGTAATAAAACAAAACTGCAAACCAAGAATAAAACGAGCAACGTTTCAAAAAGTGTAAAGCCACTCTCACTACTATTCTTTATTGCGTTCATAGGCTTCATATTGCTTCTCCTTAACATAGCCCTGATCAATTAATTCTTGTTTGCTCGGTGTTCTACCATGATCCAACTCAAAAACCTCAATCTGAGTTTCGACAACTTTTGCAATAGCCGCATCACTTTTCTTTGTGGCACTGTCTTTTTGATTGATCAGCTTTGGTACAAAAAGCAGCAACAATAAGCTGATTACGAAAAGAACAACTAGCATTTCTATTAATGTAAAGCCAGAAACTTTTTTCTTCACAAGATTCCCTCCAAATTTGTCATTGGCAAGAGCATCGTCAAATACAAGCTGATAATCAATAATGCGACAAGTAAAAAAACAAACGGCTGCAACCAGGAACACATAAACTCTAGCTGATTGAAAAAACGGCGCCAAACTAGTTGACTGTATGTCAATAATTCTTTTCCTAAGTTTCCTCGAGCTTCTCCTTGAAAAACGATTCGACTAAATTCCTTGGTTAGAAAAGGATACTTTCGTAATTCCTCCGCTAAAGCATTCCCTTGAGCTAGACGAACTTTTAAATCACCAGCCAATTCCTGCATCAAAGAGTTGCCATCAATTGCTAACAAGCAGTCAATGATTTGATTCAATTCCAACCCTTGCTGAAATAATTTTCCCCACTCTAAGGCGAAATAAGCTGAATAATAGTTGCTGAATAGGGTTCCAATTAAAGGAATTCTAGCTAGATAACGAAACCGAGCTAAGTATGTATATCTTTTACCAAAATAATGCCAACAAAAAAGTAATAGTAACAAAAAAAGCAATATTCCTAGTCCAATGAAAGGCACTGCTGTAATCAATTGAACTGAAAAATCATCCGGTTTGATCATCCCACCAGCCAGTAATTGCGGTAATAGGAAAAAACGCATTCCTAACAAAATAACCAGTAAAAAAAGAAGTAAAAGAACGGGATAAGAAACTGCTTTAAGAAAATTTTCTCGTTGACGCTGCATGAGTTTCATCTGGCTTGCAATACCTAATAGCGTCTGAGACAGGTTGCCATGCGAATCGGCCAGTTCAATTTGTAAAAGCTGGTCATTCGAATAGTCTAATCGTGCAAAGCTCTTTGCCAGACTTTCCCCTTTGTTTAGATCAGTCTGAATACTCTCTAAAATCGTCGTTCTAAAGAGATTCGCATTGCTGAAAAAGTCAAAAGCCTGCTGCAAGCTAAATCCGTTTTCCAATAAATCTCCTAACAAATGAACAAAATCAATTCGCTGTTTTCTAGTTAATTTTGTCCTGCGCCGCATGCTTTTAGCCCTTCCTCCCATGTATATAAAATATCCTCTTGATAGAATCGATAGCTTGTCAATAGTCCAATTGTTTCATCCAATGGCAATAATTCCTGATAAACAATGCCCTGCAAACATTCCTTGAGCAGAGTTGCTTCGCCTCCCAATTCAAAAACCCTTGCATGAGCAGATTCCAAGCTGGCAGCATGCAGAGTCGCGTAAACACAATGTCCTGTCAAAGCTGCTCGAATTGCACCTTGAATTGTTTTCGTGTCGCGTATCTCTCCAATAATTAGGACGTCTGGATGATGGCGCAGCGATAATTTGATCAATTCTTCATAGCTTTGATAAATTTTTTCATTTACCTGCAACTGCAAAAAATCAGGCTCTTCTATTTCTACTGGATCTTCTATTGTTAGTACCCGTCCATCTATTTCTCTAGCTAGTTTGTACATTAACGTTGTTTTGCCTGACCCGACTGGACCGCAAAATAAGTAAAGACCTCTTTTTTTGCTATGCTTTCGAATAACCTCTAGCTGTTCTGGCACATGATAGACTTCAGAACTGCGACCAAATTGGTGTAAAAAGCGAACGACTAAACTTTCTCGCTGCAAATAGTCTCCCACAGTGGAAAGTCGCAGTCTTTGTTCACCATGAGGCAAGGAATAGGAGATTGCACCCAATTGCGCTTTTCTTTTTTCGCTGACGTCCATCTGACCCAGATACTTAAACCGATTAATCAGCTGCAAGGCCGTATCCACACACAATTCATTTTTAACATAGGATAGATTTGAGTTTTCGCGCTCATAGAAGGGTCCTCGCCGAAAGAAGCAGCGGTACTTCTCTCCTTGAGGTAATAAATATAAGTCTTGCATTTGATGTTCGAAGCCATGTTGAATCAGATCATCTGAAAGCTTTTCAATCTCCATTCCTTTCACCTCAAAAATAATATACGTAAAAAAATCTTTTGGCTTCAAAAAAAGAAGATAAACCAAAAAATTGATTTACCTTCTCAAAAATTCTTATTTTGTTTTGTCTTGAAAGCGTGCCTCTACTCGATAAATACGCTGCCCTTTGTTAGAAAATTTTTCTTCGTATTCAGTCATAATATTTCCTTCATATGAGCTCTCATGTAGATCCAACCAGACTTGCTCAAGCGTCATCCCATATTTTGAAAAACTGCTTAAGGAATATTCAAATAAACCTTGGTTATCAGTTTTGAAGTGTATTTCCCCGGCAGGCCGCAAAATCGTTTCATCTACAGCTAGAAAACTAGGGGACGTTAGACGGCGCTTCTCATGTTTCTTCTTCGGCCAAGGATCAGAAAAATTTAAGTAGATTTGATCAACTTCACTATCTGCAAAGTAATTGGTCAACTCGGACCCATCGACATGCAATAATTGCAAATTAGGAAGCTCTGCCTCAACTAGTTTGTCCAACGCAAGGGAAATAACACTAACTTGCATCTCTATTCCAATATAATTGATTTCTGGATGAGCAGCAGCCATTCCAGTAATGAACTGACCTTTTCCCATCCCAATTTCAATATGAATCGGATGGTCGTTACCAAAACGTTCGGACCAGCGACCCTTCCAGCCTTCTGGATCTTGTACTACATATTCAGGACGAGCTGCCAACATTTCAGCAGCGCCTGGACGATTTCTTACCCGCATTGTTTTCCTCCAAATAATTCACTCTATTTCATGCACTCAGTAACTTCTCTTTTGTATAACTGCGAAAAGCAGAACTCATAGCTAGTTCTAATTTCGTATTCATTTTTCTAAAGAACAGAAAAATGAGTTTTTTCTCACTTCGCATACCATTATGCTAAACTACCTGTCCATTATAAAGAATAAATTTTTTATCCTAGTGGTCAAATCTAATGAAACTGCGAAAAGCATAACTGGCAAAAAAGAAGGCTGAACGAAATGTTCAGCTTCCTGCAAAAATTCGTTTTAATTGTAAAATCGATTGATTCATATGATGGTATTCTTTGCGCTTGTATTGACGAGCGATTTCTAAAAGCAAACTCATCAGACCATACCAATAAACCCGCTCCATGTTCTCATCCGTTGGCCGAATACCATATCGTACAAGCCACTTACTCCAGCTAGACAACGGCACATAATTACCTAAAATCGTTCCAACATCCAGTGCCGGATCAGCAAACATGACTGAATCCCAATCAACTAAATATAAATAATTCGAACATACTATCCAATTTCGATGATTTACATCGCCATGAACAACGGTGTAATTCTTTTTGGCATACGTTGGAATATTTTTCTTTAAATAATCATAGACTAACTCAATAAAGCTATTTTGCTCAATCATGGTTGGCAAATTTGCTTCATAATCCGCTAGAAGCTGTTGCGGCGACACTTGACGTCCACCCATTTTCTTCAGCATGACTTTCAATGAAGGTGAATGATGAAGATGGTACAAAACATCCACCACGTCATTACGACGAGGAATTTCTTCTGGTTCGAGGATTCGCCCATCTAGCCACTCTTGTGCAGTTAACGTATCCCCATTCCCTGTCCGCTTGATCCACACAAGCTTGGGTGCGATTCCTTCACGGGATAAAGCAGCCAACATCGGAGTGGTATTTCGTTTAATGAAGACGCGATCTTCGTCTCGATAGCCGATATACGTTTTTCCCGTATCACCTTTGATCGGCTGCACACGCCAGTCACTATCTAACTGAAACTCCATTCCCAAGGCCCTCCCCTAGCATTTTAAACGTATTTACTATTTTAGTCGGGGAAAGGCACTTCGTCAAGGGCATGTATGTTCTTCTTTGATTATTTTTCATCGCGATGTGCTTGAACCGCTAAGTTCACCGCTTCAATATAGGCATCAAGAACTTTTTTCGTAACTTTCCCTGGCATTCCGTCACCAATTTTATGATCATTGATCTCAACAATCGGCATTACTTCCGCTACTGAACTAGTTTTAAAGCATTCGTCAGCGGCCAGCAATTCCTTTTCAGTAAACGTTTCTTCTCTAAGCTCAATCCCTAACGCTTTAGTCAGCTCGCGAATTTTCATTTTTGCAATTCCTGGTAAAATCAAATTGCTGTCAGGGTGTGTATAGATGATACCGTCCTTTACCATCCATAGATTCGATGCGGAGGCCTCTGTCACGTTGCCATCACGAACCAAGACGGCTTCGTCATACCCTTTTTGCTGTGCTTCATCTAAAGCAAGAATATTTCCTAATAAACTGATTGATTTAATATCACAATGCAACCAGCGCTTATCTTCAACGATTCCCGCACGAATACCAATATTTTGCTTTGCAGCCGGACGTGAAGCTGGTTGAATATCCGCCATTAAAACAGGCTGAACCTCTTTTGGATCTGGAAAATCATGCAAACGTGGCTTCGCAGTCCCGCGAGTCACTTGAAAATATACACGGGCATTGTCCAGTCCAACCTCTTTGGCTAAACGATGCAACCGTTGGCTTAATTCTTCTCTAGTAAATGGAAGAGTCATTCTAATTTTCTCCGCACTGACCCATAGACGATCCAAGTGTTCCTTTTCCATGTACATATAGCCATCATAAATACGAATCACTTCATAAATACCATCGCCAAATTGATAACCACGATCTTCCAAATCAATTTTAACTTCTGATTCATCGACAATTTTTTCATTCCATAATACTTTCATCCACTAAGCCTCCATTTTCTTTATTCTTACCGGGAGATACAACCATGCAAATAATCCGATCTCAATCAAAAGCAACACAAGTAAAACCAAACTTTCAACAACTGACAAGTGAACCAAACTACACAAAGCGAAGAGAAGCGCTGCGCCAAACAGCAACATCACCATTAATCTCTGCAAAGCAGTTTTTTTATATTTCATTTGTACTGGATAAAGCTGGACCGCACTAATGTAATCAAATTGATTGTACAAGGGAATCATTTGGAACCCAATCAAATAGATAAACAATGCGCTGATACCGATTATAAAGCGAAAGTCATTTAATGAGAACAATAACACACTGCCAACAATCAGCAAGCGGAAAAATAAGCCTCCGAACTCCGCACCACGTAAAGCACCTCTGGCAAATAAATACAAATACGTATTTTCCTGTTTGGAAGAGATTCTAGCTAATAGAAAATCCAAGTATTTACGACGATGGACTTTTGCTTCGACCTCCGGCACATCGGTAAACAAGTTAATGAATTGATAAATACGATGCAACCGCGCATTTTCACGGTCAATCATTTTACTCCAGTCCAGTAGACGCTCTTTTTCTTGAGTTAATGATAAGAAGCAAAACGTCAAAACAAAAGCAAGCACTGTGCCAACCCAGGCGGTAACATAAAGACTAACAAAAATTATCACACCACTGGCAATAAACCATAATAGGAATAATCGCCGTGCTTGCTCATAGGTTTTCTGATAACAAGCTAGTCGTTGTAATCTTAGATGAGAATATTTCAATCCCCACAACATGAATAAATAGAAGAAAAAATTTATGAAGCTGATTTGCTTAGCTAGAACCACTAATGGTAGTAAGGCACCACAAACAAGCAGCTCAACAGCAAATGGAAATGCTAGCGAGTGACGCACTCCGCGACTCAGATAACTACCCATTTCTTTTTCCTTAGGTAATAAAAAGGTCATATCCGCAGGCTCCACCAGTGTGGCTAATTTCCCAAATGGTAAAATAAACCACCACGCAACAGCAACAATCGGCAAACTCCATGGGAAATCTGACGGCAATTGTTTTAATAAATTCGAATAGTAAAAGGCTAGACCGCCAACTAAAAACAAGCACACCAAGACAAAATGATCATTTAACACGTAACGCATATATTTCATCATTTTTTTCTGATGGCGTTGTCGCCTTAATAGAAAAAAATCATGCATGTTCTTTCTCCTTTGTCAGTGCGATATAGATTTCATCTAAAGAAGAGCCAGGTAACTCAAATTCTGTTTGCAGCTCCTGCAGAGTCCCCTGCGCTCGTACTTCCCCTTCATGTAATACGACGAAACGATCACAATACTTTTCAGCCGTCGCCAAAATATGCGTGGACATCAAGATAGCCGCTCCTTGCTCCTTCATCGTCACCATCAGTTCCAACAAAGCGTTGATCGCTAAAGGATCTAACCCTAAGAAGGGTTCATCAATAATGTACAGACTTGGTTGAATCAAGAATGCACACAGAACCATGACCTTTTGCTTCATTCCTTTAGAAAAATTTACAGGAAACCACTCAAGCCGATTTTCTAAACGAAAAGTCTTCAGTAGCGTCTCTGCTCTTTGCATCGCTTCTTCTTTAGGAATACCATAAGCCATCGCCGTCACTTCAATATGTTCTCGTAGAGTCAACTCTTCATATAATGAAGGTGTTTCAGGAATGTAGCCGATTTTTTTTCGATAATTCTCTGGATCCTGTTGTAACGTCAAATTATCTACCGTAATAGTTCCTTTTTGCGGTGTCAATAAACCGATGATGTTCTTGATCGTAGTGGATTTCCCCGCACCATTCAAGCCAATCAAGCCGATCATTTCTCCATTTTGGACTTCAAAATTAATATCTTTTAAAACAGGCAAGTGGCCGTAGCCGCCCGTAACATGCTGAATTTCTAAGCTCATCTTTTTCCCTCCAATTTCTTAGTTAATATTATAGCAGAATCCTACAAATATTTAATGTTCTCCTGACCTTTTCCAGCACAAGTATAACAAGTTATGGTAAAGTAAAAGAAGAATTTACGGCTGTTGTTGAATTTCTTTTCAACAGCGTCGACATAAAATAAAAATCATAATTGATCAGAAAGGATGTTTGCAATGGAAAATTGTATTTTTTGTAAAATCATCGACCAAGAAATCCCTAGCTACAAAATTTATGAGGATGAAAAAGTTTATGCCTTTTTAGACATCTCACAAGCGACAATGGGCCATACTCTTGTTGTTCCAAAACAACACGTTACTGATATTTTTGAGTATGATGAGACATTAGCCGCAGAGGTTTTTGCACGGATTCCTAAAATTGCTCGTGCCATTGAGAAAGCTTTTCCTGAGATGGAAGGACTAAACATCCTAAATAATAATAAAGAATTAGCTTATCAATCAGTCTTCCATTCTCACGTGCACTTAGTTCCTCGTTATAGTAAAAACGATGACTTTTCCATTCACTTCGGTAATCATGCGGAGCAGCAGTCTCCCGAAGAAATGCAAGCGATCGCTGATAAGATCAAGGAGCAGGTGAAATAAATGAGCTTTTTTAAAGGAATTCTATTTGGTGCCGGTCTTGGGACACTAGGCGGTCTTCTGTTAGCTCCTCGAAAAGGGGAAGAAACAAGAGAGAAACTAATTACGAATACTCGAGAACTTGTTGAATTAACAGACGAACTTAATGATAATTTGACCGATTTTAGAGAGTCACTGGTGACTCTAAAAGGAACATTTGATACGCTGGTCCCTGCCTTTAAATCAGGGGTTGAGAAAGATATTGAAGAGTTTCGCTTCCAAGCAGAGCCTCGCATTCAACAAATTCAGGCTCAAATAGAAAAAATCAATCAAGCATTGCCTCAAGTAGAAGAAACAACAGTCATAAAAAAAGGGCGCTTCTCTTTAGAACGTCCGATTGAATAATAGTAAGGATTAAGTTGGTTCACTTAAGTAATTATGTCTTTATTATGAATTTTCTCGGAAACTATTTTTACCCCCCTTTCCTTTACATTTTTAGGTGTGTTATAGTTGAAAAGGAATAACAAACGTATGTAAATTAAATTTTAGGAGTTGTAGCAAAGAAATGAAAAAAAAGATTCTTTTAGCCACTGCTGGCTTACTTAGCGTAGTTGTACTGGGGGCTTGTTCAGGAAGTTCTAATCAAGACATCGCAACAATGAAAGGCGGAAAAATTACCGTCGAAGATTTCTATAATGAAGCGAAAAAAGAACAAACAAACCAAAGTTTAGTTCGCAATATGATCATCTACAAGGTTTTCGAAAATGCTTATGGTGACAAAGTAACCGATAAGCAAATCGATAAAGAATACGATAAGCAAGCAAAACAATTAGGCGACAGTTTCGAAAGCCAATTGAAATCTGCTGGCTATACAAAAAAATCTTATAAAGAGTATTTGAAACAATCACTAGCTTTCCAAGAAGGTTTGAAATCTCACGTGAAGATCACAGATAAGGATCTAAAATCTGCTTGGGATTCATTCCATCCAGAAGTAACTGCACGTATTATTTTGGCAAGCAGTGAAGATGAAGCAAAAGAAATCAAGAAACAACTAGATGACAAAGGCGATTTTGCTAAAATCGCAAAAGAAAAATCACAAGATTCAACAACAAAAGAAGATGGTGGAGAAATCAAATTTGATTCACAATCATCGACCGTTCCATCTGAAGTCAAAGAAGCAGCCTTCAAATTGAAGAATGGCGAAGTTTCTGATGTAATTACTGCGATGGATTCATCTACTTACCAATCAAGCTACTACATTGTCAAAATGGAGAAAAACTCTTCTAAGGGCAATGACATGGATAAATACAAAAAAGAATTGAAACAAATTGCTGAAGATACAAAAATTGCTGACCAAACCTTCTCTTCTGAGGTTATCGCAAAAGAATTGAAGAAAGCCAACGTGAAGATCAAAGATGATTCATTCGAAAATATTTTATCTGACTTCTTAACAACAAATAGTTCAAGCAAAAAGGCTACAACTGAGTCAACAAAATAATTCGTATAAAGCAAAAGGGGAATTCCAAGCGGAGTTCCCCTTTTTTAGTTATTCATGCTACAATAAAGTAGCGAATACTTATAGTAAGAGGATGGGTGAACAACGCATGAAAAAATTTGCCTCTAAAGAAGCAGAAAAAGATTATTATGAACACGAAGCGGATGAAGCTGAATTCGTCGCTTGGTATAAAGAACAAGATCATCCCGAATATGACAAGCCTTCTGTCACCGTTGACATTGTCATTATGGGCTATAACAAGGAAGAGGATCAGCTGAAAATATTACTGATTCAACGTCGTGGAAACCCCTATCGTAATTCTTGGGCATTGCCTGGCGGCTTCGTCGAACGCAATGAATCGACTAATGATAGTGTCCGCCGTGAAACAGCTGAAGAAACGGGCTTGGTAATTGGCAGAAAAAATGTCGAACAGCTCCACACCTTCAGTTCACCGAATCGTGACCCTCGTGGTTGGGTTATTACCGTTAGTTATTTGGCTTTTATCGGACAAGTTCCTCCGACTGCTGGAGATGACACGCAAGATGCCCGCTGGTTTAACATGGAACGTCATGGAGAAACGATCTACTTAACTAGTGAGGATAATATTTCTATTGAAATTGACTTAGAGACTGGAAAATCCATTGGTAAAGACACCTTAGCTTTTGACCACAATGAAATCATTCGTAAAGCCTTTAACCGAGTGGTGAATAAAATGGATCATGAACCACTAATTCTACAAGTTTTAGGAGATGAATTCACCATCACTGAAGCACGCAAGGTGTTTGCGAAATTTTTAGGGGTTGATTTCAAAACAGTAGATCATTCTAATTTCAAAAAAGCAATGCTGCAATATTTTGATGAAATTGGTGAACGCCCTGTCGGAATTGGCCGTCCTTCAAAGATTTACCGTTTAAAAGACGAGATTGGTGAAAAAAAATAAAATTTTTACTTACATGAAATTGAAAACTGTGTATATAATGGAAAAAGCAAAAAACGTCTTTCCATAACGCAGTGAAGATTCCCAAAGTGGTCATCGTAGCGAGTTATACGATGGCCGCTTTTTTGTGAGTTCTGCCTTTCGCAGACAATCAAATAATGAAACGAATACATTCTTTGCTACATTTTATTTAAAGTTCCGTTTGATATATAGCTTCCACTAATATCTTTGTTCAGGTTATCGAAAAACGTTTTCTTTCTATAAAAGTTGCTGTATTCAAATTAATAGGAGGATTTTTATGCCAAGTAATAAAAGGGAAAGTTTTGTTTATACAATTATGATGTGTTTTGTGATGGTGTTCTGGATGAGCTTGTACAATATTTATTTGCATTCAGGAGCCTTCACTTTCGAAGTTCTTAAATCAGCATGGCTCGGCTTGCCGCTAGGTTATTGCTGTGCTTTACTGTTGGATTGGTTTGTCGTTTCGGGTCCTGCAAAAAAAATAGCCTTTAAACTTCTACCAACCTTTGCTAGCCCTTTACGTAAAATTTTAACCATTTCCAGCTGCATGGTTTTGCCGATGGTCTTTTTTATGTCACTATATGGTACGCTTGAGGTACTAAGCCAAACCCACGAATGGCATTTGCTATTCATTATTTGGGGAACGAACATTTTGAAAAATCTTGTTATGGCTCTACCATTTCAAATACTAATCGCAGGTCCACTTGTTCGCAAAGTTTTCAGAAGAGTTTTCCCTGTAGGAACAATCACAGCCTAAAGAAAAAAACAGTCGGAAACACATTATTCGTGTTTCCGACTGTTTTGCTTAATGAGTGTTGCTAATTGTTCAGTGACGATATATACCTGCTTTTCAAGAATTGCCACTCGCTTTTCTAACTCATCGTTTGAATTCTGTCCTCGCTCCTTTTTTTGAGGAGAATATCTTCTCGGTAACCCTGATGACTCATAGCGCTCTAAAAGCTCTGGAATTCTTTGATTGTCAACGATGACTTGTGTCGTAATCAAGATCTCGCCATCTTCGGTGACCCGCCGATTTGTACTAGTCTCCATTCCTTCTAGCGCATTTGGTCCTACCATGTAACCTGTTAGTTCCTTTACAATCATTTAATTTTCCTTTAACCAGCCATAAAACGTATTTTGATTGAGTCCGTATTCTCTTTTAATCTCGATTAATTTCATTCTGACCTCCCTATTTACTAAAAAGATACGCAAAAAGAGCTATATTGCTAAATTATCCAAAATTTCTTGATAGCGTTCCGTTGCCAGATCACTCGTTTGGTCTTTTTTACAAAAATTCAATTTTCGTAATTTAGGAACAACTCGTTCCACAATGATTTGTCCATCCTTCGTTTTTTCCTTCAGTGCTTCAAATGCTTCTTTGAAACGTACATCCTGTCGGGCCTTTTCATAAAAGGACAGTACATAGAGATAATAAAAGAGATCATATCCACGAAACGGATACTCTACCTGCATAAATAAGGTTCCGATTCCATAGTGGCAAGGACCAATTGGAGCTTTTGTCTCCCAATGGTGCAACAAAAACTCTACCGCATCATCGAGTTCCGCTTCTTCAATGAATTTTGTCCGACGAAAGAGCTCTAATGCATTTAGTGTTGGTAATGGATTAGAAAACTCTGTCTCTGGTCCTCGTCCAAAATAAAATTTTTTGCACCACCAGCCGCCGGCTTCGTATCGAGTCGAGAGCAAATGCTCTTGTGTTTGCTTCATTCGCGGATCATCCTCGTGTCCCAAACGAACCAAAAGAGTCGCTGCCGGGATCGTTTGACAGGGGAAAACGGCGCCTTTTGGATAAAGTTTAAATTCACCAGGTTCGCGCCAACTATCCCATATAAGTTCTGCTACCTGCTGCAGAATTTCTTCCTGCGGATCCATCCCTAACTCCAATAGGTATTCCACTGATTCTAAACAAGAAAACGGAGCCCCTTTGCCTAATCGCCTATCCTCTGTCGTCCAATAATCCCATCCTTGATCATAACGATGAGCTAAAATTGCTTGAATGTCTGCTGCTTTATCCATTTTATTCTCCTTGAATACCCTTTCTTTTCAGTGTATCATAGACATTCTAGCTATTTCATGATTAATTAAAAAAACTTCCTCACTAAAAATGAGGAAGTAAACTGTTTATTTCGCTGTTGCTTTTTTCATTTGTTTACTGCGTAATTGTCCGCAAGCTGCGTCAATGTCTGTTCCATGTTCCTTACGAATCACACAATTGATTCCATTCTTTTTCAAAACATCGTAAAAGCGTAAAACATCTGCTTTACTGCTACGTGAATATTGGTCATGTTCACTGACTGGATTATAAGGAATCAGGTTCACATAAACTAATTTTTTCTTGTTCTTCATCAGATCTGCCAATTCCTGTGCGTGATCTGGTCGATCGTTTACTCCAGAAAGCATGATGTATTCAAAGGTGACTCGACGATTTGTTTCTTCTATATAATAGTCAACGGCTTCCATCAATTTTTCGATGGGGAAACTACGATTGATTCGCATGATTGATGAACGAACCTCGTTATTAGGCGCATGCAGTGAGATTGCCAAGTTCACCTGTAAGCCATTTTCTGCGAACTTCTTGATCTTAGGAACCAAACCACTTGTGGAAACCGTGATGTGGCGTGCACCGATTGCCATCCCCTTATCATCATTAATCACATTTAGAAAGTCCATGACATTTTTATAATTATCAAATGGCTCGCCGATCCCCATAACCACGACATGGGAAACACGTTCCTCTTCTCTGCGTTCATCAAAATAATGCTGTACTAACATAATCTGGGCAACGATTTCTCCCGCAGTCAAATCACGCTGCTTCTTTAATAATCCCGAAGCACAGAAGGTACAACCGATATTGCAGCCCACTTGAGTCGTAACACAGACAGACAATCCGTATTCTTGACGCATCAAAACAGTTTCGATCATCAAATGATCAGGTAATTCAAATAAATACTTGACCGTTCCATCGCTGGCTTCCTGCACAACTAATTGCTTTAATGGATTGATAATAAAATTTTCTTCTAACAGAGCAATCGTTTTTTTCGATAGGTTGCTCATCTCCGCAAATTCAGTTACACGGCTGCGATATAGCCATTCCCATACCTGTGTGGCACGGAATTTCTTCTCTCCATGTTCTAAAAACCATTCGACCAATTCTTCTCTTCTTAAACCATAAATTGAGGGTTTTTCCAAGGTGTTACCTCCTACTACATTCTACCGAAGCGCTCGCTCATTATTAAAGTACAAGCAAGCTCACTAACAAGATCAGAAATTTCAAAAAATTTCTCTTCGTACGTCTTCCGCTTTTCGTAACATTCGAAAAATGGCGACATTCGCTACATACTATAACCGATTCACAAGGAGAAAACAATCAACTTTGGAAAAAAGAAAAGAATTCACAAACTACGGTGTTCCAGAAAAAAAGAGAGGTAGTTAACCTCTCATTCCAATCCGTCAATATTTGCAGCAATCCCCTCACGTTCAAATAGTTCCTTAATCGTATCAACTTCTGTCTGAGTCAAGGTCTGAGCCTCTTTCATGTGATATTCCCAACCAAGATACTCATATTTACTGCTACCATATTGATGAAATGGCAACAAATGTACTTCTGTTACCTTTCGTGCAGTCAAAAATCTAATTAACTGCTGAATATTGCTCTTATTCGTCGTGTATGAAGGGATTAATGGAATTCTCGGAATTACTTGGAGCTGCGTTTGTGTTAAAAGATAGTCAAAATTTTCTTCTACGATTCTAGAATCCAATCCGATAACTTTTTTTGCTTCGCAATGGTCCATAATCTTCAAGTCGAATAGTACTTGATCAACTACAGGAGCAATCTTCTTTAGTCGTTCAACTGGAAAACACCCAGTTGTTTCGATGGCCGTATGAATACCAAGGTCTCTCAACTCCCGTAAAAATTTTTCGGAAAAATCAGCTTGCATTAAAACTTCCCCACCAGATAAGGTTACACCGCCGCCAGACGTGCGGTAAAAAATCTCATCCTTCAGTACTTCATCTAGCAAGTCGTCGATTGAACGCCATTGCCCAATTTGTTCTGTTTTGCCATTTTTCTTCCAGCTAGCAGGCTCTACATTTTTTTGTGACTCAGGATTGGAACACCAAGGACAGCGCAATGGACAGCCCTTTAAGAAAATCAATGTACGAATCCCGCCGCCATCATGTACAGAATAACGTTGAATATTAAAAACTAAGCCTTGATCCATTTCTATCCCTCATCCTACAATTGATGTTCGACACGCGCGATAATGTCATCCTGAATTTGTTTGTTCAAATCTACGAAAAAAGCACTGTAGCCTGCGACACGAACCAATAAACCTGAATACTTTTCTGGCTGCTTTTGTGCCTCCAGCAAGGTTTCTTTTGATTGAACATTGAATTGAACATGTTGAATTTTTAATTTAGTAAACGCCATTAAGAAGTCCGCAAATTTGTTTAACCCCTGCTGTCCCTTCAAAGTGTTTGGCTGAAACTTCAAATTCAACAAGCTGCCATTGACGGTCAAATAATTATCTAGCTTGCTGACTGATTTTAATACCGCGGTAGGCCCTAAATGATCTCTTCCAACCATCGGTGATAAACCGCCGTCAGCTAATTGTTCCTGTGCTTTACGTCCGTCAGGTGTCGCACCGACTGCTTCTCCTAATGGTATATGAGCAGATACTGTATAAGCACCCGGGATAAATTTACCGCCTCTTACATTTTCGTATTTTTCTAACTCTTTAGCATAATGACGAAACAACTTTGCTGCAATAATATCTAGCTCTTCATCATCATTGCCGAATTTTTCAAAGTCTTGAATCACATGTGTTTGCAAGTCAGCATACTCGCCTGAAAAGTTTGCTTCTAACGCCTCTACTAACTGACTAAAGCTCATCTCTTTCTTTTCAAAAACCATTTTTTTGATAACATAGAGAGAGTCACTTAGATTAGCCTCGCCGATGCCTTGCACTCCTGAGAAATTATAACGTGCGCCGCCTTCTGTAACGTCTTTGCCCTTTGCTAAACAATCATCGATCAACACAGATAAAAAGGGTGTCGGCGCATAATGGCGGTGACCTAAGTCAACAATGTTTGAGCCCTTGACTACTAGTTCAACATAATAATCAATTTTCTTCTCAATTGTCTCAACTAGCTGCTCGTAGGTTAATTCAGTGTCCGCTCTCAGCTCATACATACTCAATTCCATAATCCTTAGTAAGTTAAACAGTGCGATATCGTGCAGTCCATAAGTTTTCCCAGGAATTGAAGTCTCTACACAGCCCACCGTCGCGTAATCCCGAGCATCATCAAGGGACACTCCTTTGCTCAAAAAGGCTGGAACACAAACCTCATCGTTAAATAATTGTGGAATGCCTGTCCCCAACCGAATCGTCTCGACAGTTTTAAGCAAAAAACGTCTGGGAATTAATTCGTTCATACGTACCGATAAGTTTGGCTGAGGCAACAAGATTTCATGATAAAGCTCCAACATTACAAAAGATAGCGGGTTTACCGAAGTATGTCCTAATTCATCTAGTCCACCTAAAACAACCGTATAGCCTGTTGGAAATCCAGCAAAACATTTGGCACTGCTCTCTGAACGTAGAAGTACGACATCATTGGTTTTAATATAAAAGTCTCCCAGAACTTCATAGAGAAATTTTTCATCCACTCCTGTTTGCAGTGACATTTGATAAAAAGGATACAAATATTGATCCATTCTCCCCAAAGAAAGGGATGAAGCATTTGATTCATATTGGCCTACAATACTGGTCATCCATAATAATTGCAGCGCTTCGTAAAAAGAAGAGGGCTTTTCAATACTTAGTTTGCGACACATTTCAGCGATTGTTCGCAGTTCCCGACATCGTTGCTGGTCTTTTTCACTTCTACTGCTCTCTTCTGCCAATTCTGCATAGCGGATAAAATGATCTCTCATCGCTGTAAATACGATTTTACCTGCCTGATAGAAATAATTATCTGGTTCTTCGCTGATTTTATTTTCTAACAAAACAAGATAACTCCCAATCCCTCGCGATAAAATTCCTGAGAAATCCATAATGATATGACCTTGCCCCTTATCCGTTTGGTTCAGCTTGAAAACTTCATCTTTCAGTGCCATTTTCACTTCATCTGTCAGTTCACCATTGATAAAATCCTTCATCGAACGTTTTTCCCAATAAGGATATAGCTCTTCCCGATAGATTTTTTTATCTGCCTCAGTGAATTCAAATTGATCTTGTGGACGTGAAGCGATCGTATCAATTTCCTGCATAATCCAATAAGGATCCATCTCGGGTGAAAGAATTCCTGACCGTGGACGAACCGTCCGATTTCCCACAAGCAATTCTCCTTCACGAATACTAATTTCCACCTTTTCAAGGATATGAGCGACCGCTTTTGCCCGACGAATAATTGTGGGTTCACCTTCCGTCTGACGATAGCTTTCTGTGTAAAGTAGCGCACGTTCTAAGGAAATTTGGCGTTTCTCTTTGAAGAGATGATCCTTCATCATTTGAATACGTGGGTTCCCTTTCACTACTACATTGGCAATATTTTTTTCATGATTAATAACTCCCGTTCCCAAGTTTTTCACTCCTTTTTTTACTTCTATTTTTCATTAGTATAGAAAGTTTTTTTACTTCAAACCATAGACTTCTTTGAAATACGAGAAAAAAGTTGGATTTGTTCAATTTTTCCCAAGTTTTGGATTGTTTTTGTTGGATTCTCATGCTACCGTAAATGAAAAACGGGAGGATTGATGAATGAAAGCTGCTGAAATCGCAAAACGTCGCAAACAAATCACTGAACTTTTATATCAGCAAAAAGAGATCAAAGTTCGTGAATTAGTGAGAAAATTTCAAGTTTCCGATGAAACCATCCGAAAGGATTTAGCCTATTTAGCTGCGGAAGGCGTTTTAGAAAAAAAACATGGAAAGGCTAGATTGATTTTTGAAAAAGAACTGGCTCCCGTTTTCCAGCGAACGACACAGTTTCCTGAAAAAAACAAACTCACGCAAGCGGCTATGAGTTGTATTACTTCAGAAGATTACACGATTGGTTTAGACCAAGGCAGTACCTTGGCTCTACTCGCTAAAAAAATGCTTTCTTTAGAAGAGAAGCAAATTTTCACTAGCTCTTTAGCCGCCATTACTCAGTTAGCCAACGGTCACCATAAACTTTTTTGTTTCGGCGGTGAATACTCTCCTGATGATATGGCTTTTCGCAATAGTGGTAGTGAGATCTACCCGGATATTCAGTTCGATCTGTGTTTTTTCGGCTCCAGCGGGGTTAAAAATCGTAAAGGTTTTTGCACCTCTTCACTGATTGATGCCGAAGCCAAGCGGCGAATGCTAAAAAAATCTACTAAAACAATCGTTCTGCTTGATCACACAAAGTTTGAAAAGACCTCCCTCGTTCAAGTTTCTCCTTGGTCTGAAGTCGATATCGTTATCTCAAATAAAGAGCTCCCATTAGATTACGAACGAATGATCCGTGCGTATGCAAAATTGATTTTGGTTTAAAAAAGATGCGCCGAGCATTTGTCGGCACATCTTTTTTATTACATAATTTCAATATCCAAATCAAAGTCATCATCAATATTGTCTGTTTTCATTGATTCATCAACAATTGGCTTCTTCAAAGCAATAACGATTCCTGCTGTAATGACAGAACCAATCACTGTTCCGAGAATATAGACGAAGGGATTTTGTGCAACTGGCGCAACTATCCATCCGCCCCATGGCGCTGGATTACCTGCACCTAGAACCATCACTATAGCCGCTCCAATAGCACTACCGATCATATTTGCTGGAATGCAGCGTAGGGGATCTGCTGCAGCGAAGGGGATCGCTCCTTCTGAAATACCCACCATTCCCATAACGATCGCCGCTTTACCTGAATTTCTTTCCTCTACTGTAAATTTCTTAGGTGCAACTATTGTCGCTAATCCCATGGCAAGCGGTGGAATGCAGATCGCCGCTCCAATTCCTGCCATGATCGTTAACGCGGTTTCACTAGGCAAACCAGTTGCAGGATTGATCGTGCCTACCATTGCAGAACCAAAGCTAAACGCTACCTTATTGATTGGACCGCCCATATCGGAAGCAATCATTGCTCCTAAAATTAATCCTAAGACTACCAAATTTCCAGTCCCCATGGATTCCAACCATTTAGTTAATGCCGTCATCAATGTGGCGATTGGCTGACCAATCACCCAATACATCAAAATACCAACGATCAATGTGCCAAATAATGGAATAATAAAAATCGGACCTAATGAACGCAAACTAGATGGCAATTTAATTTTCTTCAGGTAAAAAACCACAACCCCTGCAATGATCCCTGATAAAATCCCGCCTAAAAAACCCGCTCCAATATTTCTAGCGATCAATCCGCCAATAACCCCCGGTGCCAACCCTGGACGATCTACCATTGAAAAGGCAATATAGCCAGATAAAATTGGTACCATCATGCCAAGTCCTGTAATACCAATATTCGCGATGTCGGCTAACCAGCCTTTATCTGGCACAGAAGCATTTCCAGAAAGCAGCACGCTCAGCGCCAATAAAATTCCACCAGCTACAACGAATGGAATCATGTAGGAGACGCCCGTCATCAAATTTTTTCTCGTATTTTTTAATAGTTCTATCATTCCAGTTCCTCCTATTTTGCTAATTTTTGTTGGAGTTTTTTGACAATCGCTTCTCCTTTGTTGATGCAATCACCTGCACTCACACGGACTACTGGTTTTCCTTTGAAGCGTTCTTCGTTTTTAATTCCGATGTTATTGGTCAAAATCACCGCATCCGCACTTTGGATCTGATCCATTGATAATTCATCTTCGATTCCGATCGATCCCTGTGTTTCGACATGAATTTCAACGTTGTTCTTTTTCGCCGCTACCTCTAAGCTTTCTGCAGCAAGGTAAGTGTGGGCTACGCCTGATGGACAAGCAGTTACAGCAACTAATTTCATAGTTTTCGCTCCTTTATATCATTTAAATTTGTTTGTATTAACTTTTATACTAAGACGCCTGCCAAGCTGTCATTAAGCAGTTCGACGATTTCGCGATCACTTGAAGCCTGTTTTAAAGTGTCACGAAACTCTTGATGAACTAATTTTCTTGATAATCCAGCGATTATTTTCAAATGCTGATCCCCTTGACATTCTTCTGGAACTGCCAATAAAAAGACTAATCCAACACTTTCACCATCAAGACTTTGCCAATCGATTTTATTGTTCAAGCGTCCGAAGGCTACGGTTGTCTCTTTGACATGGGGACTTTTTCCATGAGGAATCGCGATCCCAAAGCCGATACCTGTTGTCGTTAAATTTTCTCGTTCCACGACACTTTCAATGTATCCGGCATGATTATGTAGTCGTCCTGCCTGATTAATTCGATCTGCTAGAATACTGATGGCACTCATTTTTGAGTCCGCATCAACTGCTAAATCAACTAATTCTTCGTTAATTACTTGCATGTTTTACCTCCTGATAATATTGTTATAAATCTCTTTTGCATTTCTTTCTGCCAAAAAATTTGTCAACTGTTTCTCTGATTGGACGATTTTATGAATATCAGTAATTACACCACGAACAAGCTTACGGTCATTTTTTGCAATACACATTAAAAATACATAGTGTACTTTTCGCTGGTCCCAAATAATCGGCTGTTCAAGAGTGACGACGGCAATTTTCGTTTGCAGAACATTTTGAGGAGACGCATGAGGAATTGCTACACCTGTTGCTAGTGCCGTTTCACCAATTGCCTCACGGTCAAAGACTTCTCTGCGAAAAGCCCTTGTGACTATCTGCTTCTTCTCTAAACGATCAATCAACCAATGTAAACAAACTTCCTTATCTGAAAATTTTTTCTGTGTGTAAATATACTCCAAGTCAATTACCTTCTTCAAAATAGGTAATTTGATTTCCTCGGCTTCCTCTGCATCTTCTGAATAAAATAAATGTGCGTAAAATGCTGTGATATTTTTAATATCTTCTTGGGTAACTAAGGTAGAAACCGTAATAATTGGTTTATTTATCTTTTCTAACTTAATGGAAGAAATGACCAGATCAACATTGCTCAAATTTTTCTTATAAAGTTTATCTACTGTTGTAACTTCAGCCGTATCCTGTGCCGGTAAGATTCGTTTAATTTTATTAAAAATCAATTCGGAAGTGCCGATACCGTTTGGACAAACGATTAAAATCTTTTTACCATTTTGACTTTTTTCCAATGAAACTTGAAAATACATTGCTACTAAAGCGACTTCCTCATCATTAAATTGGACACCCAATTTTTCTTCCACATTTGCCAACGCATACCACGTTGCACTGAAAGTAATTCCATACTGATTCCTGATTTCTTCGACCAATGGATTCGTAATCACGATCCCCATTTTTAATCGATAGACCATCGGAACAAAATGACTGGCAAATCGTTCAGATAGTTGCGTGTCTGCTAAGAAATCAATTTGCATCATTTCACTCATATTTTTTAAAATCGCTTGGATCGTGCTTGCATATTTCTCATAACGCTTCTGTTCTTTCGTATTTGGCTTGACTCCGTACCCGACTAACTGACGATTCACATAGGAAACATCGTCTTCGTCGAAATCAACCGTTATGACTTCCGCAACCTTTTCTAATAACTCATTTGCCATCAAAAACGTATCAATCAATTTTATTTGATCAAATAGAAACTCTTTTTCCTCGATATGTTTCCCTTTACTCAACCGAAAACAAAAGACAAGTAGTCGAATAACGAGCGATTTTACATACTGTTCTGGAATACAGAAATCTGTTTGACTTCTCCACTTCCTTACTTGTTCCAATAAAACTTTGACTAATTGTTGTGGGAGCAACTGAAATAATACGTATTGCGTTGCTTCATCAAAAAGCTGATCCGAATCAATGCCATGAGCCTCCAAATAATCTTCGCAAAAACGAAAGAGACCATTCTGGATTTCTTCCTCATTCCCGATGATTTTCGTACCACGCTTTGAAGATGACAACACCAAACGATACTTTTCAGTAATTTTCTCCAAATCGCTAACAATTGAGCTCGGGCTCACATGAAACTGTCTTGCGAGCTTCTGCTGCGTCACAGTCTTTTCCTCGATCAATAGTTGTTTCACAATCTGCCATTGACGTTCCTGCGATTCAACCACAGCTTCTTGACTGGCTCCGGTAATTTGTTCTAAAAAGTGCAGTTTCGCTTCGACTGTACCTCTTAAATGAATACCAAGCCGTGGTTTCTTTTCTAAGAAAAGCTGTTCCTTTGATAACAAAGCTTGAATCTTTTCCAAATCAGAATAAATAGTTCGGTTTGATTTTTCCAACTTCTCTGAATAAAAAGACACCGGCAGATATTGCTCATTCTGTACAAGTAAATGGATTAATTTTTTTTGCCGTGGATTCAACCCTTTCATTTTTATTCCTCCAATTGTAAGCGCTTATCAATCTAACAAAAAGATAGCACAGGGTTTTTCTATTGTATAACACATAAAAGTTACACATTAATGTTGAAATTTATTCTTTCCATCAATTTCAAGTCTAAATATTTCTTTATATTTCCACTTTAAACCCTATACTATCAAGCTTTTTACAAATTCTGCCTATAATGAAAGTCGGAAAAATAAACAGACAGATTTGGTCCAAATTGGTTTCCGTTATGCACATATGTGCAACCGTAAAATACAAAAAAAGCTTTGCCAAAAATAATTTGGCAAAGCTTTCCTATTCATCTAATGGATTTTCTGGTTCTTCCTCAGCCTTTTGCAAGAGCACCTCACGTGGTTTACTACCTGTTGAAGGTCCGATTACCCCGTGTTCTTCTAGCTCATCAACGATTCGAGCTGCTCGATTGTATCCAATACGGAAACGTCGCTGCAGCAATGAAATACTAGCCGTTTGCATATCCACCACTAAGGCCTTCGCTTCTTCATATAATTCATCCTGCGGTGTTTCTGATGGTGACGAGGTGGTTTCCTCTGTCGGCATCATTTTTTCTTCGTAATGAGCCTCTTGCTGATCGGAAACAAATTCCACTACACGTTCTACCTCATGGTCTGAAATAAATGCACCTTGAACACGGATTGGTTTGTTTTCACCCATAGGCAAGAACAGCATATCCCCGCGCCCTAAGAGTTTTTCAGCACCATTGCTGTCGATAATTGTCCGTGAATCTGTCCCGCTGGAAACGGCAAACGCGATTCGCGAAGGAACATTCGCTTTGATGATCCCAGTAATAACATCGACACTTGGTCGTTGTGTGGCTAAGATCATATGAATCCCAGCCGCACGGGCCATTTGTGCCAGACGTGTAATGGCATCTTCTACTTCGTTACTAGCAACCATCATCAAGTCAGCCAACTCATCAACGATTACAACGATGAAGGGCAAGATCGGGCGATTTTGTCCATCTTCTAAATTCTTTTGAATGACTAGTTCATTGAATCCAGAGATATTACGAACACCGGTGGCCGCAAATTTTTCATAGCGTTCTTCCATTTCCTGAACCACTTTTTGCAGAGCCTGTGCTGCTTTTCGTGGGTTCGTAACAACCGGAGTCAACAAATGGGGAATACCGTTATAGACATTCAATTCAACCATTTTCGGGTCGATCATCATTAGTTTTACTTCATTTGGTTTTGCCCGCATCAAGATGCTGGTGATAATTCCGTTAATGGAGACAGATTTCCCACTTCCGGTTGACCCTGCGACTAGTAAGTGAGGCATTTTTGATAGATCCGCTGTTTGCACCATCCCAGAAATATCTCGACCTAAAGGCACTTCTAGCAGCTTATCTGGATGATTCGGCTGCGCCTCAATGATGTCTCGGAAGGAAACCATGCTGATAGTACTGTTAGGTACTTCGATCCCAATCAATGATTTCCCAGGAATCGGTGCTTCCATTCGCACGTCTTTCGCCGCTAGGGCCAAGGCAATATCATCTGTTAAATTCACGATCTTGCTGACCTTCACACCGACTGCTGGTTGAACTTCAAATTTGGTAACCGATGGTCCTAGGCTTGCTTTAACCACTTTTGCATCTACACCAAAGCTATTAAAGGTTTTTTCCAGCACTTTGATATTTTGCTCGATTTTTTTATATTCATCGCTTTGATCTGCAGCAGGAATCGAGTCTAACAAGGTTGAAGGTGGCAACTGATAATCGTGATCCTCTGGTTCCGCATTGATCTCAAATTCCAAATCTCCTGGATCTTCAATGTCCTCTTCATCGAAGGATTCTTTTTTCATTGGTGCTGGAGGAACAGTCGGCTCTAGGTTTTCCTGGAAGCCTTCGATTGGAACTAAAGTCATCTGTTCTGGTTCATTGACTAAGTGCTCTTGGCTTTCTTTCGCTAATTGTTCCCCTGGTGTCATTGAACGTACCTTGTTCTTCTCGCGCTCCGCCCGTTCAGCTTCTTTTTTGGCTTTTTCAGCTGCCTGCTTTTCTACCTTAGCCTGAGCCTTTTGCGCCTGTCGTTCTTCCTTTTTAGCCGTTTTTATCGCTTTTTTCTCATCTGACTCAGTGAATTTCTCTTGCATTGTTTCCACAAAATTTGATAAATAGTCGATCACTTGGTTGAATTCCAACTGGCTGAACAAGAAGACACCTAGAATCAACAGTAACGCGGCAATCAAATAGCTGCCAACCTGAGATACTAAAAAGTGGGTCAAGCTATAGAGCACGCCACCAAGCATGCCACCGCCGACATTTTGAGTAATTTGGTTTCCTAAGAAGTCCGTCATCAATAAATCCCATGTGATCTTCAAAATATTGGGGTCTTTGCTTTGCACATTTGCAAATAAACGAGCGTGGATAATCAGCAGAATCCCTAGATAGAAAACACCAATCCCAATCCAGCGTCGCGGCTTGGTCAATCGCAGTTTTGTATTCTTCGCAACCAATAATCCGCCATATAACCCTAAAAGTATCGCAAGAAATTGATAAGTATTTCCACCAATTAAACGCAATACGTTAGCAATCAAGTTTCCTAAAAAGCCTAGCTTAAATAAGGAAAAGACGGCAAATAAAATAAATAAAAGCCCAATGCCTATAATCAGGCGCTGTTCTTGCAGCTGTTTTTGTTTTTTTGTTTTTCTTTTTTTCTTTGTACGCTTCTTTTGCGCCATGCTATCCCTCTTTCCATTCTGTACCATTATACAAAAAAAAGAAGGCGAACAAAAGTTTTGCTCGCCTTTTCTTTTTGGTTAATTAAAGTTTAAATTTTTTAGGGATAAGAACAGCAAATTATTCTTTTGGCAATGAAAGTTCTTCGCCAAACCATTTCTTCGAGATTTCAGCATATTTGCCGTTATCTTGCAATTCTTTGAAGGCTTCATTGATTTTATCAACTAATTCCTTATCACCCTTGCGAGCCCCCACTGCGAAATTCTCGTTTTTGAAGCCAACGCTTGAAATGTTGTATGCATCTAGTTTACCTGCTTGCTTCAAGAAGTAATCTGCGTAAACCTTATCAATCAACAGACCATCAATCCGACCATTTTCCAAATCGATCATCGCCTCATTGAAGCTGGCATATAAAGTAGCATCATTATCCTTTACAATATCCTTTAAGGTTTTTGTTTCATTATTGAAGGCTTCATAACCGGAAGATCCTTCCTGTGCCCCAAGAATTTTCCCCTTCATGCCTTCAGCATTCGTGATGCCGCTGTCTTTTTTCGTTACTAGCACTTGTTCATTTTGTGCATAAGGATCAGTGAAAAGAACTTTCTTTTCCCGTGATTTAGTTACTGTGTAACCATTCCAAATCAAATCAATTGTCCCATTTTCTAATTCGCTTTCCTTCATTGACCAATCGATTGGTTGGAAATCGGCTTTGATCCCGTATTCTTTGAAGACTGCTTTAGCTAAATCAACATCAAATCCAACGATTTCTCCATCCTCATCTTTGAACCCCATCGGAACAAAGGTATCATCTAAACCGATCGTTACTTTTTTGTCCTCTTCAATCGTCTTCCAGCTATCGGTACTGCTAGCCTCTTTTTTCCCACAAGCAGTTAACGTCACCAATGTTAAAACAGCCACCATTCCTAAAATAATTTTTTTCATTTTCATACTTACTCCTCCTATATCTTTTTTTATTTGATAGGTTCAACCTTCAATAACTGATCACCAATTTCCTCAGCGAAAACTAAATCATGGGTAACCACGATTTGGGTCACTCCATCTGCCTTTAGCTCTAAAATCAGACTAGCTACTTGTTGGCGCAAGGCAGGATCTAAAGCACTCGTTGGTTCATCGTAAGCCAATACTTTAGGATTCATTGCCATGGCTCGAGCAATAGCCAGCCGCTGCTTCTGACCACCTGACAACTGATACGGATAGTTATCCAGCAGCTCTTCAATTCCTAACAAACTCGCTAAGTGTCTCGCTTTATTTGTATAGGTTTCTTTGTCTTGCTTTAGGACTAAACGTGGACCAATCGTGATATTATCCAATACACTCAAATGTGGAAACAATTGAAAATCTTGGAAAACCACACCGACGACTTGTTCCTGTTCTTTCGAAGACGTTGGATCAAACGGTTTTCCATCTAATAAAAACGTCCCGCTATCTGACGTTTCTAATCCAGCTAAGGTTCTCAGTAACGTCGTCTTACCACCACCAGATGGTCCAACGATTGCTAAGATTTGACCGTCGGGAATAACTAAATCCAAATTATCAATAACTTTTTTGTTGCCAAACGATTTATTTACTTTTTTTAATTCAATCATTTTTTCCACCTGCCTAACGATAATAGTTCAAACGATTTTCTAATTGTTTCAAGATAACTGACGTAATTCCCGTCAACGCCAAGTATATGATGGCGACTCCGAAGAGCGGCAACAAGGTCGTATCACGTTCCATCGCGATTTTACCAGCACGCATAACATCAGATAAACCTAAAATGTAAACTAGTGAAGTATCTTTTACTAAATTGATGACTTCATTCCCAACAGAGGGTAAAACAATTTTTACAACCTGCGGAATGATGATTCGTGTGATTGTTTGAACGGGGGTTAGTCCAATCACTTTTGACGCTTCGTATTGACCTAACGGAATTGATTGAATCCCACCGCGGAAGATTTCCGCATAATACGCTGCATAATTCAATACAAAGGCGAAGAGTGCCGCTTCAAAACGATCAAAAATAATTCCAACGAGCGGTAACCCATAGAAAACAAATATCAATTGCAATAGCAGAGGCGTCCCTCGCATGATCCAAACGTAAAAACGTAAGATCCATTGTAATGGTTTAAAATGGCTCGCTAAACCAAATGAGAGTAAAATTCCTAGCGGCAGTGAGCCCAATATCGTATAAGCAAATAATTTCAGTGTGATCAATGCCCCTTGCAGTAATTGCGGCATAACTTCGATCAAATAATTCATCCCAATATCCCTCCATGTTCTCGAAAAGTGTACGGCCCTTCGAGGTTTCTTAATCGTGACTTCGTCTTTTTATTAAGGTGGAAACTGCTCGTAACAGATAGCTCTTTGTTTTTGAGTGGCATCTAACCCCAATTAAGGGAATTGTTCACCACGCATATCATTTCTACTAACCTCTTAATAATTCCAGCTAGCTCCAGTTAAGGAAATCTTTTTCCAAAAAACAGAAAAAGATTTTATCGTCGTACGCATACGATTCCGCTAAACAGCCCATTCAATAATTTATTCAGATACATCGAATAGTATCCGCCTTCTAAATAAACTGCGAAAAGCGTAACTCGCAAAAAAAGCCCTCTGGTATCTCTACCAGAGGACGTCGTATACGTGGTTCCACCTCATCTTTGTCCTTTTCTCACGAAAAGCACCTCAACAGGTCAGTTTCCAGTTCGATGAAATAAAAAAGTCCTTTAGCCGCTAGGGCTAAAGGACGTAATTACGTGGTTCCACCTTTTTTCATCGTCGTCTCACAACGAACGATCTCAACTGGTCAATCTGACCTCTGCGCTAACGGGCTCACCCGGATCAACCTACTTTATTTCAGCTGATCGACTCAAAGATGTGGTTCACAAATCATTGCTGTCTCTTCTCACCAACCAGAGACTCTCTGAGAACAAATGAACTGCTACTCTTCTTTTCATTGTCGTTTGATTAAGTTGAGTCATACTTTACACGCCTTTATCGGGTTTGTCAATAAAGAACCTTCATCTTTTTATCATAACGTTCAAACTTAGTTTTTAGAAACGAACTGGAATTTTGCCCAAGGCTTCAAGAAATCCAGCATAATCAGCTCTTCTTGTGGGATTCTGCCAACTAAATTTTTTCGCGGGTCACTATGAGGTTCCAAAACGATCTGCAGCTCATTTTTGTATTTTCCAAACGCATCATTTCCTACGACAACATCACCAACTTGAAATTCTTGCGTATTGTCGTGAACAGGATTTGCAACGTCAGCGTATTTCACTCGAACCATTGTTGAACGAACTGTCGTTGCAGTGATATCTCCACGGCGAAAATGTTTCGGATCGGCAACAATTTTACGTTCGATTTCAGTTGTCTCAGGTACGAATTCGATTCCTAAGCTCAATTTATAACGATCAACTGCCGCTACTTTTTCTAATTCTTCATCAGAAGCATAAGCATTTCCGATAATGACTGTATCAATCAGCCCCGTCGCAAACATATGGCGTGCTTGCAAATCAATCGGCAAATGACGATGCATTTCTAGCGTTGGTAGACCATCATTAACATCCCATGGGCCATATTCCGCATCGTGACTGGTAATAAAGGCCGCAGTCTTAATACCATGGCCTTTGAACCGTTTACTGCAACTGATAAAGAAGTCATAAGGTAACGCAGAACCTTCTTGCGGATAAAAATTGTGACAGCCGTAAATAAATGGTTCATTTGCTTCATAGGACAGGATGTTATCAAGATAAGCGACATTGTTACTCATGTTCAACTCGATCGCCAGACCTTCTGGATTATAGCTCAGCATGGCTTCTTTGTTTCCATCAAAGCCCTCATCCAAACGAATTCCTTCGGCACCAAGCTCTGCAAAGAAGCTTAAATCATCATAGGAAATCCCTAAATCATCAAAAATAGAAGGCGCAATATCTAAGACTGTTTCAAAGCCCAATTCCTTCGCGTAATGGATGATACTGCCAAACTTTTCGCTGACTTTTTCTTTGCCTTCAGTTACCTCCAGCATACTCATAAAGATTCTAGTATATCCGAGTGCTGCAGCTTTTTTGATATAGTCACGATCCGCCTGCGGATCACTATGATCGGGATAAACCGAAATACCTAATTCACGTTTCACTTATTTTCCTCCTCTTTGAGTTACTCTGCTAAGCCATTTCGTTCAGTCACTTGCTTAAACCAGTAGCCTGACTTCTTCACCGTTTTGATTTGAGTATGGATATTATTTGAAATAAATCCATAACGATTCTTATACGAGTTTAACCAAGACCAGCAGTCAATTGGTGTCCACATATGGTAACCAAAGCAGTTTGAACCTTCTTCAATACCCTTATGCAGCCACTCCAAATGTTCTTGCACAAAATCGATTCGATAATCGTCTTCGATCATTCCGCCTTCATTCTTGAAGCGTTCCTCATTTGAGACGCCCATACCATTTTCAGAGACATACCAAGGGATATTTTTGTAGTTTTCTTTGATATTCACTGCAATATCATATAAAGCTTTCGGATAAATTTCCCAGCCACGATCTAAATTCACACGACGGCCTGGCATATCATAAGCGTCATAATATCGATCTGGCATCCATTCGCCAACAGAATTTGGAGCTACATCGGGTGCCTTCACACGATTTGGATGATAGAAGTTTACTCCCAAGAAATCGACCGTGTTGTTCTTTAAGATTTCTTTTTCTTCCTCTGTTGTTTCCCACAAAACCTTGTCCTTTGTCAATAACTCTTCCAGCTCGGCAGGAAAATGGCCATAAACTGCAGGCTCTAAGAACATTTTGTTATTCCAAAGTTCCGCGATCCGTGCGGCTTCTTGGTCTTCTGGTGAGTCAGAAGCTGCATAAGTCGGTGTCAGATTCAAAATGGTACCAATTTTTGCATCTTTGATGGCTAACTTACGGAAAGCTTGAATCGCTTTAGCCGAAGCTAAGTTCAAGTTATAAGCTACTTGTACTGCTTTTTTTCCATCAACAATATTTGGGTAATGGAATTGGAATAGGTATTCCCCTTCTACAACTACCATTGGCTCATTATGAGTTGCCCAGAATTTTACACGATCGCCAAATAATTCAAAGCATTTTTCAGCAAATCCAACATACAATTCTACAACCTTTTTCGATTCCCAGCCGCCATATTTATCATATAATTCCACTGGTAAATCAAAATGATGCAGATTCATTACAGGAGTCATGCCTTCAGCCAACATTGTATCGATCACATTATTATAGAAATCTACAGCATCCTGATTGACCGTGTTTGTTTCCAAATCATCGATCAAGCGACTCCACTGGATACTTGTCCGTAAACTATTCATACCGATTGAACGCATCATTTGGATGTCTTCTTTGTAACTGTTGTAAAAATTTGATGCAACATCCGGTCCTACCTGATTATGGAATTTCTCCGGCTCGATTTCAAAATGGTAATCGAAGACATTGGCATGCTTTTTATTAAAACGTCCTTCGCTTTGTGGGCCAGAAGTTGCCGCGCCCCACCAAAAATTCTTTGGAAAAGTTTTCATTGTAAATCTCCTCATATTAGATCTTTAAATTTTTAATACAAAAGGGGTTAGGGATCAAGCGATCCATAACCCCCAGATAAACCTTATGCTTCAGCTACTTTTTTAAGCTCTTGTCTTGTTGCTAATGAAACAAATGGTACGTACATAACGATTGAGATAACCAAGTTTACTGCTGCTAAAATGGCACCTGAGAAGCTTTGTGTTGCTAAGAATCCACCGATGATTGGCGGTGTTACCCATGGTGGCATAACTGTTGCTGCTGGTACCCATCCAAGACTCGTTGCAAAATAAGCTGTTGTAACGCAGACCATTGGTGTCAAAATAAATGGAATGAACATGATCGGATTCAATACTAATGGTAGTCCGAACATCAATGGTTCATTGATATTGAAAATACCAGGAGCTGCGGCCAAGTTGTTTACTACCATAAATGGTTTGTTCTTACGTCCAACTAGATAAATTGCGATAATCAAACCGATTGTTACACCAGTACCACCCATGTTAACGAATGAATCGATAAATGGTTTGTTTACGATGTAAGGAGCTGCTTTACCAGCTGAAAGTGCTGCATTGTTTGCTTCGATTGCAGGCGCGTTGATTGCTTGCATGAACGGATCAATCATGTTGGCACCGTGTAATCCAAAGAACCATAGGAATGGTGTAATGAAAGCAATTAATAATGCAGAACCATATGAGTTAGCCAAGCCCATGAAAGGTTCTTGAACCAATGCATAGAATTCAGCAAACATATCTTCAACACCAAATCCGGCAATAACTGCAGCGATCAAACCGAAGATTGATACAGTAATCATTGCTGGGAATAAAGAAGCAAATGAGCGGGCAACTGCTGGCGGAACGCCGTCTGGCATTTTAACAACCAATTTTTCATTACCAACTAGACGTGTGAAGATTTCTGCAACAGCAATACCTACGATCAATGCTACGAACAAACCTGATGAGTTCATTCCGCTAGTCGCTGCACCTAAAGTGAAGAAAGAAGCGACAGATACAACCCCTGTACCGATTGGATCTTTACCATAGTGATGCGCTAAATTATAAGCGACTAAGAATGCAATGAAGACTGAAAGAACACCAAAGGTTCCGTTCCATACTGCTCCGCCGAAGCCTTTCCAAGCTTCACCGCCAAAGATACCATTCATAAAGTTCTGGAAAGCATCAATTGGCAAGTTGTTAAGCATTACTGCTAACGCACCTAAAATCATTAACGGCATTGTTACTGTAAATGCATCACGGATTGCGATTAAATGACGCTGGTTCCCGATTTTTGACGCATGCGGGATAAAGTGTTTCTCCATAAAATTAATAAATCCATCCATTTTTGTGTTCCCCCTATTTTAAAAGTAATCGTAAAAACTTTGTCGACCTTTTGGAAAAATTTCCCCTTCAAACGCTTTTGAAGCGGTGACCTTGCCAAGAAAAATTCCCTCAGCTAAAGTCAATTCTCCCAATAATAATTCACTCCACCCATGAATCGAAGCTTTGATGGTACCTGCTTGTTGTACTTTTTTACAATTCCCCTGACTGACTAGCCAGCTACCAACATTCCAAGGACACTCTTTATCTTCAGTTACTTCAATAATAATTTCTTTTTGGCAAATCGGAATTTTCGGTAATAATTGCTTGATGTCAATAATTCGACTCATCATGTAAGGTTCTAAAGTAATCGTAAAATATTCTTGTTCACGAAAACATTTTTCAATAATCTCATGAACTGGTGCGTGATAAAGAAATTCTTCAAATGATGAGACATGGGATTTTAAGTACGTTAACAATTTTCGCAGAGCTAGTTCCGTTTCATAAGCAAGCTCGTCTACTACTAATGTGTTGCCTTGCATACGATAAATAATGTATCCTTTCGCTTCTTCAGCGTCATCATAAGCTACAGCATAGAAGCGGTGAGGATAGTAGTCATTTAGACGTTCCCACCACCAGCCTTCACGGACAACCGTTCCGACTTGCTGCTGGTTTAATAAGCGCTGATAAATCGATTGGATCACTGACTTCATCTGTTGCCAGGTTCCACGTTTAACATTCCCCCTTCTTTCACTTGTCAAATAATTAAAGGCCAGTGCTGGAATGCGATAGGTTTTTCTGCGGCTAGTAGGCTCATAACCGAATTGACGATAAAAATCTTCGGAAAAAGGAGCCAGTTGTGACACTGCAACACCCTGTTGGTAAAGATCAGACAAAAGTTCGGACATGATACCGCTGATGCCGCCTTTGCCTCGATACTCTGGATAACTGGCCACATAACCAACGCCGGCCATTTTGACTCTCTGTTGAAAAAGCTGAATCTCAAAATGATTCGCCATCACTAAATTCGTTAACTCACTCTCTTGGTAAACACCATAGGCATCAGCATGTTCATACCGTGATAAAAAGAGTGGGTCGTTGATGATTGGCTGCTGCTTTCTAAAAGCGTATTCAATTAAACCTGTGATCGCTTTCAACGATTCCTGATCACGAGCTAATTTCACAGGATCACTTCCTCTATTCGTTCCCTAAACGTTTGTAAATATCCACTACTTCTTTTGCCATATCATTGAAAGTAATGCCAGTCATCAGGTGGTCCTGACTATGAACCGCTAACAATGTCACGGTCATTGGATTACCGCTAGCTTCTTCTGTCAACAGCCCTGTTTGAGAATGATGTGCTTCAACTAACGCTTGGTCTGCTGCTGCAAGTTTTTCTTGAGCCAAAGTGAAGTCGCCATCTTTAGCTGCTTGAATCGCTTCCATTGCATCACTCTTTGCGTTACCAGCATTAATGATTAGACCCATTACTGCTTCTAATTGTTCTTGACTCATTGTATCGCTCATTTGCTTAGCTCCCCTTCTACTTCTTATTTCATAAGATTAAGTGCAGTATTTAAAACAGCTTCGCCGTTCATCATGCCGTAATCTTTCATATCGATAACATCGACAGGAATTCCTTTGTCTGCTAATTTTGTTTCAAATTGACCTTTCATAAAACGAACTTGAGGACCTAATAGCAAAACATCGACTGGTTTGCTGGCATCTTCTAATTTTGCATCTGCTTCTGAAGCTGAAACTGCGAAGATATCAGATTCTAATCCTTGATCAGCTGCTGCTTTTTCCATTTTAGTTACTAATAAACTAGTGCTCATTCCTGCCGCACAAACTAACATAATTCTTTTCATGTAAAACACTCCTTAGTTTTTAATTGTTCACTTTATATAAAGCAAGATGCGTGCCAACTTTTTCGCCGCACAGAAGGCGTCGTGATAAGGTTTTCATTTTACACACAAAAAAACTAGGATTACACACTGTGCAATCCTAGTTCGATTCGATTATCTTCGAGGGTCTTTACAATGTAAGCGATGTCGTCTTCGGTAAAGCGAACCTCAAATTGTTTTTCAATCAGGGATAGATTGGCCGCAGTTTGATTAAAGCGGCTACGATACTGCTGGTGGAAACATTTGACATCCTCAAAGACAGGACGCTCTTCCCCTTTTTTTATTTTATCTACTAAGAACGCGATGTGTACACTTAGTGCCTGCATCGCTGTATTCTCGATAATAAGCTCCTGATCTTTACGAATTAACTGTAAAACATCGTCGATTAACAGGAACAACGTCTTTACATCTATCTCAGGTGAAAAGTTTTTAGTTAATGAATCCACCATTTCTGGGAGCGTGATTGTGCTGCCTAATAAATCTTGAAATTCTAGAATTTTATCCCGCTTGAATAAGTTCATGGCTGGGATAAAAGGAATTTTTTGATAATGAATTTCCATAGTGCCTACAATCGCTACAATGTCTTTATGTGTAATCAGCTGGTCGATACGATGCTTAAAGCTTTCTCGCTCCAAAGACTGCATTTGAATAATCTCAAATTCTTCCAAGTTAACGATTTGTGAGACGACTTCATTTAATCGTTTCGAAACACCTTCTCCGGTAAAGCAGGCTACGATAATAACTTTCTTTTCATCCTTCTGAGTTGGTTCTTCTAGACGTACCATTGTTTGGAACATGGAGATAACACTCGTATAGATTTCTTCTAACGAACGCCCTAACGTTGCTAAGCGCAAGCTTTCCAATACTAACATGGTACTTGCCATTGAAATCACTCGTGTCCGAATCCCCATTTCATGGAAAATCAGGTTGCCGAAATTATTTGGGGAGCCCATATCTGTCAAAAGAATGATTCCTTCTGAGAACTCTTCCCGTTTCTTCTGGATGTAATTTTTAATTTGAGCATACATTTTTTCAGTATTTAACGTCAGTGGCATATTAAAGGCGATGCCATTCGTTGTTCCAAGAAGTTCCTGCACCGTCTCTAACATACTCGAGGCTGTCGACTTGCCATGCATCACAACGAGCACAGCGACTTGTCGTTCATCGATTTGCTGTTCCTCTTGATTATCCATAGTAAGAAACATCGTGATAAAGCCGATCTCGTCTAATGGAATCATGATATTGTAGGCTTCTTCAATGCGATTAGATAATTCAATCGCCACTTGAAATTCTTTTGAATAGTTTCGACGAATATCATTCAAATTAGGATGTGAAATAAATTGATTCCCACGAATTCGTTCAATCGTTGAATTGATATGCAGCGCAAAAGCAAACCGAACCTTCTCATCATATTCCCGATTCATTTGAATCGAAGCAAAATCGTAAAGCTCATTGACCAGCTTCCAAAGGTCATCAGAAATGATTTCACGATAAGCATTGCTGTGAGAAAGCTCTTCAACATAAGTCTCAAAGTATTGATCCACATCATCGGAAATCAATTCTTCTAGATCAATTTCTGATAGGTTTTCCCGTCCAAGTTTCTCCAACTTGTACGTGATCGAATGGTAAACCTCCATATCCTTGTTAGGGTCTTGTCCCCAAACAACTTCCTCCGTACCTGGCTTTAAGGTTAAGTAAAGATTTCTCTTATCCATGAATGGCGTCAGCTTGTCCTGAACCTCGTTCATTCGTAGTAACCCTTTTTGTACAACTAGAGGCAGGTCCTCTTCCACAATCATCAGTTTTTCTGAATCGCTATTGGTTTGATGATGAAGAAAAGCTTTGGCACAGACTAATTTTAAATCACGTTTTAACTGACCAATATTTCCTTCTGCATTATATAGAAGAAACGCTAATAGACTTCGCTTATCAATCGCGATTTCCTGCATCAATCGATTCGCCTCTTGCTGTAGAAATTCTTTGATGATAGCTAAGCGTTCATCTAAAGAGCGTTCCGCCAGAGAAGGCAGCTCTATCTGCATTGGAATTCGACGATTAAATGTTGATAGGAACATAGAGCTGGTCTCGGTCGTTGCCCCTATAATCTGAACAGATGCTTGTTTCTCTTGTCCATCACCTAAAGATCGAAAAGTCCCTTTGTCAATGAAGGTGAAAAGCATTTCTTGTCCTTCTGGCGGCAGAAGATGGATCTCATCTAAGAACAAAATCCCTCCATCTGCCTGTTCCATCAACCCAACCCGTGTTTCTTCTGCACCTGTAAATGCTCCCCGTTTCACACCAAATATGTGTCCATATAGGAGCTGAGGGTTTTGTGCGTAATCTGCACAGTTGAAAGTAACAAAGGGGGCACTTTCGTCTAACACTTTGGCGGAGACCGCAAAACGATACATACATTCTGCAAACATCGTCTTTCCAGTTCCCGTCTCGCCAAAAATAATCGTATGTAATCCGCGTGGAGGATATAAAATAGCCGCTTTAGATTTTTGAATTTGACTTTTTAACGAATCCTCACGACCAATCAAATTGTCAAAGTTAATATGTCCTTCAGTCGAAACTGTCGTTAGCTGAAATTTTACTGGGCGACCGTCAATTTTTTTTACTTTTCCATCTTTCGTCAGTTCATTTAAGTAACGACTGACATTGGTGCGGTCAACGCCTAGCTGCTCCGCCAGTTCTTGTGCCGTCTGTTCGTTAGGATTTGCTCTTAATGCGTCTAACACTTCATCTTTTCTAGATTTCAAAAAAATCCCTCCCGAAAATGGTATAAACCATTTATATTGTAACCCTTTTCTTTTTGAATTTCTAGTCTCTACTTATTCAAAATACCGCTGATTTATTTTACATTGAAAATAATCAAATGTATACAAAACTCTCCTTCTATAAGTCACTTTTTATAACCGTGACTTATAAAAGGAGAGCCGATAAAAATGTTTGAGTTATTTTTGGCTAATCTTTATTTTCCATCGCTGCTTTCAGTGCCGCAGCTAATGGACTTTCCTGTGGTTCTTCCTGTTCGTTCACTTTTTTCAGTAAGCGGCGCTCTTCATGCTTCGTCATTTTTTTCGAGCGTTCTTTCTTATCTAACATTTTTTCTGTCGTCCCGTCATATTTGCAACGGAAATACGAGCCATTTTTTCCATCAATGATTTCCATTTTGCGGTGACATTGAGGGCAGCGATGGTTCGAGACTTTTGGATCTTTCCGGCGGCGGTAACTACACTCTGGGTTCGTACAAATATAGATTTTTCCGTCACGAGTATTTTTTTCTCGCAGTGGCGAACCGCACTCTGGACATTTTTTGGCAGTAATCGAGAAATCTTGATACTTTTTGTCGCTGTGTTTTACTTCACTGACAAGTTTCTTTGTATCTGATTCAATCTCCTGCAAGAATTGCTTACTACTATACTTGCCGTTGGCGATTGCCTCTAACTGCTTCTCCCATTTTTCAGTCAGCTCTGGCGTCACTAATGAAGGATTAACAAGCTCTAGTAATTGCTTGCCTTTTGGTGAAACCATCAAACCACTAGTCGTTCGTTCCATCAACTCAGATTTAATCAACTTTTCGATGATCTCCGCGCGAGTCGCTGGTGTCCCTAAGCTATACTTTTCCATTTGAGCCAGCAGTGTGCCCTCATTCAATGGTTTAGGCGGTGTGGTTAAAACCTTTTCGATCGTAAAGTTCGGTACGATCTTCATTCCTTCAGACCATTGAATGGATTTTTTTGCTTCTTCTGCTGGTTTCCATCCAGCTACTAGAACTTTATTTTGACGGAAGGTAAAGGTTTCCTTTTGGAAGGTTACCGTTACTTTTTGTTGGCTCTCTTTATGTGCATCAGCGAATAAGCCCAAGAAACGGGTTACGATCATGTTATAGATACGCTGTTCATCCGTTGAAAGCTTTTCGAAACGCGGACGTTGCTCCGTCGGGATCAATGCATGGTGATCCGTCACTTTACTATCTTGAAACACACGTTTTTGTTTTACTTGTGCCCCATTTTTGATATACGTTTTTACTTCTGGTGCAAAATCAATGATTGCTTGCAAGCGTTCTTTCATCGTAGCCTTCATATCATTGGTTAGGTATTTACTGTCTGTTCGCGGATACGTCACGATTTTATGAGTTTCGTACAAGCTTTGAACCAAGGACAATGTCTTTTTGGCTGAAAATTGATAACGAGCATTCGCTTCCCGTTGGATTTCCGTTAAATCATAAGGTAGCGGTGCCGGCTCTGTCTTTTCTTTTTCCGTAATATCTGTCACAGTTCCTTTTTGCTTAGACAGCTCTTTGACTAATTTTTCGGCTGTTTCGCGTTCTGTGATTCCATATGGATTCTTTTGATTAAGCTTAGCTTTTTGTCCTTCGACCTCTAAAGAAATCACAAAATAATTTTGTGGACGGAATTTCTCGATTTTCTTTTCCTGCTGACGAACCATCGCAAGCGTCGGTGTTTGTACTCGACCAGCGGATAGGCTGTCTTCATATTTAACTGTCAATGCGCGGGTAACATTTAACCCAACTAGCCAGTCTGCTTTTGCCCGCGCTAATGCAGAGTGATACAAATTATCATACTCTTCTGCGGGCTTCAGGTTTTTAAAGCCATCCTTGATCGCTTTATTCGTCTGTGACGAAATCCATAGGCGCTTCACTGGTTTTTCGAACCGTACATATTCTAAAATCCAACGTGCAACTAGTTCTCCTTCACGCCCCGCGTCTGTTGCGATCACCGCTTCTGAAATATCTTTACGTTTTGCCAGCTGCTGAATGGATTTTAGTTGTCCACGCGTTTTAGGTAAAGGTTTGATCCCAATGTATTTAGGAATCATCGGTAAAGTTTCCATCTGCCAGCTTTGCCATTCTTTATTCAAATCCTCTGGCATTTTTAGGCCCAATAAATGACCAAGGGCCCAAGTCACAACAACATTGGGTCCTTCAAAATAGTTTTTATTTTTTTGATTGGCGTTAAGCACCTTGCTCAAGTCTCTTGCAACACTTGGCTTTTCCGCTATAATTAGCTGTTTCATAAAGTTCCTTTCTGCTATCAACCGTTAATGGCTGCTCATCTTTTAATAGTGCAAGCCCCCAGTACTGCTGTAAATAATCATCACACTCTTCACACCAGCGTTCGTCCTGCTCTTTCCAAAATGCACTCAAAAAATTATGCTTTGCATTACTATATGTATTGGTCTTTTGGAGTTCGCTCCAACGATGTTCATAATATGCTACTGCCGCGTCAAAATCTTCAAAAGCCGCGGTTTCTTGAATATCTTCTTGCCATTCTTCAAAGAACCACCAAGGTTCGTTATCACCGTACATGGTTATTACTTGATACATCCCGCTACCCTTCTTTCCACCTCAATCATAAGTATCATGAAATAAAAATTCAAGAAAAATGTTTCCGGCTGAAACAAGTTCAAGAAAAAAATAGATAACTGTAAAAATTTTGCAGAAAAATATTGCTTTTTTCTTAATTCTATCGTAACACAAAGCGACAGGATTTTACATGGTCCTTAAGAGAGTTATAATGAAAATGTTTTTTGAAAATTTCATAGTTTTGAAAGAAGGCCTTTTTAATTTGAGTAAAATCAAAAGTAAATTATTTCAACCTCGTCCCACTTGGCAAAAGAATCTGATCGTTTTATGGTTCGGTACTTTTATGGCCGGCATTGGTTTTAGTCTGGTCATGCCTTTTATGTCCTTATACATAGATTCATTAGGCCATTATAGTAACCAACAGTTAAATTTCTGGAGCGGGATTACTTTTTCATCCACCTTCTTGATTACTGCAATAGTTTCTCCTTTATGGGGACGCTTAGCCGATCAAAAGGGTCGAAAGCTGATGCTATTACGTGCATCCCTTGGTATGGCGATCGTCATTAGTTTAATGGGAACTGTCAGTAACGTCTATCAGCTGATCGGCTTGCGTTTACTTCAAGGTGTCTTTTCCGGCTATATCAGCAACGCAACGGCCTTAGTTGCTACGGGAACTCCTCGCGAAAAGAGCGGTCAGGTACTTGGAACGTTAGCGACCGGTGCAGTAACTGGGAACTTACTTGGCCCACTAGTTGGTGGGGTCACAGCTTCGGTTTTTGGTTATCGTTTAACTTTTTTCATTACCGGCAGTATTCTATTTCTTGTCTTTTTGCTCAGTGTTCTATTCGTTCACGAAGAATTTACTCCGATCGAGAAGAAAGATATGATGCCTGCGAAGGAAATTTTTCACAGCTTGAAGTATCCACATGTCGTCATTGGCATGTTTGTCACTACCTTGATCATTCAAGCGTCGAATAACTCCATCAGCCCGATTATCAGTTTGTATATTCGACAATTAATGCATAATCATGGCAATGTTACTTTAGTCAGCGGAATCATCGCTTCAATCCCTGGAATTGCCACCTTGATCGCAGCTCCTCGTTTCGGTCGGCTAGGGGATAAGATCGGCAGCGAAAAAGTTTTAGGCATTGGCTTGATTTTTGCGATGTTGGTCTTTTTGCCGATGTCCATCGTTACGAATGTTTGGCAATTAGCCTTTTTACGTTTCTTAGTCGGGATCTCTGATGCGTGTCTCTTACCCGCCGTTCAAGCATTAATTACGAAGTACTCACCCCAAGAAGCAGCCGGGAGAATTTTCAGCTATAATCAGTCCTTTCAAGCGGCCGGAAATGTGGTTGGCCCGATGATCGGTTCAAGCGTTTCATCAATCTTTGGATACCGTGGAGTCTTCATTTCAACCTCCGCTCTTGTTTTGACCAATTACCTATTGGTTCATCGCAACACGAAGGAAATCGCTGAAAAATATCATCAAACACAGCACACGCACTAATACCCAAGACATATTAATGGCAACTTTTTCGTTAGTTTTTTATACTGATAAGTGATTCTAATGAAAGAAGTGAACAACATGCTTGAAGGCCAATTAAAGTTTTTAGACTTTTTCCTAAACAGTACGATTGAAGGAAAAGAAGACGAGGCAAAGGAAATCTTAGTAAAGAGTTTCGCAGATCAAGAAACAGAGGCACTAAGTCTTGAAGACTTCAAAAAGCTCCAGGAAAAGCTTTTCCCTTTGATCAAACCAGAGAAACTAAACGAAGTAAAAGTTGCAATGGCACATTTTGCTCAAAGCCTTGCATAAAAAAAGTCATCGTCGAGTTTCGACGATGACTTTTTTTCTATTGAAATTTTCTTTTAATCTGCGATAACTTCTTCAGAGCTTTTAACCTCTACATTAAATAAAGAGCGTAAACATTTGGTAGCTACCATCAATCCTAAGCCTAATAATAGAAAGGCAAAGACTAGCTGCAAGCCATCCGACAGGAATACGAACTGTCCTGCTTTTGGAACTGCCGGAATCACTACTAAATATTGTGTCGCATTCATTAGCTTCACTACTAATCCGTAAATAGACATTCCTAATGCTGTGAAGGTCACCGCCAATATGATCCCCATCGGAATATAGAACATGACACCTGATTTCTTCGATGTCTTCATATAGACTGCTACAGCAATCATAACCATTGCGGCTAATAATTGGTTTGCTGAGCCGAATAATGGCCAAACACTGTTGTACCCGCCGAGAGCTAAAACAAAACCCACAACTAATGTTACGACAGTTGCTACATATTTATTAGTAAGTAATTTTGTCAAGCCTTTTTGCTCCACTCCTTCTTCATAGAAGAATTCCTGTAAAGACATTCGGCCGATACGAGCCACTGAATCTAACGAAGTCAACGCTAAAGCTGATACGCACATGGTCATAAAGGCCTGCGCGATATTTAATGGCAAGCCAAATTTCGTTAAGAAACCAGCGACTGATCCTGAAAAAATCTGGAATGGTGTTCCAGTCGGCAACTGTCCATTTTGAGCGACTGCGCCCGCAACCACCAAAGCAACTACCGCCAATACACATTCACACATCATCGCGCCATAACTGATTGGGCGCATGTGTTTTTCATTTGAAACCTGTTTAGATGAAGTCCCTGAGGAAACCAAACTATGGAAGCCAGACACAGCACCACAGGCCACTGTAATGAATAAAATCGGGAATAAGTATTTCACATTTCCCGTCGCATCCTGTACAGCAAAGCCGTTGAAGGCGTTCAGTTCAACCATAGGGGCTTCCACTAACAGACCCAGAACAGCCGCGATGATCATTCCTAACAGCATATAGGTGCTGAGAAAATCACGAGGGGCCATCAATAACCAAATCGGCATGACTGAAGCCAAGAATAAGTAACCAAAAACAATTAGCAGCCATGTTTGCTTGTCTGCAAAAATTGGGAACATGATGCCAATAGCGAGAGTCACCAATAAAACGACGATCCCAAAAGCGTGCATGGCAATCCCTTCTAAATGAACCTTTTTCATGAAATAACCAACCAATACTGCCGAGAGGATGAACAACATCGAGATCGAAGCAGCAGAAGCATTCGCCGTGTTAACAGCTGCCGGTACATCTGGTGTCATGCCGTTAAACGTTGTCGCTACAATATCCCCAAAAGCAGCAATAACTAAAAGCGCAAACAACCAGCAGAATAATAGAAACAGCTTCTTACCAACTTTTCCGATATATTTTTCAATAATTAAACCAATTGATTTTCCTTCATTCTTCACGGATGCATACAATGCCCCAAAGTCATGGACCGCACCGAAGAAAATCCCGCCAAAGAGAATCCATAAAAAAGCCGGCAGCCAACCAAACATCGCGGCAATAATCGGCCCCGTTACTGGTCCAGCACCTGTGATGGATGAAAACTGGTGACTAAAAACGACAAATGCCGGTTCTGGAACATAGTCATCCCCATCCTCAAGAGCGACCGCAGGTGTCACAGCCTTCGGATCAATCCCCCATTTTTTCTCCAACCAACGGGAATAAATAAAATAAGCAGCAACAAAACAAATAATAGCAAAAACTAAAAGAACGACACCATTCATATACTCACCCAACTCTCTTCATTTTATAATAAATATTTAATTAGTATATTCCCATAAGTATATGAGTATGTAAAGAGAATCATTCTAATTTTCAAGAATTTTCTGTAAATATGTTTGAAAGACAAAGAACTGAGGTTACTCACAAGAGAGCAGCCTCAGTTCTTCTATCATACCTTAAATATATTGTAACTCTTTTGTTTCTTGATATGCATGGTCAATCAAACCGCCGCCTAAGCATTCCATACCATCGTAGAAAACAACAGCCTGTCCTGGTGTAATCGCACGAACAGGATCATCAAAGATCACTTCTGCGCGGTCGTCTTCCAATAAACGAACTGTTACCGGTACGTCTTGCTGACGATATCGGAACTTCGCTGTACATTTGAATTCTTTTGGTTGGTCTTCGTTAGTGGTGAAGTGAATTTCACTAGCATCTAGGCTAGTAGCATATAGTGCTTCATGATGGAAGCCTTGACCGACATATAAGGTGTTCGTAGATAGATCCTTTCCTACGACAAACCATGGATCGTTGGTTTTTCCACCGCCGCCGATACCAAGACCTTGGCGCTGACCAATTGTATAGTACATCAAACCATCATGTGTTCCTTTTTCTTCGCCATCTAAAGTGACCATCTTCCCTTTTTTAGCAGGTAGATAATTGCTTAAAAATTGTTTGAAATTCTTTTCACCGATGAAGCAGACGCCTGTTGAATCCTTTTTCTTGGCAGTCGCTAAGCCAGCTCGTTCTGCGATTGCGCGAACTTCTGGTTTTTGCATGCCGCCTAGTGGAAACATCGTCTTCGCCAATTGTTCTTGAGATAATTGGCTTAAGAAATACGTTTGGTCTTTATTATTGTCCACACCACGCAGCATATGGACAACCCCATTTTCGTCCTTTTCAACTTGGGCATAATGTCCTGTTGCTACATAATCCGCACCTAATTCCATCGCGTAATCTAAGAAAGCCTTGAATTTGATTTCCTTGTTACACATCACATCAGGATTAGGTGTGCGGCCTGCACGGTATTCCGCCAAGAAATATTCAAAGACACGATCCCAATATTCCTTTTCGAAGTTGACAGAATAATAAGGAATCCCGATTTGGGCAGCGACTTTCGCCACGTCCTTATAATCTTCTGTCGCGGTACAAACACCGTTTTCATCAGTGTCGTCCCAATTTTTCATAAAAATGCCGACTACATCATAGCCTTGTTCTTTTAACAACAAAGCAGTAACTGATGAATCGACGCCGCCGCTCATTCCTACGACGACTCGTGTGTTGCTGTTAGACACAGTATCACCATCATTTCAATATAGATTCCGAAAACTCTACGATTTGAAGGTCGCAACTTTTCAGTATGACGAATTATACAACATAAATCTTAAATTTTCGATAGATAATTCTTTGAGGCTCAATTTTTATTGTCTTTTTGTATCATTTGTATTAATATAAACAATACAAAGGAGGACGAGAAAATGATTTTAGAAATTGATCCCCATTCTGAAGAGCCCATTTACTTACAATTACGAAAACAGATCATTATCGGTATTGCTCGCGGCGAACTAAAGCCGAATGAGCAGCTGCCGACCGTCCGGCAATTTGCGGATGAGCTTGGTGTGAATACGATGACTGTCTCTAAGGGTTATCAACAGCTGCGAGAAGAAGGCTATCTGATCACTGATCGCCGCAAAGGAACCTTAGTCGCTCCGTTGCCTGTCACTTCTAAGGCAACAAGCGAAGAAAATTTGACTTTACTATTGGCAGAACTTTACTTAACTGAGCCTAACGAAAAAGCGGTTCAAGAGAAAGTTCACAGAATTTTAACGAGCTTCAGAAAGGATGATGCCTGATGTTATCCCCTCTTATTTTAGGTATATTAATTTTTTGCAACTTTATCATGGCTTTTACCAATTCAATAGCGGCTAAACCGCATAACTATGTCATCGTGGAAAATACATTTCCCGCAGATAAAATTGACGATCCAAAGGTTCTTTCTTTTAGAAAAAAATATCGGAAGCGCCAATTTCAATTAGCTGGCTTACTGACTGTTTTAGATTTGAGTCTGCTTATTCCTATGAAAGATTCGATCTTCATGATGCTATTCTTCGTTCTACTATATATCACGATCGCTGCTGGTTACTTGCTGCAAATTCGCTACATCCGCAAGGGGCATCAATTAATTATAGAGAACAACTGGCAACTGACAGAACAACCGATTCAAGTAAACACAGCACTAGTCATCGAAAAAAATCGAAAACTTGTCTCTCCTTGGTGGTTTGTGGTCTCATTTGGACTCTTGCTTCTTTTGACGTTTGTCCTTCATAATCAAGGAATGGAAAGTCTAACTTGGATATTATTCATCACCTGTGGCCTTACCTTAGCTTTATTTGTTGTCGGTTGGTGGGCTATTGGTCGATTGCCGGTACGAGCATTAACAGATGATCAAACGATTAATCGTCAATACAATGATCTGACAAAATTCTATTGGTCAGCCTTTATGGTGACGACAAGTTTCTTTGTAAATCTGGTCATCTATCTTCCGTTATTGACGGTGAATCTCAGTAATCGCTTCTTTGAGGTTTTAATGATCAGTGAATTTTTACTGATTTTTCTTTTTTGCGCACTTACCTTCTGGTGGCTGTTCCGGTTACGAAACAAGCAGGATCAATTGCTGACACAAACACCCAGTTTTCGCTATACTGGCGATGATTATTACTGGCGCTATGGCATTTATTACAACCCAGATGACAGACGGCTAATGATTCCTGATCGCATCGGGTTGAATATTACGATCAACTTGGCACGTGTAGGGGGAAAAATTTTTATCGGATTGATTCCGATTCTATTGATTGCTGCTATGCTGATCGTAGTGGTCCCTTTATATGTTCTAGACTATCATCCTGATCCGTTAACCTATGAAGTAAAACAAGAAAGCGTCCTACTAGACGGTCCGTACTATCGTGAACAAAAAATTTCGTTCCAGGATATAGAAAAAGTGTCCCTAATTGAGCAGCTCCCTCCCACAGGAATGAAAGTCAATGGGCTTGCAACGGAGAACTACGCCATTGGCAGCTTTAAGGTCGGCGGAAAATCCGCAACCCTTTTTATCGATCATCAATCGAAACCCATCTTAAAAATCACAACGAAAAAAAGAGATTACTATTATACTAATACTGATTCCGCTGTAACAAAGCAGGCTTACCAAAGCATTTAAGCACGTAAGTAACAGAAAACACCCTCTTCAAAAATTGAAGAGGGCGTTCATTTATTCTACAGTACCCATTCGGTTAATGGGCCAAAAGACAAATTTAACATTGGTTAGAATGTCCTTTTGATTAATCATCCCAATGATTCGGCCATCCTTGGAGATCCGACGATTATCTCCTAAAACAAAGAGCTGCCCATCAGTTAATTTCCCTTTGTACTCATCCAAATAGGGCTCATCGTACTTCTTCCCATTGATGTAAAGCTGATCATTTTTGTAAGCAACCGTATCTCCTGGCAAACCGATCACCCGCTTAACGTACTCTCTTCCCGGATCATCCGGTGCTGGAAACGTCACGACATCAAAACGTTCGATCTTGGCATGCTTTAAACCAAACATCCGCTCACCATCATTCAATGTTGGCTTCATGGAATCTCCAATCGCCTCAACAGGTGTAAATACATAGTGACGCAAGGCAAGCACCGCTCCAATCATCACCACATATAAAAGAATTGTTTTGACTACTTCATTTATTTTCACTTTTTCGCCTCCTTATAAACATCTCTGTTATCGCTTACTTCCACTTTATCATAGAGGAACTTCTATGGAAACAGCTCATTAATCTTTGCCATAAGATCAATGAGCATACAAAAAAGAAAGAGACAATCTGTCCCTTTCTTTTTCTACTTCAATTTTTTTATCTCTGCTTCTTTATAATCGGCGATCTCATCAATCAAATTTTCAGAAATCGGTGTACCAAAAGGTAAAGAGGTCTTGAGAAATCCACGTTCCGGTGCATCGACACCCACATTGATATCTTCTGCAATCGGCATACTGTAGTTATGGATGTGCCCGTGCAGGTTTCGAATATTCAAGGTCTTCCCTAAAAGCATTGGGTAATGAGTCAAATAATACTGATGATGATTAAATTTAACGATCGCACCTACATCATGAAATTCAAACTTGTCTTCTCCATTGGGAAGCTTCGGATCATGGGAAGCTAAATATCGGAAAAAGGTGCGAGAATCATGGTTTCCCTTGATAAAAACAATCTTGCCTTTTAATTGAACCAATTGGTTTAAAATATCTCTAAAGCCTCTTTCATATTGCGGATGCATCGCTACATCTCCCAAATGATAAACCGTATCCTTTTCATTTACGACAGCATTCCACGCATCGATCATTTGCTGATTCATCTCTTCCACCGAATCGAATAAACGTGGCGCAAAATCGTTGTCCCCTAAAAGATTCTCGTGAAAATAGTGTGTATCTGATATAAAATATTTCATTCTAATCACCTACAAACGAATTCTGATTCTTATCTTTATTTTACCATCTCTTCTAAAAAAAAGCCCACTTGTCATCACTGCCTAGTCAGAGATTCTCGTGAAAAAAGGCCACCACTTTAAAACTGGTAGCCTTGCTTTTGTAAAAGCGTTTGATATTTTAATTTAATAATCGAAATGACTGCTTCTAGTTGCGTTAAATCTTCAACTTTTGTTGCATCGAATTCCTTTGTGCGCTTAAAGGATTTTCCTGTATCAATCAAATGAAAGATTTGATTCCACTTTTCAAATTCGGATAGATTTGTGATGTTGGCGATTGGAAATGCCGCGCCGTCACAAATTTCCCATAAACGGAAGATTAAAAAGGCCGTATCGATCACTTCAAATTTTTTTCTTTTCTTACTGCAAGCAACAATCACTTTTTCAGGATTGTATTCCAAGTACCAATCTAAGAGAATAAAAAAAGCTTCCCAACGATAGCTATCGCGGAACATTTTTTGCGTGTCGGGCATATCACGAAATATCAACGGAACCAAGTAGTTCTTCTTATATTTCCAACAAGGAATCCCGTCTATAAAGTAATCAACGTAACGGGTCAAATAACTGTTTCCCTCGTAATCACTAATATAATAATCCTCTACACCATATTTTTGGAACTCTTTCGTCAGATGGGCACAGTCTTCAATGGAGACGGTCAGCCCTGACAAGAGACGGAAATCAGAAATAATTTTGTGATGCTCGATTGTATGTATCTTGTGAACCAACTTCTCACCTTCGTTTCCAACAAATTTCTTAGTATCAGTGTACCATAATCTTTAAAGATTTAAGCTTTTAAGTACCAAAAATATTTAGAAAAAAAGGTGAATATCGGAAAATAGAAAGCGTAATATAATATGATATCTGTGAATTTAACGAAGCAACCGAAAAAGAACGATTATTTCTAAACAAAAAATAACAACTGTTTTCAGAGAATGCAACTCAAAAAAAGTGTCCAAAAGTGGCTCTATAATATCTAGTGTTGGTGACC
>NZ_JXLA01000089.1 GCF_001886185.1 Enterococcus raffinosus | reverse complement strand
CAAGAACTAAAGTCATACTATCCAACTTACATGCAGCAAAATATTGCGATTGTCGATGGAGACAAACCTATCATAAAAATTGAGGCTAGAAATCTCAATGATGCACAAAGTAAGAAAATGGAAGACCATATGCGTAGTTTCCTAAAAGACGTACTTCTTGATAAGCAAACGTACGCAGAAAAGAACTCTTATGGGACGTATGATGTTCGAGTAAAAGGTGAAGGCTTCAATGACCATGATGCTCCGATCGTTTTGAATGAAATCAAAGATATGGGTAAAGTAAAAGATGTGAATATCAATCCTTCACACATCAAAGGATTTAATTATTAAAAAATAGCCCTCACATTACGTGGGGGCTTAACTTAATGTAGCAATATTCGCATAGAGTAATAAGAAGTCAATCATCACATTAACCTCGCATTTTGCATATACTGTAACCTCGAAGATAACTTCATCAAACATTTCCTCAATTAGCTTAATATTTCCTCTCGGCTCATCGTAGATTACATACATAAAAAAGTACCTCCTCAAAGAGAAGGTACGCAAATCCGGAAAGTTTATTTCTTGAATATATCCCATAAACGGAAGGATGTCTTATTGTAAACGTTATTATAGGCAGCTTTCTTCGGATCCTTAATCCAGCCTGATCCTTTTTTACCATAGCCGGGAACGACGGCTTTCTTTATTTGACGCTTTGCATTTCCGGTAGTTCTAGCGCTGAATGATTTTTTTAAACTAGGCTTACGAACTCCAAACTTCATTTTTTAACAACTCCTTAAAGCGCATCTATTTCTAAATGAGGGTACTTATTTTGCTTTATTTAACAACAACTTGCTGACCTGGATCAAAATAATAATTATCAGCATCCATTCCATTTGCGTCTAGGAAATCCTCAACACTCATACCGTAGCGTCCGGCAACTTCTTTAGGACCCTCTCCGGGTTGAACTGTACCATACTGAGTACCAGTGTCGGCCGAAGAATCATTTTGTTCGGCTGCTTGCTCTTGCTGTGCTGGGTCCTGTTGTGGAGCTGCTTGTTGTGTTTGTTGTTCTGGACTAGCAGTAGCCGTAGAACTGTTTGTGTTTCCATCTTGCGTATCTTGAGAACTTGAAGAATTTGTGTTGAAACTCACTGGCGTTAAAGTCAAATCAGCTTTATCTACATATTTATCGACAACTTCTTTTGGAAGATCTCCATTGAACTGCATTAACACTAATTTGTCCTCATTCGCAGCAGTATAGGAAAAAGTCATAGATGATTCTTTCCCAAGGTCATCATAATACTTTTTGGTGTCGTTCAAATCATCAACATTTTCAAAAGAGAAAATTCTTGCATTTTGATATTCACCGTCAGTTCCAACTTGAACACCAAAAATCATTCCATCTTTTGCCTTTAGTGGTGCCATTCCGTAATCGTCTTTTGTCATCTTTCTAGGTTCGTTCACTTCTAGCCCGTCATTTTTGAAATTTTCAATGACCTTTGATAAGTCGGCAACATTTTTATTCTTGGAAGTTGAACTAGTAGTAGAAGCTTCCTTTGATTTAGCTTTCTTTGAATAAGGTTTTAAAATTAATTTCTGAGCATCTTTATCTTCAGGAGTTAAAACAATATTATTGCCATCTTTTTCAATGCTGTAATCGTCATCTAAATTTAAATCTTTTTCCTTTAGATGTATGGTCGTTCCTTTGAGCTTATATTCAACCTTGTATTTGATATTCTCAACTATCTGTTTTCCAAAGTCTTCTCCCATTTTCTCCCATTCGTTAGATGCCTCGCTTTTTACTGAAGACATATCCGGAGCCCATGTCATAATATGATCACTAAACGACACCTTAAAGTTAATATCTTCCTTATTTTCTTCTTTATCCATTTGCCAATCATTTGCTTTTAAATCTTCGACAGATACTTTATTGCCGCATGCCGTAAGCAATATGGAAAGAAATATCAATGAAATAAACCCTAAAAACTTTTTCAAAATTTCCCCTTCTTTCATAAGATATGTATTACAAAAATATTGTATCATGTTAGATAATTCTTTGTGCCAATTTCTGTGCCAAAAAAATTTTTAACGAATATCAACGAATGGTATATAATAGTGTATTGACGATAAATATAGATATATTAAACGGCTTATTTGCAGCGTACTTGAAGCGTTGTTGCCTGCAGCTGGCA
>NZ_JXLA01000088.1 GCF_001886185.1 Enterococcus raffinosus | reverse complement strand
AGTAGATTTAAAACTTTGCAACAGAACCGCTTTTTTAGTCAATCTAAAGTTCTTTATTCTATGATATAATGTTACTGTAGAAAGTTTGTGGCGGTTTGGCAAATCCAATTGAAGGAGCGTGGTGCCTATGGGCTTATTAGCTTATCGGACGTACTCTGTAGAAAGGAAATGCCTGATTTGTTCTCATTGGATCAAATCATTGCTATTATCGGAGCAGCAGCAGTAGTTATTACTGCCGTAGCGAAAGCTAGCGATTCGATTTTAGCTTGGTTAAAGTTCAAAAAAGAACAAAAAAAATAGAGCCGTCTCAACTTTTGGCGAGGTAGACGAGCTCTAAAGCTTTATTTACATGCCATCCGCTTTGAACGGACTACACTGGGCATGTGACAGCATGCCCTTTCATTTATATTATATCTCATTCTTTTATATAATGAAAGTAAATAAATCATGGAGGATAAAATATGGATAAATTTAATAGATTAACATTAATAAATCAGTTTGAAATTTTAAAAGCTTTAAATCCTAACGAAGAAAAATACTATGCTGAAAAAATAGAAATACTAACAGAAGGTTACGAATATCACTATAGTGAAATATTTGAAAATATTTCTGATCCATTGCCAGAAGAAGATTCGCGGTTTGTTCTAGACATATTAAATATGTATAGAGATATTACTTTTAGTAAAAATAAATTAAAAGATATAAATTCAATTGATAATTATTATATACAATTTAAAGGTTTTGACTTTAATAGCTCTACCGAATTTAAGTTAGCACTTTATGCACAATTTTTTATTGAAAAATTAAATAGGTTTCAAGAAATAGTTGAAGATAGTGATTTTAACACTTTTAATAGCCATAAACCGATGAGAGGTACTTATATAAAATTTCTCGAAAATTATAATGATTTAAAATCTACCAATAATTATCAATTTGGAAACTTGTCTTATGAGATGATAAGTAAAGTTCTAAGTTTGTGATGATAAATGAAATTAAATAGTATAAATGATTTATTTGCTATTATAGGTGTTATTGCTAACATACTTTTTTCGTGTTTGAATTTTAGATTTACTCAAAAGAACAAAAAGAACAAACTCAGTATAGAACAAATGAAAAAAGACATTGAAACTGATTTAAAAAATGACCATAAAGAAAGAAGAAAAATTGAAGAATATACTTCTTTAATGGAAAAGTGTAAAGCAACTGATGCAATTTTTAGCTTTTTAAGAAAAAGTGATGAGATAATCACACGTGAAAATATAGATTTAGAAAATGAGATTAGTAAACTTGAATCTATCTTTTCCGATATAAATTCTCTTAAGTATTTAATCGTCGAAGAAAATTCGGATAGCTTTTTAGAATTTGAAAAATATCTAACAGATCTTATAGATAATAGAAATAATGAATTAATGAGACAAAACATTGCAAGATTCCTTACTAAATTAGTTTCTGAATGGAAAAGTATTATTTCTCAAAATATGGATAAATTAAGATATTAAGGATGTTAGTTTTAAAATAAACTAATGTCCTTATTTTTGTGTTCACATTTCTGTTACCTAAGAAATACTTAAAGGAGGTGATGTAGCCAGCAACGACTACAACTTGAACCCGCTATCTACAGTTTATTTGTTGTTTCTTTTGGGTATACTCTAATGGTACAAATCCATATTTGCTTAAAGCGTTGATTTTTCAGCGGTTTTTCTTTATTGCAAAGTGTACCCTAAGACCTGTATACTAATAGTAAATAGATTGGATAGGAATGATGGCAAATGTATTTAGCTTATTTAAGAGTTTCTTCCGACGATCAAAGTTTAGCTCGGCAACATAAGCTAATTGAAAATTGGTCAGTCAAAAATAATATTGCTGAAGACGATTTAAAAATTTTCGAGGAAAAAGTCTCTGGAAAAAATATTGAAAACAGACCAGAGCTGCAAGAGCTTATTTCTTTCATACGTGAACGAGATACGATTATTATTCCTAGTCTTGATCGATTAGCAAGAAATAGTAAAGATACAAAAGACTTACTTCAATTGTTTCGTAGTAAAGGTGCTTCTATTGAAATATTAGACCTACCGTCGTTTAATGGGGTAACTGACCCTGCATTAAGAGACTTGCTAACAAATTTAGTCATAGAAGTGTTTAGCTATGTTGCTGAAAACGAACGGAAAAAAATCAAAGAGCGTCAAAAACAAGGCATTGAAATTGCAAAGAAAAATGGTCGTTATACTGGTAAAAAGATTCAATACCATGCCAATGCAACAGGAAAAAACAAATTGATTTACGATGAAATTGTTGATGGTCTGAAGAAAAAAGAAACTATTTCTAAAATAGCAAAGAACGCAGGAGTTACAAGAAAAACCGTTTATCGAGTAAAAAGAGATTTAGGAATGTAATATGTTCCAGTTAGAAAGAAGGGTTCTGTTGCAAAGTTTTAAATCTACTA
>NZ_JXLA01000087.1 GCF_001886185.1 Enterococcus raffinosus | reverse complement strand
ACTAAATCATCAACATACAACACGTAATCGGTAAACCCACGATTCTCAATTTCATAGCCTTTGGCAATTAAGTGGGGATTTACAGCTTTTAGTGGTTGATCTTGGTCAAAATCCTTTTCGCCGGCTTCCGCAGCTACCACCACTTCAATATCATCGGCCCGTTGTTTATTTGAAAACAGATGGTAACTTCGACCAACAATTGTAGTATTTCGACCATACCCTTCCGATAGAACTTCACCTTCACCACCGTATGTTAGTTTTCCGAACGTCTCGACCATATCTGGTACAACAAATTTCAATTCCATATTTTTTCCTCTTTTCATTGTTAGTTTTGAATACAAAAATAGCGCGACCACTTTTTTAGGAGGCGGTCGCGCGTATTGTTTTCTACTATTTACATGTTTCATCTTATCACCTTAGTTCCGACGATTCCAAAAATAATAGCCAGCCGTCGCAAAGATCAAGCTAAAGCCAATGAACAGTAGCACATTGGAAGTTTTCTCCCCGGTTTGAGGGAATGCCTTCACTGTAGGACTAGATTCTTGAGAGCCACTTGGAACAGTTGGCATTTCAGATTGTTCTGGTGTACTTGGTGTTGTCGGAACTTTTTTGGGCGTTAAAGTTTGAGATTTTTCTTTCAAATCTTCATTGTGTTTTCCATTGATATTCCCATCTTTGTCATAGTTAATTTCTTTGAAGGTAAAACTTGTACCTTCTGGATATTTACTTGTATCCACTTTTTCCGCAAGTACGGTTTTGGTAAATTCTTTGTCATTCACTTCGTAATCAATCTTGCCAGATTTCCAAATTTCTTTACTTGTACCATCTGGAAATAAAGCGTACAGAATTGTTTCAAAAGCTTCTTTTGAGCCATCTAGTACATCATGGGTAATGGATACATCATCAAACATATCTACCACGTCACCATGAGTAAAGGTCTGAGAACCTTCTTCTAAGTGCGCTTTGGTTTGGATGGAAACATGACGTTCCACCATACAATTAACAGTTTGCGCTTGATTGTTCAAGCTAGCATCCTTCGCTACCGGCTCATCACCAGCTTCATAGGCTTCTTTGCTTTCATACACATAGTTGAATAAGACAATGGTCTTGTCTAAAACTTGTTCGACAGTTAATTTATGCAGAATCTCCCAAGTTCCTGTTTTCTCTTTATTCGCTAAAGTTGCGGTTGTTTCCGCAATCGCCACCGGTTTGGCTTTTTTATCTTTTTCTTGGGCAGCTTTTGTAGCATCTACATCGATGGCTTGAGCTACGATATACCAGTCTTCTTTGATTTCATGTAGATTATAGCTCAATTTATCGACTAGCTCGGTAGAATCAAGAGTAGTCAATTCTTTATCTCCTTCTTTCCAAGTCGCAAGAGAAGTTAAGCTATCTTCTTCCTCAGGCAAATCATAAAGCATCAAACGGTTCAAACTGACTGAGAAATTCTCATTGGTTAGATTCCCATAAGGGACCGTTACCGTTTTAATCGGTTGCTTTTGCCCTTTTTCGGTAATAGTAAAGATATAATCACTCTTGGTATAATCCTCTTTATTTTCTTTAAAAGTAGAACGGATTTCTAATGGCGTAATCTTTTGAAAACCTTCTGGGGCTTCTACTTCTTCAAGTAAATAATCCCCATAAGGAAGATTTTCAAACTTGCCATAACCATCAAACCCTAATTGCTCGTTATAAGCTGTGGTCGCTTCATCTTCGGCACCGGTGATTTCATTGGTTCCTTCCAATGGCGACACTTTAAAGGTTAGATCATTGAAGCCAGTTTCGGCAGTGCCAGTAGTTGATCCAGCAAATTTAAAGAAATCAAAGCCAAAGCGAATCACTTGTTCTTTTGCCGCAACATCTCGAGTAATCACAGCATTTTTTTCGCTATCATCCACCTTTTTGATGGATACAGGATACTTTGTTTCATCCAAGGTATATCCTTCAGGCGCTTTGGTTTCTTGCCAGTAATACTCATTAATCGCTAAGTGTTTAACGGCAACTTGATTCTTTTCATCTAAAGTCAAAGTTACGGTTTCATCAGAAGCTTTCGTTCCCTTCAACAATTCTGGTTTAAAGTTCTCGGTCCATTTGACCGCTTTTCCATCCTTAACAGTAAACAAGGTGTATTCAGCTCTTTTAAACTCAGCTTTCCCTTGAGTTTCATGACCGGTATCTTTGTCTTCTTTTGTCAAAGTGGTTTCACCAGTAATTTCTTGGTTTTGCCCTTTTACGTTACTGGTAACAAGAGCCACTGTTTGATTGACATAATTCAATTCGACTTTTACTGGTTTGAAAGTATTCACAAAGCCATGACTAGCCTTGGTTTCAGTCACATAGTAGGTTCCCAATTCCAACGCATTGGCAATCTCTTTTGGTGTTTCTGCATGACCTTTTTCATCCGTGGTCATTTCTTGGACGATTTCACCAGTTGGGCTATCCTTGCGAATGGCAAACGTATTGCCCGCTAAAGAGTAATTATCGTTCCAAAGATCACTCCCTGTTTCAATTCCGGTTTTATCCAGAATAATTTGACCTTTTTCTCGCGTATTTTTTGAAGTCACTGAAATGGTTTCACCTGCTTTAATTGTGGCAGTCATGGGTGTGGTATCAATCGTATAAGGCGCCGGCACCGATTTTTCAGTAATGGTTACCTTTGTACCATGAGGAATCTCATCTAAGGTCGCAATGCCTTCTTTATCGGTGGTCACGTCTTTTGCGGGTAAAGTTTTTCCAAAGTCTAAATGGAAAACCGTT
>NZ_JXLA01000086.1 GCF_001886185.1 Enterococcus raffinosus | reverse complement strand
CCCCCTAACGTAAGTTAGGATAAGGTTAAGTGAATAAGGGCGCACGGTGGATGCCTTGGCACTAGGAGCCGATGAAGGACGGGACTAACACCGATATGCTTCGGGGAGCTGTAAGTAAGCTTTGATCCGGAGATTTCCGAATGGGGGAACCCAGCATCTTTTATAGGATGTTACTTTTCAGTGAATACATAGCTGATTAGAGGTAGACGCAGAGAACTGAAACATCTAAGTACCTGCAGGAAGAGAAAGAAAAATCGATTCCCTGAGTAGCGGCGAGCGAAACGGGAAAAGCCCAAACCAAGAGGCTTGCCTCTTGGGGTTGTAGGACTCCGATATGGTAGTCCAGTGAGATAGTCGAAGGACCTGGAAAGGTCTGCTAGAAAGGGTAAAAGCCCCGTAGACAAAATTTGACTGGCACCTAGGAGGATCCTGAGTACGGCGGAACACGAGGAATTCCGTCGGAATCCGGGAGGACCATCTCCCAAGGCTAAATACTCCCTAGTGACCGATAGTGAACCAGTACCGTGAGGGAAAGGTGAAAAGCACCCCGGAAGGGGAGTGAAATAGATCCTGAAACCGTGTGCCTACAACAAGTTAGAGCCCGTTAATGGGTGATAGCGTGCCTTTTGTAGAATGAACCGGCGAGTTACGATTACTTGCGAGGTTAAGTTGAAAAGACGGAGCCGCAGCGAAAGCGAGTCTGAATAGGGCGAATGAGTAAGTGGTCGTAGACCCGAAACCATGTGATCTACCCATGTCCAGGTTGAAGGTGCGGTAAAACGCACTGGAGGACCGAACCCACGTACGTTGAAAAGTGCGGGGATGAGGTGTGGGTAGCGGAGAAATTCCAAACGAACTTGGAGATAGCTGGTTCTCTCCGAAATAGCTTTAGGGCTAGCCTCAGAGTAAGAATGATGGAGGTAGAGCACTGTTTGGACTAGGGGCCCATCTCGGGTTACCGAATTCAGATAAACTCCGAATGCCATCCATTCATCTCTGGGAGTCAGACTGTGAGTGATAAGATCCATAGTCGAAAGGGAAACAGCCCAGACCACCAGCTAAGGTCCCCAAATAACTATTAAGTGGAAAAGGATGTGGGGTTGCACAGACAACTAGGATGTTGGCTTAGAAGCAGCCACCATTTAAAGAGTGCGTAATAGCTCACTAGTCGAGTGACCCTGCGCCGAAAATGTACCGGGGCTAAATAGTTTACCGAAGCTGTGGAACACACCAATAGGTGTGTTGGTAGGAGAGCGTTCTAAGGGCGTTGAAGGTAGATCGTGAGGACTGCTGGAGCGCTTAGAAGTGAGAATGCCGGTATGAGTAGCGAAAGACAGGTGAGAATCCTGTCCACCGAATGACTAAGGTTTCCTGGGGAAGGCTCGTCCGCCCAGGGTTAGTCGGGACCTAAGCCGAGGCCGATAGGCGTAGGCGATGGATAACAGGTTGATATTCCTGTACCCGTTGTTTTTGTTTGAGCAATGGAGGGACGCAGGAGGCTAAGGAATCAGACGATTGGAAATGTCTGTCCAAGCAATAAGTCTTGATGTGAGTCAAATGCTTACGTCTTTAAGGACAAGTTGTGATGGGGAGGGAAATAATAGTACCGAAGTTCCTGATGTCACACTGCCGAGAAAAGCTTCTAGTGAGAAAACAATGGCCCGTACCGCAAACCGACACAGGTAGTCGAGGAGAGAATCCTAAGGTGAGCGAGAGAACTCTCGTTAAGGAACTCGGCAAAATGACCCCGTAACTTCGGGAGAAGGGGTGCTGATCTAACGATCAGCCGCAGTGAATAGGCCCAAGCGACTGTTTATCAAAAACACAGGTCTCTGCAAAATCGAAAGATGACGTATAGGGGCTGACGCCTGCCCGGTGCTGGAAGGTTAAGAGGAGTGCTTAGCGTAAGCGAAGGTACGAATTGAAGCCCCAGTAAACGGCGGCCGTAACTATAACGGTCCTAAGGTAGCGAAATTCCTTGTCGGGTAAGTTCCGACCCGCACGAAAGGCGTAACGATTTGGGCACTGTCTCAACGAGAGACTCGGTGAAATTTTAGTACCTGTGAAGATGCAGGTTACCCGCGACAGGACGGAAAGACCCCATGGAGCTTTACTGCAGTTTGATATTGAGTGTTTGTACCACATGTACAGGATAGGTAGGAGCCGTAGAAGTCGGGACGCTAGTTTCGACAGAGGCGCTGGTGGGATACTACCCTTGTGTTATGACCACTCTAACCCGCACCACTGATCGTGGTGGGAGACAGTGTCAGATGGGCAGTTTGACTGGGGCGGTCGCCTCCTAAAGAGTAACGGAGGCGCCCAAAGGTTCCCTCAGAATGGTTGGAAATCATTCGCAGAGTGTAAAGGCACAAGGGAGCTTGACTGCGAGACCTACAAGTCGAGCAGGGACGAAAGTCGGGCTTAGTGATCCGGTGGTTCCGCATGGAAGGGCCATCGCTCAACGGATAAAAGCTACCCTGGGGATAACAGGCTTATCTCCCCCAAGAGTCCACATCGACGGGGAGGTTTGGCACCTCGATGTCGGCTCGTCGCATCCTGGGGCTGTAGTCGGTCCCAAGGGTTGGGCTGTTCGCCCATTAAAGCGGCACGCGAGCTGGGTTCAGAACGTCGTGAGACAGTTCGGTCCCTATCCGTCGCGGGCGTTGGAAATTTGAGAGGATCTGTCCTTAGTACGAGAGGACCGGGATGGACTTACCGCTGGTGTACCAGTTGTCTCGCCAGAGGCATCGCTGGGTAGCTATGTAGGGAAGGGATAAACGCTGAAAGCATCTAAGTGTGAAGCCCACCTCAAGATGAGATTTCCCATTTCTTTAAGAAAGTAAGATCCCTGAGAGATGATCAGGTAGATAGGTCAGAAGTGGAAGTGCAGTGATGTACGGAGCGGACTGATACTAATCGATCGAGGACTTAACCAAAATAAAA
>NZ_JXLA01000085.1 GCF_001886185.1 Enterococcus raffinosus | reverse complement strand
AAAATTTGTCAATTATTCAGTAGGCACTAGTTAACTGTTTACTTTATTAAACACATCAGAAAACAGCTCGTTTATTGGTACACTTAATATCTCAGAAAGCATTTTCATTTGATAGGGTTTAGGAATCGTTCTCCCTGTTTGCCACGAACTTACACATTGCTGTGTAACATTCATTTTTTTAGCTAACTCAGTTTGAGAAAAGCCTTTTTCTTTTCTGTATCGGCTGAGATTACTTACTTTTTTCATGATTCTCCCCTCCTGTTTTATTATATACAACAATACGATGTATTTAAACTCATAAAATATATAAAAACTTCAAATATCATTACAAATACAACAACTTGTTGTACTCTACTGAGAGTCTAATGGTAATAAGTCAAGATAAAAATTGAGAATATTCTTATTGAGTAACCTGTTTTTAAGCGCACTTAACTAAACCCGACCAAAATCAAATTTTTTTCGGGTCATTCAAGGATTTGCGTAAATAACAAATTGTTATTTATCTATCACGCTCCTTGGTGGCATATAGAGTTGATGGTTACGTAGTAGCGTATCCACCAGACGCGTAAATTTTCTTGCGGTTAAGACGAGTGCTCGTTTGTGTTGATGCTTTGGAACCTCTTTACATTTACTTTGATAAAAAGCTTTATATTCAGGAAGATAATTTCTTACAGAGTTGGCAGCTTCAACTAAGTAGTAACGAAAATAGCGATTCCCTTGTTTTGTCAGAGGTGTGTTTTGAGATTGGTAATTTCCGGATTGTTTGACTTTCCAACTTAAACCTGCGTATTTTGCCAATTTTGTTTGATCCTCAAAACGTTCGATTTGTCCAATTTCAGCGATCAAGCCAGCGGCATATACTTTCCCAACGCCTGGAATACTGGTTAAGCATTGGTATTCTGGAATGACGACAACTAGTTGTTCAATTGCTTTATCTAAGTCTTTGATGTTCTTTTCAAGTGCACGTATTTCGCGTACAAGAACACTTAAAACAACATTGATGGATTCTTGTGCAAGATAACCTAAACGATAACTCATGGTAATTGCACGTTGAATTGCTTTGGCAATTTTCTTGGGCTCTTTAAAGCGCCCCCTTCCTTTTTCTTGGAGTAAGTCACAGAATGCTTCCAAAGGAAGCTCAGCTAACTCATCTAGGGTGAAGTCTTCTGTCATAAGAGAAATGACAGTGGCACTAAACAGACTTGTCGATTCGTCTCGCATTTCTCGGGCTAATGTATTGCATTTGTACGTTAGGTTTTCCAGGAAGTGTTGTTTTGTACGAGTTAATTGTTTAATGATCTGATAGCGCGTACGGGTTAATCTCTGTAAGGCCATGTACTTCTCTTCTTTGATAGAGGAAGTTGTGAACCGTTGTATACGCAAGAAATCAGCAATTCTTAACGCGTCGTTTCGATCGGTCTTATCCTCATCAAACATGCGACTGAATTGTTTCACCCGAAAAGGATTTTCAATTGTCACAAGTGTATTGAGTTTTTTTAGCTCCGCATCTTCATGGAAAAACATTGAAGGGTGGAAGCTGTACATGGATGTCGATTCCATACCAATCACGATTTGATCGAAGTGATAGTTTTCATTGAACTCAAGAATCATTTCTCGTGTTAATGACGCACCTTCAATATCATTGGCAATAGAAATTTCAGACAAGATAGACAGTTGATCGTCGTCTGTTAGGAAACAAATATCTAATTTTTCAGAACTAACGTCAATACCGACAAATAATTTCATGGAATAAGGACCTCCTTTCAATATAAATTTTGGAAAATGCTTCGATACTGTGGGATTCCCCAGAACCTCACTGTGTAGCCACAACCTCGCCTAATAGAATACGGTGATAACAGAGCTAGAAGCTGCCTTCCAAACTACTATATGAAAGTCTAGTCCATTATCGAAACAGCTAATGAGTTGGTAGTGATAACAGTGGTTCGGGTAACAGACTTAACAAGGTAGACAAAGCTACAGGGGGTGATAGCAAATTCCCGCTGGATCCTTTCCATACATCCATTGTACTCTGAGAAATCACACAATAACGAAACAAATTCCGTTAGGAATGTGTTATTCAATAAATTTTATGGTTCAGAAACATTTTGATTAAAAAGTATTAGACAAAAATTATTTTACGAGGGGGGTGTATTAATGAAACAGAAACAATATGCAAAGGTCATTAGAGAAAAGCGAAAAGCACTCGGGTGGACACAAAAAGAATTAGCTAAAAAAATCTTCTCTACACAACAGGCAGTAGCAAGATGGGAAAATTCTGTAACAGAACCTAACCTCGATAGCTTAACAGCTCTTTCTAGAGCCCTAGGAACTCCTGTAAGCCATTTTCTAGACAATGTTGTCGTAGGTAGATATGAGGAAGAGTTTTTAGCTCTCTATCGCTCTCTTAGCACTGAAGACGCAGTTCGAACAATTGACTATATGAAGCTATTAAAAAGGCAAGAAAATGAACGCAATCAGTTATTGAAAGATTGAAAAATAAATAACCCACCGAACTTTAACGGTGGGTGTATTGAGATAAGATTAAGAGCTATGGGGGTTGTCAACTAAACTGTGGAAGTTAAATATCTAGAAGTTTAAAACACAAAATTCTTTTGGTCATTTTTTACATCAGATAAATCCCGATTGGAAGCATAGTTGAATAAGCCTAACGTTGTTACGGAAGGTAAATGACATACTTTTCAATTCTAGAGGAGAATGTCTCGTTGACCATTAACTGATTCAGCACCATAGCCCAGTTTCGAATTCGCCCACCTGCCCACTTCGTGTGTAATTCTTTCGTACGTAAATAAAGTAATTTTAAGAGCGCATTCTCATTAGAGAACGCTCCCTTTTTTGTGACTTTTCTGAAGCTAGAGTGAATACTTTCAACTGCATTAGTAGTGTACATGATTTTTCTAATGGCGCTGCCATAATCAAAGAGTTGTTCAACATGAGAAAAGTTTCGTTTGCATACATCTACTGCACCAGAATATTGAGACCAACGATTTTGAAAACTGTTGAAGGCAGCGTGTGCAGCGTTTAAAGAAG
>NZ_JXLA01000084.1 GCF_001886185.1 Enterococcus raffinosus | reverse complement strand
TATAGCGATAGGTAAGAATTTGATATAATCTCCATCTTTTCCCCCGCTCCACACCGTACGTGAGACTTTCACCTCATACGGCGTTCCATCTATTTATTTTCTATTGAATGTTTTGCAGATTACACATCTTTCGATAAAGGTTGATTTTTGCTATTTGCTCTGGCACCAGTTTCAGTTCATGCACGTAGTGATCGATTATCATTTTATTTGTTGTATGGATCAGAAGATGGATATCCTTATGAATAATTCTCAAGTTATCGAATTTGTCGTCTCCACCAAGACTTTTTGGCAAATAGTGATGACAGTGAACGGCTTTTGCTGGCAAAAATTGTTTTGTAATCTCACACTTGCCTGATTTCATTGAGTAACGAGATATTCTACTATCTAAATACTCAACCGTTCTATTCGGTATTTTCGATTCCATCAATTTTCTTAATTCTTGGAACACAAGAGACTGTAGGCTTTTGTGCTCCAATCTTTGACGACCAAACGGAGTAAACGGTGTATCCTCCGTATTAAATCCGTAAATTGTTTTTGTAGATACGTCGCAAAGAGGGTACAAATAGACTCCAGCTACTTTATACGTTTTCATCGTTGTTGAGTAAAACTTTTTGTAAGTTGGGGAAGCTTTGTTGGGGTAACATCTTGTACTACAATTTGATAATCGGTTGTAAGTAGTGAATGAAAGAACGTAGTTCATCCTATTCAAATCTAAATTAATATGAGTGGCATACCTGAAATAATTATGAACACCGAGCACGAGAGCATTAAACAGGAGAGCATTTTGTGCTGTAGGACTCTTTTGAATATCTTTGATTCTTTGTTTAATCTCTTCTTTAATCTGATCCTTTTTTTTGTTAGAAATACGTGAATTACAAACCCATTTTTTCCCTTTTTGTTTCACGCAAATAGCGAATCCTAAAAATTCCGACTTACATTTACGCAAATTGACGATTTTAGACTTCTCATTGGAAATATCTAATTTAAGTCTGTCTTTTAGGTAAAGCTTGACAGCGTGGAACCATTTTAATGCTGTCGGATAATCATTAGTCATGATTTTAAAGTCATCTGCGTACCTGACAATATAGCCTTGCTTTAGATTTGTATCTCTTAGAGCACGAAATTTATTGTAACCTTTAGTATAGGGATACTTTGTTTCAAAGGTATGCCACTGCTTTGAGACCCAATGGTCTAAGTCGTTTAGAACAACATTAGATAATAGTGGAGAAATGATACCTCCTTGGATCGTTCCTTTGCTCGGGATACCTTCTCCTTGAATGGGTGATTTCAGAGATTTTGAAAGAATAGCTAAGACTTGTTTGTCACAAATTCCTATATTCCATAATTGTTTTATCAGTAAACGGTGGTTTACATTATCAAAGAAACCTTTGATATCAATGTCTACTGCATAGTGCATTTTACTGATGTTTATGAGATACATAATGCGACCTAGAGCATGCTTTGCACTTCTCAATGGTCTGAAACCGTAGCTATGTTCATAAAACTTAGCTTCACATATTGGCTCCAGTATCTGCTTGAACATCTGTTGGATCATTCGATCAATCATGCATGGAATTCCTAATGGGCGTTTCTCACCATTGGGTTTAGGTATCATTACTCGCTTTATGGATTTTGGTTTGTAATTTTCTAAATGACTGAGAATAAGATGGATAAACTCTGCTTGGTTCATTTCCTTATAGTTATCAATTGTGAAGGAATCCGTTCCTGGTGTCGAAGACCCCTTGTTTGCCTTGATAGTACGGTATGCTAAAAGAATATTATTTTCAGAAATGATTAACTCATATAATTGATAAAACTTTTTCCCGTTTCTACTTTGAGTAAATAGCTGATCGAATGTTTCTTGTAGATCATAATATTCCCAGTAACGTATTTTTGTGTTCAAGCGTGGCACCTCCATAACGGATTTTCCCACGTTCTTACCAGATCCTTGAACTTCATCTGTTTCAACATTCATTGTTATTAAATAGACTTAGGGCTATCCCTCCACATTTGTTAGACGCTTCATCGGTACTGTGCCCTTACTTTCACAGAAACAAAGCAATTTCGTTATTACTTATATGCACCTATCTAGAAGTAGTCATTTAATTGATAGTTTTCTGCTTACATCGTTCCAATGTTTTTAGCTATCATGTATAACCTTAGGTATCTACTATGAGCCTGTGAAATTATAGCTTCTTCGTTAGCTATCCCGATTTTCATATCATGGAACCTTACTTGTCGGTATCTCACCATACGTCCGTATGTTCCTATCTTTCAATAAGATCAGCCTTTTAGACCCGTACATTCGCAGATTCGTCAGTCATTTTCAGACATTCTTACCATAGTTATCTTTTTCAGCCGCCCGCCCTATAGTCAGCCTTATGCTCAAGCACTTAGGCAGATTTCAGACGACTTCACCTAGCTTCATACCAAAACCAATCTACTTCATTGATTAGAGCATGTAGGAGTATTAGCGGGGATGTTTCAGCTCAACTTGAAGGCTTTCATTCCATCTCTCAAAACATTAGTTGTCACTATTGATAATCTCAATAGGCTTCCATTTCACATCTATTCGATGCTTGTAGGAAAACGATTCGCACCCATATAAGCCACGTATTCATCAAAGATTAAAAAGTTGGGCGGAAGTCCGAGATACGCATAATTCTCTCCTGTTTTGTAGTTGGGCATTTCTTTCATTGACCTACTACGAGCTATCATGCGTTCGTAAAAATCTTCCACACATTCAGAAATTTCTTCTTTTTGGGAGTATACGTGAGGCATTATCGTACCTAAATCGGCGAGGTCCGCATTTTTGGGATCGAGGATAAACAATTCTGCATCTGACTTCAATAGTGCTTGAATAATGGTGAGTAAGAAATAGGTCTTCCCACCACCTGTGCCGCCAGCAATTAACATATGCGGCAAGGAATCATACGCCCATACTTGATTTTTCATCAATCGCAACGCCCCATTTTCTGCCACTATTTCTTCTATCCCAATTCGATTGGCAATCATATCGTATAACAAGGTGTATTCCACATAGGAGTCTTTGAGTTCTTTTTCTACTAACTCACAATACAGTCCGCTTTCTAACTTATTTTCCAACTTCAATAGCTGATCCTGATATTTTCCCAGTGAAATTTGAACGCGAATAGA
>NZ_JXLA01000083.1 GCF_001886185.1 Enterococcus raffinosus | reverse complement strand
ACCCCCGATACTACTAGTATTACTAGTCACTCTCGGGGTAGCATTTTTAGAGCGGCTTTCCTTTTACACTACTAAGAATTGTCAACATTTCCGGCGTCAGGAACATTGATCCAAGGAAACTGCACTACCTGTAAAGGAAACAGATCTCGATACAATGTGTAAACTCGACCGTCTTTTGTGACTTTTTGGTGAAAGAAAACGATACAGACAGTCCCCATGAGCTGATCGAGGTCAAAGCTTTTCGCCCCACTATTTCCTGTTGGTTGTCCAAAAGCTGTCAAACATGCTCCAACTGCTTCACCTACTGAATAATTGAAGCCTTGACTCAATCCCTTTTTGGAAATTTCAATCCGAGAGTTCTGCAAAATCATGTTGCCTGTGTCATCTAGCTCATCGCCTGTGATGAAAAGTTTTCTCCCATCGCTACTGTGTGTGACTTGCTTGATTTTTATTATTCTCGGCAAAACTTCCGTGCTTTGCCCGCTGTAAATGTAATTCGGCATTCAAAATCATTCCTTTTTTTATTGAAAAATAGTACTAATTTTCAATTCCATCGCTCAATCCTCTGTGAACAGGATTGAGCGTGATATTCATTTTTATCAGTTTTAATTGATGATGATAATTTTTTTAATAATGTAGTAGCTTGGTTTAGTTTGGAACTACATATAATCTTCTAAATCACTAATAGCTTTTCGAAACTTATTTATAAAAGGCCTGTTCGCTGAAAATTCTTGGAGACTGTAGATTTTCCAAAAGTTTAAAAACTCAGTATTTCTTTCATTAGAAATGAAAATGGATCCCTTTCCCGGCGTATTACAAAAAAGAATGCATAGTCTATCGTACGATGTCACCTCTATTAATTCCTGAAAATCATTGATCGCCAGACTATCCTTTTCACACATTGAATTGGTTTTTTCAGTTAGCTTGTCAAAAAAAACGTCTCCATCTGATTCACATAGAACTTCATCTACAAATAAATCACGCTCGTACGCATACTTAATCGTTTGATGATAAAATTCTGATGGACAATAATCCTTTGGAACCATTAGATGAAAAGCATTTTGTCCGTTCTTTTTCTCACTTTTCGGCATTGGGCTTCCAATCTCCAATAATTGATTTTTTCCAACAACCCACTCGTACTCAGTATTTCCTTCAGAATTTTCTTGAATGAAATAGAAATCTCCAGGCTTTGATCCGTATACATCATAAAAATCTTTATCCGGATTCAATTGTTTCTCTATGGGAAACTCCATAGCGAGTATGATTTCTTCTTCACCACCGGAAATATCAATGTCCTCAACTCCATACTCATCTGCCGGATAAAGCTCAGCAAGTTTTTCTAAAGCATTTTTTACTTGTTCTACTTCTGTTGGAATGACATAATTGGTGGTTCGATTCACAAATTCAGCCCGATAATTTTCTCCTTCAACAATAATCACATCCGGTGTGATAGCAGCCTTCGAAAAGGACTGAAAGAAATTTTTCTTTAAATCGGTTTTTACTTTTGGAATCTTACCACTCATAATAATCGTTTCCATGGACCAAAGTGTTTCAGATTCTGGATCGCTATTCTGCTTGCACATTTCTTCTAAAAAAACGTTCATTATTTTTCCTCCTAGGCCTTTTTTAAGAAAAAGCGTAAATATTTACCTAACAATGTCTCTATACAGATGCTGCTACATTTCGGTTGTCAATGATCTAATCACATCAAACCTATTGATCAGTAGTAAATTCTTTAAACTAGTTTTTCATCATGCGAATTGCTAAATGTAAAAGTTAAATTTTCCTTAATTAATTTTCTAAACTCATAGCCTATAATCATCATTAACATGTTATTTAATAGTCTGTCTTAGATAGCTGAAAATTTAACTGCAATAAGTTTCAATATTGAACACATTTTATGGATTTTAAGTTTTGAAAAAGCCAGCTTATAGAAAGCGTTTTCTCGAAAGACTATTTCACTTTTGACGATTCTAAAATCTTCATTTAAGATGAATCCACAGCTGTTAGATAAATTTTACTTGTTGATTACTGCAACGTTGCTATCAACAAAATCAATGATAAACGATTGGTCTTAAACGTTATATGTACTGTTTGGATTGTTTTACTACAAAACGCGATTTGATGTTAAAAAATAATGCTAGGAGAATTGCTTATGAAGTTATTATTGCAAAACACCGAAGATCTTATCTCATACACAGAAATTTTACGCGAACTAGTGTTACAAACGTTCCCCGAAACAATCGATATTGATGCAAAAGTTGCTGAGCTTAAAAATAAACGTGATTTGAACAAGTTTACCAAAGCTGTTTCGGATAAGAATCTGAAAAAAAAATTAGATAAAATCACAAAAAGCTGCGATGATAAAGGAAAAACTCCTTACTTTGACAGAAGTACATCCAAAGAGTTTATTAAGTTTATTTCACTTTATGAAAATGAAATTGACACATCAAAGATCGCTTCGTATAAAAAATTTAGGAGCGGTAAGTTAGAGAAAATGACTAATTCTGAGTGGTTTGATGTTTTCGATGTATTTTCAGTACAGTTAGAAAAAAGCCTAGGTACTGAAGTTGAAAAATCGGGGGCATTTACTGCTTTCATTGACACCTTCAATCTATATGTACAACATTTGGAATGGAAAATCAGAACAGAATTGAAAGAAAAAGAAAACAGCCTTTTTGAAAGGGCAAGCCAATTGCCAAAAGATAGACATGAAGAAATCGCTCAGTTTTGGTTTAATCAGTTCGATGCTTATTTGTCTACTATTGAAACGGAAATCGATAAGTTCGAACAAAAGAATGGTACTGAAAAATTAATCGTAGAACCCAAACTGAAACAGCAAGAATTTGAAGACGAACTATCTGAGATTCTAGATAGTTCATACGGTAGAGCTTTTGTGGCGAATTACTCAATCGACAATTTTGAATTTTCTAAAAAAGATCTACAACTTTATTATGGTGCTAAAACCATGGATGAAATTGACTGGTATGATTTTGATGAAAACTTTGACTCCTCTTCAACTGATTAATAAATAAAAAAGAACTTGGACATCGCTCGTCAAAGCGGATGTCCAAGCTCAAAGTCTGCTAATTCTGACTGATCTGGCAGTTAATTTTATTTATTAATCATATTTTTCCGCCGTTTGATTCGCATCTCG
>NZ_JXLA01000082.1 GCF_001886185.1 Enterococcus raffinosus | reverse complement strand
TTTGGTTCTGCAGCTGCGTAGGCCAATTTAAGGTGAAAGACCGATATTTTTTGGTGTGAATCGCTCTTTTAATTATAAAGGTAACGCGAACAATATGTATTCCTTTGGATGAAATCAGGAGGTTTAGTGTGGGGAGATACAGGAACAAACTTTTAGGGTTATTATTTCTATTGCTCTTGATTTTACTATTGCTTGTGGTACCAAGAAAGAATTCGCCTAATAAGACGACACAAAAAATATCAACTGTTCATTCCTCCTCGGTTATGCAACCTATTAACACAGCTGAATTTTTGGAGAGTTTTTCCGGAAAGTGGGAATCAGAGGAGCTATCTCAGGTAATTGAGTTCAAAAAAATAGACAATGATTTTATTCTTGAGATAAAAAATGCGAAGAATCCTAACGAGGATGAAAGGGTTGAGTTTGAAGTTGTAGAACATTTAACTTCAGACAATCGGTGGATGCTAAAACCACTAAAAAGAACAGATTCTAGGTTTATTCTCAAACAGTTGTCCCAGAATGAGATAGTTTTCTTTTCAACAACAACTAGAGAGAAAACAGAAGGGGTCTCAAAACCAATAAGTTATTTCAGAGTGGAGTAATACGATTTGGTGAATATTTTCAGACGGTTTTATTGACTACTTGATTCAAATAGTAAAAAAAGATAGTAAAACATCCCTAGTAAAATCAAAATCTTCATTCGATTTTGGTTTACTAGGGATGTTTGATTTTTGGTAATGAAGAGTTTAAGAAGCGGCTTCTAACTCACCTCGATGATTTCTTCTGTTTCTTTATCGAAGAAATGGCTCTTGTTCAAGTTAAAGGCCAAATCGATTTTTTTTCCAGGTTGGTGGAAATCACGAGCATCTACCCGCGAGATAAATTCGGTTTCGCCAACACGAGAATAGAGCATAGTTTCAGCACCTAATAACTCGGAAACGACGATTTCCGCTTTTACGGTGGCTTCTGGGGCAGTATCGATCGCGATTTGTTCAGTATGGATGTCTTCTGGGCGGATACCGAAAATCAATTCTTTGCCTTCGTAGCCCTTTTCAACCAAGAGGTTATTTTTTCCTTCAGGAATGGTTAGACGCAATCCTTGGTGGTCAGTGATGACTCCTCGCGATAAGGTGACATTGAAGAAGTTCATTGCAAGAGAACCAATAAAGCCTGCCACGAAGACATTTTTTGGAGAATTATAGACCTCGATCGGCGAACCAATCTGCTGAATAAAGCCATCTTTCATGATCACGATTCGATCTGCCATGGTCATTGCCTCGGTCTGATCATGGGTCACGTAGATCGTCGTTGTTTTTAAACGGCGATGCAATTTCGCAATTTCCGCTCGCATCGCTACCCGCAGTTTGGCATCCAAGTTGGACAAAGGCTCATCCATCAAGAAAATCTGAGCATCTCTGACAATAGCTCGGCCTAGAGCGACCCGTTGACGCTGTCCGCCAGATAGAGCTGCAGGTTTTCTGTCTAGATAGTCCGTCAAGCCTAAAATCTCCGCCGCATTATCAACGCGTTTTTTAATTTCCTGCTTGTTGATTTTCCGTAATTTTAGACCAAAGGCCATATTGTCAAAGACCGTCATATGAGGATATAGGGCATAGTTTTGAAAAACCATGGCAATGTCGCGGTCTTTCGGCGCCACCTCATTCATGATTTTTCCACCAATCGAAAATTCGCCTTCTGAAATATCCTCCAATCCGGCAATCATGCGTAAAGTGGTTGATTTTCCACAGCCGGAAGGACCGACAAAGACGATGAATTCCTGATCCTTTACATCCAAATTAAAGTCTGTTACTGAGTATTTGGGATTGTTGTCATATTGTTTATAGACATTTTTTAAAGCCATTTCAACCATTCGTGGTTCCTCCAATTCGTTCATCCTTCAATTATTCTTTCCCACTTTCTTCAAAAAAACAAATTAATAGTAGGTATCGCTTTCATTTACTTTAATAGAAAAAATGGAAAAAGAAGCTATCTACGTTTTATCACAATTACTTTCGATCAAAAATGACTTTCTCTACTTTCCTTTAATTTGTTGCAACATACCTTAAATTTGTTCATTACTTCTACCGATAGAAAGCGATATCATTACTTTCGAAAGGAGTTGAAGGGATGCAGAAAAAAAAGAAAGTCGGTTTTTGGCAGAATGTCTGGCGTTATAAAGCGTTGATCTTAATGGCGTTGCCGGGGTTCCTCTGGTTCATATTATTCTTTTATATTCCAGTGTTCGCCAATGTCGTAGCCTTTAAGAATTTTCACATTTCACCAAACGGCTTTATTGATAGTTTGATGACGAGTGAATGGGTCGGCTTTGATAACTTCAAATTTTTATTCGCTTCACAGGATGCCTGGTTGATTACTCGCAACACACTTTTATACAACATAGTATTCTTGGCATTTAATTTGTTCTTCGCGATTTCATTTGCGATTATCATGAGCGAGTTGCGAAATAAAAGATTAGTGAAGGTTTACCATACGATGTCATTGCTGCCATATTTCTTGTCGTGGGTAGTCATCGGGTATTTCGTTTATGCCTTCTTGAGCCCTGATAAAGGGATCATCAATCATTGGTTGACCAATGGCGGGAAAAATCCAATCAATTGGTACAATGATCCGACTTGGTGGCCGTTGATTTTCGTCATCATGAATGTTTGGAAGAGTCTCGGCTACAATAGTATCATTTACTATGCTTCTGTCATGGGAATCGACCCGACGTATTATGAAGCGGCGATGGTAGATGGCGCCAGCAAGTGGCAACAGATCAAAAATGTTACCATTCCTCAAATCGTTCCAATGATGCTTGTTTTGTTAATCATGAACATCGGGGGGATTTTTCGTGCGGATTTCGGAATGTTCTACAATGTTCCGCGAAATTCCGGCGCGCTGTATCAAGTGACATCGGTCTTAGATACGTACATTTACAACGGCTTAACGTCGACGGGTGATCTGGGAATGTCTTCGGCGGCCAGCCTGTATCAATCGGTTGTGGGTGCGATACTGCTGCTGATGGCGAACTTTGTCGTTAGAAAAGTTGAACCAGATTCAGCACTATTTTAGGAGGCACTCAATGAAGAAGAAAAAAATCAATAAAGTTGAAATTCGCTCTTTTAATCCGACAGTCAATTTGATCTTTAATATTGTGATGGCGTTGTTTGCGATTTCTTGTGTTTTGCCGTTTTTCTTTGTCATCATGATTTCACTGACGCAGGAAGCCTCATTAGCGGAGATGGGCTATCGTTTCTGGCCAAAAGAATTTTCGATGGCAGCCTATAGTTGAGCTAATTTCATAATTCGCTTTTATA
>NZ_JXLA01000081.1 GCF_001886185.1 Enterococcus raffinosus | reverse complement strand
TCGCAATCAATCTGAACCACTTCATCGTTATCACCGATCCTTTCATTTTTCTCTAACGCCAATAGAATGTCCTGTAGGCATTCAGCTATTGTTTTCCATATTTCAGGGCTAATCATGGGACCCACCATTTAAATCCCATTGAAGCTTTCCTTCTATTAATAACCCACGAGTAAATTCGTGCTCACTGTTTATATCCGTTAGGAAGTACACCACGTAATCCTTGCCTGATTCTTGATCCACATATACGAACAAATGAGTCATAACTAGAGATGGTAACTCCGTTTTGCTTATCTGAATAATTGCTGGGTCTAGTTCTTCACGTTCAGCAGTAACCGATTCGAAGCCCCAGTCCTTTTCAGTTGTTTCAATCCCTGTTTGTTCTTTTAGTATGTTGATTACTTGATGTAACATTTCTCCCCGTCCTCTCTCCGCAAAAAGAAAACCCTAATGACCATTGATAGCCATTAGGGTTACTCTTCATCCTTAATATGTCCTTCAGCTCTCATCGACAGATATTCTCCACCTGAGCCAATAATAATGTGATCTTGTAATCTAATCTGTAATAACTTAGCAGCCTTTTCTAAACGAGCGGTTAGTTGAATGTCCGCGAGCGAAGCGGTAACGTCTCCCGACGGATGATTATGTGCGATGCAAATTGACACGCTATTGGATAACAATGCTGCTTTTAAAATATCTCTTGGATAAGCTACCGATTGGTTAATAGTGCCAATATGGATCGTTTGAATAATGGTAGGTTCAAGCTTTTGGGAAAGGCCCGCCATCACTAAGAATTCCCTATCTTTATGCTCTATAAAAGGAGAAAATAACTCATACAACGCTTGTGGACTATTGCATTTTCTTCCTGCATACAGTACGGATGATTCCTTTACTAATTGCAAAGAGACGATATTTACACGTTTTTTGGGTTCACATTTAACTTCTGATTTTGTCATTGTCAAGTCCTTCTTTCAGTTAATTTTTGAAATTTCTTACTCTTGTACTTACTATGTGCAATCAATACTCTTCGGGCAACAACATCGTCTGATGTGTATGATCATCACTCACCCATAGCTTTTTTATTTGGAAACTTGCTAAAGTATCCGTTATTCGACATTCATCATAATCAATGAAGAATGGTTCTTCTTGACGATGGATAATCGTGATCGTCCCCCTCTGATCATCTCGATTGAACTCAAAGATTTGTAGATAATCCAACTGAATCTCTGTTTGTTTTGCCTTTTCATCAATCAACTGAAAACAACGTTGCTGCATTTCCTTTGGTACTTGTTCGTTCACTCCCCTTGTGATATAGCGATTTTCTTGTGTATCGAACATTGCTTAATCCTCCTTTAGACAACAAAATAGCCCAATCACCGATTAAGATGATTAGGCTTCATGATAATAATATATATTTATATAATGAATATATATAGAAAATTCAACTAAATCTTTCCAATTAGATTTATAGTTCAAACTATCCCTGGATTGAATAATTTCACTACTATAAATTAGTCTCACATAGATCAGAGTTTCCTCTCTTATTTCGAGAAGAAACTCTGTCACCTCATTATTATGGCAGTTTGATAACTGCCTCCGTTTCTTTATCGAAGAAATTTCCCTTATTCAGATCAAAGGCCAAGTCGACATAAGCCCCCGGTTCGTGAAAGTTTCTCGCATCCACTTTTGCGACAAATTCAGTATCACCGATAACCGAATAAAGCATCGTTTCTGCCCCTAACAATTCTGAAACGACTACCTGTGCACGGACTGTCGATTGAGGTGCGGCATCAAGAGCGATTTGTTCGCCATGAATATCTTCTGGACGAATCCCAAATATGACTTCTTTGCCTTCATAGCCTTTTTCTTTTAATACTTTATTTTTTCCTTCGGGAATCGTGAGTTTTAATCCATGATTATTCGTTAGCACCCCGTCTTTCAATATCACTTGAAAGAAATTCATTGCTGGTGAGCCGATAAATCCTGCCACAAAAACATTCACTGGTGTATTATAAACTTCCTGCGGAGAGCCAACTTGTTGGATCACACCGTCTTTCATGATGACGATCCGATCAGCCATCGTCATTGCTTCAGTCTGGTCATGAGTCACATAGATTGTTGTCGTTTCTAGGCGCTGATGCAGCTTTGCGATCTCGGCCCGCATCGAAACTCTTAATTTAGCATCTAAATTCGATAATGGCTCATCCATCAAAAAGACTCTAGCATCTCGAACAATCGCCCTTCCTAATGCAACACGCTGCCTCTGTCCGCCAGACAGGGCCGCTGGTTTTCGATACAAATAGTCTGAAAGCCCCAAAATTTCTGCTGCATTTTCTACTCGTTTCGTGATTTCGCTTTTTTCATATTTACGAAGTTTTAGGCCAAATGCCATGTTATCAAAGACGGTCATATGTGGGTACAGCGCATAATTCTGGAAAACCATAGCGATATCTCGGTCTTTGGGAGCTACATCATTCATCCGCTGACCATCAATCGTAAAATCCCCTTCCGAGATATCTTCTAAACCAGCGATCATTCGCAAGGTCGTCGATTTCCCGCAGCCTGATGGACCAACAAACACAATAAATTCTTTGTCTTTGATCTCTAAATCAAAATCAGTTACTGAATACGTTTCTGCGTTGTCGTATTTTTTATGAATATGTTTCAAGCTTAGTTCTGTCATATGTGTTCACCCATTTCTTCTCTATTAAGAATGCAGCTGCTGTTCTTTTGCTAATGCCAGACATCCATAAGTTCCCGCGTTGTCTCCTAATTTCGGGAGAACAAGGTATTGATCGAGCTCTGGTACTTCAACGTAACTATTCAACAGTTCTTTGAAGGCTATTTTCATTTTCTCTAACACATGGCATTGCTTCATGACTCCTCCGCCAAAAATAATGACATCGGGCGAGAGCATAAGTGTCGTATTGTAGGCACATTGCGCAAGGTAGTATGCTTCCAGCTCCCATTGCTCATCTTCTTCACTCAGTTCTTGCCCTTTTTTTCCTGCTCTCTTTTCGATAGCTGGACCAGATGCCATTCCTTCTAAGCAATTTTTGTGGAACGGACAATTTCCTTCATAAGTGTCCTTTGGATGCCGATCAACAAGCATATGTCCCATTTCTGGATGGCTGAAGCCTTCGATAAAACGCCCGTATTGCAATGCACCGCCACCGATACCCGTTCCGATCGTATAATAAACGATGTTTGAGCGGCCCTTTCCGTTTCCAAAAACAGCTTCTCCATAGGCGGCTGCATTCACATCGGTAGTCCAAGCAATCGGTATAGGGAAAGCCTTCTTCACTGTTCCTACAAAGTAACACATCCACCCGTGAGAACGGG
>NZ_JXLA01000080.1 GCF_001886185.1 Enterococcus raffinosus | reverse complement strand
CTCTATCAGTCCTATTTGACAAAGAGCCAAAAAAAAACGGACATCATGTCCGTTTTTTTTATGCACTCTTGATTGTTGATGCTACTTTTTTCCAATCAAAGCCAATCAATTTTGCATTAGGGGTTCGATAGTTAAAGACTTTTTCATTTTCAAGAGGTTCAAAATAATTTTTGATCGCCCGAATCACAGAATTATGACAGACTAATAAATAAGTATTTTCAGAATCCTGTTCCAATTCTTCCAGCAATGGGACAATTCGTGCGTAAACATCCATCAAAGATTCTCCATTGGGATACCTGACTGCAAATTGTGTTCTAAATTTTAAATACCCTTCAGATTTATCACTTGTCCCATCGTAATCCCCGTAATCTAACTCTATTAAGCGTTCATCCATATTCATTAGTAGCTGATTTTTTTCTGCTACGATCCGTGCAGTTTCTCGCGCTCTTTCTAACGGCGAATGGATTATTTTAGTTATGGGCGTTTTAAGGGCGGCTACTTCTTCTGCTAAAAATTCCGCTTGCTTATACCCCACTTCTGATAAAGATATATCACTTCTACCTGAAATGATCCCCTTCCGATTCCATTCAGTCTCACCATGTCTCGCAACGTAAAGCAAATAAAACAATCCTCTCTATCCTATAAATTGAAAATCATGGAGTGATTCCCAAGATAATTCTTTCTAATAAACTGGTAATAGCTACCAACTTTATCACTTTATCATTAGAATGAAAGAACGTCTACTTTTTACTGAAAATAATTGCTATCTTTCCACGCCATAAGCTCGCGGTATAATAAGATGATCAATTAGTGGAACGAAACAATTCATAATTAATAGAATAAAGGTCATTCCCTCTGGCATCGAACTTAGCTCCCGCCAAGCCATCAATAACAAACCGCAGCAAATCCCGTAAATAATCTCACCTTTTGGTGTCGTAGGCGAGGTACTGTAATCTGTTGCCATAAAAAAGGCCCCCAGCATCGTAGCACCACCAAAAACATGGGCAAAAACAATCGTCAGATCCCCTTTTCCTATGAATAGCGCTAAAATAATAATTGTCCCAATCATACAGAGCGGAATATGCCATGTAATCACCTTTTTATATAAGAGAAATAATCCGCCTAAAAGTAGAAGAATAGCGGTCGTTTCCGCATTTTTACCTGCAATTAGACCTGTCAGACTATCCACCATCTGACCAGAACTGAGTGATTCACCAGCTTTAGCTTCCATCAATGGAGTTGCTGATGATACCACATCTAAACTATTTATTGAAAAAAACGGCTGTGGCTGAACATTTTCAGACATCTCTTTGACAAAAATTAGTCTTAAAACAGCACGACCAGTCAAAGCGGGATTCAATAAATTCCTACCGATACCGCCAAATAACTCTTTTGCAACAATAATTCCAATGACTCCACCTAAAGCCGGATACCATAAGGGGACACTTACCGGTAGACTCATCGCTAATAAAACTCCCGTAACAGCCGCTGAATAGTCTTTAGGCAATGAGTGATTACGAATCCTAAACCATACAAATTCTGAAAGCAAACAGGTCGTAATCGAAATTACATATAAGAGCAGCGATCGAGCACCAAAGAAAATAATTGAGGCAACAATACTTGGAAATAGTGCCAATAATACGAGTCGCATGATTTGGTCGGTTTTTTCATGAAAAAGCAAATGCGGGGATGCTTCCATCATCGGATACCGCTTACTGCGAACTTCTTCGAAAGAACGGTTATTATCCATAATCAGGCCTTCCTTTCTTTGAGCGTTTGCTGTCCTGCGACGATATGTTCTGCTAGGTGACGCCTTGCAGGACAAATATAGGTACAGCAACCACAGTTGATACAGCTATCCACATAAAGCTTTTCTAGACGTTTCCAATTTTCCTTTAAATAACTTTTTTCAAGCTGATGAGGCAATAGGCCAATTGGGCAGACCTCTACACAACGTGCACACATGATGCAAGGACTAGGGGAACTGTCCTGATCGTGCGCTTCATTTATAACAATCAATCCGTTGGCAGATTTGGTCAAAGAAGCTGCCATTGTATCGACCGTCTTTCCCATCATAAAACCACCTGTAATAATTTTTGATGGTTTCCCCTCAAATCCACCGCAGAAGTCAATCATATCTTCAATCGTCGTTCCAATGGGGAAATAGACATTCTTTTGCTTTTTTACATCTCCGACTACTGAACATATTCGATGACTGAGAGGAATTCCTGGATCAATGGCCTCAAAAACTGCCACGGTCGTAGCTACATTAATAATCAAATAACCTAAATCTCTAGTTGATCCGTCAGCTGGGGCTTCTTTACCTGTGATAGCTTTAAACAACATCTCTGTGCTCCCTTGAGGATAGACAGACGGGACTTCCGCAACGGAGAGATTCGGATTATCTTTAGACAGTCTTCTCATCACTGCGATGGCTTCTTGTTTATCATCTTCAATCGCGATAATTCCTTCATTTGCCTTTGTTGCTTTTAAAACTAATTCACACCCTTTAATCAACTTTTCACCTTGAGTAACCATTAATGCAGCATCTGCCATTAATAACGGTTCACATTCTGCTCCATTAAAAATACAAGTATGAATTATCTCTTTAGGATTCAATTTTACATGACTAGGAAATGTTGCACCACCTAATCCAACTACTCCCGCCGCCTCAACACGTTCAACAATCATTTCCGAGGTTAAATCATCAATTGTCTCATGATGAATCTCTCGCGGTTGTTCACGAAAATCATTTTCGATCACCACACAAGTTATCTCATTGTCTTGGCCTTGATCAATTTTCTTTATTTCAATAATGGTTCCAGATATACTGGCATGAACGTTTGCCCCCAATCCTTCATCCATTTTCGCGATAGTTTGACCTAAGAACACGTCTTCTCCTACTGATACCATTACTTCCGCCGGTTCACCAATGTGTTGTTGAACCGGAATATAGACCTTTTTAGGATGTATGCTTTCTACTTTTTTATAATTATCAATTCCTCTTAAATGTAAAGCAGAATCTTGATGAAGATCAATTCCGCCTTTAAATGCTTGCTTGTTCATCATGTTCCTCCAATATTCTTCATATTTTTAGTATATCATGAACATTTTATAGCTAAAAATAATACCCTTTATCCTAAAAAATCTAATTAGATAATTTGAAAAGTTATTACATAACCATCCTAGTTTAGTTAGTTTCTGGATTATCAAAATCGTTTTTTCTGATGATAGCACTATAATTTAATGTAAAACAAAAAAGCATTCAAAAGACCGATTTCCTCATCTTTTGAATGCTGAATTTTCTACATTATTTATCATAAAAAGAGACTATCCACAACATGGATAGTCTCTTTTTGCGTGGCGACGTCCTAATCTCACAAGGGG
>NZ_JXLA01000008.1 GCF_001886185.1 Enterococcus raffinosus | reverse complement strand
ATGAACTAGCTGCGAGTTCCACTTCGTGCTTTTAGCACGATTAGTGGCATCGTAGACGTACGAAGATTTCTCGAATTTTTACTTTTGAGCTAGCTGCCAGTCCGACTTTTCGCAGTTTATTTGTACTGATACGAAGAAACTCAAAACGATTCCTCACCTTTCCAGCTAACGGTTCATTCTTTACTTCTCGACACATTTTTTCTATGATAGATTCAGCCATGCTCTTTCATGGAAAATGACGAGAAGGTCTTCTCGCCCTAGGAGGTTTTAACATGGAACTTTTTGAAACAATGCTTCAACACTCATCGGTTCGTTCCTTTACTCAAGAACCGCTATCTCAAGAGTTAAAGAAAGAATTGGCCTTAGCCGCACAAAGCGCCAGCAGCTCCAATTTTCTGCAAGCCTTCTCGATAATTGAAATCACGGATGCAGAAAAAAGAAAGGCCATCGAACAAATTGCTAAGTTCCCCGTCGATAATGGCGACAAAGGAGAGCTTTTTATTTTTGTTGCCGATTTAAATAAGCATGCACAGGTATTAGCGTTGAACAATGATTCCACAGAATACCTTCGGACGATGGAATCTTTGGTGGTTTCAGTCGTTGATGCTACTTTAGCTGCCCAATCAATGGCCGTTTACGCTGAATCATCCGGTCTAGGAATCTGCTACGTTGGCGGCATTCGAAACAATTTATTCCAAATGAAGGAATTATTGGAACTGCCCGAATTAACCTATCCTGTTTTTGGGATGTTCGTTGGCTACCCAGCTGAAAAAAATGAGGTAAAACCGCGGCTACCACTCGATGCAGTCCTTGGCGAAAATACCTATCAGGTATTGAATGCTGACAAGATCAATCGCTACAATGAGGAGACGGCAGCATATTATCACCAGCGCAACAGCAACACACAAGAAACGAATTGGTCGGAAAAGGTTCGTCAGCATTTTGACTCTCCACGACGTTCAGATACTCTTGAATTTCTAAAAAAACAAGGTTTCGTCTTTTAACCGAAACCTTGTTTTTTCTTACTCTGTTGGTATAACGGCAATAACACGGACATTAAAGCCTGGTGCATCTTTGACTTTTGGAACTCCGATGATGATCGCGCCACCGACAGCTGGAAGTTCAGTCAGTCGATTCAATACTTCGACTTGAAATTTATCCTGCTGCAGCCAATACAGCTCACCGATCAGCCCAGCATTTTTCGTGCAATCAATAGCAGCATCCGTATCTAATGTTTCATGACCAATCGCGGTCACATTTCGTTCTTCGTGTAAAAATTTCAGTGCTTCTAATGACCAACCTGGCGTATGTGCTTGCCCATCTTGATCGACATTGTAGAACGTTTCTGGATCTTGCCAACGTTTCGACCAGCCGCTGGCAAATGCGACAAAGCTATCTGCTGGAATCTCTCCATATTCCTCTTCGAACTGCTTAATGTCTTCAACAGATAGAATATAATCGGAGTTTTTTGCAACTTCTTTTTCTTTGTTAATCACAATGAGCGGCAGCATAAAATCTTTGATCGGCAGCTGATCCACCGACACACGTTCCTCAACAAAATGCACGGGTGCATCAATATGAGTTCCGTATTGAGTAACCAGTTGATACTCCTTCGCAAAAAAGCCATCTTCCTTTACTGTAACCAACGTTTTTTCCCGCATTGGCTGAAACGATTGAAAATAAGGAATCCCGCCATAAATATTGTGACTTAAATCAACCCATTGTTGCTGTTTTAGAAAGGCAATACTGTTTGTAATCTCACTCATACTATTCCTCCTGTCATTAGAACGCTTTCATTTTATCCTAACGATACCGAGAAAAGATTCCCCTGTCAAATCACTGTTTATTAAAAGAAAAAGGCGTTGTGACAAAAATTGTCACAACACCCTTATGATTACTCATTTACTAAAACAATTTTTCCTTTGGCATGATGAGTCGCACTTAATTCATGTGCTTCCGTCACTCCTTCGGCTGTAAGAGGATACGTATGGCCAACGATACTCTTCACTTTGCCCTCTGTCATCAAATCCGCAATTTCTTGCAATTGCTTACCATCCGGTTGAAGCCAGATACTTTCAGCCACAGCAACATTTTTAGCTAATTCTTCATCCGGTGCACCAACGATCGAAATTAAACGACCATCCGAATTCAACACCTTAAAGCTGTCTTTTTGAACATCTCCGCCCATTGTATCAAAAACCAAGTCGATGTCTTCCAAGACTTCTGAAAAATCAGTCGTATGGTAATCAATCACTTGATCGGCGCCTAGCTCCTTAAGTAATTCATGGTTTTTCTTACTTGCTGTGGTAATAACCGTTGCTCCAGCATTTTTGGCTAATTGAATTGCATAGATTCCTACACCGCCGGCTCCAGCGTGAATCAGAACCTTTTCACCCGCTTTTAATTTTCCATGTGTAAATAATGCTTGATAAGCAGTTAATCCAGCCAACGGCACCGCCGCTGCTTCTTCAAAAGAGATTGAATCAGGCTTCTTCGCTAATAAATGATCATCTACAATTGTGTAATCCGCATATGTACCAAAACGAGTTGTTTCTGGGCGAGCAAAAACTTCTTGTCCTATGTGCCAATCCTTAACCTCTGAACCAACTTCAACGATTTCACCCGCAACATCCCAACCTAAAGTAATCGGAAAATCCCAAGGCATCATTTGAGCCAGATAGCCTTCACGTAATTTCCAATCAATCGGATTGACGGATGTCGCCTTAACTTTAACTAGTACTTGATGTTCGCCTAATTCAGGCAAAGTGATTTGACTTTCTTTCAATTGGTCCGCATGACCGTATTCTTCTATTACAACTGCGCGTGTTTCCATTCGTGCATCCCTCCATATCGAACCATTATAGAAGCTTGAACGAAAATTCGGAAATGATTTGCTTTAATCAAAAAAGTGAGACGCTAGCAGATAATCAATTTGGTATTTTTCTGCCAATTTTTTTAAATAAAGCAACGCCTGATCATCCGTTTCAGTCATTTGATCCAAAAAAGTAAAAAAACGCTGTCTTTCTTCTGGGGATGCTACCCTTTTGAAATAGCCCCAGACATGCTCGTAAGCATTTCGCTGGGCCTTTAAATTAATCGGCAGATTTTGTACGGTATTTAGGTGTTGATAAAACTGTTTGTTTTTTTCTTCTGACCATTGATTCCCAGAAAAAAGCTGCCGCAGCGCCAGATATTCTTTTTGGGAACGCGCCATAACGAAATATTTCCATCGAGCCCATTCTTTTTGACGTCCCTGCATTTCCTTCACCTCATTTTTAACATCATACTCACTAATGGTAGGAATGATTTAAATGAATTATTACATAAATCTGAATAAAAACGTGTGTCGAATGCTCTTGCTGTATCTAGCTCTTCCTGATATGCGACAAAAAGACTGCAGAACCCTGTCTGCAGCCTCAATGTTGATTTATCTTCTTTTATAAATCAGCGATTGTTGTTCCTTCACCGAAGATAGCTTCCCAATCCCCAGTAAAATCTGTTACAGCTTGTGCGATGGATGGCATAGCCAAAGCTTGTTGAATGATATCTACACCCATTGTGGCTGCTTGACTGCCATTTTCTAAAGCGGCATTGACTTGTCCAACGTTTTTAAAGCTGGCTGCCAAAATTTTTGTCTCGCTATTTGTACGAGCAATCTCCTCTGCCATTTCAAAAATGGCTGCCCGAGGATCGATATTCAGATTTTCCATTCGGTTAAAATACGGCGCAATATAATCAGCACCTGCTGCAATGGCTAAATAAGCCTGAAATTTTGTATAGATAGCCGTAGCGGTAACGTTAATCCCGCGACGTTTCAATTCTTTAATGGCTTTTAATCCTGGTTCATTCACAGGGATTTTGATAAATACTTTTTGATCGATATTCGCTAAGATTGTTTCAGCGTCTTTGATGATGCCCTCATAGTCTGTTGCAACGACTTGTACGTGCAACGAACGATGGTCTCCAATAATCCCACGAATATCTTTCATATGTTGGAAGAAATCAATTTTTCCTTCCTTCTTTACGATTGACGGATTTGAAGTGACGCCTGCGATGGGCAACATATCAGCAAATTTTTTAATATCAGCAATATTAGCTGTGTCTAGCATAAATTCCATGATTAAAACTCCCTTGCTTATTTTATAAATCAAGCATAGCATCTTCAAGAACCTTTTTCTGCCCTCATCCAACAAAAAAAGCGAAAAGCTTTTCATCAAGCCTTTCGCTAAGGAAAATTTTTAGCAATTGCACAAATGTGCACGTCTGAAAAAAGAGCTACTTTCGTTGATGCACACGTAAAATTTCCTGTGCTGTCTCCTGATCCGTGATCAAGGTTTTAAGATAGCCTTTTTCCAGCAAAGGGGCAATCGAACGAGCCTTCGAAATCCCTCGCGCAATTCCTACAGATTGAGGAACGTTGGCTAACTCCTCTAAAGTCAGACCGATTGTCCGCTGATTCAATGCACCATTCAATCGCTTGCCGTAGGCATCATAGAAACGACAGCAGCAATCTCCTACTGCTTCCCGCAACTTTAATTCTTCATAGTCTGCCGCTGACAATAAGTCTCGCCATTGACTCTTATGATAGCTCAAAGGACCACCAATTCCAACAATAACAAAATCCAACCGTTTCCAATACTCCTTCAAATCGTGGAAATACTTCGAATGAAAGATTCCCTCCGCCAGCTCCTTGGTTTCTTGGATCACAGTAGCATTGACGAACAAGCTGGTTCCATTCAGTTTTCGAGCCAACTCATAAACCAGCGTATTGACATGGTACCGTGAATTGATATGGCTCGGCCCACCGACAACAGGAACGACAGAAACGTTCGATAGCTGCTTGGCGTCAATTTTATTTATCGCTCTGCCGACACTCGCTCCCCAAGACAACCCGATAACCATCTCGTCTGTTAATTGCCGGCGGATCCATGCGCTAGCAGCCTCAGCCAGCTGTTCTTCTTTTGTCTCTTCATTGGCATCATTTTCAGTTGGAATAAGCTCGACAGCTGTCAATCCAAAGGTCTGCTTGAATTTCTCCTCCAGTTCAAACAAGCTTGCATCAAAATGGTTGATCTTGATCTCCACGATCCCTTCCTTCTTAGCCTGACTGAGCATTCGACTGACCGTTGTTCGATAGATCGCTAATTCTTTTGCAATTTGTGCTTGTGTCAGCTCTTGTTCATAATACATATAAGCAATTTTTGCTAGTAGCTTTTTCTTATCTTCCTTCATCCATTCATCCTCCCGCCGAAATCTCTATCTCTATTCTAACAAACGATCATTTACTGCGTTCCACAAAGCGTGTATCATTAATAATTAATCAAACAAGACTGCTCTCTAAGCAGCCTGTCTGGAAAATTGGCTTCTTAGAGAACAGATCGATCACAAGAACATCAAACACCTTTCATTATGAAATCCTTGTTTGGTTCGTAGTCTTAAGGAGGAAACTAAATGTCTGTAGAAGCCGTAAAAGAATATTTTTCACACTATGGAATCGCTGAGCGTATTCAAGAATTTCCCGTATCTAGCGCCACTGTTGAATTGGCTGCACAAGCACTAAATTGCGCGCCAGAGCGTATCGCTAAAACCCTGTCCTTTAAATTGAAAAAAGCCGACAAAAGTCTCTTGATCGTCGCTGCCGGTGACGCAAAGATTGACAACGCCAAATACAAAGCCGCCTTTGGTGAACGAGCGTTAATGCTGAAAGCCGATGAAGTAGAGGCAATTATCGGACATCCAGTTGGCGGAGTCTGTCCCTTTGGAATCAACCCCGGGATCGAGGTTTATTTAGATGAATCGCTAAAACGCTTCGAAAGCGTATATCCTGCCTGTGGGGATTCCAACAACGCCATCGAATTGACTATACCAGAATTAGAAAAATACACGCATTTTAAACAGTGGGTAGATGTTTGTAAAAACTGGGAATAAAACGAGACAGGCTGTCTGTCTCGTTTTTTATATGACTCCCTGTTCAAGAATACGGCAGTCCGTTAAATAGGTTTCTAAGACACTCTTTAGCTCAGCTTGATTAACAGCGGTATCCTCTTTGAATTGATAACCCACTAATAACGCCTGCGTTGTTTCTTCGGTGATCATTCCTCGTGTTGAATCAGATGTTGGACTACCGAACGGCCCATCCCCATCTTCTAATACTAAAAGATTTTCGATATTGACGGATTTATTGCCGATTCCAGCATAGCGAGCATCGGGGGCTCCCACCGTCAAGTGGATCGAATCTGTTACTTTTTCAAGATCGTAGGCACCAAAGGGTAGCTTCCATTTTAATGAAAAATAGTTATTCAAATCAACAAGAGCATTGATCTGATACAAGCCCTTTTGCTGAACAATTCGCCGCCATAAGCTGTCAGAAGAGGGGCGAAAACGCGCGGGATCTTTTCCCAAGACACGGTACACTTTTTTTGTCGCAAGAATTTGAGGGTTTTCTTTAATACTGTCTAGGGTGTCTTCTTCTTCGATCTTTTGAATCAACGGATTCAGTATTTCCTGCCAGATCCCTTCATTGTGGGCTTCATTCTTAAACTCAATCACACTATACGCCAATGAGACACCTGCTTCTTTTACTTTTGGATCAATTGTAAGCTGCATGTTCTTCCCTCCATAGGATTCTTCTTTTCTTCCAGTTTAAACGATTTGATTGCAAAGCAAAAGCTTACTTATTCTCGTAGGTCTTCGTTATAATGAAGATATGCAATAGTAAATAAGGTTCCAACAAAAAATATCGTTTATTGAAAAGAGGAGATACTATGAAACTTACTTATCATGGTCACTCAGTGCTATCAATTGTTATGAAAGACGGTCAAAAGCTATTGTTCGATCCATTTATAACAGGAAATTCTTTGACTGATTTAACTGCTGAGGATGTTGAGACTGATTGGATTTTAGTGACTCACGGACACAGCGATCATATCGGTGATATGATCCCGATCGCTAAACGTAATGACGCGACGATTATCAGTATCGTAGAAATCTGCAACTTCGCTGAAAAAAATGGAGTGAAAAAGACTCACGGCATGAATATCGGCGGGAAATATGATTTTCCCTTTGGACGAGTAAAAATGGTCCACGCTCAACATAGCTCAGGCTATGAGGTGGACGGACAAACACTATATATGGGAGAGCCCGCCGGTTTTATTTTGCAAGCAGAAGGAAAGACCATCTATCATGCAGGCGATACCTCAAACTTTGGAGACATGGCTTTATTTGGTGAAGCCTTTGACATCGACATCGCCTTTCTGCCAATCGGAGATAATTTTACGATGGGACCTCACGAAGCCGCTAGTGCTGCGAAACGCTTACGGGCAAAACAAGTCGTACCGATTCATTACAATACCTTCCCAGTCATCAAACAGGACCCGGAAGCCTTTGTACAGCTGTTGCCGAAAAATGTCGGAAAAGTTATGCGCGTTGGAGAAACGATCGAGATTTAATTGTGAGACTGTGGACGAATCTTCGTTCACAGTCTTTTTTAGGCTGTTCTTGTTTCCATCAATTCTGCTACAATGAATAGACAGCAAACGAATGGAAAGGGGTTGCCTATGTTAAATTTTGAAAGTGACTATTTAGAAGGCGCGCATGAAAAGGTTCTTCAACGCATGCTTGAAACAAATGAGGAGAAGCTAAGCGGCTATGGTCGTGACAAGTACTCTGCTTCGGCAGTCGAAAAAATTCGCCAAGCCTGCCTTTGTCCTGAAGCAGATGTTTTCTTCATCGCTGGCGGTACGATGACCAATGCACTAGTGATCGCTTCTTTATTAAAGAAGATCGAAGGGGTCATCGCACCTGAGACAGGTCATATCACTACCCATGAGACTGGTGCCATTGAGTTCTCCGGACATAAAGTCTTAAGTCTCCCTCAAACAGATGGTAAAATTTCCGCTCGGCAAATCCGGGCATATCTTGAGCAATTTTGGACAGATGACAATCGAGCGTTCATGGTTTTTCCAGGAATGGTCTATTTATCTCATCCAACAGAATACGGCACCCTTTACTCCAAAGAGGAATTGAAAGCTATTTCTGAAGTATGTCGTGAATACAAGATTCCTCTTTTTATGGACGGCGCGCGCTTGGGCTATGGTCTGGCTAGTCCTGAATCTGATTTGACTCTGCCATTGATTGCGGAATACTGCGATGTCTTTTATATTGGCGGTACTAAGGTAGGGGCCTTTTTAGGAGAGGCGATCGTCTTCACAAAAAATAATTTGCCAGAATATTTTATCGCTCACATGAAACAGCAAGGAGCGCTTCTGGCGAAAGGACGTCTCTTGGGACTTCAATTCGATACGTTATTCACAGACCAGTTATATTTTGAGATTAGTGAACATGCTATCGCTATGGCGATGAAGTTAAAAAATGGTCTGCATGATAAAAAGTATCGCTTCTATTTAGACTCGCCCACCAATCAACAATTCGTCATTTTAGAGAATAGTCAAATGGAGGAACTAAAAAAAGAGGTTGCCTTTAGTTTCTGGGAGCAATACGATGACACTCATACCGTCATTCGCTTTGCGACAAGCTGGGCAACGAAGGAAGAAGACGTTGACGCGTTATTAGCATTGCTATAACAAAAAGGCGGATCAAACTCGATCCGCCTTTTTGTGATTCAGCTATAGACTGATTAACCGATAGGTCAAACAGGCCACGTAGCATTCATAACTTTCGGAAAAACGCATGACATTGTAGCCTAGCGCCTCACTGATTTTTTTGATTCGATATTTCACTGTATTTTTATGGATAAATAATTGTTCACTGCAAACTTGAAAATCCGCCCCAGCATCCAATAAAAAGCTGCACAACGTCATAAGCTGTTCTTTATTATCCATGATCGGAGCCAGCACACTGAGTGTCTCTTCCACTTCTGCCTCGCCAGCTTGAATCAGCTGGCTGGCGTGGGCGACTTGCCGAATTTCGCTGATAGAAAAACTCTTCTTTCCGTGAAACAGCCGTGGAAGCTGCAAAGCCACCCTATTGACCAATTGATACGTCATTCGTACATCCGTAGTATTCCGCAGCCGCGGACATAAGACGATGCTATCGATCATTTCCTGATAGGGACTGGTTTGCAGATAAGCTTCTCCTAGCTCAAGCTCAGAATCATTGTGGCAGTAGTTTCCCAATAAAACAATTAATTGATCATCCATCAATTGTGCCACACAGGTCTTATAATATTTCGACGCATAGGTCAGAATATCTTCTTTTAATTTTTTTTCTTCCCTAAGATCATTCAATTGCAACAGCCACATCAAACCAATACCCTTAACGTCAATCTTCAAATGATTGGCTAAGCGATACATCTTCTCACTTTCATCATTTAAAATGGCCTGTACTAACGCATATTCACTGACTTCTCCGTGCTTTTTGCCCCAGAGGTTCATTGCCACCTGCAGCAGCTCCACTGATTGCGCACATTCTGCTTCTGTCAGGAGGTCATGCTCCTTCAAAAGATAAAAGCGCAGCATCCCATTTTCTTTGTGGTACAGCTCTTTATAAAAGATGGCGAAATCATTTTTCTGAACCTGCTGACCATCATCCACCACAACACGACGCAGCAGCCGCTCTAAATCAACAGAGGAATTCCGCGGCCATTTGATTTGATTAATGACTTCATTGTCAGGGTTTGTCAAAATAATATTGGTCCGCAGAAGATCGGAAAGCAGCTTCAATGTCACCTCTACTGTACGCAAATGCTCCGGTAATAAGGAAATTTTCTCCAAAACCTCATTTACGATATTTTCTGTTGGACGCTCTTTTAAAATTCGAGCCATCACTTCTACGATGACTTCACTGTAGCGAATCTGATTTTGATTTTTTGGCATCTGGATAATCACAAAATCCAGTTCCTCCGCTGTTTTTATTACTTCCGGCGAGAGCCTCGGAACAACGATTCCTACATAATAAAGAATAATTCCCAGCTCGCCCATTTTATGTAACCGACAAATTGTCTCACACTGTTTTGCTATGTCGTCTTTGATGTCAAAAAAAGATGTCAGCATCAACTCTCCTGAATGGTATTCATTGGTTTCAAGTAGATCCGCACAGTCATTCATATCCGAAATATCCAAGAAAGACAAAGATGTGACTGTCTGATTTAAACAATTTGACCCACTCATTAATTGAGCATCACGCAAAGAAGGTAAACCCAACAGCTCTTTTAATTTTGCACCCAAATTTTCCCCTCCTTAAAATTTTCACATCAAATTTTATTTTTCTTCTAACCTTAGCAGATTCACTTTTCCTTGTCTATCCATTTTTCTTCAAAAAAGTCAGATTATTTCTTAAATAATTAAAAAAAGAGATGAACAGACGTCCATCTCCATTTATCTTATTTAATCGCTGTATCGGATTCGACGATTTTCCCGACGATGCCGTAGTCTTTTGCTTCTTCGGCTGAAAGCCAGAAATTACGATCAGTATCCTTTTCGATCTGTTCCAATGTTTGACCCGTTGCTTTGGCGATCAGTTTATTGACACGTTTACGCATACGTAAAATTTCTTTAGCTTCGATTTGAATTTCAGTCGACTGCCCCTGAACACCACCAGCAGGCTGATGAATCATGTAACGGGTATTGGGTAAGCTATAGCGGTTTTTCTTGTCCGCCGCCAAATAAATGGTGATCCCTGCACTGGCAACCCAGCCGGTTCCGATCATTTTTACTTTTGGTTTGATAAAGCGGATCACGTCATGAATCGTATCTCCAGATTCTACATGACCACCTTGGCTGTTGATGAACATTGTAATCGGCTCATCATTGATGGCAGATAAATACAGTAGTTGTTCTGTCACTGTCTTCGCCAATTCTTGAGTAATCTCTCCGTAAATCAAAATTGTCCGTTGATTCAATAGTTTTAACAGCATTGGATTTTTTTCTTCCATTTTTTCAGTTGCTTCTTCGGCAAATAATTCGTTCATATAAAGTACCTCCTCGATGTCTAATCGTTTCTCGTGATTCTAGTATAGCCAAAAAGTGGGAGAAATGATAGAAAGAGCAACTATTCCGACTTGTTTTGTCACAATAATGCTCATTTTCCCCGATCAGTTATGGTACACTCTCTCCTAGAAACGGTTTTTAGTGGCACTATTTTATTTTTTGTGGGATGATAAATCGTATTTTATGAATAGAAGGGGGATTTTCGTGACCTATCGAAATAAGCCTCCATCATCAGCTGCTCCTTTGAGATAATTTATACAAGGATGTCCGTTCTGCTTTTCACAGTCAGCTATGTGTGTATGCCATTTCTCTTTTTACTTTTAGGTGAGCAGTATGCAGACTATTTAGCAGAATGATCTACGTGTTGAGAATCTGACTCATTTTGCGAGTTCCACTCCAGACTTTAGTATGGAGTGGAATCGTATGCGAAACGATGATAAGAGCATTTTTCACGATTTATGAAAAATGAATACATTTATACGAAATAGGAGCAACTTACATGATTGAGGAAAAGAAAAGCTTTATCTCATGGCCTGTGCTTGCCATGATGTCATTTGTTACAGTCATCGGATTTGATGATATTATTTACAACTTTGCCAATCAAGGGTTAGGGGTTATTACTTCATGGATTATTTTACTGCTATTATATGTGATTCCTTATTCTTTAATGGTTGGGCAGCTAGGATCGGTTTTTAATCATGAGGGTGGCGGTTTAACCTCTTGGGTACGAGGAACTAGCGGGGATCGGTTAGGTTATTTTACGGCTTGGACCTATTGGGCCGCATCAATTCCTTACGTCGTTGATACCGCTAATGCTGTAGTGGTGGGCTTTGGTTGGCTCGTCAACGGAAATGATTCAATGGAAGATAAAATGTCCAACTCCATGTTTGCTTTATTGACCTTCTGTGTCTTTTTAGCTTTTATTTTCCTGCAGCGTCATTTTAAGAAATCTTTAGAGGTACTAAGCACCTTAGGCGGTGGTGCTATGTTCATCATGGCTATTCTGTTTGTTTTTATGACCTTTGCTTCATTATTTATGCCAAATGGTCACATTGAAACACAGCCAATGAACCTTGGAGCGGTCATTCCGAAATTTGACCTTCATTATTTGACAACGATCGGGTTACTGATCTATGCGATTAATGGTGCAGAGCTGGTCGCCCCTTTCGTCACACGGATGCGCAAGCCGCAAAAGGATTTCCCTAAAGCAATGATTATGTTGACGGTTATGACGATTTTCTTAACAGTCTTTGGTTCCTTCTCTTTAGGCGTCTTTTTCAACGCCCATCATTTGCCAAATAATTTAAAGATGAACGGCTCTTACTACGCATTCCAACGTTTGGGAGAATTTTTCCATCTAGGAAATACCTTGATGTATGTTTTTGCTGTTACTCAAATTATTTATATGTGCGCGCTTTTAGCTGTTCTGTTAGATGCAATGACTCGCATGCTGATCTCAGATACCGGCAAACAATTCATGCCGAAGAAGCTGACGAAGCTAAATGATGACGGCTTACCTATCAATGGCTATATCTTAACAACTGCCTTGAGTGCCTTTATCTTGCTATTAGGCGTTTTTCTACCTGAGATGAACGATATTTTCAATTGGCTATTGAACCTCAACGGGATCATTTCGCCAGGTGTTACTTGTTGGATTTTCTACGCCTTCATTAGAATTCGTTTAGACAGCCGCAAGTTCCAATCAGATTATGTCTTTATCAAAAATGATCGCATGGCCGTATTTGTTGGCGGTTGGTGTTTGGTTGTCACCGTTATCGCTACTTTGTTCGGTGTTCTGCCGCAGGATGCGCCTTACGGTTCCAGCTTATTCTGGCACGAATTGATTATTAACATCGTCGGTATTGCCGTATTGATTGGTTTAGGCTTCATTATGCCTGGCTTAGCTAAACGCGAACGAGAAAAAGAAGCGTAGCTGCATGTTGCTTTGCTTACAGACTGGTTTTCAGGTTCCTTATTGAATCTGTCAGCCAGTCTATTTCTATTCCTATTCAAAAAGATATCTACTCGTGGTAAGATGATTTCTAAATAACGTGTCATTATTCTTTCATCGAAATCATAGAAACGGGTGAGTGTTATGTTGTTGTTGGGGTCATTGGTGAACTGTCTCGCGATTATGGCGGGAAGCTTTTCTGGTATCGTTCTGAGAAATATCACAGAACAGACAAAGGATACCGTAACAAAGGGGATTTCCCTAGGGGTCGTTGCTTTGGCAATTCAAATGTCGCTACAGGCCAGCTCTTTTATTGTCATCATTATCAGTATCTGTCTGGGTGGGATGATTGGAGAATTTTTGAAGATTGAAGACTCCATGACTCGTCTCGGTTTATTTTTAGAAAATCGCTTCGCACGAGGAAATAGTAATTTCGCGGAAGGCTTCGTCACGGCTACTTTAATCTACGTGATTGGATCAATGGGGATCATTGGGGCTATCGAAAGCGGGGTTACGGGAAGTCATCAGACATTGTTCACAAAAGCTGTAATGGATGGTTTCATGTCGATTATGCTGACAGCCTCTTTAGGAATTGGGGTTCTTTTCTCTGCCTTTCCAGTGTTGATCTATCAAGGAGCCATTACAATCTTCGCGAGTGTGATCGTCCGCTATTTGCCAAAGGAGCTGCTAGATAGTTTGATGAACGAGATCAGCGCTATCGGCGGCTTGATGATCTTAGCGATTGGCTTGAATGTCATGAAGCTTACTAAAATTCGCGTCTCCAATTATTTACCGGGTATCTTGGTTTTGATCGGGATCATGGTCGTCCAATATTATTATTTTTAAAGGATCTCTCGCTTAATAAGCAGATAAAGGAGCCGTTTGACCGCTCCTTATCTGCTTATTCTTTTGGCTAAATAATATTTTGTAGTCCCAATCATAGGTACATCGTCCAATTTGCCAAATATTTCGTAGCCCAGCTTCAAGTAAAAATCTAATGCCTGATATGCTTTCGTCGTCAACGTAATGGTCGTTACCTTTTCTCGCCGTGCTTGCTCCTCCATCACCCGTATCAACTTCGAACCCACACCTAATTGTTGATACGCCTCGTCTACGCCAAGCAACGAAATATGCAGTGTATCATATTGCCGTTTGCCAACGATTCCGCCGGCTAATTGCCCATCGATCCATGCACCAAATGCGAGGATTTTCTCATCAGCTTCTGGGACCTTATCTGTAAACCGTCTTTTGTGCTGCTGATCAAATAACTCTTCTAAAAAAGGCGTCAACGTCGTTCTTTCACTTTGCTCAATCTTCACGAATTTTCTCCTAGCTTCCCTTTTATCGTAGTAAGGGTTATTTTAGCATGACTCTGACTAAAGCAAAAAGACAAAAATGAAACGAAAATGATAATTAAAAAAAAGTACATTAGAAATCTGTAAAGTAAATTATTTCTTTCTATTTCTTCTCTATACTTATAAGAAGGAATGTAAGCGTTATCTTTTGTGTTTGTGAATAATCGCACCAAAAAAGAAGGGAAGAAAAACAAATGTCTGATAAAAAGATTCGCTGGTTCACGGTCTCAATGATTGCTTTTAGTATGGTTTGGGGATTTGGCAATGTGGTCAACAACTATGCGCAGCAGGGAATCTCCGTAGTCGTTTCATGGATTCTGATCATGCTCCTCTACTTTATTCCTTACGCGTTGATTGTTGGACAGTTAGGCTCTACCTTCAAAACAAGTTCTGGCGGGGTTAGTTCCTGGGTCAAGGAAACCACTGGAAAAAGAAAAATTGCCTATTACGCTGCATGGACATATTGGGTGGTTCATATTACCTACTTAGCGCAAAAACCACAATCTGTTTTAATTGCCCTTGGTTGGGTCTTTAAAGGAAACGGTCGCGTCGCTACGGATATGAGTGTCCAAACGGTTGCTATTATCTCATTTATTATTTTCTTGATTTTCTTATTTCTTTCTACTAAAGGACTGACGACGCTGAAAGTTATCGGAAGCGTTGCAGGTTCAGGGATGCTGATTATGTCGATTCTGTTCATCATTTTAGCCGTGGCTGTCCCAACGATAGATCCTTCCTTCAAGATGGCTACACCAGATATGGGTGATGTAAAAACATATATTCCCGATTTCAACCTAAACTATTTCGCCACGATCTCCATGCTGGTCTTTGCAGTAGGCGGCGCAGAAAAAATTTCTCCTTACGTAAATTCGATTGATCGACCTACCAAGAACTTTCCGAAGGCCATGATCTTTATGGCAACCATGATCGGCTTGAGCGCCGTACTCGGCTCAGTCGCTATGGGGATGCTATTTGACAGCAACAATATTCCAGATGATCTGATGGCCAATGGTGCCTACAGCGCGTTTCAAATCTTAGGTCGCCACTTAGGCGTGGGCAATCTCTTAATGATCATCTATGGATTGGCGCAAACAGCCGTTCAATCCTCCGCTCTAGCCTTCTCAATTGATGCGCCGCTGAAAATTTTGCTTTCAGATGCAGATCCTGAGTATGTTCCTCAGTGGCTGCGGAAGAAAAATCAAAAAGGCACCCTAGTGAATGGCTATTTACTGACTGGAATCCTTGTGAGTATCATTATCATTTTGCCGATTTTTGGGATCAAGAGTATGAGCATCTTGGTTCAATGGCTGACGAACCTGAATTCCATCGTAATGCCGATGCGCTATATTTGGGTCTTCTTCGCTTACATGATGCTGAATGCTCAATACAAAAAATTCCATTCAGAATACAAATTTATTAAGAATCCAAAACTTGGTTTCATCGTAGGTTTCTGGTGCTTTGCCTTTACTATCCTCGCCTGCATCTTAGGCATGCTGCCGAAGGTTGATTATGCAGTAGATCCGCAATCTTGGATATTCCAGTTAATCTCTAACATTGTCACACCGATTGTCCTGATTTTACTGGGAATGATCCTGCCAATGATTGCTAAACGGGAACAACAATCGATCAATGAATAAATCAAGAAGCTCTGGATGAATTTAGTTGTGCTTTCATCTAGGGCTTCAGTTTGTTGACTTTATTTAATAGGGTTCCTGCCTTTTAAATTCCTATTTGAGAGGTGTATACTTAGGAAATGTATGAAGAAGGATGGGAGCTATGTCGAATTATTTGGATGAATTGGCAGCATTTTGGGATAATTTCGCAGAAGATTATGAAGCTATTCAGCAAGAATCGCTGTTCCCGATTGCTGAAGATTTACGGGACTTTTTACTAGAAGAAAAAATCATTCCCTGCGAAACCTTTTTAGATCTTGCTGGTGGAACAGGACGCTATCTAGCGACGATTCAAAGAGAGGTAAAGGAGTATCATTTACTGGATATCTCTCAAAAAATGCTATCAATCGCAGCAAAAAAAGCTAACGGCAATGTCCAACTGATCAACCAAGCACAAGAAACCTTTTTATCTCAACATAAGCAACGCTATAATGTGGTCTTTTCAGCAATGAACCCTGCTTTGGAAACAAAACAAGATTTATTGGCTGTTTGCCAAGCCAGCAAGGATTGGTGTCTGATCTTGCGTGTAGTAAAAGACGAAGATCACCTCTTCTCACCTTATGAAGGGCAGCAGAAGGAACTATTATTAAATGAACGGTATAAGACTTTTCTGACTGAATGGAAGATTCCTTATCAAACAAAACGTTTTGTCTATACGAAGAAGGAAGAGATTAGTCGGGATTTCTTTCAAGAGTATTTTGAAGAGGAATTCTCGAAAGTCGCGTTAGCTAAAATTATCGAAAAAAACTTTGCTAACAACGAAAAAGCAACAAATCGACAATTTCTTGATTTTGAATTAATTTATTTTCATGTGCCAAAGACTTATAATAAGAACGGATTTTAACAATTGAGGAGGCTCTCCAATGGAAGACAAGACATTTCAACGAATTAAAGAATTAACCGAGCTTCAAGGAACTAGCGGTTTTGAAGAAGACATCCGCAGCTACATGCGTGATGCGATTACGCCACTAGTCGATGAAGTACAGCAAGATGGCTTAGGCGGAATTTTCGGCTTGCGTCAGTCCGACGACAGTAAACCACGTGTCATGGTGGCGGCCCATATGGATGAAGTCGGCTTTATGCTCACAGAGATTACACCCCGCGGACTATTCAAGGTAGTCCCTTTAGGTGGTTGGAATCCCTACGTCGTTTCGGCCCAGCGTTTTACCTTAAAAACCAGTAAAGGCAATTATCCATGCATCTCCTCTTCTGTGCCGCCACATTTATTGCGTGGAACAAACGGACAAGGACAAATTAAAGTTGAAGATATCCTTTTCGATGCGGGCTTTGAATCAAAGGATGAAGCGTTAGCTTTTGGTGTTTTACCTGGAGACACCATCGTTCCTCAAACAGAAACGGTGAAAACAGCAAACGGCAAAAATATAATCAGCAAGGCTTGGGATAACCGCTATGGTTGTACAGTCATATTAGAAGCGTTGGAAGCCTTGCAAAAGGAATCATTGGATTACACCTTGATCGCTGGGGCAAATGTTCAAGAAGAAGTTGGTTTACGTGGCGCAAAGCCAGCGGTAACTAAATTCCAGCCAGATTTATTCTTCGCGGTAGATTGTTCGGCTGCGGACGATTTAGTCACCACTAACGGAACGTTTGGTCATTTAGGTGAAGGGACCCTCTTGCGGATCCAAGATCCTGGTATGATCTTACTTCCTCGATTGCGGGAATATTTATTAGACACCGCCGAAACACACAATATCCCCTACCAATACTTTGTTTCTAAAGGTGGAACGGACGCAGGAGCCGCTCATACTGCAAACGAAGGGATTCCAAGTACAGTGATTGGTGTTTGCGGCCGCTATATCCATACCCATCAAACAATGTTCAGCATAGCGGATTTTGATGCTGCTAGAGAAATGCTGATCCAAGTATTAAAGGGCTTAGACGAAAGTACAATCAAAACCATTATTGCTGGAAAATAGTCCCTTAAGAAAAATTAAATAACTTTATTAAATCCAGACTAATAAAGGGTTTTCTGACTTAATAGATGATTAAGTTGACTAGGACCAGCATTTTTCTTGCAATCAAAAATTATTTCCGTTAAGATTTAAACATATTAATAACTCCTTAGGGGAGTAACCGGCAACGTCGTTGTTGTGATATCAACAGTAAGTTAACCAGTAATGGTTTTCTGGTATCGTATGAAATGGTGAGACCTAAGACAAGTTTAAACACTTGCCTTGGGTCTCTTTTTTTGTCAGTTTTTCTTTACGCTTTCGCGTAGTTAGGAAAATGACAGCAATGGCGTGCCGAGTGAAGTGAAACAAAAATTATTGGAGGATATAAATTGACAAAACACGCGTATCAACAAGAAACAGACAAATTAATGACGGACTTGAAGACTGCACCAGAAGGTTTAAGTCAAGCAGAAGCCCAACAGCGGCTACAAGAAAATGGTCCGAATCAGTTAAAAGAGGCAAAGAAAAAATCTTCGCTGACTTTATTTTTAGAAACCTTTAAAGACGCAATGGTAATCGTTCTGTTGATCGTTGCTGTGGTACAGATGATCATGGGCGCTCATGTAGAGTCAATTGTCATCTTTGCGGTCTTGCTGCTAAACTCAATCGTAAGCGTCATTCAAACGAAAAAGGCTGAAGGTTCATTGGACGCCTTAAAAAAACTTTCTGCTCCAGATGCCAGTGTTCTCCGAGGGGGGCAAGAGCAAAGTATTCCCGCTAAAGAAATCGTGACTGGTGATATCGTCATCTTAGAAGCAGGCGATTATGTACCAGCCGACGGTCGTTTACTTGAAGCGGGTTCGCTAAAGGTTGATGAAGGAATGCTGACTGGGGAATCCACACCAGCGGAAAAAGAAATCACTACGTTAAGTAATCAAGTCCCCATCGGTGATCGAATCAACATGGTTTTTAGCGGAACGATTGTCACCTACGGACGCGGAAAATTTTTAGTAACTTCGACTGGTAGTGAAACTGAGATCGGTCAAGTCGCTGGTTTATTAGAATCGACTACAGAACAAAAGACCCCTCTTCAGCGTGGACTGGATCGTTTCAGCAAGAAATTAAGTATTGCTATTCTAGTTCTATCGTTAGTAATCCTTGGGGTTCAGCTCCTGCAAGTTTTCTTAGATGGTTCAACCGATATGACACAAGATATCGTCAACGCCTTTATGTTTGCTGTAGCTGTTGCTGTAGCTGCCATTCCTGAAGCGTTACAATCGATTGTTACCATTGTACTTTCCTTAGGAACGAAGAAAATGGCGAAACAGCATGCGATTATCCGCAAGCTGCCAGCAGTAGAAACATTAGGCTCAACCAGTATTATTTGTACAGATAAAACAGGAACACTTACACAAAACAAAATGACAGTTGTGGACCATTTCTTAGCCGATGGACAAAGTGGTGAATTTTCAAAAGATCCGAAGCAGTGGGAAGCAGACGAACAACGCTTGATTGAAATCAGTGTGTTAGCCAATGATGCAACGATTAGCGAAGATGGCACCAAATTAGGCGATCCTACAGAGATTGCTTTAATAGATTACAGTGAGCAGCAAAATCAATCCTATCGGGAATTACGAAAAAAATATCCCCGTGAAGCCGAGCTGCCCTTCGATTCTGATCGGAAATTAATGTCCACACTCCACACGATCGATCAGCAAAAGATCATGGTAACTAAAGGTGGACCAGATATCGTTTTTGAACGCAGCTCGAAAGTTTTACTCGATGGTCAAGTCGTCGATTTTACAGCTGACTTAAAAAGCCGTTTCCAGAAGCAAAATGAAGCCTTTTCTGAACGTGCATTACGTGTTTTAGCCTTTGCTTATAAAGAAGTAGCATCTGATTCATTAACGCTAAATGACGAAGAAAATCTTGTCTTAGTCGGTTTACTAGCAATGATCGACCCGCCACGGGAAGAAGTTTTCCAAGCGGTGGCAGATGCGAACTCTGCGGGAATTCAAACCGTGATGATTACAGGCGATCACAAAACAACCGCTGTTGCAATCGCAAAAGAGATTGGAATCTTCCAACCAGGAGACCTTGCACTGACTGGTGCTGAATTAGATCAGTTAAGTGAGCAAGAGCTAGCTGATCAATTGGAACAAATAACGGTTTATGCGCGTGTTTCACCAGAGAATAAAATCAGAATTGTTCGTGCTTGGCAGGACAAAGGGAAAATTTCTGCTATGACTGGTGACGGTGTCAATGACGCCCCTGCTCTAAAGCAAGCAGATATTGGTATTGCCATGGGTACGGGAACCGATGTAGCTAAAGATGCCTCAGCGATGGTCCTAACTGACGACAACTTCGCCTCAATCATCAAGGCAGTCGAAGTTGGACGAAACGTTTTTGACAATATCAAGAAAGCTGTCGCTTATCTATTTGCTGGTAATTTAGGTGCGATCATCGCCATCATCTTTGCACTAGCGATCGGTTGGGCAAATCCATTTACAGCCTTACAGCTGCTCTTTATTAACCTAGTCAACGACTCACTGCCGGCAATCGCCTTAGGTATGGAAAAAGCAGAACCAACGATAATGAAACGACAGCCTCGTGATCCAAACAGTGGGATCTTTACCGGTAAAACATTAGTCTCAGTCACTTACAGAGGAATCCTAATCGCTTTAGCTGTCATTGCTGCCCAATGGATTGGAAATCAGCAGTCTGCAGAAATGGGTGTCGCGATGGCCTTCTCTACCCTGATCTTAAGTCGGACACTGCAAACCTTTGCGGCACGTTCAAACACACAAACTTCCTTACAAGTTGGTTTGTTCTCCAATAAAATGGTTCTACTTGCTATTCTTGTCTGTGCCGGACTATTCAGTCTGACATTATTGCCGGGCTTGCGTGAAGTCTTCGCTATTCCAACTGCCTTCGCTTTGAAGGAAATTGGTTTAGCCCTCGCCTTAGCTACTTCAGCAGTTCTATTAATGGAGATTACTAAGTTGATTATAGTTAAAGTCCAAGAACCTAAAACAAAGACACAATTAAACAATTGCTAAATTCACATAAAAAGGCAGTGCCCAAAGTTGGCACTGCCTCTTTCATATTATAAAAACTGTTGCAAATAACGCTGAATTCGTGGATGATCACTTTCAAAGAATGCCTGACTGCTGCCATCGAAAGTAACTGCTCCTTCTTCTAAAAAGACAATCCGATCAGCCACTTTGCGGGCGAATTCCAAATGATGCGTCACAACAATTTGTCCATTGCCTGATTCTGCTAAATCTTTAATAACCTGTAAAACTTCTTGTGCCAACTCAGGATCTAAAGCACTGGTCGGTTCATCGTAAAGCATAAATTCTGGCTCCATCGCTAATGCTCGCGCAATCGCTACCCGCTGCAGCTGTCCACCAGATAATTGTTTTGGGTGTTCCGCCGCTTTATCCAGCAGACCAACTTTAGTCAGCAGCTGTTCTGCTTGTTTTCTTGCTTGATCCTTCGAAACCTTCTTTACTTGAGTAGGCCCCTCCATGACGTTTTGAATTACCGTCAAATGAGGAAAAAGATTGTATGCCTGAAAAACAATACTAAAATGTCCACGGTATTCTTTTAATTGTCGAAAAGACAGATTTTGTGGGAAAGTCAGATTATCCTGATCAATTTTTATGCTGCCGCTATCGGGCGTCTCTAATAAATCAATTGAACGCAGCAGTGTACTTTTTCCTGAGCCTGAGGGACCTAGGATAACCGTAGTTTCCCCTGGCTGAAAGGACAAATCAATGTCTTTCAAGACTTGATTGTTATCAAAACTTTTATTTAGTTTTTCGATTGTTAACATCTTTTTCCTCCTTAATAGACCATCCGTTTTTCAAGTACAGATTGTAAATAATTCAAGAAGGTACAAAAAATTAAATAATACAAAGCCACCATACTGTAAAGCAATAAAGGCTCATAAGTCCGAGCAGCGATCCGCTGTGCTGTCATGAAGATTTCAACAATAGTGATACTAGCCGCTAAAGAAGTATCTTTAACAAGACTCACAAAATTGTTCGATAACGGCGGCAATGCAATCTTAAACGCCTGGGGAGCAATGATTCGATGTAAAATTTGCCAACGACTCATCCCTAATGATGCTGCAGATTCGTATTGCCCTTGAGGAATGGCCAGTAAAGCGGAACGAATGTTTTCAGAAGCATACGCGCCAGTATTTAGTGAAAAAGTTAAAATCGCAGCTGTCCATGCATCCATTTGGACTCCTACTGAAGGAAGTCCAAAAAAGACAATGAATAATTGGACCAGCAGCGGAGTTCCGCGGAAGATCCAAACATAGAGAAAGAAAATGCCATTTAAGAAGCGATTTTTTGAAATCCGGGCTAAGGCTGTAATCAGTGCCAAGACCATCCCAAAAGCAAATGAAATCAGCGTTAACGGAATCGTCATCTTTAGCAATGCCCAAAATAGCGGCAACGCAGAGCTTTGAATAATATCAATTGTTCGTTCCATTCTACTTAGTCCTTTCCATTACTTAGAAATATCTTTCTTGAAATATTTTTCTGATAGTTTAGTCAATGTCCCATCTGCTTCTAGTTCTTTGATTGCTTTATCCACTTTCTTCGCTAACTCTTCATCGCCTTTATGGAACATCGCAGCTACTTCTGTCGCTTCATCTGAAGTTTTCACGATCTTGATTGGCGCATCTGGTTTTTGATTTAAATAATCATAATAGGTCACGTCATCATTCAGCGTCGCATCTGCTCGATTATCCACTACTAATTCAACTGCTTTACTGAAGCCATCGACGCTTGAAATTTCTGCGCCAAGGTCTTCCGCCATTTGCGCATAATTGCTAGTTAATGACTGAGCCGATGTCTTTCCTTTCAAATCAGCAAAATCCTTAATCTCATTGTTATCTTTATTGACGATTAACGCTGGATGAGAAACAGAATAAGGCGTACTGAACAAGTATTTTTCCTTACGTTCAGGAGTGATCGCTACTTGATTAAAGACCACGTCTGTCTTTTTCGCATCAAAGGCTGCCAGCATGGAATCCCATGGTGCTTCAACAAACTTGATTTTATAATCGATCTTTTTAGCAACCGCCTTTGCGACATCGACATCATAACCAGTCAGCTTATCATTGTCATCACGAAAAGAGAACGGTGAATAGGTTCCTTCCGTCCCTACTCTCAGGACATTTTTTGAACTTGCTTCGCCGCTATCCTTAGACTGGCATCCAGCTAAAAATAGAACCCCCACGACGAGTAAACTAGCAACTGCTATAATTGATTTTTTCATTTTTTCTCAATTCCCTTCTAGTTATTTTTTGGCCTTTTCTGTGGTTATATTAGTAAAAGCCTGTGCTAAATCATTTTGTAAATCGGAGATATCTTCAATGCCGACGGAGAAGCGGATCAATCCATCTTTGATTCCCGCTGCTTCCCGTTTCTCCTTTGGAATCGATGCATGGGTCATAACAGCTGGAACCTCAATTAGGCTTTCAACACCACCTAAACTTTCCGCTAGAGTGATCACTTTTAATGACTCAACAAATTCTGCTGATTTACTTTCATCCACTAGCTCGAAGGCCACCATACCACCAAATCCTCGCATTTGCTTCGCAGCAACTTTATGGCCACCATGACTAACAAGTCCAGGATAGTAAACAGTCGCTACATCCGGATGGTTTGCTAAGTATTCTGCGATGGTTCCCGCATTTCTTTGATGTGCTTCCATCCTTACCCCAAGAGTTTTGATTCCCCGTTGCAGTAACCAGCTATCTTGCGGGCCTAATACTCCACCTATAGAGTTTTGATAGAATCCAATTTTTTCAGCAAGTATCTCATCGTTTGTGGTTGCTAGTCCGGCAACCAGATCACTATGTCCGCCCAAGTATTTAGTCCCACTATGCAAGACAATGTCTGCGCCTAAAGCTAATGGTTGTTGCAAATAAGGGGTCGCGAAAGTATTATCCACGATTGTTAGTAAATTATGGGATTTTGCCCAATCGGTACTTTTCTTCAAATCAACAATTTTCAATAAGGGATTGCTTGGTGTTTCCAAATAGAGAGCCTTCGTTTTCTCGGTAAATGCCGCTTCAAGATGTGAAAGCTCACGACTATCCACCATGGTATAACTCAGCCCTAACGGCTTAAAGACCTTCTCCAATAAGCGGAAAGTTCCTCCGTAAACATCATCACCTAGGATTAAGTGATCTCCAGGTTGAAAGATAGACAATGTCGCATGAATGGCAGCTAAACCTGACCCAAAAGCAAAGCCCTTTACGCCACCTTCTAATTCAGCAATTAACTCTTCTAATGCGAAACGAGTAGGATTGCCTGAACGGGAGTACTCAAAATCTCCCGGTTGCCCTAATTTTTTTTGTCGATACGTTGAGGTCTGATAAATTGGTACACTGACCGCTCCTGTCAATGGATCTTCGCTGATTCCTCCGTGGATCAATTTGGTTGATAAATGCATATTAATTCCTCCTGTAAGTTTGTTTTCTGCGTTCATCTGCCAAGCAACAACACATTTTGCTTCCCCCTATCTCGAATTTTGCGTACAAAAAAAGAGGTGCAAGCTATTAAAGCTGCACCTCTTAGATTCGTCAAAATTTAGAAGTTTCCTTCATTTTCAAACGAGTTCAGAACAGTTAATAGACATGACAAATTCGTATGCTGCTTTTTTGCACCATACAACAACATGCTGATTCAACTGCTTGAAGATTACGTTTCGAAATGTTGTTTGCCATATGTCCTGACCTCCTTAAATGATTGCACTCAATTTAGCATTTACAAAATGAGAAGTCAATCAATTAAATCTCAGATAATTTTAAAATAACTTTTTCTCTTGGGCATCTCAAAGAAAGCTGCTTTTAAATCAGCTTTTATAATTCTTCAAAAATAACTAAAATATTTTTCTATAATTTCAAGACATCTGCAACAGTATAATACCCTTTTTTTTGATTCGCTAAAAAGACGGCGCAGTCACATGCCCCTTTAGCAAAACCACGCCAATCAGTGGAATGGTGGCTGATTTCCAATCGCTCTCCGAAGCCGCCAAAGAAAACCGTATGACTGCTCGGTGTATCTCCCATACGTACAGAATGATACCCAATCGAGCCTTTTTTTCGTTCGCCGGCACCTTCCCGACCATAAATCGCTAACTCAGAGAGCTCTTCCCCCAATTCATGAGCAATCAGCTCCCCCATTTCCTTTGCTGTACCGCTTGGGGCATCTTTTTTCCAGCGATCATGCATCTCTACAATTTCAATATCTGTTTCGTCACCGATTGCCGCGGCGGTTAATTGCAGCAGTCGATTCATGACATTCACCAGTTTGGACGTATTTGCGGCATAAAGAATCGGTATCACTTCTCCCGCTTGATGGAATGCTTCCTTTTCCTTTGGACTAAAGCCTGTCGTCCCACAGACCAACGCTTTTTTATATTTTTTTGCTAAGCGCAAGGTCTCTAATCTCATTTCCTTCGAAGAAAAATCAATGATGACTTCACAGGATTCAATCACTCTGGCCAAGTCGTCCACAACTTCCACACCAAGCTCATTACCGATCATCGCCACTTGACCTAAATCTTGTCCAATATAATCGCGCCCTTTAGGACCAACTCCAGCAACCAGTGTAAATCTTTCATCTTCTGCGGCTATTTGCGTGATCAATCGCCCCATCTTCCCTTTTGGTCCAACAATTATTATTTTAATCAATGCTTCTCCTCCTTATTGATAAAACGGTTTCAAAAACAGTTTACCATGTACGGAGAAAGAAAAATCTTAAAAATAGACATTTGAAAGAAACCTTCTTTTTCAAGGCGATAAGAATTATTTACGATTCCTTTTCTTTCGTGAATTTGGTTTCTTTTTTCGTCCATACGGTGTATCTTTCAGCATCTTTTCTTTACGTTCTAGGTCCTTTTGCTTTTTACTTTTTGGTTTTGTATAAACTGTTTTATCTCGCTCATGGGCCGTAAGTGCTAATGATGTCTTTTTCGCAGTGCTTGATTTAGGTTCATCAATGACGGCAATTGTCCTGTGATCACTCCTTCCTTCAGATGGTCCTTCGCCCTCTTGAAACTGTCTTAACTCTGTCTTATGGTCTGCTTCAGAGATTTCTTGAATATTTCCTTCTTTTTCCTCATTGACAGCTCCCAACGTGGGATCATTTTTTCCTAGTGCTTCCCTATTTTCAGGGAAAAATGCCTCCAGTTTATCGATGATTTCCTGATTCGTCAGTTCTACGGATTCAAGCTCCTCCTGCTCATTATTCTTCGCAATAAGAGCTCTGCGTGTGCAATTCACAATATCAGATTTTTCAACTTTCACAAATCTTCTCACTCCAGCTTTTCGAAAAATCGTCAACATCGTCAGCAAATTTAATAAAGCATCTGCTTTTTCTGTTGCTATCTTTGGATCGGCATCCCCTAAATTCCAAGTGTGTAATTTACTATTGGCATCCTCAAAAACTGAAATGATTTTATATTGCTGCCCGTCTAGCGACTCAAGAGGTGTAGTCTTTTCTTGCAGGTAATTTTTATAAAAACCTAAGATTTCATTTAACTTGTGATACATCTTAGAATTTCCAAATAATCGATGCTTAACCTGTTTCCATTCACTTTGATCAAAGTAATGTTCAAAAAGAGGACAAAAACGTCTCAACATATCTGTTGGCTCCGTATGAAGATAGATTTCACGAATCAACTCAGTAAAAAGGAGAGAAAAATCTCCGACCACTAACGAATTTCTTATCATTACCGCAATAGCATACTCTATTATCGCAGCGGCATCCTGCGTTTCTTGATAGAAAAGTTCTACTTTCTTTTGTAAGGACTCTCTCTTCATTCCAAAAATTTGTCTTTGATTTAATGGTTGTACTAACATAATTCCGCATCCTTCCTATCCTAAAATAAGTTTTCAAAATAAGATACGTCAAGACATTGAAAAAGTACGTGGATTCGAAGAAAAAATACTCTAAATAAAGCTCATTTAAAAAAAAATGAGTTTTCTAAAATGAACTAGAGAAGAAAAAAATCACTTGAGAAATTTCTCTCAAGTGATTTTAGAAGAACATTCTTAAGAAGGTCCACAAGTAACGTAGTAATCGAAATAGAATGAATAAAAGGAAAATATTTCCTAGGATAAAGCTGACAGCATTGCCAGCACTGGCTTTTAAATTGCTTAAAGTAAAGCGTCTCAAAAATCGCGGCATCGAGTTATAACCATTGCGCTTCAAGCGGAAACTCTCTTCATAGGTGAGATCCAACATGTCATAATAGACGATTTGCAACGGTTCTCGTGAGAAGAAAGCTTTTGAAAAGCCGACCATCATTGTGTATTGCTTATTATTAGAGGGCAAATTGCGTACTCCCTTTTTGTTGATCCGAACCTTTTCATCGTCATCTATTACATTGTAGCTGTACTCTTCCTCTTGAATCTTATGAATCTGCACTTCCGGCTGATTTTCTGCAAGAAAAGCCTGATAAATTTCTGGAAATTTCTGCTTTTCCAAAAAAAGATATACGCCTAATCCAGCAATAAGTAGCATCAACACAACATTTAGAAATAAATTATCCTGAAAAATTCCACTGTATGCTAAAAGAATGATAAGAGCGACTCCGCAAATAACCAGACGCTTCCAATAATAGTTTTGATACATTATTTTAATCGTACGTTCATAATACTCAAAATCGGATCCAGCAAAATCCATTGATTTAGCTCCCTTCCTAAAACTCTTAAATTTAGTATAGCGGAGCAAAGATAGGCTGTCAGTTCCTTTTTATCATAAAAAAGAAATCACATCATACCTTTAGACTAATTTAAAAAGTTTTTGTGAAAACCATTACTTTTTTTCGCTCCCCCCTGTCATAATCATTTTGTGGGAGTATAATGAATAGTGTAAAAACGATTACGTTTAATCAAGTGAAGGGGTACACTTATGAAGATCGCCATCATTTTCTCAACCATAATACTTGTTCTAGCAAATTTTTATCTTTTTCTCGTTTATTTCAAAGAGAAGAAGATTGATGATAAATTGGAACGTCTAGCTGTGATGTTCGGTACCAATATGAGTGTATTATTTGTCGATAGCTTGATTCTTTTCTTTGGTGCTTTAGCAGAAGAAGGTCTATTCTTAATGACAATCTTAAGTGATTTCTAAAAAATCTGCGTCCCATATTAGGACGCAGATTTTTATTGTTTTACAAAGCCATACTCAAGAATCTCTAGCTTGCGCTTTAAACGATCAATTAACGGCAGAAAATCTTCAATCGTTTTCCACTCAGGATGTTGCACTAGCTCCTGTTGGATCTTTGTCGTCTCATTCGTCAATACTGCATAGATAATCTCCAAGACATCTTGTTCCTGAACCTCTTCTCGCAAGGGAAGCTTGCTGATTACCTCATCGGTCAGCGTCAAACTTCGATTAATATCCGTATTAAATCGTTCAGTCATAGCTTTTCGTAATGGTTCAGGCAACAAGGGCATTTCCGCATAAGCCTTCATTATAAAATCGAACTCCATTGGATATTTTAGCTGCAATTCAATCTTATATTTGGTAGCGTCCACTACCATCTCTAGTAAATCCGAAGCCTTCGTCCAGTCCGAATAATCGATTTGTTGATATAAAAATTCGGAAGCATAACGATACGTTTCTTGATATAAACCGCCTTTATTTCCATAATAATGAAACAATAATCCTTTTGATACACCCGCTTCTTCAGCGATTTCATCAGTCTTGGTTTCACGGTAGCCATACTGCCCGAATAGTTTGGCACTGGAAGCTAGAATGCTTTTTTCCTTCTGCGGATCTTTTGCTATTTTCTTCATCCGAATCACCCCAAATCTCGCTTATTATAGCCCAAGATGCCCAGAACCGTTAAAACTAGAAAAGCAGCGGTTAAAAAAATCACTACTGTATTATCAGCGTTTTCTGTCGGAACTTTTCCCACCCAGCCAAAAGGTGAGATATTCGCTACATCATCAGAAAGATTTAATAACGGACCTAACATTTTGACCAAAACACTAGCAGCCAAGTAAAGCCAGAGAATATTGGTTAATTTCGGAAAAGCTCCTGTGAAGAATATAGCGATTCCCACAAAGAATAATGTCGCAGGTAAAAAACCTAACAGCACTTGCCAAAAGTATTTAATCGCGAGGGGATCATCCATCATCCCATTTCCAATAAAGAACGCTCCGGCTAAAGTCCCTGTAAAAACGAGAATACTCACAAAGGTTCCCACGCCGAAATAGCTCAGTGCCAGACGAGTCTTAGAAATACTTTTTGAGTGCAAAATTTCTAAATAGCCTTTTTTATCGTCTGATTTCAAACGGAAAATAATCAATATCCCGCTGATAGCAGCGATCGCTACAAAAAACAGTGCCAACATATTTAAATAGTTTAAGATCAACTCTCGATTGGCTGCATTGATTTGAGTCACACCAAGTATTTTCCGATAGGTCGGATTACTCCCTATGATATCTCCGATCGTACTAAAAACCGAACCATAGGCCGCACCTAATATAACCCCGCCAAATACCCAACCGATAATACTATTGCGTTCTATCGTAAGAACCAGGCCTAATGGAGAAGACAACAGTTTCCCTGCTTTAGGCTTTCCATTTCGAGCCGCTAAAATACCACTACCTATGTCTCGCCTTTCTACAATCTTGACAGCAATCAATAAACAAATAAGACCTAAGCCTATCATCAAAGCGATTGGCAGCCAATGATCATGAGTATAAATTGCTGTCTTTTGAATCCAGCCAACAGGTGATAGCCACGTCCATCTAGGATCTGTCACATCCGTAATCATCCGGATAATATAGAAGAAGCCATACAATCCATAACTCATAAAGCTCGCACTGCGAGAATTATTTGCCAGTTGTGCCATTAATAAGCTGATAAAACCAAACATCATTCCACAACTAGCAAGGCCGATACCCATTAAGAAATTTCCTTGTATCGTCGCGCCATTTAAATCAGCAACAAACAAGCTGATAACATATAAAGAGCCCATCGATCCATTGATCAAAAGTATTTCAAGGATCGTTGCATAAATAGGCGCCAAGCGTCCAACTGTTCGTGATCGAACCATTTCTAATAAGCCAGAATCTTCCTCTGTTCGCGTGTTTGAGATGGCTAAGGAAATATTCATAAAAACCATGAACATCGCTAGGAATACCAACATTTCATGAGCGAAAACAGTTGCGGTCGTATATGACTTCTCTGCTGAAAATTCACCAAAAAGTGAAACCATTGCAGGTGTTTTCAAGGTTTCAACAATCGCATTGATATCTTCTTGGGTCCCAAACAGCACGTGGAACTCCATCGCTGCCGCTGCAAATAATCCCACTAAGAGCACGAGCCAGATAACATGCTTGATGCGATTTTGCTTCAAATTGGCCTTTAATAAATAGCTGGTCTTAGTTCCGCTATGCCCCATACGAATCAACTCCTTGTTTTTCGTAATAGCGCATAAATAAGTCTTCTAATGTTGGAGGCGTAGACGTTAAGTTAACAATTTGCTTATCTGCCAAAAAAATCATGATTTGCGTCATTTGTTCACGATCCACAGACAACACCGCTTGGTGATGGTTTTCTTCAGAAAAAACAACTTTATGGACCCCTGTTAACTGGTCAATCCCATCTAAAGTAGATTTGGTTTCAACGGTGATTTCTATTCTGGTTAGATGCCGCATCGAAGCTAAATCACCGGTCTCAATAATCTCACCTTCGCGAATGATGGCGATTCGATCACACATCTTTTCTACTTCCGATAAAATATGACTGGAAAGCAAGATGCTTTTTCCTGCTTCTTTCAGCTTCAACACCTCCTCCTGAAAGGATTTCTCATTCAGAGGATCTAAGCCAGAAGTTGGTTCATCAAAGATATACAATTCCGCTTCCTGTGAAAGTGCGGCTATCAATGCTATTTTCTGACGATTTCCTTTTGAGTAGGTTCGCGCTTTTTTCTTCGGGTCCAACTGGAACTTCTCAATCAGCTCTTCTGTTTTCTGCGTACGTTTCTGTCCGTTTAACCGTAGAAGCAGGTCAATGATTTCACCACCAGTTAGATTCGGCCATAGGTAAACATCGCCAGGTACATAGGCAATCCCCTTGTGAATCTCCGTATCCTCCTTCCAGACACCCTTTCCAAAAATCGTTGCTTCACCACCAGACTTCTTCAACATTCCCAATAGAATTCGAATGGTCGTTGATTTTCCCGAACCATTTGGTCCAATAAATCCTAATACCTCACCTTTTTTTACATCAAAGGTGACATCCTTCAAGGCTTGGAATTTCCCAAATTTTTTCTCTACTTTACTCAATGATACGATTTGATTATCCATCGTTCTCCCTCCTCTTCCAAACGTTCCCCTATTCAACATTCAATACTATAAATAGAGCATATACTTCCTTGACTAGCCAGTCAATTCAATCTCACTTTTTTTCATCTTTAGAAAAAAAGTGAGAAAAATAGCTTTATTCCCTTATTTCTCGTATTTTAAGAAGAAATAAAGTATCATGGAGAAAACTTTTTGTAAGGAGTGCCAAATGCGTATTCTTAAGAAATTCTCCCCGTTATTTTTGATTCTTGCGGTCATTGGGGATTTTTCATTGCCTTATTATCTAGGTCGGTCCTATCCTGGTTTTGACCAAATGACAATGATTATTAGCCAGTTGGGTGAATCCACTAGTCCTGTCCAAACATATTTCAACAATGGTTCGATCATCACAGGCAGCTTGTTCATCTTATCAAGTATAGGGGTCTATGACTTTTTTCAATCTGAATCAAAGGGTTTAGCACAAATTGTAGCGGGTGCGATCGCACTCTATGGTTTTGGCGACTGTCTCTTGACAGGTTTAATAAAAATCAGTGATACCGCTAGTTTCTTTAATCCTGCTTACTTTCTACATGCAGCCTTCTCTGGAATAGCCATGGTAGCGATGATGTTCGTTCCGCTACTATTGGCTTATCAAGCTAGTCTGAAGCGTCAGAAAGTCGTTTCACTTTTTTATGCTGTTTGTTTACTTGGTTCACTCTTAGCATTGTTCCTATTTGCGGCATACTACTTACCGATCATTGGCAGTCTCTTGTCGTCTACACGCGGTTTTTGGCAGCGTCTATCACTCTTTTTCCTATATCTCCCTGCACTCAGTATTGCCTTTAGACAACTCGCTCACAAAAAAAGATGATGCGGACTTAATTGCCGCATCATCTTTTTACTTATTTTAATTTTTTTATCCCAATTTGAGCTGCTCCGATGGCGCCGGCATATTGCGACAGCTCATCACATTTTACTGGTCCTGCCACATAACGCTCCAACACTTTTGCAAAGGCCGCACTTTTTGACAGACCGCCAGTGAAAAGGACCTCTTCCCCGCGCGCGGGTCTTAGTTTAGAATACTGACTGCTGATCCGCTGAGCAATAGAATGAAGAACACCTAGTGCGATATCCTCCCGATTCTCTCCTTTTGAGATCAAACTAATGACTTCTGATTCAGCGAAGACTGTGCACATACTGTTGATGGTGACTGGCTGCGCCTCTTGAACAAATTGATCCAAGTCGCAAATATCTTCACCTAGTGTCCGCATCATAACCTCTACGAAACGTCCAGTACCAGCCGCACAACGATCATTCATACTGAATTCCGTCACGTTTCCTTTCCCATTTAGCTGAATCGTCTTGCAATCTTGTCCGCCTATATCAATGACCTGTCTCACTCCAGGACGTAAAAATTCGGCACCTTTACCATGACAGGTAATCTCCGTAACGACTAGATCCGCTGGCAGAAGTTTTCTGCCGTACCCCGTTGTCACAAGCTTCACATCACTCAGTTCATCGTTTCGTTTAAAATAATCAACAACCTCCGACATCGCTTTTTTGGGATTTCCAGCAGTAGGGATTAAATATTTATCGATCAATTCCTCACCGGAAAAAAGTACGCCTTTTGTTGTCGTAGAACCAGAATCTAATCCTATTGTGTACATACAGTCTCTTCCTCTAACATTTCGATAAATGCGGTCACGCGTGTGTTGATTTGTTCGATATCTGAAGTTGAATAATCTGTCTCTAAATACATGTAAGGGATTTGTTTCTCCTCATTCAAGAAACGTTTGATTTTCAAGGATTCCACAGAAAATGGAATACAGTTTTGCAAGACCATATCGATTACCCCATCAACCTGATAATCATCGATCATTTGACTCAGCAGCTCTTTTCGCGGCTGATTATTCGACATACAGGCACAGCCGATATTGATATATTTATCTGTCAATGCTTGGTAAACATCCTCTTCTGTCTCATCAACTAAGCGTTCAACAGCCTTCGCTACCGTACAATTCTCGTACGCCACTACTAACCCGCCATTTTCTTCAATCGCCCGAATGACTTTTTCCGTAACGCCCCCCATTGGTGAACCGGTTATTAAAATGCGCGGTTTGGCATCCAAACGTTCGCCGGCCTCATACTTTTCTTTTACTTTAGCGGTCGTCTCTTCCAACATTTGAATTACTTCTTCTTTATCAAACTTGTATTGTGATCCATACATCACTTGGAAAATTTCTTGTCCAGTGATTGCTGGCGGATTCAATTGCCCTAAACGATAGAAATCTTGCTTCGCCTGACGCTCACGGTTTTTCAAGACGATTGCTTCACTAATCTTCTCATCCGTGATTTCAACATCTAAGAAATCCTCCAGCTTTTCTTTAAAGCGAACCAACTCGCTGTACCATAATTTTTTACTCTCTTCGGTATCACGCATATGAGGCAATTGCATCAAATAAGTATCCTTGAACTCCTCCATATACTCATACATTTTTTTCTTACCATCGCAGGTCGTCTCACCAACAACTAAATCAGAAAAATAGAAATACGGGCACTTGTCGGTTTTACCGAACCCGTAACTCGATTTGATCAAAGGACACAAATTCCGTGGCAAATCTTCTTCCGCATCGGGAATTGTCTCATCTGAAGTCGAACACAGACTAATCTGGATCGCTCCGCCTGCAAGCACCAATTCCTCCGGCATGAAAGTACAATAGACCCCCACAACCGGCTTGCCCTGCTCTTTAATTTCTTTAACTGTTAAAAATCCCTGTCTTCTTGCTTCTCCAAATTCATCAAAAATCTCTGGTAAGCTCGTTCTTAATTCCATGTTATCCATTCCTTCCCATTTTGAGGATTTTCTCTTTAGATTTCTTCTAAATCACCTGATACTCCGCAATTCAGTTTTTCCTCCAACAGAAAAAGAGCACACCAAAGAAGGCTGCTCCTGGATAATTTTTTAGCTTAATCGATCCGAGGAGGAAAAATATTTAATTGACGCGCTTAGAACCTCTAAGTTTTGCGGTACTCAAAGTCATCGCTTAAACATTTCTTCCACCTCCAGATGTATTGCTTCAAATTTTCGATAGATGCTCATCTAACGCATCCACAAAGTTTGTGTAAACACTTACAATCACTCCCTAAGTATAACGAAGGGAATTTTTTCCCGCAATACTTCCAAAAGAGAATCGTTCTCACTCTGCTTTCTCATTGTCAGTATCTATAAACAATTAAAAAAACTGTAGTATGTTAATTGTGTCACCTCAAAGGATCTGATCCACGAGCTTTATAACTTGCCCGCTCATCAAACGGTCATCGTCACAAATCGCTATACTCTTATCCATTTTCTTGCTGATAACATCTGTGTATTATCCTCGAATTTGACCAATTCCACTCAGTTATTTGGTTTGTCTATATCAGTCAAAAAAACTGCCGTAAGTGGTTTACGACAGTTTTCGTTATTCGTATTAAGATTTTTTTCGGTTAAATAGGAAATACATCCCTGCTAATAAGGCACAGGAAACAAATGATATCAAATGCCCATTGCTCAGACCTCTTAACAAATGGTGGATAAAATTGTCTTCCACCAGCATTGTACCGGCTGTATAAGCGATCAATAACGCTCCGATCCAGATCAACCAAGGGAAACGATTCATCAGTCTCAAAATAATCTGGCTGCCAAAAATCACAATCGGTATACTGATAATCAAGCCTAACACGGCTAAACCGAAATGCCCATCGGCTACACCAGCAATCGCCAAAACATTGTCCAGACTCATGACCAGATCCGCAATAATAATCGTGCGAACTGCAGATAAGAGCGTCATCTCACTCTTCACAGCTGCCTCCTCGCCATTTGATTTCAATAAGTCATACGCGATGTAAAACAGCAAGACGGCTCCAACGATTTTTACATATGGAACCGTCAATAATTCAACCGCGATCAGCATTAATAGAATTCGCAGAACAACCGCTCCTGCTGTTCCAATCACGATTGCTTTATTCTGTGAACTGGCTGGAAGCTTGCGAGTAGCTAAAGCAATCACCACCGCATTATCTCCGCTTAATACCAAATTCAATAGGATAATCGAAAGAATTTTTGATACGATTTCAATACTCATTAATTTATTCCACGCCCTTAGTTCGTATTCGAGCAGCCTTTTTCATCAGGCGTTCTCTTTTAAAACATATTTCTTGTCTAAAATAGCACGATTTACTGAAAAAAGCATGAAAATGAACTAATGTTTTCGTTTGAGCACGAGCTGTCAGCGCAGAAGCGGCAAACTGCCGGTCAACTTATTGACTTGTTTCTTATTACCGAATAATGTCAGACCGAAATAGTCAATCGCTGCTTCTGGGACATCCTTCATCTTTTCAATATATTCCTCATAGGTTTTACATCCCTGTGCGACATCAAAAAAATCGACGACCGTTACTTTTTCAAAACTTGGTTCATAGAGTCGTTCTCGCATCGTTCGTAAAAATTCCCTATTCCCTTTTAAAATCGGAATCGGGAATTCAATAATGCCCTGGTGCTGATAACCGCTTTGGTCAATGACATCTTGACCCACTACCTCAGGAAACAGTTTTCCGATCGTTACACCCATTACAGCCGTACTATTTGCAATAATTCCTAACGGCATGGATTCGTCCACTACCATCACGCATTTCAGTTCATCCATTGACATGTTATTCCTCATTTCTTTTTTCAAAAATTGTTCGATATTGGTTCGGAGTCAAGCCAATGAAGCGGCTGAAATAATTTGTAAAGTGACTCTGATCATAAAAGCCTGTCCGATCAGCGGTCTCTGTTAGACTGCAGCCTTGCTCCAATAGCTCCTTTGCCTTAACGATTCGAAACGTTTCAAGATAGCGATAAGGGGTGATTCCTTTTTCTTTGGTAAATTGACGAACCAGCGAATGCTTATTCAAATGGACGACCTCGCAAAGCTGGCCCAAAGTGATTTTCTGATCATAATGAGTTTCCAAATAGCCGCACACCTGTGCAATCGTCTCCTGTTCCTCTGTTGTTGTGACAGGAGTTTTTTGAGTATACCGCAGCAATTCTTCAAGAAACAAAAGAAACAGTGTCTCCCTCTCTTCTTTCTCTCCTTGCTTCATGATGGCATCATGCAAGCGTCGATAGTCTTCGGCCATACTGGTTTGTTCTTGCATTGGCGTAAGAAATTTAGGCAGTTCGCTGCCTGTGAAGGGCTGAAAGGGCTCCTTCTTAATATTGATGCAAAGATAGGTTAGGCGTTCACCATCGACTCCCTCACAGCTATGATTATCATAAGGATTGAAGGTAATGAGGTCTCCAGGAACTAAGACATACTCCTTACCATTGACCACTAGCCTCCGTTCCCCCTCTTCAATCAACCCTACTACGTAATAATCATGAAAGTGATTGGGAAAGTTTTGCGACACGCCTGTAAAAGAATACGCTTCTACATTTAAGTCTGCATCGTAGCAGATAATTTTTTGATTCAACGTCTCGCCTCCTTGTTTTCCTTATTGTATCAAGTCTTTTCCTCGATCGCTTGGAAGATATTGACTATTTAAGAAAAGACTGATTTTTATGGTATGATCAAAAGAAAGGAATGGAGGCGGATACATTTGAAGCATAAAGATCATTATAATGATCAATACATTTTAGATTTATCAGAAAAGCTGTCTAGGGCACAGCCAGACTTTAACAGAGAAAATTTTACATCTGAGCTCATTGGTAACCTGGAGGACAAAGAATTATTTGCTCGGTTTGATTTCATCGTTGACGCTCTGGAAAAGAATTTAAAGGGAGAGTACGAAGAAAGAATCCACGTCTTCCAGCAAATCCTCGGTCCTGAACTGGAACAAGCGACAGGAATGTTTAGCTTTGGCTGGTGGCTCTGGCCCATCGGCCGCTATGTTGAGCGTCACGGCAATGAAGATTGGAAAGTTTCGTTGGCCTTTTTAAAAGAATTAACGAAGCGCTTTACAGGAGAATATGCGATTCGTCCACTGCTAAAGGAGCATCCTAAGGAAATCATGGATGAATTGATCTTATGGAGCAAAGAAGACAATGTTCATGTACGCCGCTTAGCTTGTGAAGGCGTTCGAATCCGCTTGCCTTGGTCGGAAAAGCTCTACGTCGCGATTGACGAGTTTGCGCGCTATTCCGAAATTTTGACGAATTTGAAGGACGATCCTGAGAAATTTGTTCAAAAAAGTGTCGGCAATAATTTGAATGACCTCTACAAAGATGCTCCTGAAAAAGCCGATCAGCTGATTAACGAATGGCGCAAAACACCTTCGAGTAAAGCACAAGAATGGATTATTAAACATGGTCGCAGGAATCAAAAATAGTATAAAAATACTTCCTTCAAATGGATTGAAGGAAGCATTTTTGCTTTAGTTTACTTTTTTCAAACGTTTAAGTGCAAATGCTGCGAGCACCATGAAGCTACCAATCACGGTCACAGTCAGACTAGTTGATTCTTCGCCTGTTTTCGGTAATTGTTTGCTACTTTGTGTCGTCGTACGAACTGGCGTTGCCTTTTTATTAGCCATATTGGTCACTTTGTTTCCAGTGCCAGCTACATTTTTCGTGTCTCCAGTTGGATTGACTGGCTCTGCGTTTGGACGATTTTTCACCGTCAAAGTGATCGCTTTTGTACTTGTTTCACCTTCTGGGGTAGACGCGTAGAACTCAATCGCATGTTCCCCAGTTTCTACTAATGTATTATCCGCAAGTTTTACCTTAATCTCTCCATTAGTCACTTTAAATCCATCGATCGTATCATCAGGATTTTCTGTTTTCGCCCAAGCTAGGATCATATCTTCATCTAATTTATCGCCAACGTACATAACTTTATTGTCTACTAAAATTTTTGGTGTACGCTTTTCAGCTTTTTCAGTTACCTTTACATCCATCGTTTTCGTAACAGTTGCACCCGTTGAAGCCAATGCAGTATACGTCACTTTGTAGTCCCCTGTTTTCGTCGTGTCTACATTTGAATCTGCCCAAACACCAACTCCGCCAGTCGCACTTGCTTTTGCAAGTTTCTCTTCTTTACCTGAAGCATTCAATACATATGCTTGCGCAAAGCTGTAAGGATCAAAGTCTTGTCCTAGTTCAAGCGTCAACGTTGATTGCGCATCTAAACGAATTGTATCCTTCGTGTCAAGAACGGTGATGTTTACTGTTTTTTTAGTCACTGTGTTGTATTCAGAAACCACAGAAATCTGAACTGCTAAAGTTCCCGGTTTCTCTGTTGAGTGATTTCCCGCTACCGCAATATTCGCTGCTGCGGTAGGCACTGTTGTACCATCCGGTTTTCTGATAACAATTCGCTCACGAATCGCTTGGATGTAGTCACTGCCTTTTGGCAAACTAAAATCAGCGATCTCAATTGCATACATCCCAATATTGTCTTCAACTACTCGAATAATCGCCCATTGATTTGTGGTATTTCCCTGTGAGTTTGTTACGGAATATTTCAATAAATATTCGCCAACTTTACTTGTATCAACCGTTCCTTCACAGGTGATCTTAGCCGTTAAATCACCATCCTTTTTATCGGTCGCGCTGACCCCTTCCATTGGATTGAATTTGCTGCCTTTTCTAATTGACTGAGTTGGTAGAAAATTGATCGCCGGGTGTGTATCCGTTGGTTCATTTGAAGGAAATTCTTCAACATCCAAAGGCTTTACGTCAACTTTATCTGTGCTAGTAGTCGTTGTTTCAGTAGATTTCTCCGACTCTTTACTTGCGGGTACCTCTGTTTTCGGTTTTTCCGCAGGTTTTACTGTGCCGCTTTCAGTCGTCGGCTTCGTTTCTTTTCCGCCTGTCGTCTGACTGCTGCTTCCAGTCGAAGTACTTGGTTTCTTAGCAGGCGTACTTGGAACAGTCGGTTTCTCTTTTGACGGAGTAGGAACGCTCGGTTGAGGCTTTGCAGCTTCCTCAGCAGGCTTTGCCACCTCACTTGTCGCTGTCGTTGTTTGCTGTTCTTCTGTCGCCAGTGCTGTTGGCGCAGCTAATAATGCAGGTACCAACAATCCTGCAAGTGCTGCACACGTCAATTGCTTTCTTTTCATTTTTTCTCCTTTTCCCCCTCAATGAATGAACGCTTCATTATGAAGTTTCTTCAAATCTTTTGATACCGCTCAACTCTTTAAAAATATAGAATGTTATTTCAAAAAAGTAAAACACCTTTTTCCGACTATTACCTATAGTCACCGTTTTGTTTAAAATAACAAAAATAAAAATAAGAAACGGATATTTATTTGAAGATAACATAAAACAAACGCTTTAGCAACGCTATTTTTTTCGTATGATAATTATATTTATTTTATTAAATCGATAAATAAAAGAACGTTTTTTTAAATTCTTTTTTTTAATTTATTGTTCTTTTTATTGATAGAATAAACGAATAATTAAAAATGTATTTAATATTCGAATGATCGTTCTTTAAAAATTTGTATACCATTTTTAAAGGACTACCATTCACCTTGTTTTCATCTAACGAAAAAGGAAGACACCTCAATCGGTTGTCTTCCTTTTCTTCACTAGTAGTAGGAGTAGCAATAAACAAACTCCAGAAAATAATAAATACTTGCTTTGCAGCTCCCCTGTTTTAGGATAGCTAGTGGTGACTTGAACATTCGTAATTTGTTTGGTTATATTCTTTTGTGGTTCAGTAACAGGAATTACTTGCTCCGTTGATGAATCCTGCGAACCCAAGATTCCTTCAATATAAATTGTACTTTTCATGAAATTGCTTCCTTAAATTAAGGAGCTACTGAGGTGCCATCTTTGCCTAGAGCTTCAAAAGCTAGTGTCAAGGTATGATTCGTTTTTTCGGCTTTTGCTTTATAGTATTCATCTTTTGTTGTTCCAGAATAGTTATATGAAGTTGTTTTAGCGTAACTATCGACCGTATCAGAATCTACATTCACTTTGCCTTGATTATTGGCTAATGTTAAAAAATCACCAGCAACGAAGGATTTTAAATCAACAGATTGTTCCGCATCAGCATAATCTTTTCCACTAATTTTTAACGCATCAACATTGTCTAGGTTCCCTGAATCTACAGTGAAGTCTAATACCGATACTTTAACTGCACGTCCAGAGTTATTAGTGATTGTGTAATCAGGAGACGTAATAGTTTTGTGCTGTGACTCCTTTGTTGTATAGAAAATATTTGCCGTATCTACTGTTACGTTAATCCAATCGTTCGATCCTTCATCAATATTTGGCGCGTTTTCATCCGTATTATCTTGTCCTAAAGACCCATCTACAGTGATTGAGGCCGAATCAGTTCCATTAACCTCCGCCGCAAAGACACTCGCTGCTCCGCCACTTAAAAATCCCATTAATAATAATCCGCACAAAATCTTTTTCATCTGTAATCTTCTCCTCTTTTTTTATTATTAGTTTTTGACATGAATTGTAATTTTCGCTGCAACCTCTCCCTTTTTCTCTTTTGTTTCATCATCATATAAAGAGAACTTCGCCGTAGCCGGGTAATCTCCCTTTGATAATTTCTTTTCTAATTTTACTTCTTTCACCTCATAGCCAGGTTGAATCGCACCTGAAGTATAAATCACTTCACCAGTATCATTTCGAGAAATTTCAACATTAACAGGATACGCATTATGAGCTGGATTTTGAATGGTCAGCTCTCCGGCTTTATCACTTGTTTCAAAAGTTGCCTCTGGCACAATAATCATATTGAACTTGCTGCGATCAACTTTCTCTTGTGCCATTTTCTTCAACTCACTGTCACTGATCTTTTCGGCATCTTTACCTTCTGGTAAAAATTCTCCACTTACTATCGAAACGGGTTTTTCTTCTTGTCTAGTAAAGAAATAGGCACCGATACCGCCGAAAATCAGTAATAATAGCAATAAAATCAGTAACCATTTCTCTTTTTTTTCTTGTTGTTTTTCTTCAATCATATAAATGCATTAATCCTTTCTCTCTGCCGTCATTGTTAAACGGTATTGAACCTGATGTTTTGTTTTTTCATCACCATAATAGATGCCTGAAAATCCTAGCTTTGTAGAAGAATATCCAGCTAATTCCTCAAAATTTAAAGGGGCATCCTTCAATGATTTTGTTAGTACCCCAATTGATTGATTTCCTTCTGTTAAGTTCAACAGAAGGTCCTTTTTGTTCGTTGCATCTGCCTTGGGCAATAGGTTAATGCCTGTCGGATTAGATAGTTCTTGAAAATCTGTCGCTTGGACAGTGACGGGAAAAGAACTATGGTTCTCAATCTGGTACTCCTTGGCTTCACGAATCTTTTGTTGCCCCTCAGATTTTTCTGAATAGAATGCTACTTCTACAGGAAAACTAACATTGATCATTTCTTGTTCTGTTTTAAAAGGAATTTTCAACCACTGACTCGATTGACTATCAGGGTCACAAACAATACGGACATATAGCCAGTATTCTGTTCGATCCTTCAAATCAGAAAACGTAACAGTGCTATCCAAATTAGCCGTTTGATAGTCAACAAAACCCTCGTTCTCAGTTTCAGGAGACTCTGTTTCTTTTGAATATAACTTGAAGTCTACTTCTTTTATCAGATTGTCATTTCCATGTAATTGATAGTCTGACAACTTAAAAGTCGCCTCATGTGTTGCTATCTCTTGATCGACCTTCAATAGTTCAACCGGTTGATTTAATCGATTTAAAGTTATACTTTCTGCGTTTTTCAACGTTGTCTTTTCTTCTGCTGTAAAATCAGGAGTTCTTGGTCCGACAGAGCGTGAAATCGTGTTTGTTGTGACATTCCATGTCCCATTATCACATTGCGGAGTCAGTTTTTGCGGCAAGATCGCTTCGTCAGTCACAACATCATAACGATCTGTATCTTCACCAAAAGCAGAAAAGGAGAAAATACTTGAGGAACTTGAAAAACCGATCGGGTTGTAAGTCGTTCCGGCTTTTGCCTTGAAACGGATCTGTTTCGCATTATCAATTTCAAATGTAGAATTCGTTCCAACCCCACGATCAAACACGCTTTCATCCTGACTAATATCAAAATTTCCGATAGAGTCTGGAAGAAACTTAATCGCGCTGCCAGCAGCTAATTTCATAAAGTGTGGATAAGCTACTGAAAATTCTGCTCCCTCGCCCACTGTGATAAAAGCCGGCTTATCAAAATAGTAAAAATACCCTTTATCAGCATTGGTCCCTTTCACTGAAAATTTCGAATTTTTACCTAATGTAATCACGCTATTGTTCGTTCCATCACAATAAATAAAATTATGATTAGATGTAATGTCAGCCTCTGCCTCTTCACCAACCGTTATACTGCTGGGATTTGAGGGCATCCACAGGCTACCCAGCGCGTCATTTGTATTTTGGACAATAGTCGTGTGGCTTCCTGCAACAAATTCAAAGTTGTTGCATTCCGCAAATTCTTGTCCAGTCGCCACCGAACCATCTGCCTTCTGCTGCATAAATCGATTCGTTCCATGGAAATAGATTTTGCTGTTCAGATGTCTGAGATAAAATGGTTGGGCCGTTGTGCTAGAATAATAATTTACATTTTCTATATGTAATTGCGTTGCGGAGTCACTTTGCATGATCCCGTACAACCCGCTTGCCGAAAGAGTATAATCGGGAGATCCAAAGGTCATATTTTGTAAGGTAATCGTTAAATTCGCTGTAGATGAATTGAAGGCTCGACCTCCTGTATAGGAAATTTGACGATTATTTCCATCAATGGTTACGTCTGCAGTGATCGGAACATTGGCACTTCCGATAACAAAATCCTCCTGAGAACTTGCTAATTTTATGTAGGGTTCCTTATCTTTCAATGCGGTTTGCAATTCACTTAAAGTGTTAACAATCATCCATTGTCCATCGTAAGTTTGATTCACAGCAGAGCGAGTGTGTGCAGTCTCTTCTTCCACATCAGCTCTCTCATTCTCATCAATATTATCCTCACGGTCTAAAAGATCTCCTTCTGTTGAAGTAGTTTCTTGTGTTTCTTTATCATTTAGAGAGGAATTATTCTCAGTTGAATTCTCAAGTTCTGATGAACTTTGCACCACTGTTTTTTCGGCTATAACTTCACTATCAATTGTTTCAGCCCGAACAAATTGACTATTTCCAAAATTCACGAAGAATAAAAGGAAAATAATGGGTATTCTCCATTTTCTCATTACTATCGACTCCAAAGTAGTTGTATAATTACCAATAACAGTAATATAAGCGAAATATAATAAAAGAACAATTTCAAAAAAAAAGAAAAAATAGCATAACATCAGTTATTGAACTTTGTTATTGTTTTCATTAGTTATTTGAAATAACTATCAATAAATAACAAAGACAATTAGATTTTTTGCTTTTTCTCCTTTTTTTGAAAAAAAAATGCTGAATTTTACGTGCCTTTTAAAAAAAACTTGTTTTTTCAAGAGTTTTACTCTTTAGTTTTCATTCATTTCTTTATCAATAAATTATTTTTTTAGAAATTTGATTAAATGAAAGCGGATAAATAATTAAGGTTTGTAAAAATTGTGTATAGATTGTCTTAAACAAGTACTAACTGCATAAATAAAAAACAAAAAACAGTTCAATTTAATGAACTGTTTTTATCTATTATTCTATTGCCTCTCATGAAAAAGTAGTTTTTCAGTCGGGTAATTGATTTCAATAATTTCTTCAATAGGAATAAATCCTACCTTTATCAACCGTTGGCGGTGTCCAATATCCAATTTATCAGCAGCTCTGAAGGTTGTTGTATAAAGCATCCCTAGTTGTTTGTCCTTGAGCAGTCTATTTATCAATTTTTGCTCGATGTTCAAGTCCCAACAAGAAGGAAATACTGCAAGGTTCTCCACTTCTTGTGCCGTATCATCAAACAAAAGTAAGCCTATGATTTGATCTTTTGACCAAGCAAGATAACAGTTTTCTTTCTCGATAAGCCGTTGAATCGAACGTTGGTATTCGGTTTCTTCCAAATAAGGGAGCCCCCCTCGCATCAATTGAGCAAAACTTAGAATTTTTTCTTGATCTCCTCGCTGTCCTGAACGAATCTTTATATCGTTATCCTTTGCCCAAACCAGTGCCTTCGAAACATTATAGGGTTCCTCAATAAAGAATTTCTTGTTCTGCAGTCGATATTGCTTAGGACTCAACTTAAATAGCTCCTCGAAGGCTTTTGTAAAGGCTTGTTGGCTTTGATACCCTGAATGGAAGGCCACCTCGATGATTCGCTGATCCGAATAAAGCAACAACTTTGCCGCCTCGTTAAGTCGGCGACGTTTAACATAGTTATAAAGTGATTGGCGAGTTGCTTCTTTGAACTCATGAAGCAAATAAAATTTTGAATAGTGTAGCTGCTTCGCCAGCTCTTCAAGTGTTACTTTTTCCTGCAGATGATCCTCAATATATTCTGCAATACTTGCAACCAGCTGAGAATTATTCATAGACTCACTTCCTTTGAAGAAAATAAAGGGCATGCATCGCTCGTGTCGCTGCAACAAACAACTGCTGGCGGCCTAATTGATCAGGATAATTCTCTTCATCCGCATCAACGATAATTACCGCATCAAACTCTAAACCTTTTGATTGAACCAAAGGACAAATGGAAAGCTTTCCTTGTAATTGTACAGCATCATCTGTCAATAATTCACAGTCCATTCCGTAATTTTCTAATCGCACGAGCCATTCCTTTGCTCTATCAAGCGTTTTGGTAATCACTGCGATGGTTGACAAGCCATTCTTTTTTAGTTGTTCAACTATCTCTAGTATACCTGAAATTTCTTCTGTTTGAGAATGAACCACCCGTTTTTCTGGAGTCATCCCATGACGTAAAACAGGTTCAATCTGATGATCATTGATGAACTTTTTGGCACAGGTGATAATTTCATAGGTAGAACGATAGCTTTTAGTTAGATAGATTGTTTGGGCTTTTGGATAATAGCGCTGTACCTCTGCTAAGCTCATTTCATTAATATCTGTCAAAGTCTGGGTAAAATCACCGATGAACAAAATCGGACAAGTGAACATTTTTTTGAATACCTCAAATTGAATAGGTGTATAATCCTGCATCTCATCAATGATCACATACCGAATCTTCGAAAACTCATCGAACCCTTCCATGAATAGGCGGATATAAAGGATCGGGAAAAGGTCAGAATAGCTTAGATCTTTTTTCATCGAGTACCCTTGTTCTGCTAAAAAATTGGCGTACAATTTGGTACAGTTTGTAATAGGAAGCATTTTCTTCAAACGATTGAACAGCTGCTTTTTAGTCGGTTTCTTTTTTGGTTGAAAGGGCCGACTGCGTAAATTTTCTAAAATATCTTCTGCAATAAGCTGCAAACGCTCAAAAATTGGCTTTTTGCCGTAGGCCTTGTAGCGCTGCAGAATATACTCTTCACCATAATCATAGTCGCCAATCGTTATTGTTGCTGGTGTGAACTTTTCACTTTCTTTGAGAAATTTTTTTAAATCTGCTACACAGCGCTTGGTTGAAAGATAGCGGATTCGTTCAATCAATGATTGTCGCTGATTGAGATATAAGCGCTCGATTTCTTGAAAACGCGATGGAACTTTGGCCGCTCCAGAAAGTTTTTGACCGAATTCATCGATCGTCCATTCGGTCACCGGTTCTTCTCCAAGTTCAGGCAGCACTTGAGCGATAAATTGACTAAATGTGCGATTCGGCGAAAGAATCATCACCTGCTCTGACGTAATGCGATCGCGAAAACGATACAATAAAAAAGCAATGCGATGTAGAGCGATTGAGGTTTTACCGGAACCCGCGACTCCCTGAATGATCATGTCCTTTGAACGACTGTCACGGATCACTTCATTTTGTTCTTTTTGGATCGTACTAATAATCGTAGACATTTGTCCGCCTTTTTGCTGCCGCAACTCATTTTGAAGCACCTCATCGAAAACCGTCGTGTCGGACTCCACGACATAATCAATCATTCCATCCTTGAACTTGATTTGACGCTTCCTTTGAATTTCTCCTGATGCGATTCCCGCCGGTGTTTGAAACTTCGCCTCACCCAAATCATACTCATAAAAAATACTGGCGATCGGTGCCCGCCAATCATAGATCAACAAGCCCTGCTTCTTAGTCGAAAAAGAAAAAGGACCCACATAGATTTTCTCCGCTGTTTCTTCTCCCTCATAAATAAAATCCACACGAGTAAAGTAAGGATTCTGCTTTTGCTTTTCTAGTCGTATCAATTGTTTCCCACTCACTGACTCTGCCAGCTGCTGTTGATTCAGGAGTCGGGAATTAATAAACATTTCATGCGGGTCTATCTCCCCTTTATAATCAACTAGATATTGGTGAAATTGCTTTGTCTCCTCGGTAAAATGAAGGATTTCCTGTTCAAGGCTAGTTTCCTTACGCTCAATTTCTGTGCGAATTACTTCCCATTCTTGTTGCTCTTCAGCTAATAGATTCATCAATGATCACCTCTCACAAACTTGGTCAAATAATTAGTATAAGTGAGAAGCAAATTCTTTTTTTCATCAATGTTGCGGTTTTTAAAAAAAGAACGTTAGAACATAAAGCTGTCCTAACGTTCAATCCCCGTCTAATCCTTCAATTGATAATGGAGCGCCGTCGCCCCTGCAAGTCCGACGATCCCTAAGGCAAACATAGATTTACTAGATAACAGAACACCGCCTGCCATCAATCCTGCACCTACCACTGTGTTACTTTTTACACTGGCTTGAAGACTTTTTTTCGATGGTCTGGGAATCTTGATGGACACGCCCATGTCCTCCGCCATCTTTTCGAAATATTTCGCTGAGCTATCAAACATCCTTCTTCCTCCTTCTTATTCTTCAATGAACAATTGGTCACTGATTGTTTCAAGCATGAAAGTAAAAACTTCTTCTTGGTCATAGACCGTATTGGTCAAGGTGACTGTATAGAGCAAACTGCTAAGTACACCAAAGGCCTTCTTTTCAGGAACCGCCAACCTCAAATTGGTGGAGGTCAGAACGAACTCAAAGAATGACAAAGAACTATTTGTAAATTCTTCCCGCTCCTCTTCGCTCAAACGATTTAGCAAGGCCAAAAAGTCCGGATTCGAAAAATCATATAGAAATGGAGAGGCCTGATACTCTCGATACAACGTTAGCATCGCATGATTGAAGCCAGCTTTGTCGGGCTGCTCCTTCAATATCCTCATCCAATCCTTTCTCAATCGCTCTTGAACCAAAAGAAAGGTTTCAAGAAACAACTCCTCCTTATTTTCAAACAGAAGATAAAAAGAACCCGTCGCAATTCCTGTTTCCTTTGTTAATTCTCCGATTGTCGTTTTTCGATACCCAAACTTGGTCCAGCTTCTCTCACAGGCAGCACATAATTTCTTCCTTAGAATCAGCTTCTCTTCTTCAGAAAACCCCTTGTTTTTCTTCATTATTTCACCTCTAATATACTATGAATATATATGTTGATATATTCATAGTATATTAAAACAAGTCGAGTTACAATCCTTTCAAAAAAATCAGTAAAAAAAAAGTCGAAAACTGCATTGCTGCACTTCTCGACTATTGACCGATAACTACTATTTATTTCAATCTATTTACAAACCTTTCCGTAATCTCCTTCGGCCGTGTAATCGCCCCACCAACCACGATGCCGCTGACTCCCATTTCTTGTATTTTTTTGGCTTGCTCAGGAGTATGAATTTGCCCTTCAGCGATCACAGACAGATTTGCTTCTACTAACCGTTCAATCAATTCAAAATCTGGTCCCTGCCCTTTATGATCGGCTGTTTCCGCTGTATAGCCGCTTAACGTGGTTCCGATAAAATCAGCTCCAGCACGAGCAGCATTTATTCCTTCTTCAACCGTTGCAATGTCAGCCATCAATAGCTGCTCAGGATATTTTTCCTTGATCTGTTGAATAAATTGATTGATCGTTAACCCATCATGACGCTTCCGCAAGGTACAATCCAAAGCGATAACCTCTACTCCTGTTGTAACTAACGCATCCACCTCTTGCATACTGGCAGTAATGAAGGGTTCTTCTGGCGGATATTGCTTCTTGATTAAGCCAATAATCGGCAAATCGACCACTGCCTTGATCTCTTGGATATCCCGCACAGAATTGGCACGAATCGCCACCGCGCCGCCTTCCTTTGCTGCCAATGCTAATAAGGGCATAATGCCGCCAGCTTCCGTATATAAAGGCTCTCCCGGTAACGCCTGACAGGAAACGATCAGCCCACCGTTAATTTTTTCTAGAAATTCTTGCTTGCGCATTTCTTTCACTCCATTTCGCTTACCACTTATGCTTAACGCCTTCGCAGCACTAATAAAAGGGTACCATGACAGAAAAAATCTGTATAGACAGTGGTCTTACATTCCCAAGGGCACATGAAAAAACTTGCCTTAAAAATGCTAGGCAAGTTGCTTCACGTTTATTCAAATGTAGTTAAGCTATGCTTTAATTTTTCCACCTTTTCTCTGTAAGTGCCGGGCTTTGTGTTAAACAGAGCAGAGGTTCCAACAACGTAAACCGACGCGCCAAATTTACTGATAGCAGCTGCTGTTTCCGAATGAATATTGCCGTCGACTTCAATCATCGGCCTCACTGCTTGCTTTTCAAGGTAGTGGTTTAAGCCTTCGAGCTTTTCCAACACGTGCCACTGAAAGGCTTGACCAGCAAAGCCAGGATTGACCGTCATCATGAGAATTAATTCCACGGAAGAAACGTATGGAAAGAGACGCTCAATCGGGGTTTCAGGATTAATGGCTATCCCCGCTTTCAGTCCCTTAGCATGGATTTTGTCTATGACTGCTTCTGGCTCTTCTGCGGCTTCTAGGTGAAAGGTCAAATAATCTGGTCTTAAAGGGGCAAACAGTTCCACATATTTTTCAGGGTCAACACAAGCTAAATGAATATCTGTGGTAAAATTTCCTGTCTGAATGATCGGCTCTAACACATAAGGCGCCATCGCTAAGTTATTGACATAGACGCCATCCATCACATCACAATGAAGCCAGTCAATTCCCGCTGCATGCAACTCCTGTAATTCCTGTCCCAACGCTAGCTGATTTCCGCACATGATCGACGCTGCAATCTTCTCCATCCTCTTCCCTCCATCAAATAGATATAGCGTGTATACACATCAAGGATTCATAAAAATTTCCATAGCTGCTTTTACGTTTTCCTTCATCGCCGCCGTTGCAGCTAAAGACAGTTCATCAAAGAAAACAGAGTCACTTGAAAAATCCTTCAGTTCTTCCTGCACCTTTTTACCTGCTGCTTTATTCATATAGGTATAATAGTTGATTTTGCAAATACCGTTCTTTATAGCTGTTCGATAGTTTTCCTCTGATACACCAGATCCCCCGTGCATCACAAAAGGTACATCAATTTTTTCTCTGATCTGAAGGATTCGATTCAGATCCAGCTTCGGTTCTTTCAAGTAAACGCCATGAACCGTTCCGAAGCCAATTGCCAAGCAGTCGACTCCTGTCTCTTCCACAAAGGATTTAGCCAATGCTGGATCTGTGTAAACATCATCCAAATCCTCATAATCTTCACTGGAATCAGAGCCTCGTCCTTCTCCGCCGCCGATTGCTGAGGTGAAGATATGCCCCAACTCGGCTTCGACACTTACTCCTGCCGCATGAGCAATTTTTACGATTTCTTTGGACTCGGCTAAATTAACTGCATATTCTTTGCTTGAGGCATCGTACATCACCGAAGTGAAGCCCAATCGAATCGCCTTAACACACATCTCAAAAGAAGCCCCGTGGTCTAAATGTACTGCAACTGGAACACTTGCCGCTTTGGCATATTGCAGCATGATTGGGCCGATTTCTTCTAATGAAATGAGGTTCTCGTGGACCTCCGCATGCTGCAGGATCACTGGTGATCCTAGCTCCTCAGCGGCTTGAATCACGGCACGAATCGCTTCCAGATTCGGTACATTGAACGCCCCTACCGCATACTTTTTTTCCTTCGCATCCTTTAAAAGTTCACTTAATGTGACTAACATGAATCTTCCTCCTCGTTTTATTTACTAAAACGATATTCAAGATTTGTTGAGAAAACATCCGTATAGACATATGAAAGTTCAATGGGTTTATCCTCCCAATAGGCCATGTTGTTGACAACCATGACTACCGCGGGATTTGAAATATTCAAGTATTCAATTTCTGTGTAATTGGCCATTCGTGCACTTACTCGTTGACTGATAATCTCTGGATAAATGCCGAATTGGTTCAACACCTTCCAAAGAGACTTATCAGTCAGATCAAAGGATCCAATCTCTGGACAACGTGCAAGCGGGATAAAGCTCTCCGATAACGAATACACCGTACCATCTACACTCCGCAGCCGCAAAAGATAGAAAACGTAATCATTTTCTGCTATTTTAAGCTCTTCGCTCAATTTTTGATCCGCTTGAATCACGTTCTTCTTCAAAACTTTAGAGCTGATCTTCTTTTTTCGTGAAACGATGTCCTCATAAAAACCAGAAATATGCATACTTGAAACAATCTTTACATCTCGGTCAGGGATAATAAAGCCTTTTCCTTCAATATAGGTAACGATGCCTTGTCTTTCCAGTGATTCCAGCGCACGCTTTACCGTCGTTCTGCTTACATCAAAGGTCTCAGAAAGCTTGCGTTCACTGGGGAGCGGTTTCCCTTGTCCGCTCAGTACCTTGGCTAAATTTTGAATATCATCGCTGATTTTTTTATACTTTGGAATAAACTCTTCCATTTCATTCATCCTCCCTCTCCTCGTCTTGTCTTGGATAGGGAGATCTCGTAAAGACTTCTATCAAAACAGACAGGCAATTGTATTCTCTTCTCAATCAAGTGGATTTTCACTATTGATTATAACTGATTTTTTATACAACTACCTACCAGACTAATGCTGCAAAGCTTAAAATCTGACCACCACTCGGTATTTATCACCTTCAATCGCGGATTCAAAGCCCGCCACCACTTCTTCAAAAGGCACAATTTCACTAATAAACGGGCGCATATCAATGATGCGTTCGCTGATCATTCTTGACGCTCGAACAAAATCACGGCTATTTGAATTGGCGGTACCTGCAATTGCGTAGCCGCCTTTATGCAGCCTGTCTGGGCTAAAGCTGACTGGCTCATCCGGATAGAATGACGAATACAGGATCACTTTCCCAGTATTTGAGACCAAATCTATCGCCTCTTCCACAACGCTATGAATCGGTGTTGTATCAAAAACTACATTCGCCCCTAGTCCCCGACTAATTTCCTTGATTTTCGTCGCTAATACTTCTGTTGAAGAATCAACAGTATAATGCGCACCAATCTTTTTCGCCAAATTCAGCCGTTTCGAATTCAGATCACACGCGACCACTCTAGCCCCACTCTTCACAGCCAACGAAACATGTAAAAGTCCCATGATGCCGCAGCCGATGACTACTACTAAATCCCCGTACTGGATATTCGCCGTCTCACAGCTATGAACGACACATGATAAGGGCTCTGTTAAGGCGGCCTCTTCAGGGGTTACTCCGTAATAATGAAAAAGATGCTTGGGTTCCACCAACATATATTCGGATAATCCTCCCATTCCTTTATGAGGTAGACCTTCTAGTTGCTTGCTGTGATTGAAATCCAAACAATTCTGTTCCTCTCCGCTTTTACAAAAATCACAATCCCCGCAGGCCAAATTGGTGCCAAACACTACTTTGTCGCCAACCTGCCATTTCGTCTGATCGATGTTGCTCCCTAAATCCACAATTTCCGCAGCAATCTCATGCCCGCCGATAAAAGGATACTCGACTTTTTTTATCCCCGTATATACCCGTTGTTCCCATGTACAAAGTGCGCAAGCCTCGATTTTTATCAAAATCTTGTTTTCTGATACTTCCGGCAACTCGCATTCCTCGATTTTCAAATCCTTGATCCCATAAAAGATTGCTGTCTTCATTTTCCGTCTCCCTTCTCTGCAATTGGCTAAAATATATTAAACGCTCCAAAAAGAACCCCGATAGCAACTAAGATCAACATGACCTTTATTGATTTCAACAGACCTAGCTTCAGCCTAGCAACTCCGAATTGTTCTTTGCAAAAACAACTGACACTTTTTTAAAGTCCTTCGGTTCTAAAAAAGTGCCAATGGTTCTATTTGCAAGTTAAATATATAGCCGACCTTCTCTGTTGTCAATATTTTTTTGAAACCGTTTTTATAAATTTGATTGAAAGGTGTTTTTTTAAAGCCAAATAATCACTATGCCTTTTACTGATTGGTGCGCTTATTCTTTCGCTTTAAGTTTTTTATTCATCAATGATTTTTCACAATCAAATAAAAAAATCGGTTTTGCCTTAGTCATCTAAAGCAAAACCGATTTTCTTTTTCTCTATTGATCTGTTTCTGTTGCCGCTAGTGCAAACTCCCCTATGGCGGTTCTGATCCCATCTACACTCTTGAAATTCTTTGTTAACACAACGATCGCGAAAGGATTCTTTTCTGATAACACCAAACCGATGTCATTTTCTGTATCATCCAGCTCCCCAGTTTTATTCGCTACCATACTACCGACAGGAAGCTTACTGGGAATCTTCGTACGCAGCGTCTGTCCCTTCATAATGGTGAACATTGTTGATTGAGGGTACGTCTCTCGCTGCTGATAGAGCTGTTTCAAGAAGGCGAGACAATCATTCAAGGAGGTATAGTTTTCTTTTCCCTGACTACGAGCTTCATCATCTAGCATTCTTCTTTCCAAACGTGTATCCATGTATCCCTTTGCCTGAAAAAAAGCATTCAATTCCTCCATACCGAAGTGATCCATCAATACATTGGCTGCTTCGTTATCACTTTGTTGAATCATGGGAATGAGCCAATCATTCAATGGCTTGCCTTGAATGACTTCGCTCGGCTCTGCCTGTGTGAGGGCATACTCCATAATGAACACCTTGATTACGCTGGCTGCAGTCGTTGGCGCAGAATTATTACTAGTAATGTCCTTGCTCTGATTGAAATAATGAACGCCATAGTAAACCTGATCGGCATTCTCCTTCAACGCCGTGACAGCAGTCTGCAGCTCTGACTCACTTGATTGCTGTACACTGCTATTGCTTGTGGCGACCTCTATACTTGTTTCAGCTTTTGAAATTGGAGGGGGCGTCTTCACAGAAGCCTGTTTCTTTACACTCGGTGTCCTTTCCTGCTGTTGAGCAAAAAAAGTATTCATTACTAAATAGGAAGAACCCGCAAGTATAAGAAATAGCATCCCTATCAAAACGTATTTGGCTGTTCCTGAGTTTTTCGGACTGGAATGTCTTCCCAAAAGGTTTCATCTTCTTTCTTTTACAATCTTAAGAGATCCAAACCTCATTGACCCCATCATTCTTCGAAACACCATCCGTCAAGGCTAAACGTGAAGAATAAGAAACATAGCCATAATAAATCTGCGTTCCACCGCCGTCCCAAGTCACTGTGATTTGCACATTTGGATTGATCAGCTTCGTATCTGGCATCTCTGATGGGTACTGTTCATTGGTTTCATAGCTTAGGACATCCCCACTGGCACTGGTGATCGTCGCCTTTCCAAAATACTGAGTCCCATTTACATTTTTCTGTGTCACACTGCCATTCGCACCGATCGTTAATGCCGTTTGCCGTTGGCTAGTTTGGGAATAATAAAAGTAATAGGTATTCGCCCATTTCGCATAGTCCCCGGTAAAGTCGCTTGAACTTCCTGAGGTTCTCACTGCTGGCCGGTCTTTTTCCTGAGCCTTCTGAACGGCTTCCTTGTCCTCTTCTTGCTTAAGTCCTTCTTCATTTTTCTCCGTTAACTCATCTACTTCAGCTGCAATCGCTGAAAATTCGCTCTTGCCTAGATCACTGGCAGGGATTCGACTCAGCTTGAGATTGGATTTTTTATAATCACCGTTAATCGTCAATTCCTTGGCTTCCGCAATAATTTCATCATATTTACTGGTATCAGTAGTGCTAGAGGTAGTCGTGGTTGACGGGAGTGTCGCCTCGTTGTTGGAACGACTGGCCATCGCAAAACCGACACCTACAACAACTGCTAGCAATGCCACCCCAGCAATGATGAACGCCCACTTAGGGATACCCGATTTTCCATTGTTCGACACTGCGGTTGTCGTTGGCTTCGTTTCTTGTAGATTGGCGCCTTGGCTTCTTTTTGGCAATGAATCTGTTTTGGCAAATTCGTACCCGCAATGTTCACAAAATAATGAACGATCACTATTTTCTTCCCCGCATCTTGGACAAATTTTCATTTTGAACCCGCTCCTTTTCCCATTCTTAAGCCCTTTTAAAAAATAATCACTCTTTTTTTTCTTAGGTTTATTTTAGCATACAAATAGCAAAAAACATCACAATCATTCCTTTGGTACATCTTCCGCTCTTGCTAAAAAAGAGCTTGCCGTTTTTTTCTTCGACAAACTCTTTTTTAGCTATTTTATTTTTGTTGCCGCTAGACTAAAGTCAGCGATGGCTGTTCGTGTTTTTACAATATCCGAAACTTCTCTAGTTAATACAGCGATCGCAAAGGGATTGTCCTTCGTTAAGACCAACCCAATATCATTTTCGACATTTTGTTGTTCGCCAGTGATATTGGCAACTGTTGTACTTTCTGGAAGCTTTTGCGGGATCTTCGTACGAATCACTTGTCCCTCTAATATTTCCAGCATTGTTTTTTGCGGCTCTTTCGATCGATTGTCGTAGATTTTTTTCAATAATTTCATGCAATCATTCAAGGATGTGTAATTGTCATCATCTGTGATACGAACATTGATATCCACCATTCGGCGATTAAGTTTTGTCTCTGCATATCCTTGTGCATTGAAATATTCATTGAGCTTATCCATCCCGTAATGGTCAATCAATACATTGGTGGCATTGATGTCATTCTCTTGGATCATGGGGGTAAGCCATTCGGTCAGCTTTTTGTCCTGAATCACCTGATTGCCGCCGTCCTTCTGTGCCAAGGCATAATCCATGATAAACAATTCAATGATATTAGCAGCGCTGGTTGCTTCAGAATTCTTGCTGGAAACTTCCTGCTTGTCCTTGAAATAATAAACACCATAGTACACCTTTCCGGCACTCTGAGTTAATGATGAGGCATCTAGTTTAACCGTTTCCTTCTTTTTAGTTGTTGCTGCTTTTTTCTCAGAACTATCCTGCTTTTTACTCGTGCTAGAGGTCTTTGTTTTTTTCTTTTTAGAGGATTCCGTTGTCTTTTTAGTTTTTTTCTCAGAACTCTTCTCTGTTTTTTTCTTAGCTGCCTTCTTCGTGCTGCTTGTTGCGGAAGCTTTTTTTGACGAGGATGGCGTATCCTTAGCAGTGACCGTCTCCTTTGGTTTTTCTGGCGAATCATTAAACACGCGCGTCACACCAAAATAGGTGCCGCCTGCTAATAGAAGTGCCGCTAAACCGATCACCACGTATTTTCCTTTAGATTTTTCATTTGGATCCGTATGTCTACCCAAAGTCTTCACCTTCTCTCTTTCATATCACTGTGTGGCTTTTTCAATAATAAGTTTATCACATTTCATTATTAAAATAATTTCTTTCGAAAAAGAATATATAATTTATAATTATCAATGATTCCTCCTGATTCAAAACAACTGTTAAATTCATTTTTACAAAACTTTGAAAAAAGTGTTTGCTTTTTCTGTATGTATTCATTTTATTGACATTGCAAGCTTTCATTCCTATTGATTTTGCGACACCCATTTACTATTTCTTGATTTGGAGCAAAAAAAATCTGACTTAGCAATTTTCCTAAGTCAGACGTTGTTGATCTATTTATTTTTGATTTTTGGATCGATGTAATCTCGTAGACCATCACCCACAAAGTTAGCGCCGATCGACATAGAGAAGATCGCCACACCCGGGAAGGTGGAGATCCACCAATAGTTCATATTATTGACACCGTCAGAGACCATTGAGCCCCATTCAGGCGTTGGTGGTTGTGTCCCTAACCCCAAGAAGCTTAGTCCTGAGAATGTTACGATCGCGTTCCCGATATCCAGTGTCGCCATAACCAAGAGTGACCCCAACGCATTCGGTACGATTTCCTTCACCAAGATGCGCAAATGACTTGCTCCTAACACTTTGGAGGCGACGATATATTCATTTTCCTTCAAAGTAATCACGAGACTTCGCATTAGTCGCGCATAGTTGGGCCACCAAATAATCGTCATCGCCAACACTGAATTGAAGATACTTGGCCCCAACGCCGCGGCAATGACCATCGCCAAAATCAATGGTGGAAAGGCGGCGATCAGCTCTGCGAAACGCATCATGACATCATCGATGATACCACCGACATATCCGGCAATCCCACCATAGATGGTGCCAATGACAATTGTGATACAAACAGTTACTAGTCCCGCAGTAATCGAAACCCGGCTCCCCATCAACACACGAGAAAATACATCTCGTCCCAATTCATCTGTTCCTAGTAAATGCCCAGACGATCCTGGAGATAAGAAGCGTCCCGCCATATCTTGAGCTAATGGGTTTTTCGGAACGATTATTGGTGCAAGGATCGCCACAATCACCCACAACACACAAATGACCAATCCTAATTTAAATAAGAAGTTCTTCTGTCTTAACAATCGTTTCATCAGCTGTACCTCACTCTCGGATCAATGACTCCATAAAGGATGTCGATCAAGAGATTCAGCAGGACGTTGACCATAGCGATCAATAGTGAAACGCCGCAGATTGCTGGAAAATCCAGTGTCGTTGCTGAAAGATACGCATATTGCCCGATTCCCGGCCACGAAAAGATCTTTTCTACAAAGACCATCCCGCCTAACAGGTTACTAAAGCCCATTCCCATAACAGTAATGACAGGAATCAAGGCATTTCCCAACGCATGACGTAACACGATCTGACGCTGAGACAAGCCCTTCGCCTTTGCTGTTCGAATATAGTCCAATGAAGAAACCTCCAGCAAGTTTGAGCGGGTCTGCCGTGAGATGAGTCCCATGGTAAAGAATCCCAGTACAATCGCCGGCAGAATCAAATGGGAGAGGGCATCGTTAAGTAATGCCCAATTGCCACTTATTAGTGCATCTAAGACATAAAGCCCTGTCCCGCCTGTTGGCGCCGATATTCGAGAGCTGACTCGTCCACCGCCTGGAAACAGCTGCCACTTAGAGTAAAACAGCAGCAACATGACTAATGCAAACCAGAAGTTCGGGATCGAGACCCCGCTGATTGAGATAGTACGAACTAGATAATCAAACGGCTTGTTGCGATAAACCGCAGAGATGATCCCAAACGTGATCCCGAATAACACCGCGATCAGCATCGCCATGATGGATAGTTCCAAAGTCGCAGGGAAAAACTGTTTTAAATCACTGATAACAGGATTACCGGTGCGAATCGAAGTCCCAAGATCTCCCCGCAACAAGTTGCTCAGATAGATAAAGTATTGCTCCATTAACGGTTTGTCCAATCCCCAGCGTGCTTTGTACGCCGCCACCGCCACAGGATCGCTCATCGCGTTTGGACTCATATTGGATGCAATTGGATCACTGGGAACGAGGTGTGAGATCATGAATACTAAAAACGTCACCCCAATGATCAAAAAGCAAACAAATACTAAGCGCCGTAATAAAAACCTAGCCATATTCCTCATATACTTTTGCCCCTTGCTCTTTGGTTAGTTGATACTGACATCTTGGAAATTGATTTTTTGTACTTCGTAGTAGTTGACACCCTTCAAGCTGTCTCGGTAAGCCAATACTTTTGGATGCTGAACTAAGAAAGCATAAGGCATGTCATCTGCCAATAATTTTTGTAATTCTTCAGATGCTGCCGAACGTTTTTCTTCATCTGATTCTGTTTGAATCGTTTTTTTCAATTCTTCCATCTTCGCATTCGAAGTATCCATCCATTTCGCCCGTTCGCCAACTGTATCACCTGGTAAGAAGGCTAATTGGTTGTTGATATCCATGTAATCTGGATGCCAATGCATCATTAAGAAAGCTTCTTTTCCTTCACGATAAGAATCGATAACCACACCGATCTCAGATGTTTCGATCTTCGCATTGATCCCGATTTTTTCCAGGTCATCTTTGATTTTTTGACCTAAAGTCGTCCATGACATTCCTTCTGTATCGAAGGTTGCGACAGTGAACTTAATGTCAAAGCCATCTTTGTAACCAGCTTCTTCCATTAATTTCTTCGCTTCGTCTAAGTCTTGATAATCCTTTTCCTTCTCTAATGCGCCCACAAAGCCTTTCGGTACGATATTTAGTGGAAGAACGGCTTGATCGCCTGAAATTTCGAGTAATTCTTTATAATTGATGGCCTTACGAACCGCTTCCTGGACTTTTGGATTCGCCATTGGTCCGCCGATTTCCTCATCTTGGTTCATCAATAAGAAGGTTGTTGTCGAACCAACATAATTCTTAATTTTCACGCCTTCTTGATCCTTCAGTTGAGAAACGTTATCTACACCGATTCCCAAGGCTATATCAATATCCCCTTGTTTCAACATTTGAATCTGCGTATTCACATCTGGAATTTCCTTACAGATGACTTTATCGTTCTTCACTTCACCCCAGTAGTCATCATTCTTGACCAAACTAAGTTCTTCATTTTGTTTCCATTTGTCTAAGACATAGGCTCCTGATCCCGCTGAGTTTGAATTCAACCATTTTTCAGCCGTATCCTTAGAAGAGGCATCCTCTGCATCGGTACCACCATGTTCTTTCACTACTTCTGAATCCAAAATTGCAAAGGAATTGTTCGCAAGCTTCACTAAGAAGGCTGCATCTGGCTCCTTCAATGTAAACTTCACGGTATAGTCATCCGGTGTTTCGATACTTTCAACATTTTCCGTATGATGAGTCGTATTACTTTTTAGATTTTTTGTCCGCATGACACTGAACTTCACGTCTTTTGACGTCAACTCATTCCCGCTTGAGAATTTCACTCCTTCTTTGATTTTGAACGTGTGAACCTTTTGAGATTCATCTAATTCATGTGATTCTGCTAATGAAGGCTCTGGTGTAGAGGATTCATAAGTTCGATATAAATAATCATACATCGCGTAATACACCATATTGCCGTATACCTCATAGCCATGATGAGGATCCAAAGTCTTCAAATCAGATGCCATCCCGACTACCAATGTCTTGTCGCCATCCCCGCTGCCGCCACCATCGTTTGACCCGTCAGTGCTGCCGCCACCGCCACCACAACCGGCAAGTGTTAACATCACTAAACAAATGACGCTCCACAACATCTTTCTTTTTTTCATACCCTAGTACTCCTCCTTATTTTTGCTAAATGTATTTAATTTTTCAGAAGAAAAATTAAGTCTGATTTTTATGCCGCAGTCTCCCCCGCGAATCTTGTTGAAACGCGGAATGTTAACCCTCTTTACTGTGTAAATGACAGGCGACAAAATGCTGGTCCTTCACTTCCTGCAGCTCCGGAACTACCGTCTTGCACTTTTCCATTGCAAATGGACAGCGTGTATGGAATTTGCAGCCCTTAGGCGGATTTGCCGGACTCGGCACATCGCCAGTCAAGACGATCCGTTCCGTCTTTTCCTTGTCGATCGTTGGTGCTGCTGAAATTAAAGCTTTAGTATATGGATGCAGGGTGTCTTTATATAGAGCATCACGATCTGCTAATTCCACGACATTCCCTAAATACATCACCGCGATTCGATCACATAGGTGATAAACCACCCCTAAATCATGAGAAATGAAGAAATAAGTGAGGTTCATCTGCTTCTGCAGCTCCACCAACAGATTGATCACCTGTGCCTGGATCGATACGTCTAAGGCTGAAACAGGTTCGTCGCAAATGATGATATCAGGTTTTAGAGCTAGCGCTCGAGCAATTCCGATCCGCTGCTTCTGACCACCGGACATCTCATGAGGATAGCGCTGCTTATAATCTGGTGCTAACCCGACCATTGTCAGCAAGCGATCAATTTCCGCTTCGATCTCTGCTTTGGTCATGTCTTTTTTATGGTGTATTTGAAAAGGCTCCGCCAAGATATCTTTGATCTTATTTCGCGGATTCAAACAGGCTGACGGGTCCTGAAAAACGAGCTGAACCTTTGACCCAAAGGCCACTTTTTCTTTTCGGTTCTTAAAGGCGCTGACATCTTGCCCATCGATAATGATCGTTCCGTCCGTTATAGCACCAAGGTTTAGCATAGTCTTTCCCAAGGTACTCTTGCCGCAGCCGCTCTCGCCTACAATTCCAAAAGTCTCGCCTTTGTTGACGGTTAAGGACACATCATCAACTGCCTTCAGCGTGCCCTTTTTCCCTTTACTGTCGCGAATCTCAAAATATTGTTTGACATTTTCCATCCTAATAATCGGTTCTTGCGTCATCATTTACGTCGTCACCTCGGTCTCTTCTTCCATCGAATACTTAAAGCAGCGAACCTTTCGACCATTCTCATCCGTTGTTAATGCTGGTCGTTTTTCTTTACAAATAGCCATCGCGTAAGGACAGCGAGGATGGAAGCTGCAGCCTTTCGGCATGTTGTCCAGCTGTGGGACCATTCCCTCGATGCTGCTTAATTTTCCTTTTTCATCCTGGATATTCGGTATCGCTGCAATCAAACCCTCCGTATAAGGATGCTTAGGTTTGTCTAATATTTCACGAATTAATCCTTGCTCAACAACCTTCCCCGTGTACATAACGATCACGCGGTCGCAGACTTCGGACACCACGCCTAAATCATGTGTAATGAGGATGATCCCCATCTTGAGGCGATCTCTCAATTCCTTTAGAACTTCTAGAATCTGTGCCTGAATCGTCACGTCCAATGCGGTCGTCGGTTCATCCGCGATCAATAGCTGCGGATCACAAGCTAAAGCCATTGCAATCATGACCCGTTGACGCATCCCACCAGACATTTGATGTGGATATTCGTTAAAGCGCTGCTCTGGTGCAGGTATTCCCACGAGCTTCAGCAGTTCGATCGCCTTTTCTTTCGCCTCCGCTTTTGAGATGTCCGTATGAATCAACATAGATTCAATGATTTGATTGCCGCATTTATGAAGCGGATTCAAAGAAGTCATCGGTTCTTGGAAGATCATCGCTAAATGATTGCCGCGATACTCCTGCTTCTCCTTTTCCTTCATGGCGATCAGATCCGTTCCTTTGAACAGCGCTCTTCCGCTAACTGAACTGGTGGATTCCTCTAATAATCCCATGATACTTAATGACGTCACACTTTTCCCGCTGCCGCTTTCTCCAACGATCCCTAATGTTTCATTTTCATTTAATAGAAGCTCTAAATTATTTACGGCAGTTACCTCTCCGTTATAGGTGCGAAATTTGACTGTAAGGTCCTCGACCCGCAGCAGTTCTTTCTCCATAAAATAATTAACTCCCTGCCTTCTAATTTTTAAATTAAGGTTAAAAAATAACTGATCGTTCTAATTTAACAAATATTCGAACGCTGTTCTTTTATTCAGAATTTTCGAAAAATATTTTATTTTTTGATTATACCAGTTGCGAAAAGATTGTCAACACAAAGTTTTAAGCGTTTTCTTTAGAAATCTAACAACCACAACCTTCATTAAATAAAACCCAAAAATCTTACGTTTATTATTAAATTATACTGAGCATTTCTCATTTTAAAAAGTTGTATTATATTATCCCTTGTTTTTCGACCTAAATATCCGTTACGAAATAACATACAAAAAGCCCTCGACAATTTTCTTTTAAAAACTGCCAAGGGCTTCTGCTTTACGATTCAATTTAGTCGTTTACATTAATTTTTCGAAGCGGTTTTCAATCACGCCAATATGCAGCTGGTTAAAATCTCTAAAGGCTCTACAAGGCGTATCTTCTTTATCGCAGTCTTCAGCGATATAGATTGGTTTGAAGCCTAACGCTTCGGCTTCTTGCAATTGTTCCAGAGAATTCGAGATGAAATTGACCTTTTGATGACTCAATTCAACCTTCAGAAAGTCCACTAACCCCTGAGGAACCGTTCCGGCAACTTCACCATTGATAGAAAAGTCCAAATAATCCGCTAAATGATGCTCCAGCAAGACATTGTTCATCGTCGCTTGATCATAGAAGACCATTCCGATTTGCTGCTTCCGACTTTTTAAATAGTCCAGCAGCGGTTGAACATTTGCTTGATTTTCTTCTCGTAAAAAAATACTCTCACTTGAAAATACAAAAGTTTCGATCATTTCGTTTCCTCCTACTCCATTTATTTTGTGCGTTTATTCACGAACGTAGCTAAAAAAATATCTGTTACTCTATATTGTCTTTTAACTTACATCATTTTTAAAGCGCTGTCAATGAATTGTCGGTTGGAGTTTTTCACTTTACACATCAAAAAAGAGCATAGCTTTTTGCCATGCCCTTCTATATAGAAACTATAAAAGTTCTTTTACGATATCTAGTAAAGTGCGTACATCCTCAGGTCTCGTATCCCCTGTTGCGGAATCAATGATCGAGCTGTACACATGAGGGATCACCTTTTCAACCCCGGCATCAAGAGCGATTTTGACGATCTCTTGGAAATTCTCCAAATCGATGCCACCCGTTGGCTCTAAGTAAAAATCATTTTCGGCGCAGGCTTTTGCCACTGCTTGATATTCTTCCTTGCAGGATAAGCCCTTCATCGGGAAGTATTTTACAGAGCTGCCGCCCATATCCTTCAACAAGGCGATCGCTGTTTCGATTGGAACGATTGCTTCAGTGGTTTGCGAGCTCAACGGTCCGGTTGCGATATTGACATAGCCAACCTTGCCGCAGGGTGACACTAAGCCGTTAATCACTGTATCTTGTTGTCCAAGCAATGCACGAGAAGTCCCAACACCTGTGAAGACTTGGTTTACATGCTGGGGCTGAAGCTCACCAGATATACGCGAAACCATTTGACTCTGATTCGGATCGCCAGCACCAAGGCCTACAGACAACGCATTTTCTGTCGCTGCCTGATAGTTTTTCATATCTTCGATAGCCGCTTCGTCACTCTCATAATTTTTTGATAGCACACCTAGAACAACATGGCCTTCTGCTGCTGTATAGCAATCACGCGCATTTTCAACTGAGTTCGCTAAAACATTCAGACATACTCGCTCTTTATAATAGTTTGGGGTTAATGACATTTATTCAGACTCCTTCTCCATGATTTCTCTTAATCGTCGAACGATTTTATCCATCTCTGCTTCATTTACCGCACGAATATCGAACTCGATAATGCCGTTGTTCGCTTGATATTCTCTCGTATAGATGGCAGGATCTTCTGCTTTTAACGCTTCGATTACTTCGAAAGCGGATTTATTTTGCACTTTTACACTGGCGCGATAGATCGCTCTTCCAGCACCGTCCTGGACACTTTTAGCCTCTAAGCTCTCGATTTGATCAAGCTGATCAATGAATGGTGCAAGACGCTGCTTCATCGACTCACCCGTCTCACTCCCATTGGCTAAACGATCCTCTAACGCTTGGGTCAACCCCATGACATTTTCTTTACCAATCTTCATCGCACGTCCAATTCCTTTGCCCTGAAGGCGAAGCCATTCGATGTATTGCTTCTTACCAATGACTAGACCGCTGCTAGGACCTTCGATGGCTTTCGCGCCTGAATAAATGATTAAATCAGCGCCCGCTTTGCTGTACTGATAAAGATCTTCTTCCGCTGCCGCATCAACGATCAGGGGCAGCTGATATTTTTTTGCGACAGCCGCAGCTTCTGCTACTGTCAGCATGCTTTTTTGTACCGTATGGTGACTTTTGATGTAGAGCAGTGCCGCAGTTTGATCGGTAATCATCATTTCCATTTGCTCTGGCGAGCAGCCATTAGCATAGCCTGCCTCCACCACTTGTCCGCCACCTTGACTAACCATTACTTCAACTGGCGTTCCGTAATCAACATTGTGTCCCTTCGGCAAAACAATTTCTCGCTTCTGAATACGGTCAGTATAAGGATGATAGGCATGATACATACTGCCTTGTCCAATGACCGCAGCGACAGACTGTGCAATGCCGGCGGATGCAGAGGAAACAATTTGTGCATCCTCTACTTCTAGCAGCTTCGCAATATAGGCCCCGGTCTGAATGAACAGCTCACTCATCTCAAAAAAATGCTCGCCGCCGAAACGTTGTGCCGCTTGCACATTTTCTGACACCTTTGATACCCCGAGAATCGTCATTTTCCCAGAAGCGTTGATGACTTCCATCAAGCCAAATTTGTCGTAACTAATTGTCATAAATGGTGCCTCCAATAATCGTTTTCACTGGTTTGATCAGCTCAGTGGCTGTTCGGGTGAACCCGTTTGAATCCGTTAAAATTTTCTCGCCCTCTGCCAAATCAAAAATCGTCAGATCCGCGTCATAACCAGCCTTCAATTGTCCTTTTCTCTCTAAATGGAAGTATTTAGCCGGAACCGCAGTTACCTTGTCCAGAATCTCTTCCCAAGAGTATCCAACAACGCGCAGCTTTTCCATCGTTGTCGCCAAATCATAAACAGGCCCATTCTCGCGGTTGCGATGATAGATATCTGTACTGATGGACGTTGCCTTGATCCCTTCCTTTAACGCGATTTCAGCGACATGGAAATTGAAGCTGTCCGTCCCATGACCAATATCAAAAACAATGCCTTTTTCATAAGCAGCCTTCGCGAAATCCTTGATCTGATCGGTTTCTTTGTCCAAGATGCCATTGGGCTTGCCATTAAAGCAATGCGTCAGCACATCTCCCGCATCTAATAGCTCCAATACTTCCCGCAGCTCTGGCGGTGCCGAGCCGATATGAATCATTAATGGAAGGTTTTGATTCTCACGCTGGATATCTTTTGCTAATTCCAATGGTGTGATGCCATTTTCACCAACGACTGTTTTACTCATCCGTGCTTTGATTCCCACGATAAACTTCGGCAGCTCGGCTAACCGATCACGAACAAGAGTCGCTTGAACCTTCGATAAATCCGCCAGTTCATCCTGTTCAACGATTCCCCATTTTGAAATATTGACCAAGGCGTAAACATTGGTCTTCACTTTTTTCGTCAGCTCATAAAAATCGCCGATATTTTCCGCACCGGTTGTCCCCGCATCAATCACGGTAGTCACACCTTTAGTGACCCCAATTTCATCTGGATAATCATAATACAGGGTCATTTTTTCATAGCAGTGCACATGGTCATCGACCCAACCTGCCGATAAGTAATGCTTTCCTTCTAAATCCAGCACTTCCTTTGAAGGGGACTCGATCTCAGCTTCTACTGCTAAGATAGCGCCATCCTTTATCGCCACTTCCACCTTTTCACCGTTCACTCGTTTTCCATTTTTGATTAATAAATCAAACATCCTATGGCCTTCTTTCTACTGAAGTGCTACTGGGAAGATCGTCCCAAGTACCATTGCTCCAAGGATTGCTCCACCAGCAATCGGTTTTTTCCAGGCATAGAAGCCTAACGCTCCCAATGTTGCACCAATCCCGATTGGAATAGAAGCGCCACATGCGCTCAAGATAATCAATGGGCCTAAGAAGCGGCCAGAAGAGTTTCCGGCACCCATCATTACATCTGCGCCAAACGTTGAATTCGCTTGATTGATTGTAAATTTACGAATCAAGATGATCACACCGCCGACAAGTAAGCCTAGAACAGCTCCTGTAATCAGCGACAAAGCAAAGTTATCAATGGGTGCGCGAATGCCCATGCTTAAGAAAATCGCCGGAATACCGATACCGATCCCCGTTAGAATCGATCCACCCAAATCAAGAATCCCCACAAGCGAGCCCTCTAAGATACGAGCAAACAAGAAGCTAGCCCCAAACGCCGCAGCCGCTCCATAAGAACCACCATCTAAGCCTGCCTTCAACATCGCTACGATCGAAACTTCATTAAACGCACCCACCCCATGAGTCACGTACATATGTGTTCCCGCAAAAACCGCCGCAGCCATAATTCCTACCGTAATAGGAAATGCCCAGTCAGCATACCAGAAGCTCTTCGCCTTCTTTTCTTCAGAAAGCGCAACTTGTTCCTTTTCCAATTCTTCTGTGTTATCCATTAAATTCCCTCCTAATTAAGAAATCATTTTTCAAAAAACTTGAAAATGATCTTTTGTCGTTTCGCATATGATGCCGCTAACCATGCCGAAACATAGAGTAAAACTCGCAATCTGGCATCTTATTTTTACCGATGACTAAATTAGCTTAATCCAAGCAGCTTGTGGATATTTTCTAACCAGTTCGGCGCCTGCAGCTTGAAGCTTTCCAATACTTGAAGATCGAAGCCACGGAAGAAGCCGCTTAGAACAAACAGTAAGATAATTGCACCCATCATCATCTTGGTTACTTTTGACCAGCCGATCTCATCGACCCCTTTACCAATCAAGATCCCAAGTACCACACCAGGTACCGCATTTCCCATGATTAATTGCGCGATGCCGCCAAATAATGTTCCCCAGAAGCCAGTACGTTTGCCGGCATCCAATGCTGCTAACCAGAAAATAACTGGCATGACGATGTTAATCAATGTTGTTGCTGCGGGAACCAATACGGCTACTGCTGTTACCTGCAATGCTTCTGGAATTGCGGCAGCGGTTGAATTCAAGAATGCCACAACAATCGCGCCCACAACAGCGCCCACAAAGCCCATTTTTCTAGGATCATGCATTGTTTCAGAAACATTTTTATTTTTCGCTAATAAGACCGATGCTGCCCAGTTCGGAATGATCCGATGTGTCACATCCTGGGTAAACGCTCCAGCGCCAACCGTTGAAGCCCAAGCATTGAAGAAAAATCCTAATCCAAATGAAAAGTGCGAAGCCGGGTCACCCATACAGGCATTCATCTCACCCAGCGTACGAAAGGCACCCAACCCTTGCGTACTTGGGGCATGAAACATTCGTGCCGCCCCCATCGAGGCAGAAAATCCGAGCAATCCGCCAATGATGATCGATTTAACTAATATAATTGTAAACTCCACTATTTATTTCCTCCTTCTTGTTCGTAGACTAACCGTTTCTCCTTATATCTTTTTGGAAATAACGGGAATTTGAATACCGTCAGGATCATCCGTCACTTCCTGTGTAAAGGCGACGTCATTCACTTGAAGCGTCGTCACGTTGACCGTTACTTCCAACTCCACATGATAGCTGGTTCTTTTTCGTGGAAAGAAGAAGAAGAGGAATCGTTCTTTGTACGTTTTTTCTGTTGCCTTGATCACTTCCACCTCTACTGGCTCAATGCGTAAAATCACTTCCGACTCCTGCATCATTTTTTTCTGAATGTTTCCCAGCGCACTAGCAAACGCATGCTGCTTGGAATCGCCTTTGCCTTCGACAGTCACAATGACTTGTTGACAATCTTGGATACTCATTTGCTCATCTCCCTAATTGTGTTTCTTTTCAAATGCTTCTACTAGACGTTTGCCTAATTCTTCCTGATCCATGAAGCCAAAGCCTAACACTGTTTTTCCGTCATTAATCGCTGTTATCCCTTCTTCGATTGAGCGCATGCCGTGACGTTCTGGATAGCCGTATTTTGTCGCCGCCGTTAACGCACCTGCTCCGCCGCTGCCGCAAAATGAAATCCCCATATCTGCTTTTTCCTGCTGCATCACATCACCTAAGCGCATATCCGCGCCCATACCTGGTACGACTACTGCTCTTCCGCCTGCTGCTTCTACGCCTTTTGCGACATTTTGTCCTTTACCCATACGGTCTGCAATTACTACTGTGATCATTTATTTTTCCCCCTAAATTAATTTTGTTTGGCTGTTTCAAAATGGATCGATAAGACATACATCTCGTCTTGTGATAAGTTGCTGATTTTTTGGACGACACCATCAGCTAGCCGCAACGCTTCTTGCGAGACTTCGCTGAACATTTCTGGATCAACCTCTGGAATCGCCTCTTGTTCTTTCGAACGCTTCAGCATTTCGTTTAAATGATTGATTAGGATCGTCCATTGCAGTTCTGTCGGTTCGATTTTCGCCTCCGCAAGTTCTCCGCTGAGCCAATCGATTAATTCTTCTAGTTCTCTTTGATGTTCGCTGGTTGAAATGATTTGTAACGCTTCGCCAGTCACGGTCATTCTCTTCCTCCTTTTGACTATCCTTTGATGTAAGCAAATAATGCGTTGATCTCGGATTGATTGATTGCTAAATTATGCTCTGTAAACAATTGCTCTATTTCTTGGTTATATGAAGAAGCTGTTTCATCTGCTCCATCCGATTTGTTCCCTTCCATCATGTATTGCTGATCAAAGATGATTCGATGAACCATCAAAAAGACATGTAATAGGAAAGCTTCGCGATATTCTTGATTCAGCTGCTCTTGGAATAGACACAGCAGCTTTTCGTAAATGGTATAAGCCTGTAAGATCAGCTCCTTGCTAAAATCCTCTAGCGATGTTCGATTGCCCACCGGCTCTAATCTTATTTTCTTCGAGCCTTTTTGCGGCGACTGACTCAAGGTCTTTTTGACTGCCTGCTGGATCTTTTCTAAATCCTGTTTAGTCGGCAGCGGGTGAACCTTGATAAATTCACAATCCATTCCCTCGATGGGAAAGATACTGATGACTAATTCCGGTTCCTTCTGTTTGATGATCTCCTGAGCATTCAGCACCGAAGCAAAAGCCGCGATCTCGATATTAGAAAGCTCCTCTGAGATTTTCTGCTTGATCAAGCTCGTGACGCCTAATCCTGTAGAACAAACATAGACCGCACGAACACTTCGCGAATCCGCCGCTTTCTCATAGGAAACGAGAAAGTGCAAAGCGATGTAGGCGATAAAGGAATCATTAATCAGTACGCTTTTTCCTTGAATCTCTCGCCGTACCACTGTTTCGATCGCGTCAAACAGCTCTGGATATTTCGCTTTGATATCATCCTTGAAGGGATTGTACTCATTCACGAATTTTTGTTTGCGGGATAAGCGCATCGATAAATGAGCATAAAGATTGGTCAACAGCTGCGGATCATTCGAAAAGGAGTAGTTGATCTTTTTGCTTACCTTTTGGATCAAATTCTCCGTCAAGGTCATCACATCCTGCTGCAGATCATTTTCGAAGGTATCACTATAAATGTAGCGATACTCGTCTTCAAACAACGGCAGCTGATAATGGGAAAAAACCTGCTGCATCAATAAGTAAGAGAGTTCCTGCTGTTCTTTCGGATCATTCAGCAACTGGTAGCGGCCAATAGTGTATTCATTTTGCAAACGAACAGTCGCGATCGCGACTCGGATCAGCATGTTCAATAGCTCCGCGTAGTTCAGCTCAGCGGTGTCGATTTGCTTCAACAACTGCCGCATATCGGCCAACACTTGATTGAAGACCTCCTGAAAAGCCGTCCCTTTGGCTGAGTAAAGCTCATACCCCTCCTGCTTCTCACTTTGCAAAAGCAGCTCCATGATTTTGTAAATGTCGTAATCCGTCAGCTCTTTTTGCAAGACCTCTTCGATCAGCAGACGAACCTGATGCTCCGGGCCTGAGATCAAAAAGCCTTTTCGCGGCAGCCGTTCAAGCGTGATTCCCTGCTCGTTCAGCTGTTGCTCCAGAGCCTCTAAGTCATTAAGGATGGTGTCCTTGCTGACCATTAAGCGCTCCGCCAATTCAAAGGAAGTAATCGCCTGATTCGTGAGCATTAAATGAATACTCAACCGATCCAAACGCAATGTCTGATCCGCAAATAGTTCCAGCCGATCAACCTCCATCAGTTCGCTTTTCAATTTGATTCGTTCAGAATCGCTCAGCTCCAGCCACACACCTTGACTTCGTTTGCTCGTCAGATCATGCTTTCGCTCCTGCAGCCACAGACGAATATCATCCAGATCGTATTTGATCGTGCGCACGCTTACATTTTGCTGATTCGCTAACTCCTTGGTCGTCACTGGTTCTGTGTTTTCAAGAAATTGCAGCAAGACTTGAATTTGTCTTTTCGTTATCTGTTGCATCATGCTCTCTCCTTACATGCTTTACTATAGTGATTTGTGCTTCTTGTAACAATATGAAATGATTGCACTTACTCTAGTGCAAAAACTCCTTATTTCATAGGAGATACAGTATATTCCCCCTTGTTTTTACAGAAAAAAAGCAAAGTAACCATCAGTACTCGACATTTACTTTGCACTAATCACTTTACTAAGGTAGCATCTTCTTCCCCTCTTGTATGCCCAAAACCAAAATTTTTTGTCTGATAAAAAAATTTGGTGAAAGCCGCCGCATTTGAAGACATGAAAAAAGCCATGCCAGCTTTGGCACGACTTGCTTCAATTCGGCACTACTCTTCACGAATGAAAGAGCTGTTTTTTGCATCTTTTCCTTTTTCTTGGAAATTCTCAATGTCTACAATTACATCATTGGTCAATCAAGCAGTGTAACTCATACACCAAACCTTTTCTTTGCTTCAGAAAGAGAGATCATTCCGCTACCTTCAGCTTTTTTTAGTTTCACAACGATTTCTAAACTGGCTTTCAAGCGATCATACTCCTCAATAGTCACTACCACATATTTTTCATGACCATTTTTAGTCAGAAAAACAGGCTCATCTGTCGTTACTTGCTCTAATAGCTTATTATAATTACGCAAATCAGAAACTGGTTTTATGTTTCGCATAGTGATCACCCACCTCATTATCAGTGTATCCTATCTTACAACAAATTACAGCAGTCTAATCATGATCATTTCGAAGAATTCTCACTATTTCATTAACTTCCGTAATAAGTATAATAAGCCAAACCAAAGCACCAGACTCACTAAGATAGTAATGATCCAGCCTGAAGCGTTATGCTCCAACGGCAGCGGCATGTTCATGCCGAAAAAGCCGGAAACGATCGTAGGAATCGTCAATAGGACGGATAAGACCGTCAGCACACGCATCGTATCATTCAAGTTATTATTCAGCACATTGTTATAGGTACCAGATAATTGCTGTAAAATTTGAGAGGATAGCTTTGTCATTTCCACTAATTGCTGTGCTTCGATCAGCACATCATCCAAACTTTCCTTTTCCTGATCACTCAACCGCCGATAGATGCCATGACTTTTGATTTGCTGTACTAAGAGCACATTTTGCCGAGATGCCGTTACGAAATACACGATCCCAGTCTCTAAATCGGACAACAGCAGCAAATTCTGCTTCGTCGTCTTCTCCTTTAACAAGTTGCTGATTCGTTTACGATCACGATCCATCCCCTCGACAAAAGGAAAATACTGATCAGAAATAATGAAGAGACTGCCGAATAGCAGCTCAAACAACGTACTGTTCGGATTCTTCTCTAAATAATTCTTTATCTCAAAGAATAAGTATTTACTTTCCTGACTGGTTACAGTGATTAACGTTTGCTTGACCACGATAAAAGTCATGGGGACTGTCTCATAGTGATTATCAATTTTGCGTCGATTCGGCGCATTAAAAATCAGCAGCAGCACATCCATTTCTTTGTCATAATCCAGATGCGCCCGTTCATTCCGGTCCAAGGAATAATCCACGAACTCACTATCGATCCCATAATCCCGATAAAGATTCTTCAACTCTTCTTCATTTTCCGCATCAATGTTGATCCAGCTGTTCATCTTATTATTGAAAACTTCTTTTGTATACATAAACTTATCTCCTAGCTGTCATTAAGTCCGTAAGCATTCTATCACAGAACAGAGCGATTATAAGAATAAATACTAGACATATTTAACGAAACGAAAATCTTATATTCTATCTAACTTAGAAAATCACAAATTGAAAAAGTTTCTTCATATTTTTTTATTCTTTTATCTTATCTATAATATCTATCCATACTGTAGTCAATACAGGTGATTAAACATAAGACGAACTAACTACAAACACATTTATGAACAAGATATAAAATTATTTTTCTATTCTATAGAAAGAAAAATATTTCCAACCATAGAAAACCAAAAGAGTCTGTTTCTAATTGAAGAATGCTCTACTAAAAAACATTTAGAAATATTACTAACCATATCATCGTGAGAAAAAACAATTGCTTCTTACTCAATTTCTGAAAAAGTATTTAAACAAGCAGATTATTAAAGTAAATCAAAAATAAGAGCCGAAAGATTTCTCTTTCGACTCCTATTTATGACTCTCTACATGCATAAAGCCCCAGTTTGTCGGCATATAATACCCGTCTACGGTCATATCCTTCAAATCACTGGAAACTAGCTGTCCTGTGATGTAGTAGATGCGTTTTGCTTTGCGTTCGGCATCGCCCAGTTTCGCCAAAAGACCGTTCAAGTCATATTCCGGCATCAAATAATAATGAAAATTAAAGCCCTTCAGGCGTTCATGAGTGATCGCCCCTTCAAAGGTCAATAATTTTTGTAATTCGTCATCATTGAATGCCAAGTCTGTTGGTGTCAAGGTCAAGCCTTTGTATTCAAATGAGTCTGTCATCGCGCCACCCCTTCGACTCATTTTACCATATCCAAAAATGGTGTCACTACTCTTTCAGCCATTCCCGCGCGTTCTGAACCTCGTCCATCGAGACCTGATGACCATAAGGCGTATCGACTACCGTGACTGCCGCACCTCGATCGCGAAAGGCCGCGACTAGTTCCGCAAAGGAGGCCTCACTGACGATCGGATCCTTCGCACCGCCATAGGAAACCCAAATTTTTTTATTTTCTAAACGAAATGATTGGGTATGCAGCTCCAAGGACATTGGATGGAAAAAGATTCCTCTGGACAGGCTTGTTTCTCGCTCCAGCAGCAAATGCGCCGCAATGTTCGCCCCATTTGAATACCCAACTAAGGTCCATTCTTCCAGCGGGATTCCTTTTTCCTGACTGATTGCTTTGATTTCATCCAATAGATGATCCGTTTCTTTTTCTAAACTCTCAAAATCAAATTGATTCAAGCCGTTGCGTTTAAAGAAACGATTCATCCCGTCTTCTTTAATCTTTCCTCGTAAGGACAAGACTGTACTATCCCCGTCTAAAAATTTTGCCAACTCCAGCAAAGACGTTTCATCCCCACCTGTTCCATGAAGCAAAATAAATTTTCTTCCATTTGGGTTTCCCTCTTGATATAGGTATTCCATCTTCATGCACCTCACTTACTAATTGTAAGTTAACATGAATACGTGCATAGAACAATTTTTTTGTTCGGAGCTTAGTTTTTCTCTGGTCTGCTTTCCCTAACTAAAATAGCAAAACCGATCAAGATTACACCAAGTATGACAGAAAAAATCATTCCGAACGATCCAGAGGAAGGTAGTTTGTATTTCCTCATATTTGGCAAATGGTAGACACCATCCTTTTCATAAAAAGCTGGCGGCAGCGGATCTCCACGAGCCTGTATCTTAATTCGTTGATCAGGATCTGCATGCAATGGATCAATCGTTAAAATCCACTGTCCTGCAGGTAACTGATAACCAGACGCTGCTTTAGTTTCTACTAATAAATAAGTCCCAGCAGCTAAATCAAAGCTTACTTTTCCTTTATTGGTACCAGCAGCGTTACTTATCGCACTTTTGAATGGCTCGCTCATATTCCAATAAGTATTAGCTGCGTTTGGATCATCATTGGTACCGATCTCCAGCACTTCATTTTCTTTACCCGCATAAAGGTCAAATTCTACTTCACCTAAAGGGTCTCCTTGCTCATTTTCCTTAATAAAAGAAAACTCTTGCTTGATCTCTTTGTTCAATAAAATTGCAGATCCGATCGAATTTTCTTCTGCATCAGGTTGCACTATTCCTGAATCGTCATTTGATCCTTGAACATAAGACACCTGATGATTCACAATCCCCTCTGAAGTACTAGACGTCCATAAAATCCAATAGCCGGTCGGCACGGCAAAACTCGGATAGGAACTGATTTCTTTTAACGCATAAGTTTTCACTGCAGTAAGATCATGATCAATGATTTTCCCATCAGCATCCGTTTGAACAGTTCCCAATGATTTCCAAATCGTCGGATCGTCTAAATGCCCATCCTCAGGCTTCCTACCCTCTGTCCAATTCCCATCATCGATGTACTCATAAAATTCGAATTTTACTTGTTTCTTAGCATCAGAGGACATCATATTTTTATCCTGATCTGCCTTGTAGACTTTCATGTTTCCTTTAGATGTTTTGTTCTTAAGAGAAACTCTTTGACTCTTATCTTCTTGCGTATCATTAATACAGCCTGGGTTATTTGCCCCCATATTATTGCACCATGAGAAGGTTCCTTTTGGCGAACTGTTATCAGCACCAGTTCCGGTCCAAATAAACCACCAAGCATCTTCTACGCTAGGTGCTTCGTAATTAGGATACGTATTTTCAGCCTCTACAACTGCAAATGTTTTTGCATTTCCTATCACGCCATTATCTGTTAAATCAATTTTAGCTCGGATTCGTCCTTGTGAATCTGTCTTAATTGGTTGCTGTAAAGCGTTCCCTTGGTTATCTGTTTCGACCAATTTCCAATAATCATTAGAGGTTCCTTTTTCGGGTTCCACACCAGCATCAGTTGGACTTTTTCCTTCTGAATTCCCCCAATCGAACTCATAAATATAAAAGGATACCTCATGCTCCAAAGCATTTCCTTGTGCATCATAAGAAGGCATCGGTTTATCAGCCATATCTAGTTTTGTAATCGTAAAAGGAATCGAATCGTCATCTGGTACATAGTAAAAACGTAGTACTAATTGACCATTTTCTTTGTAACTTAAATTCGGATCAGTGATAGCAGTTATCGTTCCACTATCTTTCTCAAGTTCCGTAATCTTTTTATAGGAATAGCCTGTTAGGTTATTTCGAGGCTTTCCTGTAAAGATCGATCCAATCGGCTTACGTATTTCGCCTGTTTCATTTTCAACGAAGTTCAGCTCAAAATCTTCCTGATTCGTACTACTCGCTGATTTTCCATCTTTCAAGAAATAATGCTCGATAGCATATGGGGCAGAAGCGATTGGAATATTTTCTATCACTACGGGATCGTTCGTTGTCTGACCATCCACTACTATTTCCTTGGATACGATTCTATTTTCCGAAGTATTCCAATCGCTTGACTTTGTCTGATCATAGCCCTCTGGATAGATATTGTTTTCGCCATTTTTTTCAACAAAACGATAGGTTCCATTATCTAGACCGGAAACTTGAATGACTCCTTGAACTTTCTCGCCTTCACTAGTAGTAAACTGTTTAGTTTCATGCGTTGATAACGTATTCCAATTAAGACCACTCTTCTTCTGAAGCTCAAATTCAACGTTGTTCATCTCCTCCAGTGTAGCGCCATCATACTTAATCAACGCGATTGTATCAGTATTGATTGCGATCTTTCCGTAAGGGTTGGTCATATTTCCTTCACCTGTCAGTTGATTCGGTGGATTAAAATTAGGATTTTCTTGTTGTTTCGCATTCGAATAGTAAGCCAGTGCCGTATTTGTCTTAGTCTCTCCCAGCGTCTCATCAATCGGATAATTGAGTTTCATAGAAATATTAAATGAAGACACTTGTCCATTAATCACGTTTCCATCACCATAGGCTAAAGTATAATAATCCTCCAGTATTTCCCGATAAGATTCTGGATAAAACCCATGTTTGATACTGTTACTTGCAGCCTCTACCGCAAATTGCGTAATTTTGACTTCTTCCGCTCCTAAAACACTTCCAGCTTTTCTCGTAATAGTTCGCTCTGGAACGGCATATTTCTGATCCGTTAGATCACTATATTTTTTTTGAACACCATTTTCTTTATGAATATCTCCAATATTAATACAGATAGTTCGCCTAGCCGTCTTCCCAGTGCCTTCTGTATAGATGCCATATTGTTGAGGATGTGCTTTTACTCGTTCACGGAATGCTGCCAATGTTTCGTCATCCTTTTGAACTAAAACTTTATAAGAGTTTTCTTGTTTAGGGAATTTTATTTCTTGGTTCGATCCCGCTGTTCGATAGACTGGTCCATTACCATAGTCGGCAAATAGATACGATTCAAATGTAGCCACATCTCTGTTAATTAATCCTCCGGTCTGCATTTCAAGATTCTCCTCAGATAGACCAATTGGTGACTGAACAAGGGCAGAAAGACTGATGCTAGAAACAACGACACCAGGATCTAGAGTATCCTCTAAATAAATGTCATCTAATTCAGTAAGGTTCTCCCCCCAACGATATCCATGATAATCCCCATCAAGATAAAATCCTGTCTTTTGATTAGCATCATAATCAACAACGTCGCCAGACAATTCATTTAAAGTCATTCGACCGATTCCTATATCAAAGGTCAATGTGTTGCTTCCTTTTTGAGCATTGTATTTATAATCATCGCCTTCAGAGTATTCCTCTTTAGCTTGTTCAAATTTGATTCGTTGTATTTTATTTCCAAAGGTAACCTCTTGGATACCGCCTTTTAAGGTCATATTTTTTAATGACTTCTCAGGAATATTGAACTGAATTCCTGTAATTTGATTGATTTCTTTCCCGGTAACTTCATCATTAAAAGCTACTTTCATGTAATATTTTCCTCGAGGGGAACCATCATCACGCCAATCTGTCCACCATTGCCCGATCGTATATTCCACTCCATTGATAGTAGCCTTCAAGTCAGTCTTATGAGTTTCGGTAGTCCCGATTGACCAAAATCCCCACGCTTCGATACCTTCTGAAGCAATCCCTATATTCTCAGGCATATCTATACAGAAATATTCTCCCGCTGTTAAATATTGTCCCTCCATTTTTTTCAAGGACCAGATAAATTGAAAATTATAATCTACTTTGGCGGAAGCAGCCTTCGTAGCTGAAAGAGGATCATCAACCGAATTTTCAAATATCCACCAATCATTAACAGAAACTTCATCAGAGATATCGTTGGAGCTGCGCGGTTCCGTTTGTTTATATCGTTTTGATTGTATTTCTTGTTCTGATGACATCGTCTGCTTTTCTTCAGATGATGAAACACTCGATTTCCCCTCTGTCCTTGAAATCTCTGTAGATTGGCTAACTGATTCAATCGTTTGATCACTTATCTGTTCGCTTGTATTATTTTGTGTAGCTTCTATTGATTGTTGTTCAGCAAATACAGCAGGTGAGATAATTTGAATGATTACTAAAATGATTGCAAAAAGCACCATTACTTTTTTGAATCTACTTTTGTTCATTGCCTTACCCATCCCTTTCTATTATTCTCACCAAGAGACTTTTTTTCACTGCAATTATCCCTTTTTTCTTCTATATAAACTCACCACGATAATCACAATCAGCATGACAACTGACGTAATGACTGCCGCAAGAATCAGTATTTTTTGCTCACTTGTCAGACCATTTTGTTCTGTATCCTTTTGTTGTTTTGAATCATACTTGACTCGAACTCCCCGAACCAATAACCGATGACTATTAACCCCATATGGCGTACAGGTTAATAAAGTGACGTAATCCTTCCCAGACACCGTCTTCAAAGCTTCAGTATGGTTTGGTTCGATTACTTGGATTTGATCGATTTTGTATGCTAACGTTTTTCCTAATACTTTTATATAAAATTTATCGTCCGCTTTTAATTCCACTAAATCAGTAAAAACCTTTGCATTTGCTAAACCTGTATGCCCCGTAATGACCGCATGACGTCCTTTACCACCAATCGGAAGTGTTGAACCTTCCAAGTGACCAGGAGCCTTTTTCAAAACGTCTTCGCTCGTTCCATGATAGACCGGCAGCTTAACATTGATCTTTGGAATCTCCACACTTGCCATCACACCGTCAACATTTAGCACGTGGTAGTAATTTTTGGGCATCACGATCCCAGAACCTGGGACAAAGGGGTCATGTACCGGTGAGCCAGTCAAATTTTCATTATATTCTTCTGCTTCCTGCCGTAATTTCTTCAGCCGGTCTTTGTCCATCGCCTGAATCTTTTTCTCATAAGTATCCGTTGTATATGAACTATTTCTGTCTGAAAGGTATTTACTTATGGAGGGATAACCTAAGGCCAATAATCCTGCGACTAACAACAGGATACTCAAGATTTTTTTTGCCATCTTTTTCCTCCCAACTTCATTTCAGAGAAAAACAACTTATTATATTTAGTAAGTTGCTTTTCTTTAAGATGAAAGTCTTATTGCACAAAAAATATTCCTATTTTCAAAAGAGTGTGGGGAAGATTCCTTCCCCACAACACTTGTTTTTATGAACGACGTTTTTTTGGCAAGAACATCAAGATCGCTAAGCCGATCAAAATAATTCCAACGATGGTCAAAACAATCATGCCCAAACTACCAGTGTTCGGTAATTTGAATCCATGAGAGTTAACTATTTTCTTTGTTACGATATGTTCCGAGTTTTCTTCTTCAAAATTAACCTCAACTGGAGCATCTAACAGGTTATAGCCTTCAGGTGTTTTCGTTTCTACTACATAATATTTCAATGCTTCTTTCTTATCATCGGTTCCAGTATGTGTCTGCAGGGCCTGAAATTTATTAGCATAAAACGTACTCGTATCATTATCTACCCCAAGTTCTCCAGCATCAGCATGTGGACGAATGATCCAGTTCAAAGCAGTATTATAATCAGCATCACCTGGATAAACTATGTCTGTGATTTTGTCATTACTGTCTACTTTGACTTTGATGTACTTATTTCCATTTTCCGCATCTTCTTTAGTTGCAGCAATTTGAAATTCAGCATCTTTCAAATCAGCCCCTGATTGATCTTCCTTATCAATTTCTACATCACCAGTATTTGTTTCTGTTTCAGTGGTAGGTGTTTTTTCTGTTTCATCTCCAGGAGTATTGTTCCATTCAATCTCCCCCTGGTTCTTAACAGTATAATTAGGCTTAGATAGTACGTTCTCATTGACATTTGCACTAAATTCAATTCCAACGTGAGTATAATTTCCGCCGGTCTGAGTCATCAAGCGAGCCAATTCAGCTCTTCCAGCTTCTGTAAACTCGACAGAAACCGTATTGGTTCCGGCAGTAAAAACGGCATTAACCCCTGTAGTAACCTCAACCTTTTCCCAGATATTATTAACAAACTTATAAGCGTAAACTTTAGTACTATTCGTTAAGTAAGTCAGGGCTTCATCAAGCTTATCGTTGATGTTAAAAACTTTATATTCTGAATCACCAATATCACTAGGAATCGCAACTTTAATCCCAAAATCTAATTTATCTCCAATATTTACAGAATTTCCACTTCCATTATTCACAGTTTTTTCGGGTGTCATTCCCTGATTTTTTGGATAAACATGTATATCTTTGAACCAGCCATCACCATTAGGATTGGTCATTGGAACAGAAACAATAAACGGTTTCGCAGGAGTTGCTATTTTTACTGTTTCTCCATTAACAGTTGGATTGGACATCGCCAAATCTTCTTCCACATAATAAAACCCTTCTAAACCTTCAAATTTATATACACCTGTTGAATCAGTCGTTCCTGTTTGTTTTGTCCCCATTGTATATTTATATGTGTTTCCTTTAAATGTTATTGTCAGTTCTGTTCTGGCACTGTTAACTTCATAAACAGCCCCATCTTTTTCTGATGGAGGAGTTAGTTCTTCGTTACCAGCAATAGGTGTTAATTCATAAATATTGAAAACAACACCTTCAACTGGTGAATTATTTACTGTCTGTTCTTTCCCATTTCCTTCACTACCGATTTGGCTATTGTCTTCTGCCCAGTGTTTGTGGATCGTTAAAGTTCCACTCCCATTTATATCGGGTCTGATAGCATCATTGGCGGCGACTATTGGTGCCCCTCCTGCGATTATTGAAAATACAATAAATAATAATGTCACAATTCGATGAACTCTTTTTCTCATCTTCTTTCCCCTTTTCATAAGTAATTTATTTTCGATTTTGCAAAGTTTCCTCAAAAAAGTCATAGTACAAAAATCAAATACAACCACGTTAAACTTTAATGGATGAACTCTAGTCGTTTCGCTATCATTCGAAATCTGCATTTCTTTTCAAAAAATAGTCGCAAACAAACTATTTTTTATCTCATTTCTACACTAAAACTGATGATAGCGACTTCTATATACATACAATTTTTCTAACATCCACACCTCCTTTTTTAACTATTGAATCATTCGAAAAAACACTCTTATCAAAAAAGCAATATAATTCAAATTAGAAGAAAAATGATAACTATAATATAGCTTTTATAATTTAATATTACTATTATTTGATTAAAATTTCAAACAATTTCATATATAAAAATCAAAATAAAAATAATTATAAATATATTTCCGAGGATAAGTTATTAAAATTAATTATAAATCGCTTTTATAATAAAAAAAGCTGAAGATTTTCTCTCCAGTCCTTTATTATGCAATTTGTATCCGCTGATTTTAATCATCTTACTAAGGAAACAGACAATAAATTTCCTATAGTCATCCCATGATCACTATAAAAGAGTTGGCTCAATCTTGAAAGAACAAAAAATAGCACGAAAAATGAGGATCGAGCTCCTTATCTTCTCGTGCTATATCTAAGCTTAAAAAAGTTTTTAATTATTTTATGGACCCTGATAGAGCTTGACTACAAACTGCAGCTAATACGCCCCATCCGGTTTCAGCATGACCTTTATCGTTTTAAGAATCAACGAAAGATCCTGTCTGATGCTTCGAGTCTGTATATACATGAGATCAAATTTCACCATCTCATCGAAGTCGACTTCATTGCGGCCACTAACTTGCCACAGTCCCGAACAGCCCGGCTTCACCAGTAAACGTTGCAGATCAACCTGCGTGTATTCAGCGACTTCTCTTTGCAAGGGCGGTCGCGGCCCTATGAGACTCATGTCTCCTTTGATGACATTGATCAGCTGGGGAAGCTCATCTAAGCTTGTACGACGAATGAATTTGCCGAATTCCGTTATCCTTGGATCTTCCTTAATTTTAAACATCGCTCCTTTGAGCTAATTTTTCTTTAGGAGTCCCGTTAACTGTTCATCTGCATCGACACACATCGAACGGAACTTATACATCGTGAATAGTTTGCCATTCCTTCCTACACGTTTTTGTGCGAAGATCACTGGACAAGCTGGTTCGTCCTTATGTATTTTATAGGCGATCCACAGCATGACCGGGGAAATAAGAATCAGACCGCTGCTAGCTAAAAGTAAATCAAGGATTCTTTTAACAAGCTCATAAGCGGTTTGCTCTTCGATCTTTTCTTTATCTAGCCAGATTCCTTGCGTGTGTTCTTGATCCACATAGATGCCGCTGTTCAAATTACTCATGTGCCAAAAGGTCTTCTCACTTTTCATCCCAAATTCCTCCAACATCCTACATAGTACGAAAAGAAATAAAAAACGATGGTCCACTGTCAAATCACTGAATCTTAAAACTTAGATCCAGCTATTCTTTTCATTTCTCCGATTCAATTTTTTAGACTCGTCTGCGCTTTCGCTGAGGTGGTTGAGTGCCCGTGCCCCAGGTAACTGCACGATCCTCCTGAGCTGTCACGATAATTCTATGCCTTCTAACCCGTTCCTTAGGATGAACCTCAGAAACTTGCCCTAGAACAGGCAGGCCCAAAGCCTCTACGATGTAGCGTTCGTCCTTCACTGTTTTATCCAGCCATTCGATCAAAATGGCCAGACCCATACCAATCATCATGCCTAACACAGTCCCGATTAATAAGTTCAATGTATGATTAGGGAAGACCGACTTAGAAGAGACCGCTGCTTCTGAAGTGATCGTCACCTTATTAACGGCTAGTACTTCCTCTGCTTTTTCCTGAAAAGTTTTTGCTGTTGTGTTCGTGATTAACGCCGCTTTTCGTGGTTCAGGAGAAGTCGCGATAATCTGGAACATTTGCGAGTTCTGTGCCTGTTCTACTTCCAAAATACTTTTTAATTCGCTATTACTGTAAAGAGATTGATAATCATCCTGCAGCTTCTTTTGAACCGCATCAATGACAATATCGCTCCTGATCATATCTTTGTAGGTGTTAATCAACAGAACATTTCCGTTGATATCATTTTGTAGATTCCCACTGCCGCCTTCTTCTTGATCACTTTGCACAATTAGCTGGGCCGCTGAATCGTATTTCGGTGCAATCAAGAAAAAGGTCACACCGGCTGCGAGCCCTAGCCCTGCAATCATCGTCAGGACAATCCACGCGAGTTTTCGTTTCAAAATCTGAAGCATTCCTTCTAAGCTGCTTGTCTCTTCCATCTTTCCCTCCTGCTAGTGAATAGTAAATAGTCTTTTATCACGCATTCTTTCACTGATAATGACTAAAATGATCGCGACTCCGATCACTGCCAATCCAACAAATACGAAACTCAAATCAAAGCTCGTCACATAGGAGGTAACGAAACGATAGAGTCCCTCTGAGGTAATCCCTAGCCGCTGGATCCCCCCACTGAAATAGATAATCGTCGGCAATGTCTCAAGCATCAAGCCTGCGCCAAAAAAGGTAATGCTGCTCCAGCGAACCCTCTGATGCGTCATCTTGATCATCAATTGCAGCCCCGCAAATATTAGTAAAAAGGCCGCCCCCACAACAAACATAATGACATTCAATGAGGATTCAAAGGCCATGACCTTCTGTCCATAGCTCATTAAATAAGGGATCTCAATATACGCCGAAAAATTTTTAGCCGCCGTTTCCGCTAAATTGGTTAAATTCTTTTCGGTCGACTCATCAATCGAGATATTCTTCTCTTGCGCGTATTGATCCACGTTCTTCAAGATATTCTCTTTGATCTGATCCTCCCCCTGAAGCTGAAAGGGGATGTTTTGATAAATGCCGCGAATATAGTTCTCCACATTGATCGTCACTAACTCTTCTGTAACCACATCGCTTAAGACCTCTGGCGGGATATTGCTGCCCCGCCCCACATCCTGAATGCTCTCCGTCACGTCTTTGCGAATCGTTTCAATGTATTTTGCTTGATGCATTTGCTGGATCATAAAGTTTTGATTGAACAAGGTCAGACGAACGCAAAGCAGCGCACCTGCGGCAAAGAGAAGCAGTGAGCCAATAAAAGCTAAAATCCAACGGGGGATGTTCCGTGTCATTTGATTCATTCCAAGCTCACCTCCTACTCATTTTCATTGATCCTTGGGCCAGACTCATATTTTCCACTGACAAACAATCGTTGATCGGTTAAGCCTAAACTATCGATCGGGTAGCACGTATAGAGAATGAGTCGTCGCTCATTCCGCTGATAGATCATACGATCAATCACTGGGTCCTTTTTACCCTTCACTTCTATCTGAGTGACACGATACGTATAATTTCCATAAGTGGTCTGAATCTCGATTCGATCACCCACTGGAACCGTTCCGAGCTTGCCAAAATCATCGACATTATGCCCGCCGATCAGCGAAGTGCCGATCTCCCCAGGATAGACCGAGCCCATGAATTGTCCCGCACCCTTCCGTAAAATCTCTTCACTATCCCCGAAATATAAAGGGACACACAAGCGGACGCTGGCTATCTTTACTTTTCCAAAGATTTGACCGCCCACCGGATACGCGACCTTCGTCGAGGGCAATTCCTTTTTACTATTTACAACGACATTCTTATTATCAATTGGCTCAAAGGACTGCTCCGCCGACTCAAACGTCGGCGTATCCGTTAATAGAAAAAGCTGGATAGAAGACGTCACAAATTGGATGACTGGCTTGCCCACGAGATAGATCAACGAATACCCGCCCATCAAAAAAATAAGCGGCACAATCACCGTAATACTGAGTCTCTTTAACTTCGATGAACTATGCAAAGCATCTACCTCCTATGACGAAGGAATGCAGAATCCACTGTAAACTTGCAAAGAAATTCGCAAGACACACAGACCACTCCCTATTCGATCGACCTATCAAGATACTTTTTTCATCAGAAAGAGTCGCTTCTTTTCCTTGAATCTTCAGCTCAATGATGACGAAATCAATAAATGTACGAATAATTTTTCCCACCAACATTTCCCCTTTGCTAATTATGCATTTCTATATGATAAAAATAATATTTTTGATGATATTAGTATACTTTTCTATCTGCGTAAAAACAATCCGATTTATAAATAATATTTCAAGGTCCTAATAAACAGAAAATGAGAAGAATATAAATGTAAGAAACATCAAATTATTTATGTATTATCAAATACCAAACAATCAGAGTCGTTTTAATAAAAGTCGATAGAATTAATCAGATTTTCCGATTGGTTAACTTTTTAATTATTAAAATAGTTCTCTTATTAACTGATAAAGCAAGCGCTCTCTTTTTGCTGTTTTTTCTATCAATCATTTATAAACTATTGATTGAGTGAATAATCAACTCGCCAAAAGATCAAAATAGCTCTTTTCTATGCACAAGAAACATAAAAAAATGCAGATCCTCATCCAGCTTAGGATGACTGATCTGCATTTACTCAGTTACGCGATTCTCTTTTTTATTTGCAGGCAAAGGAAGTAGCCGATGAGACATCCCGCAAAGTTTGTAAAAATATCCCAAATATCAAACGTGCCAATGTAGAACACATATTGGATCGTCTCGATCCCAAGAATCGTGATCAAGGCGATCACTGCCGCCTCAACCGGCTTTGCCCGTAATCCATACAAGCAGCCAAGAGGGATAAAGTATCCAGTATTCAATATCAACTCGATAATCTGCTGCCCATTGTTCAAGTACAACTCAAAGGGATTCAAATTAAAGGAATGATACGCCTTCGCTTTCGTGAACAGCATGATGAACAATAATAGGATGTAGCCGCTATAAAACAAATACAAATAAATATTCCATAGCTTCCTCTGCTCCCATTGCCAATAAAAGAGCCATAAGCTCAAGAAGATAAACAGCCATAACGCCTCATCCGTATACTCAAACCGCTGCGCCATCGAATCCAGGCGAGGATAATTCTGCAAAGTCGGCATGACCAAATAATAGACCATCCCATAACTCAGCATAAAAGATATGATACCTGCAATGATTTTCTTCATCGAATCCCCTCCTCAGACAACCTTATAGCAAATAATTATAGCGAAACAACTTAAACGATTCATTAAAAAGGCGCCGCCACAAGAAAAGCTTAAAGAAAAAACCAGAGACAACCGCTCTGGTTTTCATCACACCTATTTCAATTGCGCCTTTAATTCCTCTTGAACACGCTTCAGCTCTCCTGGATCAATCCGCTGATAAGAAACGCCATCTTGCATGAAGCCCTCCCCCTTCAGTTGATCCGATTGGATATTGCCAAATGCAGCGCGGTAATCTCCCATCAAGGTTCGCATATCCGTGAAGGTCAGATCCGTCTTTACATTCTGGCCCATCGTTTTCAAAATCGAGGAATAATTCGTTAGCCCCTTCGTACTCAATACTTTCTTCGCAATACCGGTAATAATTTGCCGCTGCCGTCCCTGCCGACCATAATCACCCTCTGGATCATCATAGCGCATCCGAGAATACTTCAGCGCCTCTTCACCATCTAGTTCCTGCTGCCCCTTAGGAAATGTCTTCTTCTCATATGTAAATTCAAACGGATTGTTAACCTCAATCCCACCAACCGCATCGACTAGCGTCTCGATCCCTTGCATGTTGATAGTTATGTAATGATCAATGGGAATATCCAGCAGCTCTGCCACCGTATCCATCGACATCGCCGCGCCGCCAAAAGCATACGCATGATTAATCTTATCCTGCGTCCCATGACCAACGATCTCCGCATAAGTATCCCGAGGCAAACTCACCAGCAACACCTCATCCGATGACGGATTCACCGTCGCCACCATCATCGTATCCGAGCGTCCCTGCTCCGTCCGCCCTAGCGCTCCGGTATCAACACCCAACAGTAAAATACTAAACGGCTCCTGATCCGATAAGCTCACTTGCCGCTTATTCGATGCATCATCCCGATCTACAGACTCATACGCATCATTCGCTGTGGACCGCACGTCATAGTACATCTTCGCTCCGATGCCGACTATGACAAGCAGGAGAGCTAGGAAAATTCCTAGTAGTGAGAGGAGGATTTTTTTAGAGCGACTGGTGGATCTTTTTTGTTTAGACATAAGATCAACTCGCTTTCATTAAAAAACAAAGTGACTGTCAACTTATGGTTCTATTTGTGATAAAGTAGTACATACTGTATTAAAGAATCAATGATTCACAGATATTTTATATATCAACCAGTTATAACTTTAAATTCAATAAACAGTATAGTCATCTTCACCTTAATTAAATAGTATGTAGCATATCTGAACACACTCATACAAATTATATTATAGGATATTTAGCAGACATAAATCTATACAAATATCGATGACCAATATCATCTATCTTTTTCAATAATAAAAACAGAAGGATTCAACAATTAATATTTAATAGAAAATACGAAAAAATTATTTTTCATACTAATCTCTGTATTTTCTATAACTTCCGTATGACACGGGCAGGGTTTCCCGCTACTAAAGTATTCGTATCGACATCTCTTGTAACAACACTTCCTGCGCCAACTATAGAACCTGATTTAATAGTTACTCCTGGTAAAATAATACTACTAGCTCCAATCCAACACCCATTTTCTACTATAATTGGTTTGCATATAGTAGTCCCTTGTCTCCTAGAAGCATCTCCAAAATTATGCGTTACAGTGATGAAACTTACATCAGGACCAATCGCAACCTCATCTCCCAAATAGATGTAACTACATGGATTCTTAGGGTGTAAAAAAAAGTTGCAAAATCGATTGACAAATGTTTTTTTTCCAATCCTCAATTGTTTACCGCCGATAAATTTTATTTGTTTTATATGACAATCTTTTTCAATTGAATCACAATAAATTTGCATTAATTTTTTTCTAAATATATCTGGAAAAAATTCTTGATTCACTATATTCGAATTTAGTAATATTCGAAGCATCTAATCACCCTTTTTCAAATAATCCAGTACAGGATTTGCTTTAGCTATCGTAGTAATTATGAAATATATAGGTATAGAAATAAGAATCTGAATGATATTAGTTGATACCGTTGCATCCATATTTTTAGTAAAAAGACGTGCTACTATGAACATACAAAGTCCTGCAAAAACATATATCATAATTTTTCTGAAATCAAAATTGAAATTCGTCTCTTTTAAAAATGCTCTGGTTCTTACACCTGTAACAAAAAGCTCAGCAAGTATATTAGCAAAAACCACTCCATAAATCCCTAACATAGGTAATAATAGCGCATTAAAAAAAATATTAACACCCGCTCCAATAATTACTGATCTATTAAACTGTCCCACTTTTCCAATGGGAATTAAATATTGTCTTGAGATTGCTAATCCTAGAGGGCAAATAATTATAAGAATGGAAAAAAATGGAATTAACTTATTTATAAAAATGAAATCATAACCAAAAAACCATGGGACAAGTTTGTCATAAACAATTAGCATGCCAAAAAAAATTGCAATTGAGAAAAACAACTGTAAATGGATTGTCCTTTCCATCAATTTAATGATTTTTTTTACGTTTTCTCGAGCAAATAGACTACTCATATGAGGTAGTAAAACTAAATCTAAAGTTGTGATGATTGTTATAAACACTGTGTTCAATTGCAATGAATTAGTATAATATCCTACTGCTGTTGTACCTAAAAATACCCCTACAATAGTTTTGTTCAAATTTGTATATAAAAAGACAGCTACTTGTGGGATAAAATATGCTACTGCTCCTTTGAAATGTGAAAAAGCATCTTTAAAAGTGACTTTAATAAACTTAATATATTTCTTAATATATATCCAAACAAATAGTTGTGATAACATCAACCCCATAGATTGAATAAAGGTGTATTTCAATATATCATGCGAGTTATTAATAAAAATAAGGATACAAAAGAAAGTTAGTAACTGGGTTATCGTGTTAACAATACTTGTTTTTTTAAAATTTTCTATTCCCATAAAAAACCAAGATACATCGAAAGTAACTGCTAAAATGATTAGAGATTGTATTATATAAACTGTTCTGTCTTCGACATTTATAGCCAATACGATAAATATCAAATAGCAAATCATGATTATAAAAGAAACTACTGTCTTGAGAGTTAATATCTCCCAAAATGTTTTAGATACATCCTCATTCCTATTCCATGATAATGATACTGCTCGATTACCATAAATTGTAATACCAAGGCCTGCCGCAAGAGCAAAGTAATTAGCAATAGAATAGCTATAATTATATAATCCGATACCTGATGGCCCTAATACTCTTGACACTATGGGAATCGTTAAAACTGGAACAATTATCTTTACAATTTGAAATAAAGTTTGATAAAAAAAATTCTCTATTATTTTTTTCATATATTTCCCCTCTAATAAAATATAAGATTTTTAGTAATAAAATCTTGTATTTTAAAAAATTGTTTAAAGAGTCGTCAAACCAAATGACTTTTCAAGATTATTTCTATTCGAAGTTAAAAAATAATAGAAAAAGTAATATACTCACTTTTTCAGCTAAGTATATTACTTAGTTTAGTCCAACTTTTCTTTTTCCCATGCTCGAAGCTGATAAGAACGGAAGTTATTGTCCAATTCTTTTTGAGGTTTACATTTTTCAGCAATCATTTGTGCTATCTGGAGTAAAACAATTGATTTCCAAATTGGCATCCATGATGCAGAAACAGCTGAGTTTATAAAGATGACAAACCATATACTGAGAACTACCACTTCTTTATTATTTTTCAAATGTTTAAGAAGCTTACCGATTATGATTACACACATCAAGAAGATTAATATTCCATGTCTCAATAAGATTGTTAAAAAAACATTATCTAGGATAATTCCATTTTCTGGGCCATTTATATTGTAGGATACATTATTTCCAAATAAATTTATTGGATACTCTCTCCATGCAATGGCAAACCATTTAAGTCTTCCTGTAAAAAAATAATCAATTTGTTGTAATATTGGATTAGAAAAAAAGAAAACAGCATCATAGACACTTAATACTATAATCGTAATGCCGGCTATAGACGTAAGATAATATAGTATTTTAGAAATATCAAAAAGCTTTTTCTGAACAATATCGGAAACTAATGTAAAGAAAACTAACAATAATGTGCAATAAAATGAAGCACGCCCATCTGTATATTTCGATATTTCAAATGAAGGAATGAGTAACAAGAGATTCCAAATATGCTTAGGTTTTTCTTTATTTATGTAAATGAAATTCGCCAAAAGTCCTAAATAAAAATTTGACATGTTAGGAGGGATTTTGTAGCCTAAAGAGTGTCGGATAGTTCCATGTTCGAAGGTAGTTACATCTGGTAAAATACCAAATAAGAATCCTACTAGAACTAGTATCATTCCCAATAGTAATCCCCCAAAAATAAATTTACTAAAAGTATTAATATACTTTTCATTATACACTGTAGCAATTATGAGAGAACTATTTAAAACAAGAATCATTGTTTGGCTAATCAAGGATGATACTAAAATTAGACACATAACTAATACTATACTGAAAAAAATTTTAGCTGGAAATTTTTTAGGTATAAAAAGAATAATGGTTGTACAAAAAATCGTAACCATAAGTAGTAATTTAGCAAAACCGAAATTTATATAGTCGTCATATTTACTACTAGATAAAACTTCGAATAATGAATAAAACAATAAAAGTATTGGTAATGTATCAACAACTGATAAGCCTCTATAATTATTTAATTTAAACATTTTATCCTCACAATATCTTAGTCTACGAATTTTAAAGTTTCTTCTAAAGGAATTCTACTAGATTTACATACCAACATTGATTCGTCCATTTGACCAAAAGACATAAATCCAATTATTCTTTCGGTTTCCTCTATGTCAATTATTTTTTTTATTTCTAATTCATCTTTTCTGCTGAGGCATCCATTTAAAATAACGTTTCCTAAAAATTTTTCTTGTAAAGCGTAACTTAGCGCCATCATGAAAAGACCACCGTCTACATATGGAAGACTTCGCGTCTTTGCATTCGGATACGCTGACATCTCCGCTGTAATAATGAAGAGTCCTTGTGGTTTTGTTTGTATTCCATGGTGCCTATCCATAATTTTCAATATCTTTATTTCAGAAAGAACACAATAGGCTTTTATTGGTTGTCTATTACAAGAAGAAGGCGCTAATTTTGCAATATCAACTGCCCATTTAAGATCATTTGGATTAATCGATTTTTTTAAATCATATTCTCTAAGTGAAAATCTACTTTTAGCTATACTCTCAAAAGAACCCACTTTCATTTCCAGTTCCTTTCTTTTAATTAAATTAACACCAGATATAGGTTCATTCTTATTACTATAAAAATCAATATCATTCATAACTTTCCTAGAAAAAATATTTTCAAAGAATGATCTTACTTCTTTTTCATTATTGTGTTTCTTTAAATACTCCGCTAAAACAGATATAGCTGACTGATAAGGAAAATTCTGTTGTCCACTATCATTTCTACATATATTTAATTCATAAGATAAACGTTTTATTTTTTCTCTCCCAAATCCACTTCTGAATTCCTTATTGCTTAACCCCTTCTCTAAAATATGTGTATTCAATAAAACTTCATAATAATTTCTTTTTGAAAGATTTTTTTTACTCAATGCTTTAAGTAATAATGAATTATCTTGTACATTATAGTTTATACTTTCTACTACTTTATATATGTATGATAAAATACTGAAAACAGGAGTTGGTAAAACTCTTCTGAATTTCAGCTTCAAAGTTTCACTATTATTCATAATCTAGCACCTCTTTTAATATATCTATTGACTTCAATCTCCAATCCTCAATATGCTCATTAATCTTTTCATAATCTTTGAAGAAGTCTTTATCATAGTTATTAGAATTTATTATGAGCTTTTCTTTGTCCATTCCAAATATTTCAAAAATAGTTTCCATTCGTGAATTCTTATTTTTAGGATCTAACTCTAGAGAAACAAGTACTGGCTTATTTAAATTTAAAGAAAGAATAAATCCATGGTAACTTCCAGCTATTACAGCTTCTGCATTGCTTATAAGATTAATAAAATCTCTAGGTGAAGCATCATTTATAGTTTCAATACCTCTCTTTGAAAAAGGTCTCATACTGATATATTTTACTTTTAGATTGTTTTCCGCTGCATACTTTTGTGAGAAGTTTAAAATCTCTTTGTCCTTTACAAAGTACAATAAAATATATTTCTCATGCTCAATATTGCTAATATTTCCAAACTTTTCCCACTCTTCCTTGCTTAACAGAAAAGTCGGGTCTAAAACTACTGAGGCAAACTTAGGACTAATTGTTTCAACTATTTCTTTCCCCGCTAACTCTCGACATGTAATAACTTTAAAATCAGAAAGTAAATTACCTATTTCATCAACATTATTCAAATGTTGATAATTACCTACTCCAAAGCTAGCAGCATATGAGTATTTCTCTACATTTTTTAACGGTAAAAAATAGTTTAAATCCCCATCCGTCAAATTAGTATTCCAAATTTGATCACTTCCTACAATAATTGCATCGAACTCCTCAGAAAGACTTGAAAAGTTGTCTTTACAGTATGAATTAGATGAATACAAAAGATAATCATCTTCAAATTTACGGAAAGATTTTTTTTTATTTCTAGTAGTAAAGGACCTAACTATATAGTAAAGAAGTTTCTTCATTGATAAGTTATCTAATAATTTCGGAAATTCATTTTTTTCAATATTATCGTTATAATATTGAATAATTCGTATATTTAATCCCATACTATTTAAAGTATTATAAAGAGCATATATTTGAAGTTCTGCACCGTAATTTATTGTATTTTGAAATGTTAAAATCCCATATTTTTTCATAAATCCCTCTTTAAACTATTTCTTATTTTTTCGTATATACCTTCTCCAAAAAGAGAATTTACGATTCTTTTAAGATAAACTTTCATTGGTAAAATCATTTTTTTCCACTTTTTAAGTAGAATATTTTCACTATACCAAGTAGCATCATAGTGGTGAATAGAATAAGTATTATTAGTAATCGTTGTTTTTTTAGTTATCATATTATAAGGACAAAAAAATTCAGTAGGATAGATAGTAATATTCCCCGAATCTAAATATTGAATATCTCTGGATTTTTTAAGTCCATATTCTAAGAGCAAATTACTGGTGTATTCTACACAGGTAATGCTATTTTGATGTCCATTCTCGTAGAATGAAGATTTTTCGTAAATATCCATATTTCTTTTTAGTATAGTACTCCCCTTTGTAGCTCCAAAGCCTAGCCCCGTAGCAACTTTTCCAGGTAATTCGCATCCCATAAAACACTTATCCTCACAAAATCTATCAAGACTTTTAATAAGTTCAACATCTGTATCTAGGTAAAATCCTCCATTATTATAAATAATATCTAAACGTGCATAATCAGAGACAAATGCGTATTTCTTTGCTTGATATGCTTCTTTGATAAAAGTAATTTTATTTATATCATAATTAGATTCATCCCATCGAATAATTTCATACTCAGGGCAATTTATTTTCCATGACATAATACATTTCTTTACAGAATCGGGTATTGGCTTATTTCCGAACCAACAATAATGTATTCTTTTTGGTATCAAAGTTCTTCAACTCCAGGTTTTATCTTATTTATAATATATAAATCAGTCGCATTTTCTTTCTTGTGTATTTCCCCAGGATTTCCAATAACAACACTATTGCTAGGTACATCAAAATTTACATAGGCATTTGGAGCTATTAATACATTGTTACCTATCTTGACATCTCCAACTATTGTGGCATTTACTCCAATCCAAACTTCATTTCCAATAATAGGAGCTTTAATATTGTCTTCACCAAAATCACTAGCAGTTTGTCCAATTGTTGCTCCCTTCGCTATTGAACAATTATTGCCAATCTGAGCATAATCATTTATCGTAATACAAAATGCATGACCCATAGAAAATCCAACACCTATGTTATCAGTCTGAAACTCAAGTCCAAATTTTCGCCCATATACTTTTAGAATCAGTTTGAAGAGTCTATTTCTTACTTTTTTTCCTTCTGCTGCTCTTGCGATGTACATATACATAAGTCTACTTTTTGTAAAAATATCAATCTTAGCTTTACTACCTTTAGGAAAAAAACCCCGTACTCTGAAATAGTCATATTTGAATTTGGAGTTCATATTATCTTTCCCCCTAGTTTTTAAGAAGATCAATGAAATCTGTTACAAATTTTACATTATTGCTTGTTACCTTGTATTCATTGATGTTCTTTTTAATATTAATATCAATTTCAAACAAGTATTTTTTTAATTCTAAAATATTTTCCACTAGAAGAATCGGATAGCCTCTTTCTCTAACCTTTCGAGCAAACTCTAATTGATGATTATTTACATGTTCTTCATATTCCAAAAGTCTAGGAACAACAATTGGAATTTTCCCTTGGTTAATGACACTCATAAAAGTTGAAGGACCACCGTGACATACTACCTTATCTGCATCCCTAAAATATCTTTCCATTTCACTATAAGAAAAATATTTTTTGTATTCACAGAAGTGAGGAGTATACGTACAGTATCCAGTTTGCATTATAACCTTATCTTTAATTACCTCTTTTTTAATTAAGCTATCTACTTCTTCAATTAATCTATTAAATTGTTGCTCATGGGTTCCAACAGTTACAAAAATCATTAAAAAATCCCTCCTAAATTTATTGCTTTAGGATAAACTTTTTTCATTTCTTCCCATTGAACAATAAACTTATCTGTTATAGGATATACTAACTTTCCTGTCAAAGTTGGCTTATCTATTCTATCAAAAACTTCAATATAAACTGTTTTTGCTCCAAATAATTTTCCTATATAAAAAAAAGGAACTGCTATAGCTGCACCTGAAGAAATAATTAAATCTGGTCTTTCCTTCTTTAGAATTTTTATTGCGAGAAAAGTATTCTTAAGCAAATTTTTTAAATTTCTATTCGTTGGATAATAACAAGGATACATCTGCTCTTCTTTTAAAATACTTACAGCATCTTCTTTTTGAAATGTGACCCAAAAGCGATCCTCCTTCTCCCAGAACTTTCGTAACAGATATAAATGGGTTAAGTGCCCACCGCTTGAACCAACTAAACATACTTTCATTACTACACTCTTCCCTAATCAATACGCCCCATCCGGCTTAATCATTATTTTTACAGTTTTAATAATCAACGAAATATCATATCGAATACCTCGTTTTTGTATATAGTCAATATCAAACTCGACCATTTCTTCAAAATGAACATCATTTCGCCCGCTTACTTGCCATAATCCAGAACAACCTGGTTTTACTAATAATCGCTGCATATCATACTGTGTATATTCAGCAACTTCTCTCTGCAATGGCGGTCTTGGGCCAATCAGACTCATATCACCTTTGATGACATTGAGTAATTGTGGTAATTCATCTAAGCTCGTTCGACGAATAAACTTACCGAACTCTGTAATTCTTGGATCTTCCTTGATTTTGAACATAGCGCCTCTTAATTCGTTTTTATCAAGCAGCTCTTCTAGTTGTTCTTCGGCGTTTGAACACATCGAACGGAACTTATACATAGTGAATAGCTTTCCGTTTCGTCCAACGCGTTGTTGCTTGAATATGACTGACGCATTTGGGTCTTCTTTATGTATTTTATAGGCAACCCACAATAGGATAGGGGAGATAAAAACGAGCCCTAGGCAGCCTAAAACAAGGTCGATGATTCTTTTGAAGAAATCATAGCCTTTTTGATTGTCTATTTTTTCCTTATCTAGCCAAACCAACTTGGAGTGTCCCTGATTAGGAAAGTTTTTATTATCCAAACCATCCACATCCCCAAAAGTCTTCTCGCTTTTCATAGTTAATCCCCCCACAAACTATTGATAAAGTCTTTGACACATGATTCATTTTATTGCCTGATACTTCGGTCGAGTGACCGGATCCCCATTTACTAGGTCTTTCGCCATTTGCTGCATGGCTTCGACCATTTCTTTTCCACCGATTTTCTCGATTTCTTTGTATGCTTCCTTCATTAAAAAGGTACGATGCCGCAAATTGTGTGCATCGGAAGCGACCATATACAGCATGTTATGCTCTAGCATTTGTCTGGCCGTCTGTTGAATATCGCTACCGAAGATTCCCACGATACTTGGTGCGGTCAGTTGAGTTAGTGTGCCCATTTCAAGAAAAGAAACCAATCGATTCGGTTCTTCTCGAAAGACTGCGTTTCTTTCTGGGTGAACAATGACAGGAACCTGTCCTCTATTAAGTAGCTGGTAGAAGACCTGCTCCGCATAGATGGGCACCTCATTTGTCGGAAATTCAATCAAAAGATAGGTATTATCCAAATCGGTAAACAAGATTTCATCTCGCTGAATTGCCGTTAAGAGGAATTCGGTCAATCTGACTTCCTGTCCTTCAAGCAGCGTTAAGTCTAGTCCGCGCTTATCGAGTTCTCCTTGCAGGTTCGCGACCTCTCGAATGATTTTATCTGCTGGATTGTTATACTTTCCGTTGTTATGATGCGGTGTACACATTAGATGAGTGATGCCTTGACTGATCGCCTTTCGAGCCATTTCAAGACTGTCCTCTAATGTCTGTGCGCCATCATCCACACCTGGCAAGATATGACTGTGTAGATCAATCATTTCGTGATCCCTTACTTCCCTTCCGTTCCATAATAGTAATAAGAGTCTTCCCCTTGCTTCTTACCGTTATAGACGACTCCGATAATTTTGGCTTTGACCATATCCAATAATTTCTTTGCTTCAAGAATGGCTTGTTTATTGGTCTTGCGTTCACGAACGACTAAGATCGTTCCGTCAACGTAAGAGGACATGATTTGCGCATCTGTCACTGTCACTACAGGCGGCATGTCAAAGATGACTAGATCAAAGGACTCCGTTAATGTATCCACCAGCTCCTGCATCCGTTTTGAGCTTAATAACTCAGATGGATTGGGCGGTGTAGGTCCACTTGGCATCAGGTATAGATTCTCGATTTTTGTTTCGATCAGTCTGCTGCCAATTTGTGTATTGCCTTGTGTCAGATAGACGTTCTCCACGTCAGTTTCTGTCAAGAAGCTGGCATGAGCCGCATTGCCTTCTGTTAGATAGTTGCTTAGACCGTTCACATTAGGCACCTTAAAGCTCAATGCGATATTTGGTTTTCTCAAATCGGCATCGACTAACACCACTCGGCTGCCTGCATTGGCGAACACAACTGCCAAATTAGAGGCTGTTGTTGTCTTTCCTTCTGAAGGGCCCGAGGATGTTACAACAAGGGATTTGATTTTCTTATCTGCTGAAGAAAACTCGATATTGGTCCGAATCTTACGGTATTGCTCAGCTGCGGTTGAGAAGGGATTGATCGCCGTGATCAAATCCACTGGTGTGATTGCTTGTTTCTTTTTCGCCATCTAACTGTTCCCCTTACACACGTTTTCGATTACGAGTCGGCACTGTTCGTGTCCCTCGTTTGTCGTTTTGGTTTTGTTGTGGAGTCGGTGCGGCTCCGCGATTTTCAAACAATTCTTTTTTGCTTATCTCAGATACCTGACCAAGGATTGGCAACTCTAGTGCTTCAATGATAAAGCGTTCATCTTTTACGGTCTTATCTAGCAGCTCTGTAAGGAATGCAAGGCCGACACCGAGCATTAGACCTACGACTGCGCCGATCAACAGGTTCAGCTTATTGTTTGGAAAAACGGCCTTAGACGGCACGACCCCTTTGGAGGTGATCGTTACTTTGTTGACCGCTAATACATCTTCCGCTTTTTCTTGGAAGGTAGTCGCTGTAACATTGGCGATCGTTGCCGCTTTACGTGGTTCCGGTGAGGTCGCGACAATTTGGAACATTTGCGAGTTCTGCGCCTGCTCCACTTCGATCATGTCTTTTAATTCCGCGTTGCTATAGCTGTACTGGTATTCACTTTGCAGCTCCTTTTGAACCGCGTCGATAACGATATCCCCTTTGATCATGTCCTTATATGTATTGATCAGTAATACATTGCCATTGATATCATTCTGCAGATTCGTATTGGTTCCTTCTGATTGATTGTTTTGCACGATCAGCTGTGCGGCTGAATCGTACTTAGGCGTAATCAAGAAAAAGGTAACGACTGCCGCAAGACCGATGCCGGCAATGGTTGTCATCAGAATCAGTAAGGCTTTCTTTTTTAATACTTGAAATAATTCTTCTAAGCTGATTGTTTCTTCCATCTTTTTTCCCTTCACTAACGAACGTTATGTATTTTTTTGGCGCGCATTCTCTCACTAAGCAACACCAGGAGCAGCGCTAAAACAGTCAACGCTAATCCGACAAAAATAAAACTTAAATTAAACGCTTTGATATAGCTGGTCACAAAGGTATACAATCCTTCTGATGTGATCCCTAGTCGTTCAATGACTCCGCTAAAGTAAATAATCGTTGGTAAGACCACCATCATCAGCCCAGCTCCGAGAAAAGTCACACTGCCCCAGCGCACCTTCTGATGCTTCATCTTAACCATCAATAGCAAGCCAAAGAATACTAAGATGAAGGCCACGCCCACGATAATCAAAATCATCGTCAGAGCCGATTGAAAGGCCATTACTTTCTTGCCATAGCTTAGTAAATATGGAATCTCGATAAAGTTCGCGTAATTTTTCGTCGCGCTATTTGCTAAGTTGTTCAAATTACTTTGAACCGTCTCATCCACCGCGATATTTTTTTCTTGCGCGTATTGATTGACGTTCTTCAAGATATTGTTCTTGATCTCATCTTCCCCCTGAAGCTCAAAGGGAACCTCTTGGTAGATACTGCGAATATAGTTCTCTACGTTCGTAGCAACTGTTTTTTCTGGAACGACATCGGCTAAGATTTCTGGCGGGATATTACTTCCCCGACCTGAGTCTTGGATGCTTTCTGTCATGTCCTTACGAATCGTCTCGATGTATCCTGTTTCACGAACCTGCTTAATCATAAAGTTCTGATTGAACAGCGTCATACGAATACAGATCAACGTCAATGCAGCAAAGAGGAGTAAAGACCCGATAAATGCTAAGATCCATCGTGGAACGTTTCGTGTCGCTTGTTTCATACTTTGTCTTTCCTCCTACTCATTTCCATTAATAATCGGTCCTGAAACATATTCTCCGATGGCAAAAAGCCGTTCGTCTGTCAGCCCCAAGCTATCTAAGGGGTAACAGGTGTAGAGAATGATGCGTCGATCGTTTCGTTGATAGATCATCTCGTCGATTTCTTTGTCTGTCTTGTTTCTAACATCTAGTCGCGTGATGCGATAGGTGTAATTGCCGTAGGTCGTCTGAACCTCGATCGTATCGCCTACTTGAGCAGCGCCTAACTTGCCGAAATCATCGACATTGTGTCCGCCGATCAGTGACGTCCCCAGTTCCCCAGGGTATACCGAGCCCATGAATTGACCCGCGCCTTGCCTTAAAATTTCTTCGGTATCTCCGAAATATAGAGGAACATCCAGTTGTACTTTATCTATCTTCACTTTGCCGAAAAGCTGTCCCCCCACTGGGTAATTGACCTTACTTGATGGAAGTTCATTCTTTTCATTGGTAGGAATCTTTTTATTGTCCACAGCCTTAAATGTCTGTTCCGTCGCCTCAAACTCGGGAGTATCTGTTAATAAAAATAATTGGATAGAAGAAGTGACAAATTGGATTACAGGTCTTCCTATGACGTACATCAGAGAATAGCCGATAACCAGAAAGATGATCGGAGCGATCAACATCGCTCCAACCCTCTTCAGCCTAGAAGTACTACGCAAGTTTCTTACGTCCTACTACAAATGCACCTGCTGCAACAAGTAGTAAGCTTGCGAAAGAAATTGCACTAGACAGATGTGTGATACCTGTCTGTTTCACTGCACCACCTGATGAGTAGACTGTACTACTTGCTGGTTTTCCAGTAGTAGTCGTCCCAGATGAACTTGAACCTAGATTCGTTCCAGTGATTGTGTAGCCACCAGGATAGAAATTGACGGTCAAACCTAAAGCAGAAGCTGCTACAGAGATGACGTCCTTCAATTGGTTTCGGGTACTCAAAGGTAGCGCTTTAATCAACTGTTCAACAGAAGTGATATTTGAAGCATCCACACCTGAAGAAGCAATGATTGAGCGTACTTTTTGAATTTGCGCTACAACTGTGTTCACTTGATCTGCAGAAAGATCATTTTGTTTCAAATAATTTTCTGCATGCGTACGTTCGTTCGCTCTAACAGTGAACGTCTTTCCACTAACAGTTACACCTTGGTCTAATTCCGTCAGAATCCGTTGTTCATCAGCAGTGATGGCACCATCCGCATGAGCGCTTGGCCCAACAAACAAAACCACCGCGATGAGTGCAATTAACCCACTTACAATTTTCTTCATCTACATACCTCCCTTACTAAGTATTTATGTTACCAAAGTCACAATTCAGCAGAAAAAAAATCAAATTTTCCGCTGAATTTAGTATACTTTCTATTACAAAAAAAAACAATGGAATTCACAATTTAATTTTATTCCAAAAATTACAGAGTTCAAAATGATGAAAATCACGATAATAATTTTACATTAATTTGATATTATTAAAAATAAAACCATTTTCTTTATAAAATAAAAATATTATGGAAATAACCGATATAATCCTTCTGATCTTTAGCTATTTAACTAAACTGTCTTCATTTCAAATTATTGAATTCAGTATTTTTTTATCTCCTTTTAATTATTTAAAAACTTTAAGCGGCGCACTTAATTGAATTGATCCAGCTTTTTAGAGTTTTCTATAAAATAGCAGACTTATAAGTATAGTATAGGCTTTGAAAAGTGCTTTATTTTGAAGATTTTTCGCGTCTTAAAGAAAATATCAATCAAGAGTATTTTTCTTTCATGTTTCCGCTATCAATTACGTTAAATTTTGTTCTGTAAGTCATCATTTTTTTTACTACCAGAAACTTAGAATAACGCATAGCACCAATGAAAAACAGCGTTATTTGAAAATAAAGAACCCTTTTTTTTAAATAGATTTTAAGAGAAAAAATTTTCCTCTTGTTTCACCCAATTTGTGAAAAAAATTTCAAAAATAAGGTTTTATTCCTTTATTATCGTAATTATTTTCTAGGTGTCATTCCTTCATTTCCTTACATTTTTGACCAAAAATAAATAGGTATGGAACGTTAACTGAACATTCCATACCTATTTATTATCTATTTTTAAAGCTGCCTTACATCTTTCACCACAATTGGTCCATCGCATTACCAGTCAGAACTTGCTCCACCACCACCAGAGCTGCCGCCGCCCCAAGAATCACTGCCACCTGAATCGCTGCTGCTGGAGCTGCTGCTCGTCCACATGTCTCGATGATGATAATACACGGAGTATTTCTGCATCTCTTTCTTTTTACTCCATAGAAGTTTCCATAAAGTGAGCGTTCCAAAGGCATAGGTAAAATCATAATACAGCGGACGTTTGCGCTTTAGTTTGCCGTATCGCTTTTTAATAGCCTTTCTCGCTTCTTCAACCGGCGGTTCTTTACTATGGATTATTTTTCTTGTGGAATAGCGTTGATATTTGGGATCTGCATCCTTTAATCGATCCTTCAGTTCCACCGCAAAGGCTTTGCGAGCCTTCCGATAGATAAATAGCTTATTCAACGGTGTCGAGATGAAAGCGTAGAGGATACCTAAGCCAATAAGTACTGGACCTATCCGTTCCGTAATGATCTCCCAAAGTGATAATCCGGCAAATATCCCTGGTGAGAAATCCTTGACCGTCTTGTTTCCTTCTAAAACATCGTTGATATTCGCCGCCACGATCGAGACGCCTGCGTCATAGTTCTCCTCGCGGAATTTCTCCTTGGCTTCCTCGTTCATGAGGTCCATCGCCAATGCGTCAGGAATCGTTTCCTCCAGTCCATAGCCGACTTCGATCCGCTGTTTTCGATCTTTTACAGCGATGACATACAAAACACCAGAATCATGTTCCTCATCACCTACTCCTAATTCGTTGAATTTCTCATTCGCATAAGACTCGATGGATTTTCCGTCTGGTAATTCGCTCAGGGTAACGACCGCGAATTGCGGCCTCAGCTCGAGTTTCTTGTATTTCTGATTGTATTGATTGATTTCTTCTTTTGTTTCAGCACTTAAGACATCTGCGTGATCTTCTACATAGATATTTTCTCCATAAGCAGTCACGCCGCAAAAAAGTCCGAAAATGACCAACGAAAAAAAATAAAGTACCCGCTTCATTTTCTCACCCGCTTTTCCTTTTTCTTAATTATGCCGACTCTTGAGGGGCAATGCAATCGCTTTTTTCTAAAGCTTCCTTTGATTTGGAAAAGAAAAAACCGATAATCAAATTCATTATTGAAAATTTTTTTCTCTTTTTTGGATAAATAGTTTTAAAAAACTACCAAAAAAGCATTTACAATAGAATCGTATTCTGTTTATAATTATTTTAAATAAGAGGGAGAAAGACTTAGCTTTTTCAAAATTCCTTTTATCAATTAAGAGAAAATTTTCTCACTATTACTCAGGAGGGTACATTCATGTCATTAATTGGAAAAGAAGTTGAAGCGTTTCAAGCACAAGCCTATCGTCAAGGAAAATTTGTCGAGATTTCTGATGAAGCCTTAAAAGGAAAGTGGTCCGTTGTTTGTTTTTATCCAGCAGATTTTACCTTCGTTTGTCCGACAGAATTAGAGGATTTACAAGACCAATATGAAAAATTACAAGAACTAGGAGTCGAAGTATACTCTTGTTCAACCGATACTCATTTCACTCACAAAGCATGGCATGACACGTCAGATGCTATCGGCAAAATCAATTACACGATGATCGGTGATCCGTCTCATCATATCTCTCGCATCTTTGATGTTTTAGATGAAGAAGCAGGATTGGCTCAACGCGGTACCTTCATCATCGATCCAGATGGCATCGTGCAAGCGATGGAAATCAATGCAGATGGGATCGGCCGTGATGCAAGCAGCTTAATCGATAAGATTCGTGCTGCGCAATACGTGCGCACCCATCCAGGTGAAGTATGTCCTGCGAAATGGAAAGAAGACGGCGAAACGTTAAAACCAAGCTTTGACTTAGTCGGCAAAATTTAAATTTTTAGTGGCCCTTCTGCTAATCTTGCCTCGGCGCGATTGTCAGAAGGGTCTGTACTATGAAGAATGACGATATTTCATGAAAGTAAAGGAGCCTTTATGTTAGATAACGAAACGAAAGAACAGCTCCAACAATACCTAGCTTTGTTGGAATCAGAGATTGTCTTTTCTGCGAGTTTAGATGAATCAGACGACTCAAAAAAAGTGCAAGAGTTTCTGACCGAAGTGGCAGAAATGGATGCAAAGATTATTATTGAAGGAAAAAGTTTAACCCGCACACCTAGCTTTGAAATCAATCGAAAAGATGCAGAAGCCAGCGGCATCATTTTTGCCGGCCTACCAATGGGACATGAGTTCACTTCCTTCATTCTTGCTTTGCTGCAGGTTGGCGGTCGTGCACCGAAGATTGATGACAACGTCGCACAGCAAATCAAATCGATAGATCGTACGTTGAACTTTGAAACCTATGTCAGCCTCACCTGTCATAATTGTCCTGATGTGGTCCAAGCCTTGAACATTATGGCTGTATTAAATCCGAAAATTGCCCACACTATGATCGAAGGCAGCATGTACCAACACGAAGTCGATGAAAAAGAGATTATGGCTGTGCCAACTGTCTTGTTGAACGGAGAGACTTTTGACAGTGGTCGGATGACCATCGAGCAAATCATCGAAAAAGTCAGCGGACCAATGAGTGCCGATGAATTCGCCGACAAGGAAACCTTTGATGTGCTTGTCATCGGCGGCGGTCCAGCAGGTGCGAGCTCCGCGATTTACGCCGCACGCAAAGGAATCAAGACAGGCATGGTCGTTGAAACCTTTGGTGGTCAAGTGTTAGAAACATTAGGCATTGAGAATGTGATTGGTACTCCTTACGTGGAAGGTCCGCAATTGATGCGGCAAGTGGAAGATCACGTGAAGCAATATGACGTGGATATCATGAAGGGGCAACGTGCCAAGTCCATCCAGAAAAACGACTTGATCGAAGTTGAATTGGAAAACGGCGCACAGCTAAAAGCGAAGACCGCGATCCTTTCAACCGGCGCTCGTTGGCGTGCGATCAACGTTCCTGGTGAAAAAGAATTCAAGAATAAAGGTATCGCTTATTGTCCGCATTGTGACGGCCCTCTATTTAAGGATAAGGAAGTCGTAGTGATCGGCGGCGGAAACTCTGGAATCGAAGCAGCGATTGATTTGGCTGGATTAGCCAAACATATCTATGTTTTGGAATTCTTACCAGAATTGAAAGCTGACCAAGTCCTGCAAGACAAGCTATACTCCCTTTCTAACGTCACAGTCATTACGAACGCAGCGACAAAAGAAATCACAGGGTCTTCCCATGTTGAAGCATTGACTTACACGGATCGTTTAACGAACGAAGAACATACCTTGAATGTTGAAGGTGTCTTCATTTTGATCGGACTTATGCCAAATACCGAATGGCTATCTGGTACTGTTGAGTTGAGTGACCGCGGTGAGATTTTAGTAGATAAGCATGGTGCTACCAACGTAGATGGAATCTTCGCTGCAGGCGATTGTACTGACAGCGCCTATAAGCAAATCATTATCTCTATGGGATCAGGTGCGACTGCTGCTCTCGGAGCCTTTGATTATTTGATACGTCAAACTTAAAAAATAATCCCCCGTCGGTTCTTCCCTAACAAAAGAACGGGCGGGGGATTTATCTATAATGATGTCTTTATGCAAGACTTTCTTTTTGTAAATCTAAATAAAGCAGGACTCTAGCCATTTTTTTTGACGTTACTCGACGAACTTCTCGTGGGATAAATTGGTGGATCTCATCTTCGTTGAAGCCTACTTGGAATTTGGTCTCATCAAAAATCAGTGGACGTCTCAATAGACTTGGGTGCTCCTCAATGATATCGACAAGCTCACTTAATGATAGCTCATCAAAATCAATATCTAGTTTTTCATAAACCTTCGATCGTGTGGAAATAATTTCATCGGTACCCGTTTCCGTTAGTGAAAGAATTTCTTTGATTTCATCTGTTGTAAGAGGGTCAGACATGATATTCCGTTCTTCAAACCTCAATCCATTTTGCTTTAACCAAGCTTTTGCCTTCCTACAAGAAGTACAACTAGCTGAGACATATAATTTAATCATTTCACATACACCTTTCTGCTTTTTCATTTTAAGTAACAAGAGTTATTCTACACATATTACGATACAACATTTTTGGTTCAGTGTTAAATATCCTACGCATCAAAGTGTTGAAAAAAGACATTTAAACTTCAAAAAAGCGTGCTTTTCATAACTAAAAACGATACTTATTATAAATAAGGTATATATACTAATGAGTAATGATTGTAAGGCATATACGCATTTTACGCAAAATGATATAAAAAATTTTATAACAGTTGTAATATTCCATCATTCTGTTTACTCAATAATTTCTTTGACAATGTAAAAGATGATTGTCGCGAAAAAATGCGCTTTATTTTATAAATTTCTTTATTTTTCTGCTTTATTTTGTCTAAACGAATAATATATTCTTCAACTAAATAAAAAATTATTTGATTCATTGTTATCTCGAAAAGTTTGAATAGTTGTCCTTAAGTATCTGATGCGTTAGACTTGGGAGTTTCTTTTTAGCTCTCATATAAAACAGCGAACTCCTGAATTCTGCGTTTCATTTCTTTGCGTATGTTCAGCGGCTCCAAACATTCACACTTACTCCCAAAGCTTAAGAGAATAGAATAGTAATAATCATTTTCTATGAAGGGAAAATAGACCAGATAATACTCCCCCTCCTCAGGTATAAAATCCTCGTCGGCACAAAAATCTCTCACTCTATCTAAAATCGACTGATGAACCCGAAGAGTGATTTTTGTTTGCATCGTCTCCAGAATAGCGTCAAACTCTAGCTGTGGTTTTTGAAACTCGCGAGGTGAGAATACGATGTCTTTTATTTGCAGGTTGGTTATACGCGATAATTTGAACAAGCGAAAATCATTTCTTTTAAGGCAATATCCCTGAAAATACCAATGACTGTCCTTTAATAGTAGTTGATACGGCTCAGCGGTTCGTGTCGTGTTGTTTCCATGGCGATCTGCATAGTCAAACGACAGGATTCGATTCTCCTCGATAGCCTTTTTTAATTTATCTAAATGGGTATGGATACTCTTATGCCCCATCCATGGACTTAAATCTACGTATAATTGATTGGATTTTGTTTCAATATCAGCCGCTCGATCAGCCGGTACAAAGCTCTGTACTTTTGCAAGAGCATTCACCAGTTCGTCTCCTCTTACCATATTCGATAGGCTTGTGAGCCCCATTAAAATGGCTGAGAGATCCGAGCTCGAAAAGACTTTCTTATCCATCTTGTATTGCTGCATAATTTCAAGGCCGCCGCCTACTCCTGGAATTGCATGAACTGGAATACCCGCCATATTGATCGAATCAATGTCACGATAGATCGTACGCGTCGATACTTCAAACTTCTCCGCTAACGCCTGTGCGCTGATCCTTTTTTTATCAAGCAAAAGTAAGATGATGCTAACCAGCCGCTCCACCTTCATTTTTTTACCTCCTTAAACTATTTCTTTTTGTCAGTGTAGATTGTTGACATACTGTTGTCAACAATTGCTAGGTATACTGTGAGTAAAGAATCAAATAAATCTTATGGAGGAATTTTATGATTACAATTTACGTATATGTTCTGGATACTTTAGCTGACTGGGAGTTGGGGCCTGTTACCTCAGAATTGAACTCTGGGCGATTTTTCAAAAAAGACGCTGCTCCACTAGCACTCAAAACTGTGAGTCATTCCAAAGAAGCGGTTCAAACAATGGGCGGAATGACGATCCTTCCAGATTGCTTGATTGATGATATTAGATTGGATGAAAAAAGCGTGTTGTTATTGCCAGGTGCAGATACTTGGAATGACTCAAAGCATCATGCCATTATTGAAAAAGCCAGTGCACTACTTGCTGCTGGCGGTACAGTGGGCGCTATCTGCGGTGCTACTGCGGCACTAGCGAACGCTGGACTTTTGAATGATCGCACACATACTAGTAATGGGCCTGGATTTTTAGAAATGGTCGCTCCAACCTATAAAGGGCAAGAGTTTTATATTGATGAACCAGCAGTAACTTGCAATAATCTTATTACAGCAAGCTCTACTGGAGGTTTACAGTGGGCAAAGCAGATCCTTGCACATCTGGATGTCTTTCAACCAGATACATTAGACGCTTGGTATGACTATTTACATACAGGAAATCCTGAATATTTCTATGCTCTGATGGGGTCTTTGCCGAATAAATAGGAAGGAACTAGGGGGCTCAGCTTTAAGCTAGCTGCGAAAAGTGGAACTCGCAGCTAGCTCATATCAGATGAAATCATTTTTCGAAAATCGTGAAAAATGAGTCTTGTTTTCGTGCGCATAACATTTTTCTAATCTGCTAAAGCAGAAAGAAAAACTGTCAAAAAGAACCGTTTGAAATCTTTTGATTTCAAACGGTTCTTTAACTTCTTAACTGATTACTGTTACGGTTACTGAACGGCGTCCCCATTGGATACATTGTTCAACCGTTGGGAAATGGCAATCGATAATGTTGCCTTTGATTGCGCCGCCTGTATCTCCAGCGATGGCAATGCCATAACCAGATACCTCTACCATTGATCCTAGCGGAATCACACTTGGATCAACAGCGACAACTTGAGAGTTTTGACGTAAGTCGATCCCCATCGCTGTAAAGTACGTGTTAACGGATTCTGCACATGAGTATCCAGTAGATTCCATTTGCATCGTACGTCCAGACGTTGTCGGTGTGGTAGGCTCTGCGGGTTTCGCAGGTTCTTGTTTAGGCTGTTCACTTGTTTGAGTCGTTGATTGTTGTGAACTTGAAGCAGATGCAGCCGGTTTTGAGGCTTGTGCAGAAGATTGTGACGAAGCTTCTGCTTGTGCCTTTTGCTGCGCTTGGGCTGCAGCTTTTGAAGCTTTCTCTGCTTCAGCAGCTTTGGCCGCTTCGGCTTCCTTCGCTTCTTTTTCTGCTTGCTCTTTTTGAGCTTTTTCCGCAGCCTGACGTGCTTTTTCTACTTCTTTGTCTTGGCTGATCTTTTCTAAGCTAGTTTTGTTCTCTGCTAACTCTTGTTTCAAGTTCGCCATTTTACTATCTAGCTTTGTCGTTTCAGCTTCAAGGCTTTGACTATCTTTTTTTAATTGGGCTTGTGTTTTTTCTTGTGTTGCTTTTAATTCTGTTAATTTATCCTTGGCTTCACCTAAGCTGGCAACTTTCGTCTTCTCTGCGTTTTGGATGACAGACATCGCAAATGCGCGATTCAAAAATTCTCCAAGGTCTTTTGATTCCAGTAACGCGTTAATTGAACGATCTGTCATGCCGCTGACCTGCGCATTCTTCATCCGCTCAGCGATCGCCTCTTTGCGTTGCTCGATCTTTTGTTCTGTTTCTGTTATTTCCGCTTTGGTCTTTTCCAAAGTCGCTTCGTTTTCGCTGATCTTTGTTCGAATGTCGTTAACCTCTTGATACTTTTCATTGACATCGTTCAACGCGATCTGCAACTCACCGCTGATTTTGTCGCTTTGACGCGAAATTGCGGATTCTTTCTTATCTAACTCATTTAGTGACTCTGCATGTGCAAAGACTGGTAAAAGTACGTTAGCACCCAACAATAGTGTGGCAACGAACCCAAACGTTTGCTTTCTCACTTTAAAAGTCCACCTTTCTATTTACCCTTCGTCATTATACGAAAAAAAAAGGGACTTTTTGTTTCATCCATATTACATTTCATTACAAAATGAAGCGTATTTTAGTAACATTTGTTTTATTTCTATCGAAAACTATAAAAAAAGAGAGTCCTTTCAAGCATTGAAAGGACTAATTTTTGTCATATTTTTGTAATATTATTTTTTCCGCAACTCTTTAGATAACTCCCGAATCTCCATTAATGGGCTCTTTAACTCTTTCGATTTCATATTTGGGAAGCTGTTTAAAAAGCGACGCTCTTGAAAATTCAGCTTCGGCAGCTGTTTACGCCACTCTGGCTGCTCTTTGATCTCTGTTAACCAGCCCTGACGACGTTCTTCCGCCGCGACCTTCAACTCTCCAAGATCGGTTTGCAGCTGCTCCTTCTTCTCTTGGATTGTAGTACTCATCTTGTTTAGTGCTTGGCGTAATGAAGCCAAGTTCGCTAAGGTAAATCCTAAATCAAAACTAGTCACCATTAATAGAATCAGCGGCAAAAACATTCCAAAGCGCTGTTGCCAACCGATGACTATGTTCATTAAATAAGGATTCAAAACGCGGACGATAAACACACAGGCAAGACCCCAAAAAATGGATACTGGTACGGCCACTCTGCCATTGATGTTTAATGGTACTTCCTTATAATCCCATAAGGTTAAATGAAAGATCTTTTCCAACAAGAAGCTCGTCAGATATTCTAAGGCGGTTACCAAGAACAATGCTAAGAAAAACAGCAGGACGATATTCTGTTGGTAGGGCTCAATCAAATAAAGCACGCCCACCACCCCAAAACCATAAATCGGTGTAATCGGTCCTAACAAAAAACCGCGGTAAACAAAATGCTTGGCCTTGATCGAACAATAGATGGTTTCCCATAGCCAGCCAATAAATGAATAACAAAAAAATAAGAGCACAACGATTGTAAAAATTTGTTCCATTCTTTTCCTCCCTAACAAAGCTGATAGATGATCCTAATTATTCCATGGATAGCAAGAAATTACCAGCTTCAGGGGTAGGCCATTCACCCATTACGCCTTTCGCACGTCAGAAATGGTCTTTCCTGTCCAATTTTTGAAGGCTCTGGCAAAGGAGCTGGATTCTGTGTAGCCCAGTAAATAAGCGACATCAATCGTGGGTAAAGTTGTTTCACTTAAGTAGCGTTCAGCTAATCCTTTTTTTGTTAATTGGACTTGTTCATTAAATGTGGTGTCTTCTTCCGCTAATTTTCTTTGGAGATTTCGAGGACTCATGCCAAAGGAACGACTGACTGTTTTTAAGCTGCATTGCCCGCTGGGGATGACTGTGAAAAGCTCCTTTTGAAGCAGCTCTGTAAAAGTCTCAGCGATTGAAAAGGACTGCAATCTCCGCTTCAATTCTGGCTCCAAATATTCTAGCATTGGATTGTTTTGAGTATAAAAGGCTTTTTCTAGATCCTGTCGTGAAAAGACCAAACAATTCCTTTCACTCCAACGAGGCTCTATTCCGATATATGCCTTGAGCTCCTTCCCATAACTAAATGGACTTTCAATTCTAAGAGGCTTGATCGTTGCGTCCTTCGTGCCTGATCGTAATAAGCTGATCAGCAATAGCTGCTCGTTCAAAATTGCAAAGCGCGGAAGCTCACCCTGACCACTCAAAAAAGAGAAATGAATATTAAGTCTATCAGAAGTTGGATCAAGCGCTACTTTCACTGGGCCCACTAGCTGTTTATACGTTGCAAAACGCTCAAGCGCCTCCTTTCCATTTCTCGAAGACAGTGCTGCAAAAAATGGCGGGATGAAAGAATGAAGATGCTCGATTTGGCTGAACTCCAAAAGCTGCTGGTCTGTCGTCTCTTTGTCTAACTCCTGAAATAGACGCAGATAATCAGCTGATGACAGCTCTAAGTGTCCCTTCCAAAGTACATTTGGGATGTTGGCTCTTTTTAACAACGCTTCAATCGGCAACCCTAGACTGCGAATAAACATCTGAAACTGTTCAGAAACCATTAATTTCAACAGAGGCACTCCCTTCAATCCTTAACTAATATTTTTAATTATCCTATCAAATAGGCGTACTGGCAAAACCAGCTTAAGAAAAACAAGTGGCTTTGCAGCAAATCCGATTAAATACCGTGGTTTAGGAACCCGCTGATTCACGGACCTAAGAATTGTTTTAGCAACTAGTAGAGGATTCGAGCCCCAATTAGACAGATACTGCTGCTTGATCCCTCTGGCCTTTTCACCAGCTATTTCCTCATAAGCTCCGCCTTCAGCTGATGCCGCCAAATGATCCGAAGCAATGATTCCCCAATCGGTTTTTATGACTCCAGGCTCAATCAAGGAAACTTCTATGCCAAAATCTCTTACTTCCATTCTTAGAGCATCACTGAATGCTTCAAGTGCATATTTGGTTGCATGATACCATGCCCCGAAGTACGTTGTAAATCGGCCTCCCATGGATGAAATATTGATGATTCGACCAAAGCCCCGAGCACGCATATGTGGCAAAATTAACTGCGTTAATCTCGCTAAACCAAATAGATTCACTTCAAATTGTTGTCTCGCTTCCATAATCGCAATATCTTCCACAGCACCTAAAGAACCATAGCCAGCGTTATTGATCAGAATATCGATCCTTTCTTCTTTGTCTATAATTTGCTGAACAGCCTTTGTAATCGACTCCTCTTTCGTGATATCCAAGTAAATACTTTCTACACCTAAAGCTTTTAATGAAGAGATTTGTTCTGTTCTTCGCGCAGCCCCATAGACCTTGTACCCATTTTCAGCAAGTAACTTTGCTGTTTGATACCCTATTCCGCTACTAGCGCCTGTAATCAATACGATTTTTTCTTTCATTTTCTCCTGCCTCCTTCTCTTAAGCTAACTATATGAAAATGATCCAGTAGAGGGAATGACAGAAGGCGACAAAAAAACAACAAAGGACGACAAAAAACGGGTTTCCTATTCTATGAGTAAAACACATTTTTGAAATATTACCGTTTAGGCTTGTTTTTAAGACTAGAAGCTTATATCATTTTTATAAGGAAAAGTTTTTATTTCCATACGCATTATCACATTATCTGTGTTTTTTTAACGAAAACATTTTGAATTTCCACAGCAATTGGGAATTATAGATTTATTATTTTTTGTTAATTGGTATTTTACGTTGTCGCAAGTTATATACTCGTAGGTCAGTTATTTCCAAATAAAAGCGATCGAAGGAGGAATGATGATGGATTTTCGCACAATTTTAGGAACCAGCAACATGCGACGCTTATTACTATTGGAATTATTGTATTATCGCAGAGATGGATGGTCCAGTGATCAATTACTCAGTAAGCTGAATTGTTCTTTGCCCATTTTATTGAATGACATTGATTTAATTAATAGCTTCAACCCAAGTTTTCAAATTATTAAAACAAAAGGAATCTATCTAGTCGTTCTCGATAAGGCAATCAGTTTAGGTAATTTGTATGCAGATTTTTTAAGCTCCTGTCCTGAATTTCAAATCATCGAAGAACTCCTATATGAAGAATGCGAAAACATCACTGCGTTATCAAAAAAGTTATACTTAAGCACCTCCAATACACAACGCTATTTAAAAAAAATCGAACAAACCTTGGCAGATGCAGGGATGGAACTTTCTTATCGCCCACTACGTGTTGAGGGAAATGAAGGCGAGATTCGGAACTTCTATTATCGATTTTACAGTGAACGTCAGAGTGCTTTTGAAAGTACCCTTCCTAAATTGCCATCGAATCACTACCATATTATCGAGAAATATGTCCAGGACTTTGTTAAGGTGAACAACATTCACGAAAAATACGTGTATCAAAAACGGTTGATCTATAACATGTATATTAGCTTCTGGCGGATAAAAAGCGGCCATATTTTTCCAAAAGATGAATTAAGAACAGGTGGAATCATCCTGCCTATGGGACTTTCCTATAAAAAATTGAAGCAGGCGGTTAGAGAAGGCGTCGACTTGGAGCTCACACCTGAAATGACCCGAGATACCCTCTGGTTAACCTTTTCTGATGCCATTGTCTTTAGTCTGTATCATCGAGAAATAGCTCTAGCAACCAACCCGAGGTATCGAAGATTGTTTGTACAACATTATGCATTAGTGGAAGAATTCAATCAGATGTTAGGAAATAGACTGACAAAATTGAATCGCTTAGATTTAGCTACCGTACTGAACAACGATTTCTATCTATGCAACCCTAATGGGAAATACCTTGGTGTACTATGGCGCAACCGTTTAGTTTTCCTACAGGAAGTATCCAAGGTATACAGCCGCGGGGTTCACAAGGTAAGGAAAATGGTTGAACGTTTCGTAAAGAAATACCACATGTATCAAGAGAGTGACTATATTCAAAACTATATGTATCTACTAATTACGACAGAAGTGTATAGTCTCGAATGGTTGGCTAGTATGGATTCTCCGGTAAGCGTTTTACTTCTATCTGATTTATCACCTACTGAAGAGAGTTTTTTAGCTAAACAAATTTCTGAAAGTATTTATGGCAACTACACGATCGCTCATTTTGAGCAACTCGCTGGTGGAACACCTAATTTCGTAGAAGAATTGAACAAGTATGATTGCTTAATTACGACCGGTTCCTCTGAGGGATTGCCGGAAGAGTACCCAGTTGTTGTAATCGATCCTTTTTTAACAGACCAAAGTAAGCATTGGATTCAAGAGATGATCAGCGAGCTCTCTAAAAAAAAGGAACTGGCTGATAATAATTAGCTTCGAAAGAATGGCAGAATTTTTCTGTTACTCTTTTTCTTTGTCTTTTTTGTGAAACTGAAAAATTTTCAGCTTTTTAAGTATATGTTTCGGACTTAATTGACAAGTAAGTTACAATAGAAACGATCCTATTTTGCTCATTATCTACTTTATATATTGGAGGAACTTCTATGTTTCAGCTTTTACGTTACGCCAAAGATTATCGTAAACAGATTATCCTTGGCCCTTTTTTCAAATTTTTAGAGGCCATTTTCGAACTGATCCTGCCTTTATTTATGGCACGTTTAGTCGATGAAGGAATCGCTCGCCATGATCAAGGCAAAGTGATCGAAATGGCGGTCGCCATGCTAGGCTTATCGATTGTTGGACTACTCTGTGCCTTGATTTGTCAGTATTACGCATCGATCGCTTCACAGGGATTCGGAACGGTCTTACGGAATCGATTGATGGAAAAAATCAACAGCTTTTCCCATAATGAATTGAATCGCTTCGGCACGGATACTTTGATTACTCGAATGACGAATGACATCAATCAAATGCAGGGTGCGCTAGCGATGCTGATTCGTCTTGTGGTCCGTGCGCCTTTCCTTAGTATCGGCTCGGTCATTATGGCTTTTTATATTGATTGGCAAATGGGGCTTATTTTCTTGATCCTATTGCCTATTTTCTGCCTGATCCTTTTTTTGATCATTCATTATTCTGTGCCTTTGTATAAAAACATCCAACAAAAACTGGATCAATTGAACCAATTGGTCACTCAAAATTTGAGCGGGGTTCGGGTCATCCGTGCCTTTGCCCGAACAAAAACTGAGACCAACCATTTTAATGAAGAAACAGAAGAAATCTCTCATTTAAATCAAAAAGTTGCGAATATTTCCGCACTGCTCTCACCTAGCACGACCTTGATCATGAATGCTGGTGTGGTGGCTCTTCTTTACTTCGGCGGCTTCAAGGTAAATATTGGTCATTTAGAGCAGGGACAGGTTTTGGCTTTGATCAATTATATGAATCAAATGCTTCTGGCTTTAATCGTTGTTTCAAATCTAGTCGTACTTTTCACTCGTGCAGCAGCCTCAGCAAATCGGATCAATGAAGTGTTTGCGACAGATACGACTTTAGCTGACGATGGAACAACGCAGCAAGCCGACGAGCAAGCGCCGTTAATTGATTTCCAGAATGTAGATTTTCGTTACACGGAAAAATCTGGACTCGCTCTACAAGATATCTCCTTTACTATGGAAGAAAATAATTTTCTTGGAATCACAGGAGCGACTGGCAGCGGGAAGTCAACCCTGATCAGTTTGATCCCGCGCTTTTACGATGCGACAAGGGGCCGTGTCAACTTTGCTGGAAGCAATGTCAAAGACTGGCAATTGGATCGCTTGCGTTCTGAAATCGCACTTGTGCCGCAAACAGCCGTCTTATTCAGTGGCACCATTCGAGAAAACCTGCAATGGGGCAAACCCGATGCAACAGATGAAGAATGTTGGCAGGCCCTGTCTACTGCCCAGGCTAGTGAATTTGTAGAAACCTTGCCTAAAGGCTTAGACACCCCGATCTTAGAAAACGGGAAAAACTTTTCTGGTGGTCAACGCCAGCGTCTGACTATTGCTCGTGCCTTGATTCGCAAACCGAAGCTGCTTATTTTAGATGATTCTTTATCTGCCTTGGATTATCAAACCGATTTGGATTTGCGCCAAGCGTTGAAACGGGATCTAGCTTGTGGCGTTATCATTATTTCTCAACGCCTGCGTTCGATCCAAGAGGCGGAAACGATTTTACTGATGGACAACGGAAAAATCGTCGCACAAGGTGCCCATAACACACTACTCAAGGAGTCCAAGCTTTATCAAGAGCTGGTCAAATCTCAAGAGGAAGGCGGGGCTGTGCAATGATTAAGAAAAAGAATTTTTTCCGTTCACTAAAATTATTCATCCCCTATCTTGCGGCTTATCCAAAGGAACTCATCGCAGCGATCACTTTAGGGATTGCTAGCGGGATCACTTCGGTGTTAATGACTTACTATATAGGTGTCGCCGTTGATCAGATGGTCAATCAAGGGGCTGTAGACTTCACGCGGCTGTTCCAAATTCTTCAATTGTTTGTCGGCATCTTTTTAGTCACTGTCGTCAGTCAGTATTTCATTCAGCGTTTAGGAAATACCGTAGCCTTTGATTCTGTCGCCAAGCTGCGGGAAGAGACTTTTACTCATTTAAATAAATTGCCATTGAGCTATTATGATCAAAGTTCGCAAGGAGATATCGTTAGTCGTTTTACCAATGACATGGACAATATTTCCACGGCTATCTCCGCTGTGTTCAATCAGGTATTTTCTGGGATGACGGTCGTTTTGGTCGCATTGGTTTTCATGCTGTATCTCAGTCCAATGCTGACTTTAGTTGTTTTAATAGCCACACCCATCATCTTTTTAATTACGTATATTGTGGCACGTACCTCTCAGCAATACTTTACTAGTCAGCAGAAATTAGTTGGATCGATCTCAGGCTTCATCACTGAGATGGTCGGCAATCAAAAAATTGTCAAAGCGTTCCAACGAGAAAATCAAAACCAAACCAACTTTGAAGCGTTGAACCAAGAGCTTTATGTTCGAGGACAAAAGGCCCAATTCGCCTCTTCTCTGACCAACCCTTCTTCACGCTTCGTTGATCATTTGGCATACTTGATGGTTGGACTTGTTGGTGGATTACTGGCCTTAAAAACCGGCAGCGGTGTGACGATCGGGATCATTTCGAGCTTCACAATCTATTCCAGTCAGTTCACAAAACCGTTCATCGAACTATCTGGAATTACGATCCAGATACAAACGGCCATCGCCGGACTTGACCGTTCCTTTGAATTGTTGAAGGAACCTATTGAACAAGCGGACGATCCAGATGCCCTCACATTAACGGATGCAAAGGGAAAAGTTGTTTTTGATCACGTGGACTTTGCTTATCAAAAGGACCAGCGTTTAATCGAGAACTTTAACTTAACCGTTCAACCGGGAGAAACGATCGCTATCGTTGGAAAAACAGGCGCGGGTAAATCAACATTGGTTAATCTTTTGATGCGCTTTTATGAAGTGGATCACGGGACTATCACCATCGACGGCACTGACATTCGTCACTTGACTAGAGACAGCCTGCGCCAGCAATTCGGAATGGTTCTGCAGGAGACCTGGTTGATGGACAGCAGCCTACGAGCAAACCTGCGTTATGGACGTAAATCAGCCACAGATGAAGAAATCTTCGCTGCCTTGAAGGATGCGTATATGTACGATTTCGTGATGCGCTTGCCTGATAAACTAGATACGATCGTCGGCGAAGCAGGAATCAAGCTTTCCGACGGGCAACGACAATTATTGACAATCGCACGAACCATGATCAGTCGTCCTTCGATGCTGATCCTTGATGAAGCCACCAGTTCCGTCGATACCTTGACCGAACAAAAAATTCAAAACGCCTTTCTTGCGATGATGAAAAATCATACTAGCTTCGTGATCGCCCATCGTTTATCCACGATTCAAAATGCGGATCAAATACTCGTTCTTGACCATGGACAAATCGTCGAGATCGGAAATCACCAAGAGCTGTTACAAAAAGACGGCTATTACAAAAAATTGTATCAAGCACAGTTTTCGAAAAGTTAAAAAGATATAGTTGTCTAAATTAATTTATAATGCTAGTTTTATTAGTTACTCAAAAAAGGTCTATCCTTATCATATTGAAAAGGATAGACCTTCTTTGTAAATTATATCAATCTCATCCATGCCTCGATATGAGGCTAGCTCTATTTCTGAAATTTTAGCGCATTCTTTCTCCCGTTCTGCTCATTAATAATATGCTTTCGCGATCATTAGATCTTGTTTCCTTAACTTCTTTCTAGATTCAATGAGTCAAATTAATAGCCTTATTACGCTAGTGTCAATTTAATTTTCTTGATTTTTGATCACTTCTTTTTCAGCCTCTATTACGCGATTAACATCTCTTTCATCAACATAATTTTTTTGTAAAACCTTGTAGATTGTCCCTCTAGAAATCCCCATAGTTCTTGATATTTCTCTAATCGATACATTTTGAGCTTTAAGTTGAAAAAATTGTCGAAGTTTTTCATCATTCAGTTGCAATCTCTTTTGTGGAGGGACACTTCGTTTCTGTTTTATTCTTTCTATTTCAAGAAAGTTGGATATGACAAAATCACCTTTTAAGTGTTCGTTATCCAGAGTACTGTCATTCCGAATCATTTTAACAGCCTCCTGTTCAATGCGACTTAACTTTTCGAATTCTATTTCTTTTTCTTCAGAAAATCCTTTAGCAAATATCCTTCTTGCTAGTTCCTCGGCCACTTGCAAGTATCTCTTATTATACTTTTCATTTCCCAAGTCAATTTGCAGAACATTTTTTATATCGCCTTTTAACTTACATGGCGATATAACAGCTACTGATGGATTCCCATTAGATACTAATTCTTCAAATTCTTCATCTTTCATAGCACACCTCATTTGGTATATTTTGGTAACCTAAGTATACCACTAAGAAAGATTAAACCATTATTTTTTTCTAATCAATTTATTAATTTGTTCTACTTTAATCAAAATTGCATCTACTTCTATAATGCTGTATGGTTGGTTCTCACAACAGTGAAAATGGCTTTATTTTTTTAACCATTGACAAGTCTTCTGTTTATTTACACATTTAACTTTCATTAAGGAATCCATCAAAACTTCTATCGGTAATATGCTTTATCCAAAATGAGTATAAAGTCAGGTGTAATCCTTTATAGCTATTTATTAAACTTCACCATCGACTAGAAACTAATATAGATTTTCTCCTCAAGTGCTCTTGTTCATATGGTCCATTTAGGTAACCTAACTGTACTATCATAATTTTATAATACATGTTTTATCTATTCTAAAATTAGTCCATTATTTGAATAATACCTTTATTTATTCGATAAAGAGCACCTACACGTTCCGAATAAGTGCTCAAATATTTTTTCCGTTTAAAGGTTTGATGATAATGAAAAACTAGTACTTACACTTCCCAGGACATTACGCCATATGAGCCTGCGATCCCTTGCATCAACAATTGATCAGCATAGTTCTCAATAAATGCTGTGGCTTCTGCCTCAGAATCAAATAATTGATTTCCACGTACGATGTTTTTAGAGGCATCGTCCCCTTCATAGGCAGTAAACCAAACAGTGTATTTGACTTGTGGTTCCACAGGTTGTTCTGGTTCTGTTGGTACTTCGGGTTGTGTCGGTGTTTCAGGCTGTGTCGGCATCTCTGGTTGAACGGGTGTTGTTGGTTGTTCAGGCTGAGATGGTGTTGTTGGATCTGTTGGATATTCCGGTGTCGTTGGAGAGACGAGCTGTCCAGATCCTTCACCACTTGCGTCTGCTGAACTGTCTACAGTTGGAGTCTGTTCTGTTGGCGAAGTTTGTTGCGTTCGCGCTACTGAATCACCTACTGGTTGGTTAGGAACAACCTTGTCTGATTCTTGAATCGTTTGTCTATCTTTAATTGCACCGTTGGCATCTTGAACAGTCACGGTATTTCCTTCAAAAATCATTTTATTGCCAGCATAGATCAAGTTGTAATCACCAATGCCATTCAGCGAAGCCAATTTTTCCATCGTTAAGTTCGTTGCTTGAGAAATTCCACTTAGTGTATCGCCCCAAACGATGGTATATTCACTTTTTCCTGCAACATCTTTTTTAATCTGTTCAATTGATCGTGGCTCCCATTTACCATCTGTTTCCGATGCATGAATACTCTGGTCTCCTATTAAGAACCCGCTACTTAAAAGTACCGTACTGAATAAAACGACGTAGCCAATTTTTTTCTTAGTACTTTTTTCATATCTAACTGCTTTACTTCTTTTACTATGCTTTCCCATTTTCATAATCTCTCCTTCTGTTCTATTAATATGTCTAACTATTTTCTTGTTGATCTGAAGTAATCACTCGAATCTTTGGTCTTTTGGCACCGTTTGCCAATTTTTCATTAGCTTTTTTATAATGGTCAAGCCCCACTTTATAAAGTGCTAGTTGATTTTGTTGGTTCTCCAAAAGCCTATTTTGAAAAATAATCGTCTTCTCAAGGTTATTAATTCTTTGTTGCAACAATCGCTTCTCAATCCCTTTTAAGCTCTCACATTCTTCTTGACATTCTTCACAAATCGTACAGATATCCTTATCAATCACTGTTTGTGAAACTGTATACCCGCCACACCATTCACAGGTCATCTCACTAGTCAGTTCACTCTCGTACAAAATATTTTGCACCTCAGAGGATAGCTCTTTCATATCTGTATCGAGAGAAATCGAAAGAATACCATCCTTTTTTTCTGCTCCAGATATTGAATAACCTAATGCAAAAAGTTCCTTTTCAGCATTCACCAAAATCGAGTACCAACCACAGCCAATTTGATGTCCATAACGCATTAGTGCCAAGTACTGTAACTTATTGTAATTGATCGTATGTTCTGACATCAGCTATCCTCCCGATCATATTTTCCTGCTTGTAGCTCAGCTAAAAGAACTTGCATCTTTTCGACTTGAGGTCTTCCTGGCTTTGTCCCGTCCAATATATCTTTCACATACACAGCAGAAATTCCTAATTTTTTTGCTAACCACCTACGGCTCTTGTTTTTTAACGTTAGTTGTATTTTGATGTCTTCGATTAATTGTTGTGACATTAGAAAACTGCCCTTTCTCTTTAGTTTTGTAAGCTAATAAAATTAGCTAATTCTCATTGACAGTTTGTATTCAATGGGATAATATTTATTCGTAATTAAATAAGCATAGAAATCCCTTTACTAAATCAACATTTCTTAGTTTGCCGACGTCGAATTGTTTATTATTATAGGTCTTTTTCTGATGCTCATTAGCTTATTAAATTAGCTTACGATATAAATATAATCCAATTCGATACTAATGTCAAACCTAAAAGTATCTCATTTTACAATTATATTTCGTAATCTATTAGGAGGAGAAATATGACGATTTTTGATAGAATTAAAAAATTAGCTCAGAAACGGGGAAAAACACCGAAGCAAATTGCCATGGAATTGGGATTAGGAGAAAATCTTTTTTATAAATGGAAAAAGAGCAGCCCGACCGCTGATAAACTACAATTGGTTGCTGATTATTTCCACGTCTCAACGGATTATCTTTTAGGCCGAACAAACAATCCAAATATAAACGATGACGAACTCCCAAAAGAATTCGATATTAGGGATGATACGATTACTATGACCTATGATGGAATAGCTCTTTCAGAATCAGAAAAGCACGTTATTCTTGCTGCTGCTCGTGCATTAGTTGAGCAACGAGATAAAAATAACGAAGAATAACGATAAACATGTTAGGTTGTCAAAAGTAATTTTTCAATGGTTAACAATCTTCTTTGGAACCATCACTTCTTCTACTCACAGACATTTATGAATAAGAAAGTATTTCCACAAAAAAATATACTAACGATCTTTCGTGAATAGATATTCCACTCCAAGTTTACATTTCTTTCAATTCAGTAGATATTTGGCGTGAATTATTTTCACACTTAAAATTATTAAGCATTCAGTTTCTTTAAAAGCTTTTTCTTAAGGGCTTTTTTTAATATCTGCTCTACGGGAAATTTATTAAAAACTAAAAGTTTAATAGTGGGAAAAAAAGACACCTATTCTCTTGCAGATCGTGAGTGTAATTTCCTGTTTCGACTAAGTTTTTAATATTACAGATATACCAATTTCATTCTATTTTTTTAAGATTGAACAATCTAGTGCTTAACTTGATAAATCTACTATAAAACTCGTTATGCTTATTAATCCGAGAGAGCAATCTACTATAAAATCTGATAAATCTACTATAAAACTTGCTATGTTTTTCGAATACTTAATAAGTCAAAAGTCGATAAAATATATTTTTTTAGCAAGTTGATAGTTGTATTGTTAAAACCATAGGGTAAGATATGCAAAACTTCTTTTTATATGTATACCAATCAAGTAAAACAAGACTGGATACTCTTAAAAAAAATAATTCTTTGATATTTAAGCCAATTTCACAATTCATGTTTCCAAAAAGACAAACACTCGTCCAATTTCAAATTCCTCATTTTTTGAAATCAGACGGCTGTTGCCTTTCTTGATTTTTGACTCGTTAACCGTTGGACGGCATAACGTTTAGTGTTGTATCCAAGTTGAATAAGCAAAAGCTCTGTTTCAACGAGTTCGGCTTTATAATGCGTCGTATCATTGAGTTTCATCGTTTCTTTAAGGTTGCCGTTGACGCGTTCAACAGCACCTCGCTTGTTGTACAGTTTCTTCCAAACTCTGGTTCCTCGAGCGGGATGGTTAAATTTGCGAGGATCTATGTGTTGTTTGATTTTAATGACCTTTTGACATATCCCTTCCTTTTGAAGCGGACAGGTGTTACAGCGCTCTTTTGGGTTCGTAAATTTTAACGCGCCATAACGAAAATCAAAGCTATCGTATTTATATCCTTCTTCAATAAAACAAGTGGGCGCAAAATCTTTCGTCCATTCGCCGGCATTTTTGGCCGTTCGTTTAAGCGGAATAATCGGTTCAAAACCCAGCGCATGCGCCTCTTCATAGATTGCTTTGGCATCGTAGCCTTTATCTAAAAGAACATGTCTATTGGTGAAACTCAATCGTTTCATGTCTCGCATCAAAGGGATCGCGACACTCACATCTGCCACATGAGCCGAGGTCAGCCTAGCGGATAAAAAATATACTGGCTTTTCGTACTCACTGCCAAATGCGCTTTGTATCCATACAAAAAAACATGNTTTCCCTTTACTGTTCACTTTGATGCCCCATTGCGGATCAATCGGCAGCTCTTGAACGATTCTCTCTGTCGTCATGGATCGTTGGGTATCTACACTCGAAATGATTGTTTTTTTAATTGACCGCGGTTTTGAATGGGACTCGACTGCGGTGGCATCAATGGCAATATCTTCAGTAAATACACCGTATTCTTGATCGATTCTTTTTAGTAAAACAGTATTCAACTCCACGAGTACGTCCCGATGTCGGGCTAACGTATGAAGAATGCGAGAGAAAGTCGCTTCAGATGGCGCACGGTCAGAGTACAAAAAGCCTAGACTCAATTTGAAGCGCAGATCAGACTTGATTCGATTGACTAAGGATTTCACATCAGGAATCGCTTCAAGATAGGAAATAACCAATGCGCGAATCGCGGCTTCATAATTGACTGTGATTGGAGCGCCAACAGATTTTTCCTTTTGAAAGAATCCAAGCAGCGGTGAAAAATCCAATGGGGAGAAAAGTTCAAAATATTCTTGTTCAATGTCCAATTGTTCCAAAATTTCTAGATCAAATAATGTAGGTTGTTGTATAATAGACACGAGGAATCCCTCCTTTCTGAGTACGTGTCTGCTAGGACAACCTAATTGTACCTGATTGGGAGGTTCCTTTTTTGTATGTTTTGAAAAGATTGCTGTAGCAAGGACAAATAATTATGAAATTGGCTCATTTAGAAACCTAAAAATTTCTTAGAAGGTAAATAGTTGAATCATCTTTACTGAAGTAAATTAAAAGTATTAACCTAAATCTAGAGAAATTGATAATATTTAAGCCAACATTAAACTATAAAAAATAACGAATAACTTCAGCTCATATAGAGACTTAGTTATTCGCTATAAATAATGAATAGTATTTCTCTTCATACATTTCTGAAATCCCTTGGCAACGTTCAACCTTTGTCACCAATGTGAAGGAAGGTTTTCTTACGTACAAAAAATCCCCTATATAAGTCACTTTACATTTCAGTGTCCTATATAGGGGCCTATTAAATTAATCCGCCTATTGATTCCTTTTTGCTTCCGCTCGGGCATAAAACATCAAGCACAATAAGCTAAAGATCACTGTCAGAATTCCTGAAATCAAAAACCATCTAGCAATACCCAATTTTTCAGATAAAGGACCTGCTAGTAAAAGGCCGATCGGCATTGCCGCTGACATTACACTACCGAATAAGGAGAAGACTCGGCCTAGTTTTTCTGGAGGAACAGTCTCCTGTAAATAGGATGTAAACGGGATGTTATATAAGTTTCCCACCCCTCCCATTAAAATGCAGAAGAAGACAAATAGCCAGTAACCAACTAAATTCGCTGGGGCTAAGCCACTACCGATAAAAGTAATGCCCAAACCGACATTCGCTAGCTGAGCAGCTAGTAATTTCTCCCGCCACTCCTTTTTCATTCCAATCAAGAAGGCACTGGCCATCATACCTACCGCATAAGAAAATTCTACCACACTGGCAAACCAAGCAGACAATTCAAAATGTACATTCGTCATCAATGGAAATAAAATTCCTAGTGGTAGATAAAAAATCATGATGAAGAAAGAAAAGAGCATAATCACCAACATCGGCGGATCTTCCTTAAATACCCTGAAACCTTCTTTTAGTTCCTGTAAATAATGCTGGGACGTTTCCTCGCTCCGTGGAATATCCGGCACTTCGACCATCCATAATGTTAAACAAGCAGCCAACGCTCCGATTAAGTCCGTTAGTAGAATCATCCATAAAGGCATCGCAGCAAACATTACCGCACCCAATACTGGACCCAGCATGAAAGCGCCTGACTGTAGAAATTGATTCCAGCTATTGGCCTTAACCAGCTCTTCTTCTGGCACTAGTAAAGGAACGATCGCTTGAATAGAAGGGGTATGAAACACATTCGCTAATGAACGTAAAAAAAGTGCCGCAATCACTACGAGGTAACCGGGATTTCCCAACAGAAACCAGATGGATAATCCCAATGCCACTAAACCCATAAATAAATCTGCCGCAATTACGACATACTTTCTTTTCAGCCGATCCAGCCATACACCAACAAAAGGTCCTAAAAACATTTGCGGCAAATAGGCTGATAATCCAGCCAAGGATAACATAATCGCTGATTTAGACTCATTCGTCAGCCACCAAATCAGCGCAAACTGAACCGCGGAACTTCCGATCAAGGACACCGTCTGTCCAGATAAAATCGTTAAATACTTTTTTCTCCATGATTGATTTTCCATCATTGCTCCTTTATTTGTCGTTTGAACAAACAAGAAGTTCGTCAAACGGTAATTTATTTGGCGATTCGTTCAATTTTTAAACGCATGGAAGCACACATTGTAATTCCTCCTTTACTTAATCAATCCTAGTTCGACCTTCCACGTTAATAGACGTTCAACCGATTGATCCAGCTGCTGTTCACTATACTCACCTTTTTTGATTGCCTCTAGAATATACGGAATCTGAGTGCTATAGCTTGAAGATAAAATCATGTCATTTCCTGCTTGCAAAGCTTGTAATCCCGCTTCCTCTTGAGAAATAAAATCTGCTAAGCCTGCCATATCCATATCATCTGTCATGATCACACCTTTGAAGCCTAATTCATTGCGAATCACGTCATGAACAGGTTTTGAGATGGATGCTGGGCGATTGCCGTCAATCGCCTGGACAATATTGTGAGAAACCATGATGCTGTCAGCCCATGCCTTAATTCCCGCTTCAAAAGGTAAGAAATCATTCTTCCGTAAATCCTCCATTGAACGATTGTCTGTCACGATTTCTACGTGGGAGTCACGATTGTTGCCATAACCAGGGAAATGCTTCAAGATGGAACCAAGTTTTTGCTTCTTCATTTCCTCTACACTTAGTTTCACATAGTGACTGGTTCCTTTGGCATCCATTCCAATTGTCCGATCATAGATGAAAGACTGAGGATCTGTCGAGACATCTGCATCGGGGAACATACCTAACTGAATCCCTAATTCGCCAAATACTTGTGCTTTGCGGTCAATCTCCTTAGTAACCCCATCCCAACCATCTTTTTGGTACAACGCCTGCGGACTTTCAAAGGCTGGCGAAACAATTTGATTTCTACTCAGTCGACTGACTGTTCCGCCTTCTTCATCAGAGCCAATGAACATTGGTGTCTTACTAGCTTCTTGATAGCTTGCAATTGTTTGTTTTACATCAGCTTGTCCCTTTCCAGCCATGTCTCTGTCAAATAGCAGGTATCCGCCCAAGTGGTAGTTTTGGATATCCATTATCTGATTCTGTTCTGGCACCCGTGCCATAAATAATTGGCCTACTTTTTCTTCTAGAGTCATTGTCTTCATAGTGTTCTCGACTTTTTCTTTCACTGTTATTTTCTCATTTATCGATTCATTCGTTTGTTTTGACTGCTCTGTTGATTCACTCGTTTTTGATGCGGTAATATTCGCTGAAGAATCCTTAGCAGAAGTTCCACAAGCAGTTAAAAGGAGTACTGCTGATAAGAGCATCAAACTCATTAAACTTTTTTTTTCACTTTATTGCGCTCCTCGTCTACTTGTAGCAGGGTAGAAAATGATCCTTTTATTCCTATTCCCCGTACGAAGTTCAATTTTTATAAGTCTCAATACTTACGATATATTTTATCATAGCTTGTGAAAAGAAAGCATCGTTTCAGATTTTTCCGCAAAAAAAAAGAGAAAAAGCGTTCATGCTTTTGATATGCTACCCCTAACTAGGACAAAGA
>NZ_JXLA01000079.1 GCF_001886185.1 Enterococcus raffinosus | reverse complement strand
TCTTCAAAATATATATTACGAGAAGGTGAGTAAATGGCTTATGAAAAACAAACTTGGATTCCTTATGATGACAATAAAACAGAGGAACAAAATATTCAGGCGGGAGCAGTAGTTACTGCTGAAAGAATCAATCATTTAGAGGACGGATTGGATGAACATGATAAAGATACGACTAATCCGCACAAGGTAACAAAAGCCCAAGTTGGCTTAGGAAACGTGACCAATGTTGAACAAGCGCCTAAAACTGATCTTACCTCCCATACATCAAATAAAACCAATCCTCATGGAGTTACCAAAAGCCAAGTTGGACTAGGAAACGTATCAAATGTGGAGCAAGCCAGTAAAACGGAGTTCAATAGTCATGTTGCTGATAAAACGAATCCGCATTCCGTAACGAAGGCTCAAGTTAACCTCGGTAATGTCGACAACTACGCTACGGCTAATCAGACTGATGCGGAGCTGGGGATTGCTGGTAATAAATTTATGACGCCAATTGGTGTAAAGCAACACGTTGATTCTCGTATGGCGACGCAGGAAGAAGTAGACGAAGGGGAAGCAAGGGATAAAATTGTTAGTCCTAAGACGCTTGATAAAAAGTTAGATGATTTAAATGTATCAGGTGGTTTTGGTGCATTTAACATGAGTGTTTTCAATGGGGAGCAAGGACAAATAACTGGTAGTGGAATTCATGGGAAAGAGGTCAAATCAGGAACTCAAGTGCTACACATGCGGCCAGATGACCCAGTGGCAGAGAGAGCGTCCAATGGTCGGATTAAAATCCAAAAAGCTGGAACGTATTTATTTATCATTCACACGTGGTATCAAATAGGCACACAAACAAATGGTTACCTGTATTTCAATTTGTTAAAGAATGGCTCTCGTGCCGGCAACAATGATCGAGTGACTGGTCAAGGGGTAGATGCACTCAAGAATAGATGGGACGGCACAGGGCAGTGTGTAAACACAGCGAATGCAGGAGATGAGTTTTCTGTAGGTATTGAAACCAATATTACCGGCAGTTTCACGAGTGTTGGCACAAAAACTATTACAGTTATCAAATTAGCATAGATAAATAAGCAACGATTTAGCACACTTTCGAGTGTGCTTTTTCAATTATTGAAAGGAAGGCGGAAAGCATGTGTTAGAAAAATTTCTGGAAATTAACAGTTTCTTGATGGCAATTGGATTAGGGGGATTCTTAAAGATTTTCCACAATATTTATAAAGCGGTCAAGGGAAATAAGGATCAAACGGAAAATAGATTCAAACGTTTGGAATATGCGAATGTAGCCATTCTGCATGACAAAATTTATAAGCAATGCTCCGAATTTTTGGAGCAGGGTTGGATTTCTATAGATGATCTAGAAAATTTAGAGTACTTGTGGCGTGGATATCGGGAACTTGGCGGTAACGGAACTGGAGAAACACTGTATAAAAAAGTGTTGGATTTGCCGAATAAACTAAAGGAGGAAAAATAGTTATGGATTTATCATTTATTACAGAAAATTTTGTACCAGTTATTGTAGTTGCCTGTTTAATAGTTGGGTATGTAATCAAGGTTACGCCGCTATTTAATAAAGTAGCGAACGCTTATATCCCTTTGATTGTAGCAGCGTTAGGAGCGATTTTGGGCGGTGTTATGAACGGTATAGGCGTGGAGTCAATTGTTTATGGCGCAGTGAGTGGTTTAGCTTCTACAGGCTTGCATCAAATGTTTTCAAAATTATTGAATTTAGGAGGGAATGAGTAACATGGACATGAAAAAAGCGAAGGAACTTTACGAAAAATCGAATGATAAAAACGTAGGGTTGCAACCTCAACCAAAAGAAATCGAAAACATTAAAGAAGAAAAAGAGGAGAAAAAATAATGGCTATTAATATCGAAAAAGGATTAGCCGTCGTTCAAAAATTTGTAAATAATTGCTACTACAGCATGTATGGTTCTCGCTACTATACGGATGGTACATGCGACTGTTCAGGCTCTGTTTATCGTATTTTGCGCGAATCTGGTGGTTTTAACTATGGATATATTCCTAGCACTGAAACACTACATGACTATCTTTTAAAGCTAGGGTATGAAAAGATCGCAGAAAATACAGACTTTCCAATGCAACGCGGCGATGTAATTATTTGGGGGAAAAAGGGTTACTCTGCAGGGGCAGGCGGTCATACAGGCGTAGCACTAGATAATCAAAACTGGATTGAATGCACTGGTTGGAAAATGACTACGATCATTGCTAATCACGATCAACGATGGGTGATGGCCGGATGTCCTTATTTTTATGCGTACCGTTTAAAAACTGGAGCATCTAGCTCAACATCGTCGAATACAGCGACAACAACACCTGCAACTGGAAATAAAAACGGTATCGCGATTGACAACGTGTCGAAAGATCAAGCGGTTAAAATGGTGCAACGCATTCAAACACGATATGCATGGACTTTATTGCGCGATCAAGTAAAACGAGTGTTTCAGCCGAACAAGGTTTATACTTTAATAATCTCGTGTGATTCTAAGTGGAAATACGAGAACGCTGTAAATCGCTTGAAACAAGAACTAAAGTCATACTATCCAACTTATATGCAGCAAAATATTGCGATTGTTGATGGAGATAAACCTATCATTAAAATTGAAGCTAGGAATCTTAATGATGAACAAAGCAAAAAAATAGAAGGGCATATGCGCAACTTCCTGAAAGATGTATTGTTGGATAGACAAACGTACGCAGAAGCTAATAGCTACGGAACTTACGATGTACGCGTCAAAGGTGAAGGATTTAACGATCACGACGCACCAATCGTCTTGAAAGAAATTCAGGAGATGGGTAAAGCAAATGACGTGAAGATTGACCCGAGCCATATTAAAGGATTTAAGTATTAAAAAATATTGACTCCGATGGAGTGTGTATGATAGTTTTATAGCATCGAAGGTAGCACCTCGATATACCGTAATGACTGACCGATACTAGCTTCTCGGTCAGTCTTTTCATTTTTGAAGCTAAATAGTTGCTCTAAAACTAGTATACGAATACTATCTAAATAGGGATTCCTGATACAGTATCATTGATAGTAATTTAAGAGACTGTGGGGAAGTTCAGGAATCCCTAGTTTATATTCTAACGCTTTGTATGCGTTTGCACAAATAATTCCTTGTACCTTTAGCTCAGTTGGTTAGAGCAGACGGCTCATAACCGTCCGGTCGTAGGTTCGAGTCCTATGGGGTACATAATATTGTCAATTTATAAAAAACGAAAACGTTTTTTTGTATGCGATGTGCTTTTCTTTTGATATACGAAATTATTAGGAGTAATATGGGGTTAAATGAACTATTATTTAGGGGGAATAACTTATGTGTACGTCCATCACTTATGTTACAAATGATCATTATTTTGGAAGGAATTTTGATTATGAAATATCTTACAATGAAGTAGTCACTGTTACTCCAAGAAATTATAAATTAGTTTTTCGAAAGGTAAATAATTTGGATAAGCATTATGCAATGATTGGTATTGCCGCAGGTATAAGTGACTATCCTCTTTATTATGATGGTACCAATGAAAAGGGTTTGAGTATGGCTGGATTAAATTTTTCTGGGTATGCTGATTATAAA
>NZ_JXLA01000078.1 GCF_001886185.1 Enterococcus raffinosus | reverse complement strand
TTCACCAACACTAGTTGACGAAGAGCCTTATTATTTAGCTAATTTTTTAGCAAGACGTGCTTTGTCACGGTTTGCTTTGTTTTTGTGGATCAAACCTTTTGATTCAGCCATATCAATTGCTTTAGCAGCTTCTTTATAAAGGTCATTCATATTTTCAGCGCCAGCAGCAGCAGCCTCTTCAAATTTCTTAACAGTAGTGCGCATTGCGCTCATTTGTGATGAGTTTTTAGCATTAGCAGCTTCACTAGTGCGAACACGTTTGATTGCAGATTCAATGTTTGGCATGGATTTCACCTCCGAATTCAGTCTTATACGGTTGTAACCGTACAATTCAACATTACTCATTATACATAAAGCCGCTTTTCAATGCAATAAAATCGTGACAAGTTTTTTTCCTTAACAGAAATTATATTTGAAACAATAGACAAATGCCTCGTTTTATCTATTGCCTGTTAGCTGTAGTACATCCATATAGATAAAAAAAGCTACCAAGATATCAAGAAAAAATAGATAAAAAGCTAGAATCTTTATCATTCTAGCTTTTTGTGATCAATGAGATGCTTTATAAAGTGGACATGTGGAGCATTTCGTTTCATCGATATCAGCAAGCTCCTTCAAGGGTATCAGCAACCGGAGTCCATTGAGAATAACAAGAATGGTACTTCCTTCATGGCCTACGACTCCTAAGGGCAGTGTCAGAAATTGTAGAAAATTACTTGCGATCAAAAAAACGATTACACATAGTGAGAATATGATGTTCTGACGAATAATCCGTTTCATTTTTTTCGATAAGCGATGACTATACATCAATTTCGTCAAATCATTTTTCATCAGCACCATGTCTGAAACTTCCATGGCTACATCCGTTCCTTCGCCCATCGCGACACCAATGCTAGCAGTGGCTAGGGCAGGGGCATCGTTGATTCCGTCCCCAACCATCGCATTGACCGTATAGTCCCTTTTCTGTTGCTTCACCAAATCAGTTTTATCAGCTGGTAGACACCCACCATGAAAATCATTTAAGTGAAGCTGCTGAGCAACATAACTGGCCGCACCTACATTATCACCTGTAAGCATGACAGTTTGAACATTTTGCTCTTGGAAATAAGTGATTACTTCTTTTGTATACGGCTTAGGCAAGTCCATTAGGGCAAGTAGAGCAGTAATTTGATCATTCTTACTAAGAACCACGACCGTCTTTCCTTCTTCGTGCCATTGGTCAATCAACGGGTGTTTCTGCTTATCAGTTGGTTTGCCGAGTTGCCATGTTTGATCTTGGTAAGTAGTCACTAGTCCAAATCCTGCGCGTTCCTCCACATTTAATTCAAGAGCATTCTCATCCTTAAAAAACTTTGTGATTGCTACCGCTAGAGGGTGCGTTGATTGCCGCTCCATTGAAAAAAATAATTGAGGAATCACAGAGTCATCTGAAAAGGTTTTATAATCCGTAACTCGCGGTTTTCCTTGTGTCAATGTGCCCGTTTTGTCGAAGGAGATTGCCCGTAAATCGGCCAGGTTTTCTAAAGTCTTTCCTGATTTAAAAAGGATTCCCTTTTTCGCGCCGTTTGATATTGCAGCCAAAGTAGCGGGTGTGGCAGAAGCAACTAAGGCACAAGGTGAGGCAACCACTAATAAAACCATTCCACGATAAAAGCTTTCGGTAAAGCTCCAATCAAGTATGAAGTGTGTAAACAAAATCATTAGAGGAACTGCTAGCAAAACAATTTTGACATATACATTTTCAATTTTCTCAATGAAAGTTGCAGTTGCTGTTTGTTCATTTTGAGCATTTTCAACCAAACGTAAAATATGCGCAAAAAGAGTATCATTACTTGTCTTAGTTACTTCCAATGAAAAAGGTTGCCCTAAATTAATTGTTCCACCAAAGGCTTCATCATCAATATTTTTTTCAACAGGAACGGATTCTCCAGAGATTGCAGATTCGTCAATAGAGGAAGCTCCAAGCATTCGGCCATCAATAGGGACCGCTTTTCCTTTAGGAACAAAAACCAAGTCGCCCAATTTTAATTCTTCAACAGGAACCGTGACATGCTCACCATCAATAATTTTCAAGGCTTCATTCGGAGCAACATTCATTAGTGCGGTAATTTCCTTCGTGCTTTTATTTGTAGCATACTCCTCCAAGGCACCACTTAAGCAGAAAATAAAGGTCAGCATCGCCCCTTCAAACCAATTTCCAATCAAACAGGCTCCTATAGCAGCTAACGCCATCAATAAATCGACATTCAAGGTGCGTTCTTGCACGAGTTCACTGATTCCTTCGTAGGTTTGCTTCCAACCGCCGCTAATGATCGCAACAATGAAAAAGAGAGGATAGATAGGCTGAGAAAGCCCAATTAAGATCCTACCAACAATTAAAAACAATAAACAGAAAAGGGTAGAGAGAAACGCATTGCGTTCTTTTTTACTCATCACTTTTCCTCCTTTCTCAATAGTCTTGACATGTATCTAATGGTAATAGCTCATCAAGATACTAACTATTCTTTCACTATTATAGTAACATATTAGTTTGGCTAAATGATAATGAAATTAGCTAATTGAGAACGAAAGTGATTATCAATTGGAATTGAGAATGACTATCATTAGTGGTTGTAACGGTGAAAGAGGAATATCTCGTTAAAAATCAAGAAATTTTCTATTCGTTTTAATTTATAATTAATATAGTTTAAACAGAAAAAAAGACCTGCTAAAAAGGCAGGTCTTACATAGCAATCAGCCAATAGCCGATCAAAATTATCCCTAATACAATTCGATACCACCCGAACACGGTAAAATCGTTTCGTTTGATATAATCCAATAAAAACTTAATTGCGATAATCGATACGATAAAGGCTGTGACCATACCGACTAACAAAACAATAATTTCAGAACCCCCAAAGGTATTGCCGTTCATTAAGAATTTAACGATTTTCAACCCGCTGGCACCAAACATCACTGGAATCCCGAGGAAGAAAGAGAATTCCGTCGCTACAAAACGAGAACTTCCGATGATAATAGCTCCAAGGATCGTCGCGCCTGAACGAGAAGTTCCAGGGATTAGAGAGAGCAATTGAAAGGCTCCGACGATAAGAGCGGCTTTATACGTAAAGTCGTTCAAATTGGTGCATTTGGGCGTCTTAGTCTTATTGTGTCGTTCTACAACAATAAAAGCGATCCCGTAAACGATCAGCATGATTGCAACTGGCAAGAACTTATGAAAATGTTCCTCTAGAAAATCATCCAAAGGCAGTCCAATCACCGCTGCCGGCAAGCAAGCGATGATTACTTTAAACCATAACGTCCAGGTGTCCTGTTTTTCTTCATGTGTTTTGCTTGGTGCGAAAGGGTTCAACTTACTAAAATAAAGAACCACGACCGCTAGGATAGCTCCTAATTGAATCACAACATTGAACATTTCAATAAAAGCAGGACTCATATTTAATTTGATAAATTCATCTGCTAAAATCAAATGCCCTGTCGAGGAAATAGGCAACCATTCAGTGATTCCTTCGACAATTCCAAGAATAATTGCTTTAAAAATATTAGCGATAAGCATTAAGTGTACGTCCTTTCAAGTTAATAACAATAATCAGTATACCGTTTCACTCTTGAAAAGACCATCGAAAAAAGGCTAAGCTTTTTTTAAGAGTAACACATCCACCCGTGAGAACGGGT
>NZ_JXLA01000077.1 GCF_001886185.1 Enterococcus raffinosus | reverse complement strand
ATCACAAAAATCAATGATTTTAGCTCAGACGTTAGTGAAGCGGCTCTTAGCCTTGGGACCGAGATTGTTGTACCGAATTCGGAAAGCCAAGGAAAAGATAGTGTGGATTTGATTCGGGATAGTTTGTTTTCGATTCAAGTCCAACAACCTTGGTTACTCTTGCAATTTGATGATTCAAACATAGAAGAAATTGGCGAAGATCGGATCAATAAGATTCTATCCGTGAGTCCGGATGAAAATAAAGGCAAAGATCGGGAAGAAGCGGTCAAAGCCGAGATTGAAGACAATGATAATGCGAATCTAAGTATTACCAAGACCATGAACCGCTTAGGGACCGTGGTCTTTTTGGTGTTGTTCAATATTGGCATATCCTTTTTTGTCTTTCTTCTGACTGGGATTATGTTGTTCTCGCAAATTCTCTTCATTATCTTTGCGATGTTTCTTCCTATCAGTTTCTTATTGTCCATGTTGCCGACTTATGAAAGTTTAGGAAAGAAGGTGATTATTCGCTTGTTTAATACGATTATGATGCGAGCGGGAGTGACCTTGGTGATTACAACTGCTTTTAGTATTTCTACCATGTTTTTCAATATTTCGGCTACCTATCCCTTCTTTATGGTAGCTTTTCTACAAATTGTGACTTTTGCCGGTATCTATTTCAAATTGGGGGACATCATGAGTATGTTCAATCTCCAAAGTAATGATAGCCAGTCAATGGGAAGACGGGTTATGCGAAAACCGCAAATGTTGATGAACCGTAAATTGCGGCAACTCAGTCGAAATGTGGGACGAACTTTGGCTTTTGGTGGTGGTGCAGCAGTCGGAAATAAGTTGGCAAAGGAACAATCAAAATCCAAATTTAAGCCATCCGGTTCTGCTCTACGAAAGAATTCACGATTACCTACCGATCACGAGCTACCATCTGACTTGAATAAGGAAAATCCAATTTCAAATAATAAGAAACAATCTCGAATGAACTTGGCCGGGAGAAAAATCGGCAAAGTTCTGGATACCCAGGCTTTGGTGAAAGATAAGACAAAACAAGTAAAGGATCAGGTACGGAATACGCCGACCAACTTAAAATACATCCTCCATAAAGGTCTGGAAAAGACGAAAAAAGCACCGAAAGAATTTAAGCGAGGGCTTGTTCAAGAAAAAGCAGATCGAGAGAAGCTGCGAGACAAACAACGACAACGCAGAGATGAGAAAATGGATGAAAAGCGAAAAAACTTGGGCGAAGTAACAGACCGTCATGGAAAAAGAAGAAGTAATGTTTCGATAAAAGAGGATCCAAAACCTCAGAAGGATAGGATACTGAAAAATGAACTTCCAAAACGGATTGTGATGGTAAAACCGAATTCTGAGGTAAGGAGAAGACTTGTTAAACAGAATTTGGTTGCGAGAGAGAATAACCAACTATTAAGTAAGAAAAATTCTTTCCAGCAAGTTAAGCAACGATCTACTCTTCCGAAGAGAGCCAATCAAAAAGTACAAAGAATAATGAAGGCTCGTCCAAAACCAAAGTCGGGTGATAAAAAATGAATTTAAAAGAATTGAGTGTCATTTCGTTAACCATGTTGATGCTCTCTTTTATGGGCATCTTGATGTGTGTGAGCTTATTGTTTGGGGAAGATAGTGAGGGGAGTGGTACTTCTGGTATTTCTCCTGGTGGAAATAGTGTCTCAGAAGAAGTCTTGAAACATCGCTCAATGGTTGAAAAATATGCTAAAGAATCGGACATATTAGACTATGTACCAATTCTTTTGGCAATCATCCAAGTCGAATCTGGTGGCACAATGGAGGACGTCATGCAAAGTTCTGAGTCTGCGGGTTTACCACCAAATTCATTAAGTACCGAAGCATCTATCAAGCAGGGATGTATTTATTTTGCTTCCTTGGTTAAGAGCTCCAAAGAACTAGGGTGTGATCAAGATAGTATTATTCAAGCCTATAACTATGGTGGCGGCTATTTGGATTATGTCGCAAAAAACGGGAAGAAGCATAGTTTTACTTTAGCCGAATCATTTTCAAAGGAAAAATCGGGTGGTCAAAAAGTCGATTATCCCAATCCCATAGCTATTAAAGAAAATGGCGGGTGGCGCTATAACTATGGCAATATGTTTTATTGCCTATTAGTGAAGCAATACCTGACCACGACACAGTTTGATGATAAAACAGTCCAAGGGATTTTTGACGAGGCTTTTAAGTATGAAGGTACTGCCTACGTATTTGGCGGTTCGAGTCCCGCAACGGGTTTTGATTGTAGTGGATTGACCCAGTGGTGTTATGCCAAAGTTGGTCTGAAACTTCCCCGGGTGGCTCAAGATCAGTATGATGTCATGACTCATATTGACTTAAAAGATGCCAAACCTGGTGATTTAATTTTCTTTCACTCAACCTATGATGCCGGTACTTATGTGACTCATGTAGGTATTTATGCAGGAGAGAATCGCATGTTTCACGCAGGAAATCCAGTGGGTTGGACGAATCTTACAGAAAGCTATTGGCAGCAGCATCTGATTGGAGCCGGCCGATACAATTAAGAGAAAAGAGGAAAAATAATGAAGATAAAAATTGAACGGATTCAAAAGGAAAAGATGTCAAAAAAGAAAAAAGAGCGGACAATTTCAGTGGGCAAGCATCGAAAAATGGTGCTTGCCCTTTGGCTTTTACTGTCATGTAGTCTTGCTTTTGGTATCTACAAAAATTTCACCGCCATTGATCAGCATACAACTCACGTAAAAATGGTTGTAAAAGAAAAAGTAATAAATACTTCTGGAGTTGAAAGTTTTACAAAGAATTTTGTGAAAGAATACTTTTCATGGAAGAATAACAAGGAAGTAATTGAAAAGAGAATGAGTAATCTTGGACAGTACCTTACAGAAGAAGGCCTTGCTTTGAGTCAAGATATGGTTCGAGTAGATATTCCCACTAGTTCAGAAGTAAATTCAGTAAAAATTCTAGATGTTGAAAAACGTTCGAAAGATTTTGTCGTTTCATTTTTAGTAGACCAAAAGATTACAGAAGGGAAAAAGTCAGAACAAATTTCTTCTGCGTATCGAGTGAAGATATTTGAAGATGAAAAAGAAAATCATATAGTGACGAGTTTACCAACTATGATTAGTAAGCCAGGTAAGGCAAAATATGAAGTAAAACAAGTAGAAAGTGATTCTGACATTGATGCAAAAACAACGCAAGAAATTACTGAGTTTCTAGAGACATTTTTCAAACTTTATCCAATTGCTTCTGAAAAAGAGCTAGAGTATTATAGTGAAAATGAATCTATGAGCCAAGTTAGTAGCGATCTTAGATTTGTAGAAATAACCAATCCTATTTATCTTGAAAAGGACGGTTCGGTACAAGTAAAAATCGTAGTAAAATACCTAAATGAAATTGAAAAGGTGACAAATAGTTTTCAATACAATCTATTGTTAAACAAAGAAGAAAATTGGAAAATTATTAATGGAGAATAATTTTTTAAGGAGAATATAAAAAACAAGGAAAGAATGAATCATTGTAAACTTGTATGGTGAGTAATAGTTTAGGCATAATAAAGAAACAATGTTACTAACTATACTATATTGATAAGGTTGTTTAAAAGAGAAAATGGAAATCCTTGATAGCGTAAAATATTTTGTGTAAATAGAAATTTAGGGTGGAAAAAAAGAAAGTCCATTCTGTAAAATTAAAGTTACC
>NZ_JXLA01000076.1 GCF_001886185.1 Enterococcus raffinosus | reverse complement strand
GGTAACTTTAATTTTACAGAATGGACTTTTTTTTTCTACCCTAAATTTCTATTTACACAAAATATTTTACGCTATCTTTTATTTTAAAATATGGGATATTATGATAAATTAACTATGGATGATATTTGAAAAAACCATACTGTATATTTGATTTAATTTTTATTTTTAAGCTCATATCGTAAGAATGGGACTTGTAGTCTCACTTCTTTATGGAGGTGATAATTATGAACGTTGGTTTTATTGGAGCCGGCAAGGTAGGTTGTTCATTCGGGAAGTATTTCCAGGAACATAAAATACAAGTAACAGGATTTTATAGTAAAAGCGAAGACTCGTCATTAGCAGCTTCGAATTTTACATCTAGTAAACAATATTTAAACTTAAGAGAATTAGTAGATGAAAATGATACTATTTTCATTACGACTCCTGATGGTCAAATTCAGGAGGTATGGCAAGAAATTAAAAATTATCAAATCAAAAACAAATTAATCTGCCATTGCAGTGGTGCAATATCTTCAGATATCTTTTCAAATATACAGGACTATGGTGCTTATGGCTATTCTGTCCATCCTATGTTTTCAATATCAGATAAATATAATTCATACAAAAAATTAAAAAAATCTTTTATAACAATTGAAGGCGATGAAAAATATGCAAAGTTTTTATGTGATTTCTTCAAAAAGTTAGGTAATAGTACTGTAATTGTATCTAAGGAGAATAAATCTCTTTATCATGCCGCATCAGTAGTATCTAGTAACCTTGTGCTAGGACTTATTAATACAAGCGTTACATATCTAATTCAATGTGGATTTACTGAAAAAATGGCAATTGAAGCTTTATATCCATTAATTGAATTTAATATTAGAAATATAAAAGAAAAAGGAATTATAGAAAGTTTGACAGGACCAGTTGAACGTTGTGATATTTCAACAATTAAAGGTCACTGTGAAGTTTTATCAGATGAAGACAGAGCTTTATATATGCTATTATCAAAAAATGTATTAGAGATAGCTATGTTAAAAAATATTAATAGAGATTATAGTGAATTAGAAAAGTATTTAGGAGAGAGATAGATGAAAAATACAGCAGTTACATTTAAAGAATCTAAATTAAGAAATGAAAAATTAACAATGCTTACAGCTTATGACTATTCAACAGCAAAAATAATTGATGAAGCTGGGATAAATGGAATATTAGTAGGAGATTCTCTTGGTATGGTATGTCTAGGACATGAAGATACACTTTCAGTAACAATGGAAGACATGATTCATCATACTAGAGCAGTTACAAGAGGAGCTAAGAACACTTTAGTTGTTGCAGATATGCCATTTATGTCTTATCAAACTTCAGTATATGATTCAGTAGTTAATGCAGGAAGATTAATAAAAGAAGGACGAGCTCAGGTTGTTAAATTAGAAGGAGGGATAGAAGTATGCGATAAAATAGAGGCTATAGTAAAGGCTTCTATACCTGTTATGGCGCATATAGGTTTAACACCTCAATCTGTTAATGCATTTGGAGGATTTAAGGTACAAGGAAAGGACAAGGAAGCTGCTAAAGAATTAATAAGAGCTGCTAAAGCTGTAGAAAAAGCAGGAGCATTCGCTGTAGTGTTAGAATGTGTTCCAACTAAGCTTGCAGAGTTAATTTCTAAAGAGATATCAATACCTACAATTGGTATTGGAGCAGGTGCAGGGTGTGATGGACAAATTCTTGTATATCAAGATATGTTGGGGATGTATAGTGATTTTACCCCTAAATTTGTGAAGAAATATGCTAATTTATCAGAAGAGATGAATAAAGCATTTACAAAATATATAGAGGAAGTAAAAGATGGAGTTTTTCCAGGTCCAGAACATGGGTTTAAAATAAGTGATGATGTTTTAGAAAAATTATATTAAAAGGGTCAAGAAATATGGTTATATTTAAAACAGTAAATGATGTTAGAAGTCAAGTAAAAGAGTGGAAAAAACAAGGCTTAAAGGTAGGATTAGTTCCTACTATGGGATATTTACATGAAGGTCATGAAAGTTTAATTAGAAAAGCATCAAAAGAAAATGATAAAGTTGTTGTAAGTATCTTTGTAAATCCAACTCAGTTTGGGAAAAATGAAGATTTAGGTAGTTATCCAAGAGACTTAGAAAGAGATATAGAAGTATGCACAAGAGGTAGAGCAACAGCAATATTTAATCCTGAAGTTGAAGAGATGTATTGTGACAATGCAAGTACTTTTGTTAATATAACTGGATTAACAGAAGGTTTATGTGGAGCTAGTAGGCCAATACATTTTAGAGGGGTTTGCACTGTTGTAAGTAAATTATTTAACATAATACCAGCAGATAGAGCTTATTTTGGAGAAAAGGATGCACAACAGTTAGCTGTAATTAAAAGAATGGTTAGGGACCTTAATATTGATATAGACGTTGTAGGGTGTCCAATTATAAGGGAAGAGGATGGACTAGCTAAAAGTTCTAGAAACACATACTTAAGTTTAGAGGAAAGATCTTCAGCTACTATTTTAAATAAATCTTTAACTTTAGCTAAGGAAGCCTTAAATAATGGAGAGAGAGATAGCTTAAAAATAATTGAGATAATAAGTAAAAATATAAATACTTATAATTTGGCAAAGATTGATTATGTAGAAGTTGTTGATTCTTTATCATTACAAAGAGTAAATTATATTGAAAAATCAGTTTTAGTTGCAATAGCAGTATTTATAGGAAAAACAAGATTAATAGATAATTTTACATTTGAATTACAATAGGGGGCTATAATAATGAAAGTTACAATGTTAAAAGGAAAAATACATAGAGCTAAAGTTGAACAAGCTGAGTTAGATTATGTAGGAAGTATTACTGTTGATATGGATTTATTAGAAGCAGCAGGAATATATGAATATGAAAAAGTACAAATAGTTGATGTTAATAATGGAAATAGATTTGAAACTTATACAATAGCTGGAGAGAGAGGAACAGGGATGATTTGCTTGAATGGAGCTGCAGCTAGATGTGTATCAACTGGAGATAAAATAATTTTAATGGCATATTGTGAATTAAATGAAAATGAGGTTAAGGATCATAGACCTAAGGTTGTTTTTGTCGATGATAATAATAAAGTTGAAAGAGTAACATCATATGAAAAACATGGAAGGTTATCAGATATAATTCTTTAGGTTTTGTAATGTTATTTATATATAGCTAGACTATTATTGAAATATTTATTGATTACTAATTGGATAGATGTCAATAAAGTAGACACAAAAAGAGAAGATACTTAAAGATTTTCAAAGTAAAGAGCCTCCATTTCATTTGGTGTAAGCATATCTCATGTTCCATGAGGACGTTTGGTGTTATAGAAGCCTTCAATGTAGGCAAAACAAGCCAACCGTACTTCTTCAATTGAATGGAATGAACGGCGATTTAATTCTTCTTTTTTCATATATTTAAAAAAAGCTTCGGTAACGGCGTTATCCCACGGATAATCTGGTTTTGAAAGTGAGTGGACAATCGGATGATCCTCTATAAATTTTCTAAATTCAAAAGAGGTATATTGAGACCCTTGATCTGTATGAAAAAGAACAGAACTCGTTAATGGAATGGCAACAGTTTTTTTGACAAATTTTATAAGGTGCAGAACTTCTTTCCGTATACTATTCCGATTGTCCTAGACAATAAGCCTCCTCGGATGTGACGATCTTCGGCA
>NZ_JXLA01000075.1 GCF_001886185.1 Enterococcus raffinosus | reverse complement strand
ACTAAATCATCAACATACAACACGTAATCAGTAAACCCACGATTCTCAATCTCATAGCCTTTGGCAACCAAATGGGGATTCACGGCTTTTAGCGGTTGGTCTTGATCAAAATCCTTTTCACCGGCTTCCGCAGCTACTACCACCTCAATATCATCGGCCCGTTGCTTACTGGAATACAAATGATAACTGCGACCAATCACCGTAGTATTCCGTCCATATCCTTCTGTTAAAACTTCGCCTTCTCCGGCATAACTTAACTTTCCAAAGGTTTCAGCCATATCTGGCACGACAAATTTCAATTCCATCTTCTTTTCCTCTTTTCATTGTTAGTTTTGGATACAAAAATAGCGCGACTACTTTTTTAGGAGGCGGTCGCGCACGTTGGTTCTTAGGATTTACTTGTATCATCTCATCACCTTAGTTCCGGCGATTCCAGAAATAATAGCCCGCCGTCGCAAAAATCAAAGTAAAACCAATGAACAGTAACACATTGGAATTTTTCTCCCCAGTTTGAGGGAATGTCTTCACTGTGAGACTAGATTCTTGAGAGCCACTTGGAACAGTTGGTGTTTCCGGTTGTTTCGGCGTACTTAGTATGGTTGGAACTTCTTTTGGTGTTAAGGTTTGAGATTTTTCTTTCAAATCTTCATTGTGTTTTCCATTGATAGTCCCATCTTTATCGTAATTGATTTCCGCAAAAGTAAACTTGGTTCCTTCTGGATATTTTCCGGTATCTACTTTTTTCGCAAGCACAGTTTTGGTGAATTCTTTATCATTTACTTCATACTCAATCTTGCCAGATTTCCAAATTTCTTTGTTTGTACCATCCGGTAATAAAGCATACAGAATTGTTTCGAAAGCTTCTTTTGAGCCATCCAGTACATCATGAGTAATCGACACATCATCAAACATATCCACCACATCACCGTGAGTAAAGGTCTGAGAACCGTTTTCTAGGTGGGCCTTTGTTTGGATCGAAACATGACGTTCCACCGTACAATTAACAGTTTGGGCTTGATTATTCAAGCTAACATCCTTCGCTACTGGCTTATCGCCTGCTTCAAAAGCTTCCTTATTTTCATACACATAGTTGAATAAGACAATAGTTTTATTTAAAACTTGTTCGGCGGTTAATTTATGCTGAATTTTCCAAGTTCCTGTTTTCTCTTTGTTCGCCAACGTTGCGCTTGTTTCTGCAATCACCACTGGTTTAGCTTTTTCATCTTTTTCTTGGGCAGCTTTTGTCGCATCCACATCAATGGCTTGCGCTACCACATACCAGTCTTCTTTGATTTCATGTAGATTGTAACTCAATTTATCAACTAGCTCGGTAGAATCCAGAGAAGTTAATTCTTTGTTTCCGTCTTTCCAAGTCGCAAGAGAAGTTAAACTATCTTCTTCCTCAGGCAAATCATAGAGCATTAAACGGTTCAAACTAACAGAAAATGCTTTGTTCGTCAGCTTCTCGTAAGGAACGGTCACCGTTTTAATTGGTTGTTTTTGGTCTTGTTCGGTAATGGTAAAGACATACTCACTCTTCACAAAGTCTTCTTTGTTTTCTTTAAAAGTAGAACGGATTTCTAATGGCGTAATCTTTTGAAAACCTTCTGGGGCTTCTACTTCTTCAAGTAAATAATCCCCATAAGGAAGATTTTCAAACTTGCCATAACCATCAAACCCTAATTGCTCGTTATAAGCTGTGGTCGCTTCATCTTCGGCACCTGTGATTTCATTGGTCCCTTCCAATGGCGACACTTTAAAGGTCAGATCATTGAAGCCAGTTTCGGCAGTGCCAGCGGCTGATCCGGCAAATTTGAAGAAATCAAACCCAAAACGAATAATCTGTTCTTTTGCCGTAACATCTCGGGTAATCACGGCATTTTTTTCGTTATCATCTACTTTTTTGATAGAAACAGGATACTTCGTTTCATCCAAGGTATATCCTTCAGGTGCTTTGGTTTCTTGCCAGTAGTACTCGTTGATGGCTAAGTGTTTAACGGCAGCTTGATTCTTTTCATCTAAAGCCAGAGTCACTGTTTCATCAGAAGCTTTCGTTCCCTTTACCATTTCTGGTTTAAAAGCTTCACTCCATTTAACCGCTTTTCCATCCTTAGCAGTAAACAAGGTATATTCAGTCCCCTCAAAGACTGCCTTACCTTGTGCTTTATCCCCAGTATCTTTGTCTTCTTTCGTCAAAGTGGTTTCGCCAGTGACTTCTTGATTTTGCCCTTTTACGTTACTGGTAACAAGGGCTACGGTTTGATTGGCATACTTCAATTCGACTTTTACAGGTTTGAACGTATTCACGAACCCATGACTAGCTTTAGTTTCGGTCACATAATAGGTTCCCAATTCCAACGCATTAGCAATCTCTTTTGGTGTTTCCGCATGACCGTTTTCATCCGTGGTCATTTCTTGAACGATTTCACCGGTTGGACTGTCTTTGCGAATGGCAAACGTATTACCAGCTAAGGAATAATTGTCATTCCAAAGATCACTCCCTGTTTCAACTCCGCTTTTATCCAGAATGATTTGACCTTTTTCCTGTGCGTTTTTTGAAGTCACGTAAATGGTTTCACCTGCTTTAATGGTGGTAGTCATGGGGGTGGTATCAATCGTATAAGGCGCCGGTACTGATTTTTCGGTAATGGTTACCTTTGTACCATGAGGAATCTCATCCAATGTAGCAATGCCTTCTTTGTCAGTAGTCACGTCTTTTGCAGGTAAATTTTTTCCAAAGTCTAAATGGAAAACCGTTCCTGGTACAATAGCACCTGATTCTTTATCAACTTTTTTGATTTTTAAAGAACCCTCGGTTTCTACATCAATTTTGACCGTGTAAGTGTTCGGTTTATCAATCGCCCCAGCCATCAGGGTTTGTTGGCCAACCTTTTTATAGGCGACAGGTGTTCCGGTGCCAGCAGATTTCTTAAGCGTCAGCACACCACTTTCTTTTGAACTCGCATTTGGGGTGATTATCAACTGATTGCCATTCACACGATAATCAATGTTTGCGGTATTTTCCACCACTTCATCAAACTCTGACAAATTCAGATTATTCGTATCCGTCATAGTAGTCGATTGCCCTAATACTATTTTAGCCGTACTATTATGGAAGCTTGGTTTCTTCTGATAATCGGCAATGGCTTGATTGATTTTTGCCTCAATGGCTGCGATATTTACGGCACTACCATTCAATCGTTTGATTGAGTGAAGGGTATACCCATTAACTTCTTGCCAGATCATCTTCTGTGCCACAATATGAGTATCTACATCTGTACCGGCTTTTTTCCATAGAACGGAAACTAGTTTCGCTTTCTCTGGCATATCAGGCAATGGATTTTTCTCATAACCCGGCGTGAACTCATTGTCAATTGGGACTCCTGGCTCAATACAGAAAATATCTTGTTTCACGCCGTTGTACACAGCATAATGTGGAACAGTGACTTCTGACATTGGACGACCGTCACTGAAAGTTCCTTCAACAACATATTGATGCGCTAAATCTAATTCAACCGTCACTGTTTGTGGATGAGTAATTTCATCAGCAAAGACAATCATAGGACCAATCGCTCCTACAATTGTTTGATCCAGACCCAACAAAGCTAAAGCCGCAAACAATCGCCATTTTTTAAATCTCGGTTTTTTCATAAAGTAAAATCTCCTTTCGTTTTTTGCAGTAACACATCCACCCGTGAGAACGGGTG
>NZ_JXLA01000074.1 GCF_001886185.1 Enterococcus raffinosus | reverse complement strand
ATTATCTTGACTTATTACCACTAGACTTTTTGAGATTTTTTAAGGTACATTCCATTTTTTACTCCGCACATAAAGGCAACCTATCAAGATAATGCTAACCACTCCTATCAAAATAGTGACAAGCGGTACCCATTCCGGGAAGGTAATCGTAAAGCTCGCTTCCTCGTTGATCTTTTTCGCTTGCTTTTCTCCAATAGTAAAGTCTTTTTTCCATTCCCATGTATTTGTCCCTGACTGTGCACGCACTTGGAGAGTATATGTGCCGCTTTTGATCGGATCAATCCCCCAATTCGTTGAAAAATCAAATTGAGAATTTGGTGCCATTCGCATATTATTGGCTGTTCTCTTCTTAATTACCTCACGGCTGCCCTTTTTGTATAATTTGGTCTCAATCATTAAATCTTTCAATACTTTTGGTTCAGGATTTTGCATTCGAGCTTGGATCACCCGCTTCCCCTGATGCACTGTGGAACGGACTTTTAAGAGGTTCAAGGAAGAGCCATCGTCATAAACTTCTGAGTCTTCCGTAAGCAGTAATCCGATACGATATCCAAACGTAGAACTCAGTCCTTCTTTTTCTTCTGACGAATCAGCTTTCATGATGCAAATCGTTCCCCCTTTAACCCCTGAAAATTTTTCATGGGGAGGATTAACGCTAATTGTTACAATTTTCTCTTCGTAATTTTTGACGGTTACCTTTTTCTCGGAAACGGATGTTAATTCTTCGACAGAATCTGTCAAAGTGGCATCTCTTTCATAGTCATCACTATCGTAATCAATTGAACCGTTTTGATTGGTATACGCATTTTTTACATAGATACTGACAGTTGCTGGCGCGACGTTTGTACTCCTGATTTTTATCGATAGTTCTTGCGGCTGATTCGGTTCAACCTTAATAAAATAAAAGCCCTTTTGAGAATCGATTTGTGTAGCAGTTTGTACAGGCTCTACCGCAAAGCCTACATCATTTTCAGGTTGTGTTGCCTTTTCCCCCGAGCTCCCCGCTTCTTCTGCTAAACTCACAGTGCTGAATAGAAAACAACTTGAAACTATCAATAAACAACAAAAACTCTTTTTAACTAGAAATAAAAGATCTTTTATGAGAAGCTTTTTTTTCATTTAGTGGTTCTCCTTAAATAAAAGAAAGAGAAGAGAACAATCCTCTTCTCTTTCACTCAGTAAAGTAATTAGAATGAATCAGTTAACGCCCAAGTGATATTTCCTTGGAATGATTGTCCGGCAAACGCAGTATTTGAATCGCCGGCAGCCAATTCTAATGTCATTGAATCGATTGGCAACGCATAACCATGATCACTAATACTTGAGTCCGTCTTCGCTAACTCAGTAGTCGTTCCATCCAAGGCTAACTCCGCAACACCTGCTGTGATGCCACTGCCTACAGTAATATTTGCGGCATTGGTTGTTGTATTCGCAGAAGTAGGAGCACTAGGCGCACCCCAATCTTTCATACTTCCTACTGCAACTTTGATCTTCCCTGAGTTGATCACTTGTGCAGGAGCGACTGGGTTGGTTAAGTTAGAAGCACTGGCAGATAATGTCCACTCATTATTTGTAAGAGCAGTATCTCTTCCATCATATAACGCAACATACTTTCCGCTTGTGCCGATTGATTGTGTCAGTGCATTTCCAGCAGTATGTGTATTACCAAAATCGACAAGGTTTGGAACAAAGCGCAATTGTAATTCATCCGGATCTGGGTTGGGGTTAGGAATAAGCCCCTCTGCCTCAAATTGAACTCGTACAGGTGTGTCCAACGTATCCGCAAATCCTCCTATGCTCCCAGCAAATGCCAAACCCAGAACGGATAGGCTAGCTAAACTAACGACTAATTTTCCTTTCAAATCTTTCATTAAAAAACACTCCTTTTTTTATTCTAAACAGAAAGAAAAGTTTCTGTTTTAGCAAATAGATGACTTTCTGTTAAAATAGATCCGTGATACTGATACGCTATCTCCATTCGTTTACTTTTCACTTGGTTTTGTTAAAACCAAGGTAGAAGACAAAAACACTGATAGATAAACACATTAGAGGAGATGCCTGACGGAAGTTGACGGTAAATGAGACCGCGATAACCCTCCATCGAATGATCGATAGCTCTATCTACTATAAACAGAATCGCTCGCATTTCAACAATAAACAAGTAAGCGCTTTCACGAATTTTAAAAAAAGCTCTGCCCGAATATTGCCTTTTTTAAAATTTTTTTGTTATTGGTTAACAAACTAATGTAAGAGTTTCTCCATCTGATAGACTACTTGAACTCGCTGCTCAATCATGGAATCCGCATACGTATCTAGCGTCAACCGTGTAGAAGTATGCCCCAACATCGCACTCACAGATAAAATATCGCTTTGTGCTTCCAAGCAACGTGTCGCAAATGTGTGGCGCAATTGATGAAAGTGAATGCCCTTGATCCCTGCTTGTTCACGCAACCGATGAAAGTGATACGTTAGCAAACGCGGTTCGATAGGATGATTCTTATGGGAAAAAACATACCGACTCTTCGTGTTTCTTTTTTGTTGAAGCAACAGCTTCCTTAGCTTTGACCCAAAAGGAATGATCCGAACAGCTGCCTCTGTCTTAGCCATGTCATAGAGTAGTTGTGTTTTTCGTTTCCCGACTGATAACGCGAGCCTTTGATAGGTGTGGCTCACTTGAATCACATTTCGCTCAAAATCAATATCCGACCAGCGTAAAGCGGCGATTTCCCCGATTCTTAAGCCTGTGTATAATGCTAAGTACGTTGGCAGCCCTCGTACTCCACCTTCCTTTAGAGCGGATTTTTCCAACCGCTGCTGCTCTTTTTTTGACAATGCTGGAATTTTTCTTTTCTTCTCCTTTGGCAATTGAATAGAAGAAAATGGATTTTCCTTCAAATACATCATTTTTATTGCTCGGTTCAAGCATTGACACACTATTTGTAGGATCACTTTCATCGTAGAGACCTTCAACCCCCGACGACTCCACTGCTGGACCATTTCTTGACCATCCTTTGAGGTTAATTCATTTAACTGCTGACTTCCCAAAAAGGGAAAGACATACTTCGTTAATTTGTATTGGTAATTGGCAAATGTAGCAGGCTTGACGCTGGATTGTATTTGCAGCAGCCATTGATTCCCCCACTCCTGCAGTGGGATACATAGCTCTCCCTGTGTATTTTGAATGCTTTGATAGCGAACCTTCAATGGATAGAGCTTCATACGTACTTCTTGCAATGATCGACCATACACGTAGCCATACTTTACTTGTCCATTAGCCTTACGACCTTTTCGATACCGACCTTCCCAACGACCATCCTTTCTTCGATAGATATTCTCTCCTCTGCGCATACGATTTCCCCTTTTCTTTGACGGCGAAATTGACGCTCTATATATAGGGTCTTTTCTCCGTTTTTTAATTGTTCATTGTATATACCGATACTTTTTATTTAGCAAAAAATGAACTTTAATAACTTTTCGCCAAAAAAACATTGAAATGTGACTTTAATTAACTTATAATTACGTCGACAGTTAAAAATAATCTGATTTTCGTTTTTTAACCTTAACTTTTTCACTTGGTTTTAACAATACTAAGAAATTTTTCATTATAATTATTACTTAGGTAAGTTTCAGCTTAAAAAGTATCTCCTCATATTTGAGGGGATACTTTTTATGTATTCATTGGTCCGTTTATTCTTACTAACGCTATGTATGTCTAGTAATATACCGTGTGAAAACTTATCGTTGGTTTACAAAATAATCGTAGATGTATATAGATAAAACTTTATTTTCGACAAATAAAAAAGGCATATCCGATGGATATACCACAGACTGTAGACAAAAGACGTCTCAAACT
>NZ_JXLA01000073.1 GCF_001886185.1 Enterococcus raffinosus | reverse complement strand
ATCTCCTTGTTTCCTTTAAGATCATAGCCAAGAATGGTGTACACAGCATATTCTTTATCTTCATAGTTTTCGCGTAAAGTGACATACATACAATCAACGAATAGAAATGCATAACACTTGGCTAATGGCCGAGCTTGCCATTCTTCCAATTCAGGAAGGACGGCATCCGTGATATCAGAAATCATTTCGTGGGAAATATCAAAGCCGTAAATATCTTCAACGGTTGCGGCGATATCGCATTGACTCATTCCTCGTGCATACATGGAAAGAACCTTACCTTCGATGTCGGAGACATCTCGTTTTCTCTTAGGAATCAACTCAGGTTCAAAAGAAGCCTCCCGGTCTCTGGGAACATCAATGTTTACTTTACCAAAGCTCGTTTTAAGCGTCTTATTGCCATAACCGTTTCGTCGATTGTCATGTTTCTTTGGCTCTTTAGAATGGGCGTCATACCCTAAATGGTTATTCAATTCTCCTTGAAGCATTTTTTCAAATAAGGGACCAAACACATCTTTTAAAACATCTTGCATATCCTCTACAGATTCGGGTTGATAAGTATTCAAAATGGATTCAGCTAACTTCTCAGCATCAGGATTTCTTTTCTTTCTAGCCATCGTGTAATCACCTCTTGATCTTATTTTAGAAAAATAAAAACCGTGAAGCAACCACCCGCCTAGGATTGATGGTTACTTACACGGTTTATATTACACTCTCATTTTTGGTGCTAAAAAGCACCGAAAATTTTAATTATTGTCAATTAATAATTCTTTTGGATTCCTTCTTAATATATTGAATGAAGAAATAATCAATGATACAAGAAGTACTAAACTCATAAATATAACTACATAAATCATGAATTTAGGTAATACATTGATATCTAAACTTGATAATGTCTTGTTAAATCCTTCAGCTTCTGCCCCACCACCTAATTGGCTAGATGCAGATTGTTTAGCTATTTGTTTAGCTATATCACCAGTAACCTTATTCAATATATTATTCCCAAGCTTGTCAGCTGTATATTGAGCTAAGAAATAAGAACCAACGAATGCGGGGATTGATATAAATACCATCTCAATTAGGAATTGACCAAAAATTTCTAATTTTGATATACCTAATGATAGTAATACTGCTATTTCTTTCTTTCTAGCATTCATCCATAATAATAATAATAATGAAACTACAACTCCTGCAAATATTAATGAGCCAAAAAATAATTTATTTGAAATTGAGTAAATACCTGATATAGATTGTTGTAATGCAGGGTAATTTGATGAACTTTTAATCAAATTATATTCTCTCCAATTTATATCTAATTTCCCAAGATCTTTTATTACACTATCAAGATTCTTATCACCTTTTACAAAGAATGTTGCATCTTGGTATACAGCTGTATCTTCGGTATTACCATAAACTTTAGCAGCTGTATGAACATCAGTGATTAATGTATTTTCGTATAGTTCTTGTGCTGCACTTACTCCACCACTATTATGCCCATCGAATAGACCTTTAATTTCTACTTCTACTGTTTCATCTGCACCTTTCTCATTATCGGCATCAAATAAATTAGATTTTATTTTTATCTTATCTCCAACTTTAAGATTATTTTTTTCAGCTAAATCTTTATGCATTAAGATTTTATTTTTATCTTCATTTTCTAAATGCTTTCCTTCTACTAATTTATATGCTTCTGATACAAATTTTGTTTCTTTTGTTGAGTCGTTAACCCCAGTTAACATAACTGTTCTTTTAAAATTCTTTGCTCTTTCAGGTGATTGATTCGCAAGAGTCTCTTGAGTTTCAATAATATCATAATCAACTAAATCTGCAACACTGTTTATTCTTTTTACATAGGAGTCTATACTATCTGTTTGAGATATCTTTTTAATATCTTCACCTTTTACATTTCCCCCACCTCTAGGTGTTCCTGGATTTACTTGTCTATTTATCTCCATAGAAAAACTATTTGTTATATTAGCAAATGTTTCTTTTGAAGCTCTGTCCGTAGCATCTTTAATAGATAAACTAATGAGACTTAAAGTTGACATAGATAAAATAACTAATATAATAATTAATGATTTTAAACTTTTTCTAGTTACATAAGCAAATGCATTTTTTATCATTATTCAACCTCCAAATTCATTTTATTTACTTTTTCCAACTTTTTACCACTTAGTTCTAAAATGATATCCGCAGAATCTGCTACTTCCTTACTATGTGTTACAACTATTACACATTTATTTCTATCTTTAGCTAATGTCTTTAATATATTAATTATTTCTCCAGCAGTAACACTGTCTAGATTACCAGTAGGCTCATCAGCTAGTATTATTGGAGCATCTGATACCAATGCTCTAGCAATAGCTACTCTTTGTTGCTGTCCACCAGATAATTTCATAACATTTCTTTTTATTTGTTTTTTATCTAAACCTAGTTCAAACAAGATACTTTCATCTGCTGATTTATTTACTAATCTAATATTTTCAATTGGTGATAAATAATCTATTAAATTATAGTTTTGAAATACTAAAGATATATTATTTTTTCTATGATTACTATATCTTTTATTTTGTATATCTTCATTCTTAAACAATATTTTTCCTATTTGAGGTTTATCAAGTCCAGCAAGTAAGGAAAGAAGTGTAGATTTTCCTGTTCCTGACTTTCCTACTATCGCATAAAACTTCCCAAGTTCAAATTTCTGATTTACTCCTGACAAAACTTTTTCTTTAGAATTTGCATAACTATATGCTACATTCTTTATTTCTAATATATCCATTATTTTCTCCTAACTTATTTTTGATAAGATTTCTTTAGGCTTCTTGATTAACATTAATGAAGAAGCAAATACAACTGATAAAACAATAATACTTATTAATATTAAATAACTTTGTCCAAGCGTTGTTATATTTGACATAAAACTACTATTATTTATTAAACTTCCACCGGAAATCATTGAATCCTCTGAGTTAATGAATCCATCTACAATTACTTTTAGTAATACATTTCCTAAAAATAAGGAAGATATTATACTTGGTATCGATATGAATATTAACTCAAATATAAATTGCATTATAATTTGTATCTTAGATGTTCCAATAGATAAAAATATACCTATTTCATAAATTCTTTCCCTTAACCATAGAATCAAGATTAATGAAAGAACAACCATCCCACCTAACATAATAGAATAAGTCATTACTTTTATTATATATTTTATTCCACTCACTGACTCTAAAGACTCTTCAAACGCATTAGAATCTTTTTCAACAAAATATTTTGACTCATCAATTTTAAGCTCTTTCAATTTGTTTAAGGCTAAGTCTGTAGATTCTGCACTACCAGAATACATTAAAATTTTATTTGCAATTTCATTATTTTCTGAATTGTTTAATATCTCTTGGCTTGTTGGATAATCTACAAACACCATATTTTCACTAAAATCAGAAGATAATCCTGTATATGTTTCCTGTTTTTTACCAGAAAAGATCCCTATAATTTTAAATTTATGACTTTTTATTTTTCCACTTTTTTCAATATCTAGTAATTCAAGATCAACTACATCACCTAATTTTAGATTGTTTTGTTTAGCAAATTCTTCATGAACAATAATTGAATTCTTATCATTTTCTTCTATATTTTTACCTTCTTTAATTGTAAATACTCCACTACTAAATAAAATATTTCTTTTAGTATTATTTGTAGCTTCGAGTGAAACAACATTCTTAAATTCGTCAGATAAATCTTCTCTATTTATTCTTTGTTCTCCGCTAACTACTTTAGCATCTTTTAGTTTTGCTAATCCATCATATTGAATTATTTTTTCTTCAATTTCTTTTAATTTTTCAATATCTTTAAATTGATTAACATTAAAATATTTACCATCTTTTTTTGTTATTGATATTGAAGAATTAGAACTTTCATATAAAGCCTTTTCTATTTCATTGCTTGATTTCATTATTGTTAAACAAGAATACAAGCAAGAAAGAACTATAGTTAATATGATAAAAATTATTAAAGTTCTATTTTTCTTTCTTGTAATATATGCTATAGCATTTTTTATCACTTTCCTAACTACTCCTCTCTATTTTCTTACTCCATAACTAATTGCATCCACTGGACAAGCATTTTTACATCGTCCACATCTGATACACTCCAGATGATTGCAATTCTCAACTGAATCTTTATTCATTTGGCAAACTTTTTTACATTTTCCACAATTAATACACTTATCCTTATCCAATCTATATCTAAATATTGAAATAGGGTTAAAAATTGAGTAAATAGCTCCAAGTGGACATATATATTTACAAAAAGGTCTATATATAATTATAGAAAGTAACAAAGTAACTATTAGAATGATTCCTTTCCAATAATACAAGAAACCTATCGCACTTCTCATACTTTTATTTAATAAAATAAGTGGTAATCCTCCTTCCAGCATACCAATCGGACAATTAAGTTTACAAAAATACGGAGAACCCTGACCTAAAATATCAACCAAAAATAAAGGGAATATTAATGAAAAATACAAGTAATATTATGTATTTCAATTTTCTCAAATGTTTATCAAACTTAAATATTTCAACTTTTTTAAAAAAGGGAATCTTGTGTAGCAAATCTTGAATCAATCCAAATGGACACAGCCATCCACAAACAAATCTTCCCACCAATGCTCCTATAAAAAACAAAATCCCAACTATATAATAAAATAACTAATCTTATATTTTGAATTTCCAATTACTGCCTGTAGTGATCCTATTGGGCAAGAACCTTTTGCTCCCGGGCATGAATAACAATTTATACCCGGAACACAAATTTTCTTTAAATTCCCCCCGTAGATTTTACCAGTCTTAAACCCTTCAAAGTAAGAATTAGTAATTAAAAACCAAACGGATTGAAATAAATGCCTAAAACGATCTCTTATTTTATATTTATCTTTTTTTGTACTACCATTTATAATATTTTTAATTCTATCCAATTCCAATACACTCCATACAAATTCTTATCGCCTTATCCAAGACAACTTTAGTTTCTCCATTACTATCAACAAAGAAAGTCTCTGGCATAGCCTGTATACCATTCAATCTACCATTAAAGTTTGTTGGAATGGCAACACTTTTTTTGACAAA
>NZ_JXLA01000072.1 GCF_001886185.1 Enterococcus raffinosus | reverse complement strand
AGTAGATTTAAAACTTTGCAACAGAACCGTTCGTCACATCTTCGATCAATTTCTCTTACGATTTTCTCATCCACATTTCTTATTCTTACTTCCATATTAATTCCTCCAATTTAAAAAGGATAGCGAAAAGGAGCCTATCCTTTTTGCTATCCTACTACCCTCCTTTTACTATCCTTCACTATCCTTTCACTATCCTATTTTTAAATATTTTGTTCCCACATTTATTTTTGAGAAACGTAATAGGCACAGCCTATTGGAACACTTTTTTTAAAAAGTGTTCCCACGTTTCCTTATGCTCTTTACAAATAAAGGCTTTTAGAGACGTTCTGGAATTTTAGATTCCTTGAATTGTTCCCATTCATCAATCAATTGGCTATAAGTAGCCATTAATTTTTTTCTTGCTCTTGTTGCTTTCGAATCAACAAAAAATCAGTTTGATTCGTTAATTCTAAATATTCTGTTCGGTATTCAATGTTCATCGTACCCGTTTTACTACATAGTAACTGATTATGACGTTCTTTCACTTTGAATAACTGCTCCTTCTTTAAGGTTTTTAACTCCATGCCAACTATAAGCACAATCCTGTATAGAGGAATCATTTTCAAACGATTCTCCATAATTATTTATCTTTCATTGGAAGTTCTAAATCACTACTGTTCCAAAAAATGTATGGTTTGTTTTGACGAATATTACTTCCATCTAACCACAATTTTCCGATGCCATATCGTAGGCTTGCTTCGACTTCATAAAAATTGTAGATCTCTTTTCTTCGATCTATTGCTTTCATTTCCTGGCCATTTTTTAAAATAGATCTGATGCCCTTAACAGTAGATTCATGGATACTCGTGTGAACGATATCCGTATTGATCAATTCGTCATATCTTCCAAAATCAACATTGTACTCATAACCAAGAAGTGTCGGAATCAGGTCAATTTCAATTTCTTTTTCAATTGAACGTTTAATAAGTTTCGTGGATACATACCCGACAAAAAAGAGAATAATACCCACTTCAAACAAATACATGTGTCCATTTACAAAGTGAATAAACGTCAATAAAAAATCCTTCACTCCTTTTGTTGTTCTTCCAGATTGTTCAATTTGTTTTATTAAAGTCGCTAGAATTGCATTTACAACAATTAAATCGAATAGGCTTTTGAAAAGTTTTCCTGCTGTTAATTTTTGCCTGGTAAATTGCATGACTAATTGAGTAAAAATAGACAATAGCATGACAAAAATCAACGTCATTAGCACTGTAAAAATGTCTGATGCTGCAATCCTATTGGGATCATTTATCAAGTAATAAGCCGTTCCAAATACTCCAATCGAGTAAACGGTTAAATCAAGAATAAGTCGTGCCCCGTAACTACAAAGTTTTCCTAATGGCCATAATTGCAATACCCAAAATTTCTTTCGTTTGCTATTTCTTTTCAGAGGAAGCCAGGTGTGTTCAATCCAGTCGTCCGATTTCATTTCGATTTCTTCCCTAAATTCTTTCCTTTAACGTTTTCCTTTGCTACTTTAGCAGCGATAGGTTGCTCAATGAACCAATTTTTTAAGTAAATAAAAACTACTACTGGATATACTTCTTCCTTTTTCTTAACTCGTTAGCTATTTTATACTCAATATACTCCTGCTCTAACACACACAAACAATCATATACCTGATCCATAGTCTCCCCAGAAGCTAAGGACAACCCATGAAGAAACTCAATCGGCAAAGAAGCAACTGTTTTTTCCCTGGTAACCCAAGAAGACAAAGTCCCCTGCTTAAAACCATAAAGCTCACAGAACACTTCCACAGATAATCCCAAACGACCAATGATAAACACATTAACAGGATGTGAATAGACATAATTTTTTAACGACATACAACTTCCTCCATGATACATAAGACTGCATACGCAGTTATAAGTATACCACCTACACGTAGCTAGGCAAAGGGAGCAACACCTACAGAAGTATCATAGATATATTGTATAGGGCAATTTGCACCTTTTATTTTTCAACCTGTATCTACTTCAAAAAGATTCACTTCTTTAAGAGGGTTCAAGGGGGTTGATAATTGTCTAAATGTCTCTTCTACTAAGCTCTCGTTGAGTCCAAATACCTCTGTGATCCTTGTTGAATAATCTAGTCTCTTTTCTTTACTTAGTTGAATAACCCTCGCGAACAACGTTTTGACTGAAGCAATGATCATTCCGCCATTTCTTCCTCGTGTTACCTTGTAGAAGACTTTATTCTCCTCTCGTAACTCATTTAAGATCTTATCAAGTGTTCGCTTGGGCATCGTTAGTTGTGAAGCCAATTCTTTTTTTGACAGGTTCAAATAAGGCTCACTAGCAAGACTTTTTTCGCTTAGATAAGCCAATAGATCTTCTTTCCATTCATTTTTATGACTATATTTTCTTTGATCTCGTGGCTTTTTAAATTTCCACCAGCCACGTCGTTGAATGAACAGATCATTATTTTTTAAGGTTGGTGAAACCCATTGCTGGCACAATTCAATAATGAATTCTCTGCTTGCTGCTTGATAATTACCAGAATAAGCACTACGTACAATCTTTACTAATTCTGCTTCAGATAGCGGTTCCTGTAACCGTTCGTTGAATGTGAACATATTGTATTCGCAAGTATCCAATGCATAACCTGAAGAGTAATAAGCTAAAGAAAGCGTGAAAATCACATTATTTCGACCAAGACGTCCTTCTCCGCCGACGATGTTTGCTTTATGAAGTAACATATCGAACCACGGTTCATCTACTTGACGAATTTCTTTTTTCTCAGGAAAGACAATTAGTTTTCGTTCTCGATCTTCTTTTGTTTTTTGATCTGATTCAAGCTTCATCGACCATTGAATCCAGTCAGCAAAAGAATACTGATAGTTCATTTCTTTAAAAACAATATTATTTTCTTGTGGGAATCGAGCAATTCCGAAGTGGTTACATCCTAGATCCACTCCGGACAATTTTTCAGCCAACTGTAGACGAATTGTTTTTGAAATTTTTTTTGCTACATCGATCACCTTGAAATTGCTTTTCTTTGTGACATAGCCTGGTGTCTTTAGTACAAAATAAACTTGATAACCATGATCTGATTCTAAAATTAGCGTTGGCATGTAGCCCACTTGATCTAAACAGGCTAAAATAATTTCGCCTTGATGGTTCTCTTTTGAATCGATATCAACTACAAATGTGTTGATTTGACTTAAGTTTTTCTCAGAATGACCTTTAACCACTGTTCGATAATCATCCGCATAAGTACCAAAGCGATAGGTATTAGGTGTCCAATGCGTTAGTTTCTTTTCGTTCTCTAAAATAGCTTCTTCCGAAGTAATGACCATACCACGCCCAACATTCATTAATTGCTTGCTACGGTACGCAAAGATAGCACCACTCCTACTGGAATCAATATGACCTGCAGGTTTCATGGTGCTGTTTCGATATTTGTATGTACGTAAGCCGTTTTTAAGAATAGCTGAATAAATTTCGCTCAACATCGATTGTAACGTCCTTTCTCAAACAAAAAGAGAACACAGTTTAGCTTTAATCTCAGCCATAGTATGTGTTCTCTCTTCAGTGTTTAAGAATATTTAATTTAAGTACACTAAATAAACTTTCTTCTGTTGAGTTGCTCGCCTTTTTTTGGTAGAATAAAGGCAATCGGAAAAGGTATCCGATCAACTTTTAATATAAGTAGTTGGTAGCTACTTACATATTCTTGAGACGAGCGTGAACACATGTCCTAACCATGTGATTCAGAAATAATTGATTCTGCTAAAATCAATTATTTCCGTCTCTTTTTTTTATGTAATTTTTCTGTTTAAAGAGTACCACTGCTTTTGCTACTTTGTAAATAGTGAATTATCTGTGGTTTCTATAGAATTAAGTTTACCTCTTTTCACTCTAAATTGTCAACGCAAAACGCACAAATATATTTTGACATTTTGAATATATCTGATATACTGAATATAGCAAATATATTTAGTATATCCACTATATTCCTTATAAAGTCTGAATTCTTATCAATTTGGAGTATATTAGATATATCGAATATATTAAGTATATGAAGTATACTAAATATATTTAGTATAGGAAATTGGAGGGAACTATGGAAAACTTACGGACTGCATTTAAAACATCAGATAAACTAGGAAAAGTTGTAATGCTTACAGGTAGAAAAGGCGGCATTGGTAAGACTACAGACAATGATTTATTAGCGATTGTTTCTAGTCAACTTTTTGAAAAAGACGTGTTGCTAATTGATTATGACCAACAAAGAAATACTACTTCCAACATTGGATCAACGTATCAAATTACTAGCTTTGATCGATCCATGTCTGCAGCAATCAAAAAAGGGGACTGGGTTTCAGGTATTACTCAAGTAAGTCCACATTTATATATTATGGCTGGCTCTCCTGGATCTGAAGAACTTAATGAATACTTGTCCGAAAAATATCCTGATCGTCGTAAGAGATCATTGGCCTTCATTAAACCTTTAGAAGAATTGAGAAAAAATTTCGATTATATCTTTATCGACTGCCCACCATCAACAGATAATGTGGTTCGTGCATTCTTAACTGCTGCAGATTATATTATTGCAATGCAAGAATTAAAACGGTACGCAATGGAAGGAACAGAAGATTTTATTAATAAAGTTTTAGTTCCGATTGTCACGAATTTTGAAGAGTCTCATCTTCAAATCATTGGAATTTTGCCTGTTCTTTTCTCAGTGCGACGTTCCTCTCAACACGCAAACTATCAAAAAACAATTGATAAGTATGGTGAATCAAACATTTTTAAAAGCATTGTTAAAGGCTCGGATCGGTTAGAAATGTATGGTGAGAATGGTATCCAATTAAATGATTATGTAGATCGAAGATGGTGGGCTATTTTTGCAGACATCTTTACAGAATTAGAAGAAAGAATTGAATACTATGAACAACATGGTGATATTGAAGGATTTGATTATACACCTAAATATGCTGACTCAATGGCCAATCATATCCTACCTCTTGGAAAGGAGATTAAACTAAATGGCATTATTACCAACGAACAAAGATAAGAAGAAAATTGGTGCTGAAGATATTTCAATTAAAGATGATATTAATGTCGAGTTAGGGGAACGAAAGTACACTGCGAAAGAAAGAAAACCAGTTCAAGTAGATCCTCCCGTACTAAAAACCATTCGGGATCTTAGTTATGCAAAAGATATTCCTATGTATGAAATAGTCAAACTTGCAATGGACGCCTATGTTGATACTTTAAACGACGAGGAACGGATTATATATAATAGACGATCAAAAGATTAAAATATAGTAAGTATACTAGATATAGTAAATATATTTAGTATACTTACTATATTTTTAGCTTTATTAATCCTAATCCTTCAAAATATGTGTATTGTTTGGGGGTATACAACATTCACAAATTTTATTGTTTCTAGTTTTTACTATACTAAATATGGTTCTGTTGCAAAGTTTTAAATCTAC
>NZ_JXLA01000071.1 GCF_001886185.1 Enterococcus raffinosus | reverse complement strand
GAAACTAGGGTACTTTATCAGTGGCTCCGTTTTCAACAGTGTCGTTTTTCCAGCGCCGTTTCGTCCTAGTAACCCAAACATACCCGTTGAAATAGACAGGTTAATGTCGTAGAGAACTTGTCTTTTCCCGTAATATTGATTTAAATGATTGATTTCGATGTGCATGATTGATCCCTCCTAAACTAAATGTTGCTTCCTTAATTGAAGAATACTCATTAAATCTCTATAAATTCTCTACAAATGCGGATTTTTCATTTTTTAGGTCAAAAACGGCAGAGATAATAGCACCACCTTCAATACTATTAGCGATTTTCAGATTGCCGCCATGTTTTCGTGTTAGTGCCTCGGCAATCGTCAAACCCAAACCAAAGTGACTGTTCTTATTTTGGGAATAGTATGGTTCAGTGGCAGTTACTAATTCCTTTTTAGAAAAGCCTGGTCCATCATCTTTTACATAGATGATTAACAGCTTATCCTGTAAAGTAATTGTTACGGTGACGGTAGTTTTCCCGAAACGGTAGGCATTATTCAACAGATTTTCTAGCACTTCGTTGATCAAGTCGAGATCATAAGTGGCAGTAATCTTGGGATAGTCATTCATGATAACTAATTGTTTCTCCGTCCAATGGTGCCCGATGTCTTCTAAATGCTCTTCAATCAGCTTCAACGGCTGCATGGTTTTATGAAGAGATCGGTCTTCTAATTTTTGCAATTGCTGCATGGTTTCAGAAAAAGAAGTTAGTCGAGTGATATTGTTTTTTATTTTCGTAGCGGATTTTTCAAACACTTCTGGAGTCAAACGTTCTTGTTCATAAAAAGCTTCAATCAGCTCTAGATTATTTTGAATAGTCGCTAAGGGTGTGCGGAGATCATGAGAAAAGGCTGCATTGACTTTTTTCTGATCCTGATAAAGGTCATGGAGTTTCTGTTGATTGGTTTGCAAGGTTAGCCGCAAGTGATCTAGCCCAAGAGACGTCTTTTCAAATTCGTCATAGGTACTGTAATAGACTGGTTGATGATAATTTCCTTGGTCGATTTGTTCGATGCTTTTTTCTAGAATTGTAATGGGCTGTAGAATTCGTTTATTATAGAAGAGTTTTGTCGAAAAATAGACACCTAGAAAGCCGTAAGCAAAAATAGCGTATCGACGAATGAACTCGATCAATCGTATGGTTGGCAGGAGTTCTTTTTCAATGGGGAAAGAAGGAGTCCATGTCAAAAAAGCCCAAAAATGTGTATCTCCAGAGTCCGACATCAGGATCAACCGTTCCCAGCTAACACATAAAGAGATGGTAATCAATGTTGCGAGGGCAACGGCTATTGTCCCGAAAAAGAGATAAAGAAGCAGACTTTGATTAAGGCTGCTTTTCTTAGCCAATAACCGAGCAATCCCTTCATCTAACCAATCCATTTATATCCTACCCCCCAAACGGTTTGAATCATTTCATCCTCTGAATACACAGCAAGCTTCTTGCGAATTCGCCGAACATGCTCTGTGATAATTGAAGCGTCCCCCAATTTGTCCCAATTCCAAAGCTTTTGATAGATTTCTTCTTTGGAGAAAGCTCTGCCGGGGTGCTTAGAAAGGAGCGCGACGATAGCGAACTCTATCTTAGTAAGATAGATCTCTTGTTTTTGAAACTGTACAGTCTTCTGGTCATAATCAATCATCAAGTCACCAAAGTAGGCTATTTTTCGAGTGAATTGTTTTCGATTCTCACGTCTAAGATGCGCTTCAATTCGCAAAGCTAGTTCCTTTAAACTTACTGGCTTAACTAGATAGTCATCGCCGCCGATTGTCAGACCTTGGATTCGGCTTTCCTCATCCTCCTTGGCGGAAAGAAATACGATTGGGCAAGCAATTTGTTCTCGGATCATTGTACATAATTCAAAGCCGTCCATTTCAGGCATATTTACGTCTAATATAATAATATCTGGTTGATGCTGTAATTGCTTCAAGCCTTCCAAGCCATTGTCTGCAGTATAAACGAGATAGTTCATTAGCTGAAAATAGTCTTTGAATGTTTCTAGCAGATCCTGCTCATCATCAATGATCAATATTTTTTTCATCGTTAACCTCCATACGGTGTTGTATTGATAGATTCATCGTATCATAATACATTGTCAGAAGGTATGGGGTTATTGAAGTGGTAAAGCTAGTTTTTACTCAAAAAGGGTTTGACAAATGGAAACCTGACCGCTATTCTAAACTTAGATGAATATTAAAACACTATGAGAAAGAAAGTAGAAATAATGATTTCCCCCAGAGAGTCTCGGTAGCTGAAAAGAGATGGAAAGGACTTGTTTTGAACATGGCTTTTGAGTGGACCTTCTGACTAATTAGGAAGGTACGGAATGCCCCGTTAAGCAGCAGAAGTCTCCCAATGAATGGGGTACTTAATGAGACAGCGGTTCGCGAGGACGCTGTATGATAAGGTGGTAACGTATATCAATTATGCCCTTAGACAGCTATTCGGCTGTCTAAGGGCTTTTTTATTATTTTATAAAAGGAGAGGATTTTATGAGCAGTATTCCATTTCGGTTTGATCAAGTGGGGAGTCTATTACGGCCAGCGAGATTAAAAAAAGCACGTGAGGATTTTAAGCAGGGCGCAATCACGAAGGAAGCCTTGACAAAGGTAGAAGATGAAGAAATTATCAAAGTGATCCAGAAGCAAAAAGAAATCGGCTTGCAGGCCGTGACTGACGGTGAATTTCGTCGTCGCTGGTGGCATCTAGATTTTATTGCTGGTTTAAATGGTATTACCGTTTATGATTTTGAAACGACCGCTTTTGGCATTACTACTGAGGCGCAAGGAACATTTGTCAACGGACCACTTTCCTTTGATTCTCAACATCCCTTTTTAGATCATTTCAAATTTACGAAAAAGCAGGCTGGAGAGACGATCGCTAAACAAACGATTCCCGGACCCAATATGATCTATTTGGATTCCTTTATTTTATCAAAGCAATACCATGAAGCACCGGTCTATAGTGACAAGAAAGAGTTTGTTCAAGATTTGATTGCAACATATCAGGCAGCGATTCAGGCTTTCTATGATGCGGGCTGTCGTTATTTGCAATTGGACGATACTAGCTGGGGTGGACTGTTCGATGAACGTTTCCGCGGATTGATCGCTAAAAACGGCTTTGATCCCGATGAATTGATTCAAGAGTTTGGGGACATTACTGAAGCGGTTCTAGCGAAGAAGCCTGCAGATTTAGCAGTTACCTTCCACTTCTGTAAAGGAAATTTCCAGTCCTATTGGTTATACAATGGTTCCTATGATAAAATCGCAAAACGCTTATTATCCATTAAAGCCTTTAATGGGTTCTTCTTAGAGTTTGACGATGAGCGTTCTGGCAGCTTTGAGCCGTTGGAAAATATCCAAGATCAGCGAATCGTTCTAGGATTAATCACCACCAAAACGCCGGAGCTAGAAGACAAGGAAGCGATCAAAGCTCGAATTCAAGAGGCGACACAGTTTGTTCCATTAGAGCAGCTATGTCTAAGTCCGCAATGTGGTTTTTCTTCGACCCATGAAGGTAATAAAGTAACGGAAGAAGATCAATGGGCCAAGTTACGCTTAGTCATTGAGACAGCAAAAGAAGTTTGGACGGATTAATTCAAAAGTAGAGTGACTGGCAACAACTTATAAACGAATAGCATAAAAAAGCAGCGTCTTGTATCTAGCTCTAGGGACAATCCTAGAAGATACAGAACGTTGCTTTTTAAATGGTTTGTAAATAATTCCACAAGCATCAATCTCGAAAAAACAAAGGGCATCTCCTATAGTAGTAAAGAATCAAAGAAACAGGAGGAAGCATAATGGATTATCGTGTTTTACTTTACTATAACTATACAAAAATTGAAGACCCAGAAGTTTTTGCTAAAGAGCATTTTGCTTTTTGTCGTGATTTAGGAATTAAAGGAAGAATTTTAGTCGCTCCAGAAGGCATTAATGGAACCTTGTCTGGTACAAAAGAAGCGACAGACCAGTATATGGAAAAAATGTTGAAGGATGATCGTTTTAAGGACACCTACTTCAAGATCGATGAAAGTGAAGGCCATGCCTTTAAAAAACTATTTGTTCGGCCAAGATCAGAGCTAGTAGCACTTCACTTGGAGGAGGATGTGAATCCACGGCAATTAACGGGAAATTATTTGGAGCCGCAAGCATTTCGTGAGGCCTTATTAGATGAAGAGACAGTCGTCATTGATGCCCGCAACGACTATGAATATGATTTAGGTCATTTCCGCGGAGCGATTCGTCCAGAGATTCATAATTTCCGGGAACTGCCTGAATGGATTCGTGAGAATAAAGAGCAATTTATGGATAAAAAAATTGTGACTTATTGTACCGGCGGCATTCGTTGTGAGAAATTCTCTGGCTGGCTATTGCGTGAAGGCTTTGAAGACGTAGCACAACTCCATGGCGGGATCGCAGCGTATGGTAAAGATGAGGCAACGCGTGGCGAGTTGTGGGACGGAAAAATGTACGTGTTTGATGAACGCATCAGCGTAGAGATCAATCAGGTAGATAAGCAGGTCATTGGTAAAGAGTGGTTTGACGGTACTCCGTGCGAACGTTACATCAATTGCAGCAACCCAGAATGCAATCGTCAAATATTGGTTTCTGAAGAAAATGAAGAAAAATACTTAGGCGCTTGTTCAATTGCTTGTGCAAAACACCCAAATAATCGCTATGTAAAAACTCATCATTTAACGGTTGAAGAAAGAGATGCACGCCTAGCTTTGACTAATCAATAGTGAAACTTTTCAAAAAAATTCCATCCTAACTGTCTTGACACTTCCGGTGTTATAAACTAAACTAAAGAACGAACTAAGTGTCTTGACATATCAAGGAGGATAAAATGAAAAATAATTCTGTTAAACACCTTACGATCTCTGCCTTATTAATCGGATTGGGCATTTTGATCCCAATGGTTATGCCTAAAATCGTAATCGGACCGGCATCATTTACTTTAGCGAGTCATGTTCCTGTATTTATTGCGATGTTTTTCTCGCCGGTAGTAGCACTTGCTGTTGTTTTAGGAACAACATTTGGTTTCTTTATTTCTACCACACCGATTATTGCTTTGCGGGCGTTCTCTCATTTAATTTTTGCATTGATTGGGGCAAGCTACCTGCAAAAGCACCCAGAGCTTGTATTAAAGAATGGGAAATTCACTTTAGCGAATGGACGTTTTCAAATATTTAACTTAGTGATCGGCGTCATTCATGCGGCTGCTGAAATGCTTGTTGTTTCAGTCTTTTACTTTATGGGGAATATGCCAGATACCTTTTATTCCCAAGGCTATTTATATACCGTCTTCATTCTGATGGGAATTGGTGGATTAATCCACAGTCTCGTTGATTTCAATATCGCATACTTTGTTGCTGGCGCGTTGTATAAGCAATTCAATTTGCCTATATTTGAGAAGGCTGTTAAGCAAGAAAAGAAATTGCATAAGGTTACTGCCTAAACCGTGAGAGTAAATCACGGTTTTTCTTTATTTAAATCTTAAAAAAGTGAAATAGTCCAAAATGTTCATAATTTTATTTAGTATCATCTAAAAAAAGACCTTTTATTTGCTTAAATTTAAGTTATATTCTATTCATAATGATTATTGTGTAGAAATTGAGGGCGAGTAAATGGTTCGAGTATTAGTTTTGACTAAAAATATTTTAGCGGAAGAAATTATAACCAATAAATTGCAACATTTAAATTACGAGGTATTTTGTTCCACCAGCATTCTAAATGAGATCCAAATGAATGGACGTATGCCGGATTTGGTTAACCATTTTCCGATTATTATCATTGGTGAGACGATCTCAAGCTACGAAATGGAATTTATGCTGCCGAAGCTGAAAGGTCGAGGTCAGAGTATTTTACGCGAAGTGGATCATTACTTGAATGAGGATGAGCGCGCGTTGTTAAATGAACAAGGCTTAAGTGGAATTGTTCAAAATAGCGATTCAGTTGAAGTTTTGCGAGAACAGCTGGCTGAAGTCGCTACACAGTATCAAGGAAGATCGTTTGAACCTGTTGCTGTGGAAGAATGCGCACCTGAGGGAGAAGATAAAGGTCTCTCAGCGATAACATTGATCAATTTGTCTTCCCTTGAATTACAGGTATTAGAAAAATTACGAAGTCATCCAGGTGAAATCGTTTCACGTGATGAGCTATGCATGACGCTTTGGGGCAATGTTTCTCAGTCGCGTTTGGCGCAGCTATCTTCATTAGTAAAAAATATCAAATTGAAATTGGAAACTCTAGAGGTAGACCAAGAAGTCATTCAAACCATTTGGGGTAAAGGCTATCGTGTTCGCAAGGATGCCGCTGTTCAAAATAAATAAACAGTTGAGAAAAATGGTGGGCTACCCGTCAATAGGACAAT
>NZ_JXLA01000070.1 GCF_001886185.1 Enterococcus raffinosus | reverse complement strand
TACCTTGTACTGATAACATGGCTAAAGATGTTAATCGTTCTCATGCTTTGAATAACTGCGAAAAGTTGGACTAGCAAAAAAGTCCTACGAAAGCTCAGAAAGAACTCTCATAGGACGTTATCAACGTGGTACCACCTATTTTCATCTGCCAAAAGACAGACCTCAAAAGAAATAACGGTCTTTAACCGGATCAAATGATCATGCTCCAAGGTAAGTTCGAATGGCTCACATGCACACTCACAGCACCGTGCGCTCTCTGAAATGCGATCCTTTTCTACTACTCCTCTTCCGGGCAGCAACTATTCAAAGTAGTTTCATCTTAGCAGATTCCAAAATATTATTCAATTGAATTCCCCTTAAGAATTTCTCGAAAAAATTGTCCCTTTAGCGAAACATGATATAATACTTCTGTTTAGAAAGGGTGAATTAGAAAATATAATGAAAAACAAATCCATTTACCAATTAATCGGTAGTTTCACTTTGCTATTTTTTGCGGCAATGTGTTACATTGTACGCTTTTACCCTGATACATTATCGGGTTTTGACCGAGGAATCATTCATGCAGTCCATCAATTATCGCCTCAAATGAACGGCTATTTTTTATGGGTAACAAAATTCGCGAATCCGATCACCGTCATTCTCCTGTCCATTGTGTTCGTCGGCTTATTCTATTTTAATAAACAAAAGATTACAGCACTTTGGTTAGCAATCAGTATGGCGCTAGTCAGTGGTATCGGCAATCATTTGCTCAAGCTGTTTTTCCACCGTGCTCGGCCAACCATTTTGCCACATATGGTAACGGAACATAGCTTTAGCTTTCCAAGCGGACATGCGACAGCTAGTACATTACTTTACGGCACCCTAATTTTTGTTATGGCTCTGTTCTTTAAAGAAAAAACACCGCGGCTAATTGCTCAGATCATTGTCGGTTTATTGATCTTCAGCATTGTGGTGAGTCGTATCTATCTTGGTGTCCATTATCCGAGTGATGTGCTCGCAGGTGTCCTTTTCGGCAGCAGCTGGTTGCTATTTACTTATCCTTATTACAAGCAGAAGAAATTAGCTTATGATCTAAAAGCAATTAGGAGGAAAAAATGATTTTTCAATATAGTGACGATGAAGCCAAACGCTATCATTCATGGAATTATGCCCTACGGCAGCAATTCGGCGGGAAAATTTTCAAGGTCCCTGTTGATGGCGGCTTTGACTGTCCAAACCGAGACGGAACGGTCGCACACGGCGGCTGTACCTTTTGCAGTGTTTCAGGTTCCGGCGATATGATTGTCGCACCTAGTGATCCGCTGCCGCAGCAATTTCATAAAGAAATCGATATGATGCATCAAAAATGGCCCCATGTGGAGCAATACATCGTCTACTTTCAAAACTTTACGAATACACATGCCCCAGTAGAGGTTATTCGTGAACGTTTCGAGCAAGTCGTTAATCTTCCTGGTGTCGTAGGTTTGTCCGTGGGTACCCGGCCAGATTGTCTGCCGCCAGAGGTCGTTGATTATTTAGCTGAACTTAATCAACGTCTTTATCTATGGGTAGAGCTAGGGTTACAAACCACTTATGAATCTACCAGCGAAAAAATCAATCGTGCCCATGATTATCCAACCTATGTTGACGCCGTAGCACGTCTGCGGAAACACAACATCAATGTCTGCACCCATTTAATCAACGGTCTACCTGGCGAATCATTAGACATGATGCGGGAAAATGTTCGCCGTACAATTTTAGACTCTGACATTCAAGGAATAAAGCTGCATTTACTACACTTAATGCGTAATACAAAAATGCTAAGAGATTATGCCGAAGGTCGATTGCAATTAATGAGTAAGGACGACTATGTGTCTGTCATCTGTGACCAATTAGAAATGATTCCGCAAGACATTATCATTCATCGTTTGACAGGTGATGCTCCCTGGGACTCATTGATTGGACCTATGTGGAGCTTAAAAAAATGGGAAGTGTTAAATGCGATTGATCAAGAATTGATTCGCCGCGACTCTTATCAGGGAAAATTTGCTCTAAGAAAGGACTTTATTCATGTTGCTAACGGCTCTGCGTTATAGTCACCAATTGCTAAAGGAAATAATTTCAGAAGGCGATTATGTTATTGATGCCACAATGGGAAACGGGAACGATACACTTTTTTTAGCTGAACTAGTTGGATCAACCGGACATGTTTATGCCTTTGATATTCAAAAGCAAGCACTCCAAAATACCCGTGAAAAATTAGCGGACTATACAGATCGTGCGACACTTTTTCTTGCAGGCCATGAAACGATTGAAGAAAAAATCGCGGTGGATCAACCAATTCAAGCAGCCATTTTTAATCTTGGCTACTTACCAAAAAGTGACAAGCACATCATTACTCTGCCTGAGACCACTAAACAGGCCATGTCAGCGATTTTGAAACGATTGACCATAGGTGGGCGAGTGATTGTCGTCATTTATTATGGTCATGAGGGCGGTGAAGCTGAAAAAAATGAGGTGCTGCATTTTTGCCAAGCCCTGCCGCAAGAAAAATTCAGTGTTCTGAACTATCAATTTATTAATCAAAAAAATAATCCTCCCATCTTATTGTGTGTAGAAAAAAAGAGCGACTGACAAGAAATCAGTCGCTCTTTTCGTTGAACCATTCCAAAACACGTTTGATCCAAGCATCCCAAAATACCCAATCATGTTTTCCAGGTCCCTCTTCAAAGGTCACATCAAGATTTTTTTGCTTCATTTTATGTGCCATGTATTGACTAGCTGGATACAAATCATCTTCTGTTCCACAAGCCAAGAAAAAGCGCGGTGCTGATGTTCCACTATCTACTAATTCATTCAATAAACGAACCGGATCATTCACAGAACCCTGAATTTGATCTAATGGACCAAAGATTCCTTGCCAGTAGGCTTCATTTCTCACCAGTAGTAAACTTTCCACATCAGCCAAAACCACGGCACCTGATAAAGAAGCTACCGCGGCAAAATTCTCTGGTTTTGATAGGCCAAGCTTCAACGCGCCATAGCCACCCATTGATAAGCCTGCCGCAAAGGTTTTTTCTCGCTTATGTGTAATCTGAGGAAATAATTCATGGACGATGGTTGGCAGCTCTTCGGAAACAAAGGTCCAATAATTCATATCATAAGTCGTATCTGTATAAAAACCTAAATCTGTCGAAGGCATGACCACGGCCATCTTATAGTCAGCCACATATCGTTCAATAGAGGTGCGTCGTTCCCACACACTATGATTTCCACCCATTCCATGCAAAAGATACAATACAGGCACATCTTCCGTTACTCCTGCTGTTTCAGTTCCAATTTTTTTATGAGTGGTTTGCGGCAAGATCACATTCATCGCCACTTCCATTTGCAAAACGTTCGAATACACATTTGCCTGTAAAAAAGCCATTCAGTTCAATCCTCCACTTCTTCTATTCTTCGTTTAGTTTAACACTTTTGCTTTGTTTGCCAACCATAAAACTAAAAATCAAAGCCGCTATGATCAACAACAAACCAGCAAAATAGATCCAATGTAAACTATCAAACAGAATTTTTCGTAATTCTATTCGTAAACTTTCTTCAATCTGTAATGCTGTGTGAGGATTAATTAATCGATTCATCACATCCAAATCCGCAATTCCTGCCCTCGTCAGTTGTCGTCCGTTTGCGATATTCAAAATGATGCCAAAAAGTGAAACCATCACAGTCTGACCGATCGTACGAGACAAGGTATTAAATGAAGTGGCTACACCAATTTCTTCTTTAGGAACACTGGCTTGTGCCTCCACGGTCGTCGTAGTAACAGACAGGCCGTATCCGATTCCTAAGACCCCCATAATGATGAAGAACAGCCAAAAGGGACTCTGCTGCGGCAACGCTAAAAGAGTGCCTCCACCAGCTAAAATAATCATCAAACCGCTGACGATAATCCATTTTGCCGGATACTTACGCAATAATTGACCAGATAAAAAGGACCCGTACATCCAGACAATCGACATGGGAGCCAATACTAGTCCTCCGATTCCAGCCGGTTTTCCTAGAACTCCCTGCATCCACATTGGTATATAGACATCCAGCCCCATCAAAAAGCCACTGATTAAAGCAGCTACAATATTTACACTGGCAAACGTTCGATTCCGAAACAATTCTAAATTGATCACCGGATCTTCGGCCCGTTTTTCGGTACGAATAAATAACCCTAATGAAAGCAGACTCACGATAAACAAAGCTAATACCATAACAGTTATCCCTTCATCTCCCAAAAGCTGGAATCCTAACAAAAGACTAACTAAGGTTAACATTAAGAATAGACTACCAAAGATATCCATCTTTTTCGCTTCATGTGTCTTCTTTTCTTCTACAAAGAAATATTGCAAGAGAGCAATCAATCCTAATCCGATCGGTACATTAATAAAAAATATCCAGTGCCAACCAATCGTATCCACGATGAGTCCACCTGCAAGAGGACCAAATACACTCGCAACACCCCAAGCCGCACTCGTCAGCCCTAGTACTTTTGCTCGCTTTTCAATATCATATAGATCCGCAATAATTGTTAAGGATACCGGCATAATTGCGCCAGCACCGATTCCTTGAATTCCCCGAGCAATGATCAGCGTCAGCATCTCATTCGACATTCCACACAACGCAGATCCTAATACAAATAACAATATACCTATAATAAAAATCGGTTTTCTTCCAATCTTATCCGCTAATTTCCCGTAAATCGGTGTTATCATAGCATTGGTTAATAAATAAATCGAAAAGACCCAATTCATGATTTCAATACCATGCAAACTTCCTACAATCGTCGGCATCGCTGTCGTTACGATCGTCCCTTCAATCGCTGACATAAATGTCGCGATGAAAATCCCAGCTGTTACAACCTTTACATTTGTTTTTCTCTTCATCTTACCCTCCATATTCCTACTCAATAACTAAATAAAAAGAGACGGTCCCATTGATCAACGACATGACCAATAGAAACCGCCTCGTGAACTCCATAAATAATTTATGTCTGTACGATTTATACTAAATTCAAACTTTTTTTCAATGCATCTACTTTATCTAGATGTTCCCAAGGCAGATCGACATCCGTACGACCAAAATGACCATACGCTGCCGTATCGCTGTAAATTGGACGTAGAAGATCAAGCATCTCAATAATTCCAGCTGGGCGTAGATCAAAGTTTTCTCGAATTGCACCGATCAATGCTTCTTCAGAAACTTTTGCCGTTCCAAAGGTATTTACTGAAATAGACACCGGTTGAGCCACACCAATCGCGTAAGCAAGCTGCACTTCTACTTTTTCAGCTAAGCCGGCAGCAACAATATTTTTGGCAATATAACGTGCAGCGTACGAAGCTGAGCGGTCAACTTTTGTTGCGTCCTTACCAGAAAAAGCACCCCCGCCATGACGTGAATAACCACCATAAGTATCAACGATGATTTTACGTCCAGTCAAACCGGCATCTCCTTGTGGACCGCCGATTACAAAGCGTCCTGTTGGATTAATAAAATATTTTGTTTTCTCATCTAATAATTCAGTAGGGATTTCGTGTTTGATCACTTTTTCCATTACGTCTTTTTGGATCGTTTCATTATCAACCGCATCATTGTGCTGTGTACTAATGACAACGGTATCCACACGCAATGGTTTCCCATTTTCATCATATTCTACTGTTACTTGCGATTTCGCATCTGGACCAAAATAAGCCACTTCACCAGATTTACGCAAATCTGCCAAACGTTTTACTAAGTGATGACTCAATGAAATAGGCAATGGCATTAACTCAGGTGTCTCGTTCACTGCAAAACCAAACATCAAACCTTGGTCTCCAGCACCGATGTCATCTAATAATTCTTCTTTCCCACGAGTCTCCAATGCATCATCCACGCCCTGAGCGATATCAGGTGATTGTTCATCAATTGCTACTAATACAGCTACATTGTCTCCATCAAACCCAAATCTTGATTCAGTATAGCCAATGCGTTTAATTGTTTCACGAACAACCTTTTGGATATCTACATAAGCCGTAGTAGAAATTTCTCCAAAAACTAAAACAAGCCCAGTCGTCACTGAAGTCTCACATGCAACTCTGGCTTTCGGATCCTTTTCCAAAATAGCATCCAAAATAGCGTCACTGATTTGGTCAGCAACCTTATCCGGATGTCCTTCTGAAACTGATTCAGATGTAAATAAACGACGTTCTTCCATTATAAATATTCCCCCTAATTTTTATTCGGTTACAAGGAATCTCTGGGCCTTTCCAGAGCCTATCGGGAACTTGCAACGACTCGATTATAACAGAAAAATAGCAGCTGTCACTAATAAAACCATCAATAAATCTGAAAACTTATGAAAAATCATTTTCGACATAAAAAAAAGAGACGTCCAAGAACGTCTCAGGATGACCCGTACGGGACTCGAACCCGTGTT
>NZ_JXLA01000007.1 GCF_001886185.1 Enterococcus raffinosus | reverse complement strand
AAGGGCTGATAATTATGAAATTAGCTCAGGTAAGAAAAATTCATCAATAGATACATGGAGTAATGATACAAGATCATACAGCACTTGTGTACTTGGGTGTTGTCCTTTGTTTTCTATATTTGTTAAATAACGTGGGTCAATTTCAATCATTGTTCCCACTTGTTCACGAGTGAGACCCCGTTTCATTCGAGCCTCTTTAATCGCTAAACCAACGGCTCTAAAATCGTATTTATCTTCTTTTTTACGCATACTAAATCACCTCTATACATTTTACTGTTCCTATATAACCATAAACAGGTATAGAAAAACATGTTATATAGTTTATGAGTTCCTATAGAACACTGTGGAATTTATTAATGCGATGAATCCAATTTCAAATAGAAAGGTCGCTGATTTTATTTACCTATACAACTTTATAAAATTTAGTCATACTCCTAGAAAGTAGATAAAATTGGCGACTTAATGGAGGGAAAAGTCGCCATGAGAAAGATAATCTGTCATCTAGTTCTCTTAATTAAGTTCTTATCAAAAAAACTTATCCACCTGTACTGGATAGATATGACCATCAATGTGGTTTTGCAGATTACATAGATAGAAAAATCAAAGCATATGAACAGAGAAAACAATCTGTTTATGTGCTTTTTTGGTCACTTAATAAATATCTTTTAGGATTTCTCTTCATTTATGCAACAAATCCCCCTTTCGTGTCGGGGCTTAGTATGAAGGGAGATAAAGAAGCACATGCCACTCCCTTTCACGACAGAAAGGGGGTGAAAAGCATGAAACCATCTTCTTTTCAAGAAACCATAGAAAATCAGTTTGACTATATCTGCAAACAAGTTATTGAAGATGAACGAAAAGATTACTTCAAACATCTAGACAGACTATCAGCAAAAGAAGTCTCGTTTTCTGATATAGATAACTACCTTGTCAACTCTTTTTCTACTGTTGATACGTACGTCACTGATTTCCAACTATTTAAATTATTTGGATTAAGAATCAATGTTGAAAGTGATTTATTAAGTGAAGCCCTGCGTCATCTTTCAGAGAAAAAACGGAACATTATTTTACTTCATTACTTTATGGATATGAGTGATGTGGAGATTGCGGAGTTACTAAATTTGAATCGTTCGACTGTTTATCGTCATCGAATAAGTGGACTAGCCATGATTAAAGAATTCATGAAGGAGTGTAAAGAATGAAAACAGCCTATCCAAGGGTCCCCTTCCCCCTCATTGTAAAGGCGACAGATGGCGACGTGGAAGCAATTAATCAGATTGTTAAACATTATCGAGGGTATACCTCAAAACGTTCATTACGTCGCATGACAGACGAATATGGAAATTCTCATATGGTTATTGATGAAACCCTACGTGGCAGAATGGAAACGAAACTCATCTCTAAGATTTTATCGTTCGAAATTAAATAGTCCCATTTTTTCGTGGAAGCGTGTCGAATCGTATCCACGCTTCCCGATTTGGGAGGTTTGTTATTCCATCAAAGCATATTGTGTGTTCAGTAGGTTTTGATAGGCTAACAAGCCAAACGTTCTTTGACAACCAAATAAAGGCAATCGAATACGTTTCGGTAAGAAAAGAGCTGATGAACTAACACGCCATGACCTACAAAATTAGTGAGCGATTCATGTTAGTAATTCGAAAGTAATCTTTAGCAGGATTGCTGCCATGACTTTCTTATCGTGATAATGATACTCCCGTATAGCCATAGTCCGAGCGTTAGAAGCGTCACAGGCAATGGGTACGGCTACATGAGAACCATGCAGAAGTGAAATTCCTGTGAGCTTTGCTAGAGCTGTTCGATTGCTAAGATATTCTTCTCTTGTCAGTGTATTATTATAAAACTATTTGATATAATTATAGGTGAATATTGGAGTTTTCCTAGCCTATAATTGGGAAAGGAGTAATAATGATAACGGTCACAAAAAAGGATTTAGTTGAGCTAGGATATGGAACTTCTTTTTCAGCAGACATCATAAAAAAAGCAAAAGAATTGATGATTACAAAAGGGCATATCTACTATCAATCTCGAAAGCTAGATAGAGTCCCTCGTGAAGCTGTTGAAGAAATTCTAGGAATTCGGTTTTCAAATGAAAACAGGTCTGAGTAGTTTTTGCACAGTAAGGAGTAAAAACTATGGTTAAAGACCCAATAAAAAAAGCAAAGAATGGAACCTATTATTTTCGTGCAAATCTAGGTTATGATTCTAAAGGGAAAAAAATTCAAAAATATCGTAGTGGATTCACTACTAAAAAAGAAGCAAGAGAAGAATATTCGAAACTGCTATTGATGAAACCAGAAGAATTAAGTGAGAATAAGGATAAAATGACGTTTAAACATTATATCTTTGAAATTTTCCTTCCATGGTATAAGACACAGGTAAAGCTCAGAACATATGAAAATCGCTTACCAACTATTAAGAAGCATTTCTCTTATTTTGATAAAATGGCTGTTTCCGATATTGAGCCTATTGATGTGCAAAATTGGCAACTAAAATTATCAAAGAAGTGTAAGTCTTCTTATGTAAGAGCTGTTCAAGGACTATTTTCAGTTGCTATGGATCGAGCAATTGTCCTTGGGATAACCACCACAAATCCATCTAAGATTATTGGCAATGTGAAAAAGCAAAAGTCTAAAATTGAATTTTGGACAAAAGAAGAATTTGAAAAAGTAATCTCTCTAATTTACAAAGAAGATTACTATCAACACTTTTTATTTATCTCTCTGTGGTTTTTATTTATGACTGGAATGCGAATTGGTGAAGCTACTGCCATTCAATGGGAAGATATTGATTTTGACTCAGGAGTACTAACCATCAACAAAACACTCTATTACAAGAATCAATCGAATTATAGATTTGTTGAACCAAAAACAAAGGCGAGCGTTCGTCATATTGTATTAGATAAATGCACATTAACTTATTTATCCGAATGGAAGGAAGTACAACAAAATCTAATTCAGACAGACTTTGTAATGAGCTATAACGGTATTCCTACCCAAAAACATACACTATCATATGCTATTGAACGCTATGCTAAGCTGGCTGGTATCCATCGAATCAGAATCCATGGGTTACGGCATTCTCATGCTTCCTTGTTAATCAGTATGGGAGAAAATCCACTTATCATTAAAGATCGTCTAGGACACGAAGATATTGAGACGACTTTAGGAACGTATGGACATCTTTATCCTAACAGTAATTTCGAGGTAGCTAACAAATTAAATGGAGCCATTTCCTTTAAAGAAGTAAAACAAAATTATGATACTTCACCAAAGAATCAATTTACTGTAGACTACTTGCGAAACAAAGAAATGAAAAAAGTGCAATAAAAGTGCAGTAAAAAGATAAGAAGAGCCAGAAACCCTTGGTATAAGAGGATTTCTAGCTCTCCTACAACTACTCCCACTCCACAGTAGCAGGTGGCTTACTCGTAATATCATACACGATCCGGTTCACATGAGAAACTTCATTTACGATCCGGACTGAGATCTTTTGCAAGACATCCCATGGGATACGAGCGAAGTCTGCGGTCATGCCGTCGATTGACGTAACGGCACGGATACCGACTGTGTAGTCGTAGGTGCGGCCGTCGCCCATGACACCGACTGAGCGGATGCCTGGTAGGACAGTGAAGTATTGCCAGATGTCGCGGTCAAGGCCGGCATTGGCGATTTCTTCACGTAGGATCGCGTCTGATTCGCGGACGATTTCTAGTTTTTCTTCGGTGATTTCACCGATGACACGAATGCCTAGGCCTGGTCCTGGGAATGGCTGGCGCCAAACGATGGAGTCGGGCATGCCAAGCTGTGTTCCTAATTCGCGGACTTCGTCTTTGAATAGGGTATTTAATGGTTCGATCAATTCGAACTGCATGTCTTCTGGTAATCCACCAACGTTATGGTGTGATTTGATGGTTTGGGCTGTTTCTGTACCAGATTCGATCACATCGGTATAAAGCGTGCCTTGGGCTAAGAAAGAGATACCTTCTTTACCTGCAAGTTTGGTCGCTTCATCGTCGAATACATAAACGAATTCATTTCCGATGATTTTACGTTTTTTCTCTGGATCTGAAACGCCGGCTAATTTATTTAAGAAACGGTCTTTGGCATCAACTTTGATGATGTTTAAGCCGAATTTTCCGCCAAGTGCTTCCATGACTTGTTCGCCTTCGTCTTTACGTAATAAACCGTGGTCTACGAAGATCGATGTTAATTGGTCACCGATGGCTTTTTGTAAAAGCACCCCTACGACAGAAGAGTCTACGCCGCCTGATAGGCCAAGCAAGACTTTTTTGTCGCCGACTTGTTCGCGGATTTTTGCGACTTGCATATCGATGAAGTTATCCATCGTCCAGTCGCCTTTACATTGACAGACATCTAGGGCAAAGTGACGTAACAATTCGTTACCGTATTCTGAATGGCGCACTTCTGCGTGGAATTGGATGCCGTAGAAGTTGCGGTTGGTATCTTGGATCGCTGCGATCGGGCAATCTTTGCTGGTGCCGACTCTTTCGAAGCCTTCTGGTACTTGAGTCACTAGGTCACCGTGGCTCATCCAAACGGTTTGCTCTTTTGGTGTGCCGGCAAATAGGACCGCATCGTCAGAGGTAACTTCTAATGTTGCTTGACCGTATTCACGGTTTTTCGCAGGTTCGACTTTACCACCTAAGTTATAGGTGATCAGCTGCATGCCGTAACAGATACCTAGGACAGGAATGCCTAACTCAAAGATTTTTGGATCGATGGAGAAGGCTCCTTCGTCATAAACACTGTTTGGGCCACCGGATAGGATGATCCCTTTTGGATTCATGGCTTTGACTTCTTCAGCAGTGATGCGGTGGCTCATAAGTTCTGAGAAGACACCGAATTCACGGATACGACGAGTGATTAATTGGTTATACTGACTACCATAATCAAGTACAATGATTTTTTCTACGTTTGTCATTTCGGTAGAAATGTTTGTCACAATTATTACCCCTTTTCAAGTTTTATTATAAAAGAAAGCAAGCTTTCTTTATAAGCTAGTATTTACGCAAATAGATTTCATCAATAATATGATGCTTTGCCTTGTGCAAGATAATATCAGCTCGACCTCTTGTTGGCAAGATATACTCTTCCAAATTCTTCAAGTTGACATTTTTCCAGACATCTTCCGCCATAGCTAGCGCTTCTTTGCGGTCGCCGATAGCATAGTCATAATAGTAGTTATCAGGATCTTTGAAGGCGGTGTCCAGTAGGGATTCGAAACGCTCGATATACCAGCGCTCCACCATCTTCGGATCAGCATCGACATAAATCGACAGGTCGAAAAAGTCGCTGACGTAGATTTGCTGATTGGCTGGCAGCTGCAAGGTGTTAATTCCCTCCACAATCAAAATATCCGGTGAATCGATCATCTCGTATTCACCCTCCACGATATCATACACATCATGAGAATATTTTGGGATGGGGATATTTTCCTTGCCTGATTTCACTTCGTTCAAGACATCGATCAAATTCTCCATGTCATAGCTCTCAGGAAATCCTTTGCGATCCATGATTCCCCGTTCTTCTAAAACAGCGTTTGGATAGAGGAACCCATCTGTAGTGATCAGTTGAACGGTTTGGTGTTTGAACAGGCGGTCCAACAAGGTCTGTAATAAACGAGCGGTGGTACTTTTTCCGACAGCCACACTACCGGCGATCCCGATAATAAAAGGCGGCATCTTCACATAGCGATGCAAAAACAATCCTTTGCTTAAAGTTAGCGACTCAAAATCTTTCATATAAAGATGGATCAAATGACATAAAGGTACATAGACATCGGCCACATCCTTCATTGAGATTTGGTCGTTCAAACTTTTGATATTATCAAGCTCTGCTTGGGTCAACGGTGTGTTTCCCGGTGTGTAGAAATCCTGCCACTGGTCACGGGCGATCCGGAAATAGTTCCCTCTTTCGTTCATAATAACCTCCTTATTCATTTTTATAGCGTCTAGTCTACGAGGATAGCTCCCAGCAAGCTCGGTAATCCCCATGAATTTATCTAACGTGAACAGTCAAAAGGTTCTCGTAAGTTCACTCTCCTGATGATCTTGCCATCGCAAGAAATCAGACGGCAACTGCGCTTATTCTACCATAAAAAACGGTGTTGGAACGTGCTCTGCTTTCAAGAAATCCGAATAATTTCCTAACATAAAACGTTATATGCCATTTTAGCCGAAAAAAACCCTAAAAAGCTATTGTAATGATAGGAGTTTCATTGTTTTTTTAGATGGGGATGTGAAAATTCGCGAGAAGTTAAGAATCAGTGGTGAAAAGTGTATTATAGAAGTAGCAGATTTATGAGAACGGGTGCTGAGATGAAAAAGCTAGAGGATATGACTTTGGAAGAGCTGTGGGAATTGTTTCCGATTGTTTTGAAAGAACATAGTCCGAAGTACGCTGAATGGTACGAGGAAGAAAAGCAGAATTTAACGGAATTACTCGCTGACTTTGGACTTCAACGGATCAATCATATTGGCAGTACCTCGGTGGAGGGGCTGATCGCAAAACCAATTGTAGATATTTTATTGGAATTGCCAGAGGGCTATGATTTGGATCGTGTATCAGAGTTGTTGAAAAATGCTGACTGGATTTTGATGATTAGAGATGACGCAAAGCAGACGTTGGATTTGAATAAGGGCTACACACCAGCAGGCTTTGCGGAAAAAGTCTATCATCTGCATGTGCGAGCGCTCGGGGATTGGGACGAGCTGTATTTCAGAGATTATTTGCGGAAGTATCCGAAAGCTGCTCGACAATATGAAGAATTGAAGCGGTCATTAAAAGAAAAATACGAACACAACCGTGACGCGTATACAGAGGCAAAAACAGCATTTGTTCAGCAGTATAGTCAAGCGGCTCGTGAGGAATTTGGTACGCGCTATTTGGCTAAATAAATTTCGCGTTTCATGCTATGATAGAACCGATAGAATTGTGAGGAGGATGAAGGTATGAAAGAGATCGTTTTATTTGGCGACAGCTTATTGACTGGTGTGATGAATGGAGAAACCAGCGATATTTTAGATACGTATATTCTTGATGAATTAACGGAGATGGGCTTTCCCGGCTATCAATTAGTCAAGCTGGGCAAACGCGGCGAGACTTCTTCTGATGGATTGGCACGAGTGAGTGAAGCCGTGGATGCAGAAGGTGATTTTGTGGTCATTTCCTTTGGGACGAATGATTCATTGAAGCACGAGACATCACTAGAAGCCTTTGGTGAAAATCTAAAGGAAATTATCGAATCTTTTGATGCGTCCAAAGTCATCCTATTGACTACGGGGTATATCAATACAGAGGTTTATCCAAAAGGGGACAACGAACGGCAACAGCTCTTCGCGCAGAAGGCGAAAATGGTGGCGGCAGAATCTGGAGTCAACGTGATCGATCTGTATCATCACATGACGGTTTATCCAAAACCAAATGAGTTCGTGCAAACATTTGACGGCATCCATCCGTCTGACGAAGGCTATCATTTCTTAGGGGCCTTGATTGCACGAGATATCAAAGAAATATTATTAGCAGAAGGGTAAGTATATGGCAAATCATTATTATTCCGAAAATCCCGAGACCGCTCACGACCTGCATCAATGGTCGTTTGAATTGGCTGGGAAAAATTTTCAGTTTGTGACCGACAGCGGTGTTTTTTCCCGTGACACGGTGGACTTTGGCTCACGTGTTTTAATTGAGCATTTTGACGCATCAGACTTACCAGAGGGAACCTTGCTGGATGTTGGCTGCGGGTATGGACCAATTGGCATGGCGTTAGCCTATCAAACGCAGCGTCCTGTTGAAATGATCGATGTGAACAATCGTGCGGTCGAGCTGGCTCAAGGCAATGCCAAGCGCAATGGGATCGAAGCGGATATTCACCAATCCAATATTTATGAGACCCTGCATCAGACAGAGTATGCGGCGATCATCAGTAATCCGCCAATTCGTGCGGGAAAAAAGGTCGTCCATCAGATTTTGAGCGAGGCGGCGCCCTTATTAAAAACTGGCGGCACCTTGACGATCGTGATCCAAAAGAAGCAAGGAGCACCTAGCGCGAAAAGTAAAATGGAAGAAGTCTTCGGCAACGCGGAGATCGTAGCGAAGGACAAAGGCTACTATATCATCCGCAGTGTGAAGGAATAGAAAAATGCCACAAACCGATTGGGTCTGTGGCATTTTTTTTACGTGTTATCGCCGTACCCCTTCATATCAGGTTCGGTTCTATCGCTGCGGAAGCTTTCTTTTGGCAGTGTTAGAGGAAGAGTCATAGAGTCTAGCACGCCAGCTTCTGCTTCAACGACATAGGGAATGGCGTTGACGGCCCGCATACAGGTGATCACCATGCCTTCATAGCCAGCGGTTATTTCATTTTTCCCGGGGAAGAATTCACAGGACATATTAGGATCGCCTTCAACAACCAAACGGTAGGTCCCATCTCGCGGCCCTTTTGGCCAATGTGGCGCTATGTCTTTATCCATCCGGTTGACGTGCTCGATAATGATCTTGTCTTCACCATTGACGATGCCGATGGTTTCAAAGCGAACCGCGCCAACAGTTCCAGCAGGAATCGTGCCGCTAGCGACATGCAATTCTTTTTCAGTAATCACTTTTTCATAGGTCTGGCGATATCCGTCCAGTTCGTAACCTAGAGCATTAGCGATGTAAGCGATCGGCGGTCCCCACGAAACGAGCTGTGTTCCTTCACCGCTCATCACTGGCTCGTAGTCCATCGGCATTCCGAAGCCAAAGGCATATTTTATTGTCATTTCATCAGGATAGGTATCATACATAAAGATTTCTTGGGTACGAACTTGTTTGATCGTATTAGAGCAGGTCAAGACGAGGGCTAACAGATGGTCAGCAGCAAAACCAGGTTCAATACCAGAAATATATAGGGAGGCATTTCCTTTACGTGCGGCTTCAGAAAGCTGAGGCGTTATCTCTTGATTGGTAGGAGATGATGGATAGACAAGGTTTGCGAGTGATGTACCAACAACGTTGATACCAGCTAATAATAGTTTTTCAATGAGAGGCAACAGAATTTCATTGGCTTTGTTTGCAGGGGGATTTAATCCAATAACGGCGCAATCGGGTTTCAGCTGGATTAAGTGATCGATATTATTGCTGATGGTAAGCCCGATCGGCTTGTCACCATACAGCAGACCAGCATCTGTTCCAACCTTATTTCCAGCGGTTTCCTCATGTGCCCACACACCAATAACCTCAAAATCAGAACGATCGAACATGCAGCGGACGGCAATTGAACTGATGCTTCCGGTACCTAAGACAATGACCTTTACCATAGCGATCCCTCCATTGTTCTATTCTTACACATCTATAGTACCTTCTAAGCCGAGTCTAAAGCAATGTCTATTTCGCTTATTCTCCCTATATATAGTTAGAAAAGAGCTATTTCAGCGGATCTTCTGTAATCCCTTGCAGAAGAGGAACAAGTAAAGGTATAATCACATTGACTCATGTTTTTCACAAATGTGATAAAAGGAGAGGGAGTTTATGCAAAAAGAAGAAGACAAGTTACTGGTTCGCATTGCCGAAATGTACTACCAAGAAGATAAAAATCAAAGCCAGATTTCTAAAGAATTAAATATTCACCGCAGTACGATCAGTCGGTTACTGAAGCGTTCGCGAAATGAAGGTATCGTGAATATTTCCATTAATTACGACAAGGCGGGAACCTACAGCATCGAAAAGGAGCTGCAAGAAAAGTTCGACCTGGAAAAAGCGATCATTGTGCAGGCAGGTGCTGATCTCAGTCGAACGCAAAAGGACAAATTATTGGCGCAAGGTGTGGGGGAATACCTGACGGAAATTATCAAGGATGATATGATCTTTGGCTTTTCGTGGGGAGAGACGATGTCCGCGATTCCAGAAGGGCTAAGCAACTATGACGTGAATAATATCCTTTGTGTTCCCATGATCGGCGGACCGTCTGGACGTCTCATCAGCGATTATCATGTGAATACGATTACCTATGAAGCATCGAAAAAACTTAATGGCAGGGCTTTATTGATTGATTCACCGGCATTTCCTGAAACGGTCGCATTGAAGAAGGCCTTGATGGAAAATGAGTTCAATCAAGAGCTGATTGATTATTGGCGGAAGATCGATATCGCCATCTTAGGGATTGGTTCGCCTACCTTGAAGGCTAGTGAGAGCTGGAAGCAGTTCTATGGCGAAGATGTTTTAGCTTATTTAGAAGGAAAAAAAGTTGTCGGAGACGTCGTGTCCCGCTTTTATAATATCGAGGGTGAACACATCGACAATACTTTGGATGATCGCTTAATCGGGATCGACATTTCTGATTTAAAGCGTACTCCTTACCGAATCGGTGTGGCGGAAGCCGTGGATAAGGCCGATGCGATCGCCAGCGCCTTAAAGGGACGCTACATCAATGTATTGGTCACGACAGAAGAGACGGCACAAGAGGTATTGAAACGATAGGTCGGGATGAATATAAACTTTTCAATCGCAGCTGTAAATTGAAGTTCAGCTTCGCAAATGAGCTTTGTCGGTAATATGCTGAGCCAGTTTGCGAAGCCTTTCTTATCATCGAGTCATTCCAAGAGGAGGTACCATGCAAGTTATTCGTTTGCTTCAAACGACCTTAATTTTATTGAGCCGCAAACAGGTGACCGCTAAGGAATTAGCGGAGCGATTTCAGGTTTCTGTTCGAACAATCTACCGCGATGTTGACGCTTTGAGCTTAGCAGGTGTACCCGTTTATGCGAATAAGGGACGAAATGGTGGGATTTTCTTAGATGATTCCTATCATGTCAGTCATGCGTTGATTGACAAAGAAGAACAAGATGACCTTTTTTTAGCGCTGCATTTATTGCAATCGGTCGGCTTAGCGGACACAGATGAGCTGATGAAAAAAATGGGTACTGTTTACGATTGGAGCGAGTGGCTGGACGTTGATTTGAGTCAGACGGAGATCTCCAGTGAAACCTTTGAGCAAATCAAAAAAGCGTTATTCAATCATTGTGAGATCACCTGCATTTATCATACGGAATATGGACAGACCCGTCTGTTGTCACTGGCGCCAAAGCGAGTGGTATACAAGTATCAGACTTGGTATTTACTTGCATGGGAATTGCCTAAAGAAGCGTGGGGCTTATTTCCGCTTAAGCAAATTCGAAATGTTGTTTTAAAAGAACCGATCCACTATCCATTTCCTGAAGAGGTAGTAGTATTTCCGCAATTAATGGTGCACTTACGCTTCAGTAAACGAATTGCCTATAAAAAATATGCGGAGTTCGCCGATTTTGACTGGACTGATAATGCGGACAGCAGTTTTGATGCCTCATTGACCTTTGCGGAATTCGACGATCTGTACCGTTTCTTGATTCCGCTGGGGAAAAATGTCGAAATACTTGGACCTAGCTGGATTCGTGAGAAGGTGCTGAATTATGTCGCGGCTTTTTACGAAAATCATTTTTAATATGACAGGTTCTGGCACCTTTCTTCGGTAGAGTAGAGAAAAGAGGAGGAGATAGCTATGCAATTTGAACCAATCATTAAACCGGATCAGTGGATTCTTTCCCAAAGCTTTACTGTGAAAGTCGAAGAAATTCCACAAGTCATTGGACCAACCTTTATGAAATTGGGCGGCTTCGTTCAAGAGCAAGGAATCGCAATTTTGAGTACCCCTTTTGTGTCCTATAAAAATATGGATGAGAATGGCGGGTTAGATGAGTCTGCTATCGAGATGGAGGTGGGCTTTCCAGTAGCGGAGGAAGTGAAGAATGCTGCGGAAATTGACAGCGACAGCTATTTTCTGCCTTCCTATAAAGCGTTATCTGGTCTTTATGTAGGCAAATATGAAGAGATGACCGAACCCTATTTCGCGATGATGGATGAGATTAAACGGATTGGCGGAACCTTCAGCGGGATTTCTTATGAATATTATCTTAGTGATGAGGAGATCCCAGAGGAACAGCAGGAAACGATCATGGAATTGGTTTACGAATAGTGAGCAGCAGGACAAGTTGAAAAGCTTGTCCTGTTTTTGTTTTAACGACCCTAGGCAATTTTGCTAGGGTTTTTCTTTGTGCACTTTTGTGATTTTGTTTTAAATAAATTGCAAAAAGTTGTTGACAACGTTTTCTTGTGCGGTTACTATAAAGGTGCAACAAATGTTAAAAAGAAATCACAAATGTTAAAAGGGGCGTTTGCAATGGATTGGTTAGATGTAAAAGGAAAAACGGTCATTGTCACAGGAGGATCATCAGGAATTGGAGCGGCCATTGTCGAAGAGTTATGTGAATTAGGGATCAATGTCGTGAACGCGGATCTTAGAGAAGGAAGCTTCACACATGAAAATCTACTTTTTAGTCAAACAGATGTGACGTCACCTGAATCTGTGGAGCAGACAGTTGCCACAGCTGTAGAAAAATTTCAAACGATTGATGCGGTTGTGAACAACGCAGGGATCAACATCCCTGCTTTACTAGTCGATGAAGAACTGACTGAAGGCGGGAAATTCCAAATCAACGAGCAAATTTTTAATAAGATGATCGCCATTAATCAAAAGGGTGTTTACCTGATGGGGCAAGCTGTCGGTCGTGTGATGGTCAAGCAGGGCTACGGCGTCATTATCAACATGTCCTCAGAATGTGGGCTAGAAGGTTCGGAAGGTCAAAGTGTTTATGCAGCGACAAAAGCGGCGGTGAATAGTTTTACGCGTTCATGGGCAAAAGAGTTAGGAAAAAAAGGCGTTCGGGTAGTAGGGATCGCACCTGGAATCATGGAGGAAACAGGCTTACGCACAATCGAATATGAAACAGCGTTGGCTTATACACGCGGTATCACTGTGGAGCAATTACGCGCAGGCTACAGCAATACAAAAACAATTCCACTGGGACGCGATGGAAAATTAAGTGAAGTAGCAGATTTGGTTGCTTACTTTGTTTCGGGACGCTCAAGCTATGTGGATGGTGTGACGGTGAATGTTGCCGGTGGGAAAACGAGAGGATAAATCGTCTGTTTCCTTTTTTGAAGGACATGGACATAAATAGGAACGAGGAGGGACTTATGAACAAGGTAATTTTAGTCGCACATGGCAAGCTGGCACATGAAATGAAAAATTCCGCTGAAATGATTTTCGGCGGACTGCCAAATTTTGAGTCAGTGGAATTTTTGAAGGAGGAGGGCTTAGATACGATTCAGGAAAAAATCACTGCAGCTATGCAAGATGATGAGTCTTCGTATTTGATCTTGACCGATTTGTTTTGCGGCACACCTTATAATGCCAGCTGTGCCGTGGCTATGAAAAATCCCGAACGCGAGATCGACGTCGTATCGGGAATGTCGCTGCCGATCGTTTTAGAGGTGGCAAGTATGTTAGGGAATTCTTTGCAGGATATTGTGAATCATGCAACAAGTATTCCGTGCGATACAGTGAAAGCGTTTAAACAGCAGGTGATTGAAGAAGAGGAGGATTTTTAAGATGCAAATCAAATTAGTGCGGATCGATGATCGATTGATCCATGGACAAGTAGCAACGGTTTGGGCAAAGGAAGCAGGTGCGAAACGAATCATCGTTGTCAGTAAAGAAGTCGCGAACGATGACATTCGCAAGACATTGGTGAAACAAGCAGCGCCTCCAGGTATCAAAGTGAATATTGTTGATCCGGAAAAGGCAGTAAAGGTTTATAACAATCCAAAATACGCGGACGAGACAGTCTTCTATCTATTCACCAATCCGATGGAGGTTTTAGAGCTGGTACAAATGCAAGTACCTATCAAATCTATCAACATTGGCGGCATGCAGTTCAAAACAGGTCGAACGCAAATCACAAAAGCCGTATCCGTTGATCAAACTGAAGCGGATGCATTCAGAAAATTAGAAGCAGCAGGTGTAGAGCTGGATTTACGTGTCGTGGCAACAGATCCAAAAGGAAATTTTGAGGAAAAGCTGAAGGAAGCGGGATTTTAATCAGTATTCAAATAGTAGGAAAGAACTACGTTCGAACAAACAAGGAGGACACAAAAAATGGAATTATCAGCTTTACAGATTGTACTTATTTTTCTTTTTTCATGTGTGTGCGGGATGGGCAGTGTGTTGGATGAATTTCAAACGCATCGACCGTTGATCGCCTGTACGATAGTTGGCTTGATTCTAGGGGATGTAACAACGGGCATTATTTTAGGCGGAACGTTGGAGCTAATCGCGTTAGGGTGGATGAATATTGGTGCGGCACAGTCGCCGGATTCGGCTCTAGCCAGTGTGATCTCAACAATATTAGTAGTTGTGGGTCAGCAAGACATTCAATCAGGGATCGCCATCGCTTTACCTGTCGCAGCAGCTGGGCAAGTATTAACCGTTATCGCTCGGACGATCACCGTGGCTTTCCAGCATGCGGCGGATCGCGAGGCGGAAAAAGCGAATTTCAACAAAATTATCTTCCTGCATTTTAGCGCCCTGTTCATTCAGGCGTTGCGTGTGGCGATTCCAGCGACTATCGTAGCGGCCTTCGTCAGTGCAGAGATGGTAACGAAAATGCTAGACATGATTCCAGACGTGATCACGGGTGGTTTGGCAGTGGCCGGCGGCTTTATCGTGGTTGTCGGTTACGCGATGGTATTGAACATGATGAGCGTCGCTTACTTGATGCCGTTCTTCTATCTAGGATTTGTGATGGGCGGCTATCTAGAGTTCAGTTTGCTGGCCTTCGGGATTATTGGATTGATCACGGCATTAATCTATGTGCAGTTGAATCCAAACTTTAAGAAAAATGAAGTCCAAGGCAATCAGGTGGCGGCGGTCGTTGCTGGTGAGCTGGCTGACGATGAGCTGGAAGATTAGGAGGCAAAGAAAATGGAAAATACTTCAATGGTAGAGAGTAAAAAGGATATTTACGCGCAATCACAATTGACGAAAAAAGACTTGATGACGACGTTTGTCTTCTCAAATTTCCAGCAAGCGTCGTTTAACTTTGAACGAATCCATGCCTTGGCATTCTGTGTGGACATGATCCCAACGATTCGCCGAGTGTATAAAACAAAGGAAGAGCAGGCGGAAGCTTTGAAACGCCATTTGACCTTTTTCAATACAACACCAGCGGTCTGTGGACCAGTCATTGGTGTAACGATGGCGATGGAGGAAGCACGGGCAAGCGGTGCGGATATCGATGATGGAACAATCAATAGCTTGAAAGTTGGATTGATGGGACCATTAGCTGGTGTCGGTGATCCATTGGTCTGGGGAACATTACGACCGATCACTGCAGCTTTAGGAGCATCTTTGGCACTATCCGGCAATGTGATGGGACCGATCCTATTCTTCGTGGCCTTTAATGCGATCCGGTTAGCCATGAAATGGTTTGGCCTGACCTATGGGTTCAGCAAAGGGATGGATATCGTAAAAGACCTGTCGGGAAATCTGTTGCAAAAATTAACCGAAGGCGCGACAATCCTAGGTTTGTTCATCATGGGTGTCTTGGTAACGAAGTGGACGACCGTCAATATTCCATTGGTTGTCTCAAAAACACCAGGTGCGGATGGCAAAACGGTTATTACGACCGTTCAAAATGTTTTGGATGATTTGGTACCTGGCTTGCCAGCTTTAGGTTTGACTCTATTGATGATGTATCTATTGAAGAAAAAAGTCAGTCCAATCGTCTTGATTTTTGTCTTGTTTGCAGTTGGGATCGTTGGTTATTGGTTAGGTATTTTAGCGTAATAATGCTTCATAATATAGTAGGATTTTAGGAGGAACAGCAGTGAAAACGAAAGCGGTAAGATTATATGGTAAGAAAGATTTGCGCTTGGAGGAATTTGAATTACCTGAAATTAAAGAAAATGAAATTTTGGCATCCGTCATTACCGACAGCATTTGCATGTCGACATGGAAATTAGCGAATCAAGGGGCCGACCATAAGAAGGCGCCAAATGATCTAGCGGAAAATCCTATCATCATCGGCCATGAATTTTGCGGCGAACTGCTGGAAGTAGGCGGAAAATGGGCGCACAAATATAAAAAGGGTGAACGTTATGTTCTGCAGGCGAACCTGCAGCTGCCGGATCGCCCAGATTGTCCAGGGTATTCGTATCCTTACACAGGCGGCGACGCTACCTACATCGTAATTTCAGAAGATGTCATGAATCAAGATTGTCTGATTCCATATAAAGGAGACACCTACTTTGAAGGGTCATTGATTGAACCCTTGTCTTGTGTGATCGGTGCCTTTGAAGCAAACTACCATTTAAAAGAAGGGTCTTATGAACACAAGATGGGCATTCAGCCTGATGGCAATTTATTGATCATGGGCGGTACCGGACCTATGGGCTTATTGGCGATTGATTATGCGCTGCATGGCCCTATCAAACCTAAAAAATTAGTGGTCACAGACCGTGACGCAGAAAAATTAGCTCGTGCGGCAAAGCTTTATCCTAGTCAAGATGGGATCGAGGTTTCTTATGTTAATGTGGCGGATGTGGAAGATCAAGTCAGCGTATTGAAGGAAACAGCTGGCGGCGGCTTCGATGATATCTTCGTCATGGTACCAGTCGGCCCAGTGGTAAGTGACGCGGCAGCGATGCTAAATCCTGACGGTTGTTTGAATTTCTTCGCCGGACCACAGGACAAGGGATTTTCAGCGAACGTAAACTTCTATGACGTACACTATTCATTTACTCACTTTGTCGGAACCTCAGGGGGAAATACCGAAGACATGCGTAAAGCGGTGAAGCTGATTGAAGACAAGCAGGTGAAAGTGGCGAATGTCGTTACTCACATTTTAGGGTTAGATGCTGTGGGAGAAACGACACTGAATCAGCCGGCTATCGGCGGTGGAAAGAAATTAGTGTATACCCACAAGCAATCTGAATTAAAGAAATTGTCAGAGATCGATAAGGATTCTGAACTAGGAAAAATTCTCGCTGAAACAGATGGAATTTGGAGCAAAAAAGCAGAAAATTATGTTTTGAAGAATTACCCAAATATTTAATATTTTATTTAGTAAATGAATTAATCCGCATTTGGCAGGATTTCCGAATATCAAATGTTCGTGTTTTAAAGGAATAAAAGAAAAAAGATCGCCGCAGAAAAATCAAACTCTGCGACGATCTTTTTAAATAGTAGCCTTTAAGAATTGAACGGTGGCTTGGTAGGCGATCTCCGCGTAGCCTTCTCCGTGGACGGTCCCTTTGATTAGTTTGTTTTCGCTAGGGATGCCTTTTTCAGCCAGGGCCGCTTGTAATTTATAGACTCCTGATAATGGAACCAATTCATTTAGTGAGTTGGCGATAAAAAGTGGTCCGCTGTTATTTGAGACGCGAGCCAATGGATCGGCCTGCTTCAGCCGTTCCATATCCTGACCAACATAATTTAGGATGAACCACTTATAAAAGGCGTCGTTTGCGCCGTCTTGGTCGATTTTTCCGCTGGCTTGTTTATCAAAATCGGGTTTTTGGTTCATTGCTGGAACAACCTCTGGGTGCTGCTGTACCCAATCATAGAGGTCGATGATCCCAGACCAGGAAGCTGCTGGAATCCCCTTTTGCAAGGCCAATTCAATAGATAAATTGCCGCCGGATGAAGAACCAAGGGCGGTAATTTTCCCCTTTACCGGATAGTCACTGGCTGCCAACCAATCATAGACCTTCAGTAAATCATCCATTGCCGCTGGAAAGAGATGATCAGGTGCTAAACGATAGTTCGGTGCGACAACAAGAAAGCCATCAGTGGTCAATCGTTCTGCCAAAGCAGTTTCTTTACTTTTGTCTCCGCGAAACCAGCCGCCGCCGTGGATCAAAATAATGGCGGCTTCTATTTTATTTGGTTCATAAATGTCTAAGGTTAATTGATTTTTTTCATCGTACACGTAATCTTTGATCATAGTGTTGCGCTCCTTTTTAAATAAATGAGATTCGCAAACGGCTTCTATTAAATCAAGTCATTTTCTTTGGTTGGTTTGGGCTGTTGCGTCATCAATTCAGCTAAAATAGCTAACAAATTTTGTTGCGCTGCCTCATAGTCATCTATTTGGTCGCCGAATTCTTGATTGAATTCGGCTAAACCACCCTTTACAAAGGCGTATTCATATTGGTAGACCGCATCGTAGGCTTTGGTAAAGCGTTGAAGCAAGTCCATTTGACCATCTAATTGCAGCGCTATCTGGATGATACGAAAATCCGTATAAGCTAATTCAAACTGAACGGCCCAAGCACGCATGAAATCGTGTTGATTTTTTATGTGTAGATAGTGGTGTTCGGTTGTCCATTGTAGATTTTTAACGGCTCCTATCACATCAAGCATTTTTCTCACCTGCCTTGGCACTCTTTATAGTCTTTAATTTACGCTCTTTTTTCTGTAGAGCAAGTAAGAAGTCTTACCTTTTGAAGAAAAAGACTTTCTTTCTAAATTTTCCTTTGCTACACTTAAAAAAAACATAGAGAGAAGGTCCATGATGAAGATCACCATTAAAGAAATCGCTGAAATGGCGGGTGTTTCGGTAACAACCGTCTCGCAAATCTTGAATAATAAGGGCAGTCGCTTCAGTGAGCAGACGCGGCAAAAGGTCTTGGCGATCGTGGATGAGTATCAATACAAGCCAGATTTTTTTGCGGCGAATTTGATCAATCGTCATTCAAAAACAATCGGCATGATCGTGCCGGATGTGACAGACTTTTTCTTTTCAAAAGTGATTGAAGGGGTAGAAAGTTATTTAAACCCATTAGGCTATATGATTATTTTGTGTAACTCACGCCACGACATTGAACAAGAAAAACGTTATTTAAATGAACTGTCTCATCGCTCAGTAGATGGCATCCTGTTAGCGACTCCGAACCATCTGGAGGGGGAGCACAAGCTAGGCAGTGAATTCTATCGAAAGCGTCCCATCGTTTTAATCGACCGGGGCTTGAATGACCGTGATTGGGGTCAGTTGCTGGTGGAGGAGTATGCTGGTGCGCAAGATGTCTTGCGGATGCTGGTAGAAAAAGGGCATCGACACATAGGAATGCTGAAGGAAAGCCAAGGCTACTATCAATTGACCGAACGTGTGAAGGCCTATCGTCAGGTAGTTTTTGAATATCAGCTGCCTTTTGAGGAAAGCTATATTTGTTCGGGGCAATTGACGATTTCTGGTGGTTATCATGCGGCGAAAGAAGTATTAAAGAATAAGGAGATTACCGCTATTTTTTGCGGAAACGATGAAATGGCGATCGGTTGCTATCAAGCGATTTATGAAGCGGGATTAAAGATTCCTGAGGATATTTCAGTTGTCGGTTTTGACGGATTAGAGGTTAGTCAGTATATGGTTCCACCATTGACAACGGTCTTTCAGCCAAGTACCGAAATCGGTTTTTCTGCAGCGAAATTTTTAGTCGATGCTATTAATTTTCCTTCTCAGCGAATCCCGAATAAAATCTTCCAAACTAAATTAATTATTCGTGAGAGTGTGAAGAATGTAAATGAGGGTTGACAACGGGTTGAGTACCCGTTATAGTAACGATGTTAGCGCTAACAGAAAGCGCTTCTATATTTAGTAAACTGTTTTACTAAAGTGGTTTACCTTTCGCCATTTTATTGTATAATATCTTTTGAAGCTTGGAGGAAAACCTATGAGAATGGTAGATTTAATCGAGAAAAAGAGAGACGGAAAAGTCCTGTCAAAAGAAGAACTGGACTTCATTATTGGGGGCTACACGGACGGAAGCATTCCTGATTATCAAATGAGTGCCTTGCTGATGGCTATTTTTTACCAGGACATGACAGACGAGGAAATCTCTCATCTGACTTTAGCTATGGCGAATTCAGGTGACATCATTGATTTGTCTTCTATCGATGGCATCAAAGTGGACAAGCATTCAACTGGCGGTGTCGGAGATACAACAACATTGGTTCTAGCTCCCCTTGTGGCAAGTGTTGGTGTACCAGTAGCGAAAATGTCTGGAAGAGGACTTGGCTTTACCGGTGGGACCTTAGATAAGTTTGAATCTATTCCTGGCTTCAAGATCGAACTATCGGATCAAGAATTTATTGATATCGTGAACAAGAGCAAGGTTGCGGTCATTGGACAGTCAGGGAATCTGGCTCCAGCGGATAAAAAGCTTTATGCGCTGCGTGATGTGACTGCGACTGTTGATTCGATCCCATTGATTGCCAGCTCGATCATGAGTAAAAAAATTGCGGCTGGAGCGGATGCGATCGTCCTAGACGTAACTACCGGCGATGGAGCTTTCATGAAGGATATCGAAGACGCGAAACGCTTAGCGAAAACAATGGTACGCATCGGAAAATTAGCAGGTCGTCAAACAATGGCTGTTATTTCAGATATGTCTGAGCCATTAGGTGAAGCAATCGGCAACAGCTTGGAAATCGTTGAAGCGATCGACACGTTAAAGGGAAATGGTCCAGCGGATCTTACGGAAATGTGCTATGTCTTAGGTAGTCAAATGGTTGTATTAGCGAAGAAAGCAGAAACCTTGGAAGAAGCTCGAGGAATGCTGGAAGAAGCGCTTCATTCTGGCAAAGCCTTAGAAAAATTCCGTGAGATGGTCAAAGATCAAGGCGGCGATACAAGCGTGATTGATCAAACCGAAAAAATCTTAACCGCTAAGTACGAGATCGAACTGCCAGCGAAAACGTCTGGTTATGTAACCAAACTAGTAGCCAATGAAATCGGAATTGCAGCCATGCTGTTAGGTGCAGGACGCAAAACGAAAGAGGACGATATTGACCACGCAGTAGGCATCAAGCTCCACAAGAAAATTGGGGATAAAGTAGCTGTAGGGGAATCCTTATTAACCATTTATTCAAATTCCAAGGAAATTGATGCGGTGGAAAAATTACTTTATCAAAATATTTTCATCGGAGATACGCCAAAAGAACCTATTTTAATCCACGATATCATTACGGAATAAGTATTTAAAACTTTTTTATAACAATAAAAAATATATTATAATAAGAGAAGCGAGGATTAGACATGGAAATAAATCGAATGATCGACCACACCATTTTAAAAGCAGACGCGCAAGCAGCAGATGTAATGAAAATTATTGAAGAGGCTAAGAAATATCGCTTCTACTCTGTTTGTATCAACCCTACCTGGGTAGCGCTTGCGGCAAAAGAATTACAGGGTGAACCTGTTGCCGTTTGTACCGTGATTGGCTTCCCTCTTGGAGCGAACACAACAGAAACAAAAGCTTTTGAAGCAGCCAATGCTATTGCTAATGGTGCGGATGAAGTCGATATGGTTATCAACATTGCCGAGCTAAAAGACGGCAACGACGAAAAGGTTCAAAAGGATATTGAAGCCGTAGTGGCGGCAGCAAAAGATAAAGCATTAGTAAAGGTGATCATTGAAACGTCTCTTCTTACTAATGAAGAAAAAATCAAAGCCTGCGAATTAGCAAAAGCTGCAGGAGCAGATTTTGTGAAGACATCGACTGGGTTTTCAACGGGTGGAGCAACAGTGGAAGACGTCCGCTTGATGCGTGAAACAGTGGGACCTGAAATGGGTGTCAAGGCTTCCGGCGGTATCCACAACGCGAAAGAAGCCGAAGCAATGATCGAGGCAGGCGCAACGCGTTTAGGAGCCAGCTCAGGGGTTGCTATTATGAACGGACTATCCGGTACGGGGTATTAAGATCGGAGGACCATTGAATGAATAAACAAGAATGGATCGACATCGCAATCGACGCACTCGACAAAGCGTATGTCCCATATTCTCACTTTCCCGTAGGCGCATGCCTTGTAACGAAGGAAGGGAAAACTTACCAAGGACTTAACATTGAGAACGCCTCTTACGGCTTATCCAATTGTGCGGAACGCACAGCCATTTTTAAAGCAGTATCGGAAGGCGAAAGAGAATTTAGTCATTTAGTTATTGCGGGACACACACCAGAACCTATCTCACCATGCGGCGCATGCCGTCAGGTTATGGCAGAATTTTGTGATCCAGCGATGCCAGTAACCTTAGTCGGTGACAACGGTGTAGTTAAGGAAATGACCGTTGAAGGCTTACTGCCGTATACCTTTACTGACAAAGATTTATAAACCATGTTCATTCAGTCGCAGGACTGTTGAAAAAAACATATTTAGGGGGCTTTACAGAAATGAAAAAAGCAAAATTATTTGGCCTAGGTACCGTGACAATGGCAGCGTTGCTGACTTTAGGAGCTTGCGGCGGCGGAGGCGGCGGTTCAACTGATTCTTCAGGTGGAGCGGCTAAAGACGATGCGAAACACAGCGTAGCAATCGTAACAGACATTGGTGGAGTGGACGACCGTTCATTTAACCAAAGTGCTTGGGAAGGTCTTCAAGCATGGGGTAAAGAACACGATATCAAAAAAGGTACTGGCGGATATAACTATATCCAATCAAACGATGCTTCTGAATATGAACAAAATATTTCACAAGCTGTTACTAACGGATTCAAAACAGTCTTCGGGATTGGTTACTTGTTAGCTGACCCAATCTCAGCAGCAGCAGATCAAAATCCAGATACAAACTTCGTTATCATTGACTCAGTGATTGAAGGCAAAGACAACGTCGCTTCAGCAACATTTAAAGACCAAGAAGCAGCTTACCTAGCAGGTGTAGCAGCTGCTGAAACAACAAAATCAAATAAATTAGGTTTTGTTGGTGGTGAAGAAGGTGCCGTAATCGACCGTTTCCAAGCTGGTTTTGAAAAAGGTGTAGCGGATACTGCTAAAAAATTAGGCAAAGACATTTCTGTAGATGTACAATATGCGGCTTCATTTGGTGATCCAGCGAAAGGGAAAGCTTTGGCAGCGAACATGTACAATGGCGGAGTAGATATTATCTATCATGCTTCAGGCGGTACTGGTCAAGGGGTCTTCTCAGAAGCGAAAGCGCGTAATGAAAAAGCGGATGAAGCGGACAAAGTTTGGGTTATCGGTGTAGATAGCGACCAACAAAAAGAAGGCGAATATAAATCTAAAGACGGTAAAGAAAGCAACTTCTGTTTAACTTCAACACTTAAAGGTGTAGGCGCAGCGGTTCAAGATATCTCTACTCGTGCATTAAATGATAAATTCCCTGGTGGCAAACACTTAACATTCGGTTTGAAAGACGGCGGTGTTTCTCTAACTGACGGATTCCTTTCTGATGAAGCAAAAGATGCTGTCAAAGAAGCAAAAGATCAAGTTTCTGCTGGCGACATCAAAGTTCCAGAAACTCCTGAGAAATAATCATTCAGGTGACCATAGTCTCCAACTACGCGAGGCTATGGTCCTCTTTTAAAAAAATACAATTTGAATAGAAGCCTTCTTTTTTTAGCCAAGTCACAGCCTGTGCTAGATTTGGCTAAGGGAAGAACGCCCTTAACGTTGCAATGTTTTGTCAGGTTTGAAAAAGCGATAGGATGTGAAAAGAAAGTGACAGAAGAACAATATGTCATTGAGATGCGCAATATCACCAAGCAATTTGGCACGTTTAAAGCAAATGACAACATCAATTTACAGATCCGAAAAGGCGAAATCCATGCACTTTTAGGTGAAAATGGTGCCGGTAAATCGACACTGATGAATGTTTTGTCAGGGCTATTGCAGCCAACTTCTGGTGAGATTTTGATGGATGGTCAGAAGGTTGATATCTCAAGTCCAACTAGAGCCAACCAACTAGGAATCGGGATGGTCCATCAGCATTTTATGTTAGTGGATGCCTTCACCGTTACAGAAAACATTATTTTAGGCAGCGAGCCGAAGAAGAACGGCATGCTAGATCAAAAGAAAGCCAAGGCTGAAATTCAACGGTTATCCGAAGAATACGGCTTGAAGGTGGATCCAGACGCGTATATCCGTGATATTTCAGTAGGGATGCAGCAGCGGGTTGAAATTTTAAAAACGTTATACCGCGGAGCCAACGTTCTGATCTTTGATGAACCAACCGCAGTATTAACACCGCAAGAAATTGATGAATTGATCACCATTATGGAAGGGTTAATCAATGAAGGAAAATCAATTATCTTGATCACCCACAAATTGGATGAAATCAAAAAAGTTGCGGATCGTTGTTCGGTTATTCGTCGGGGACAATACATAGGAACGGTCGATGTGAAGGATGTCAGTTCACAGCAATTGGCCGACATGATGGTTGGACGTTCTGTCTCATTTAAGACAGACAAGGTCCCAGCGAAACCAGGGGAAGTCGTTCTTTCGATCAAAGATCTAGTTGTTAAAGAAAGTCGCGGAATAGAAGCGGTTAAAAACTTGTCGCTGGATGTTCATCGCGGTGAAGTTGTCGGAATTGCCGGGATTGATGGCAATGGACAGACAGAATTGATCCAAGCGTTAACGGGCTTGCGAAAAGTCGAAAGCGGAACAGTCACCATTAATGGAGAAGACGTAACAGGCAAAGCACCACGCCAGATTACTGAAACAGGTGTTGGTCACGTACCAGAAGACCGTCATAAATATGGATTGATCTTGCCGCTGCCATTATCTGAGAATATCGCTTTGCAATCTTATTATCATGCGCCATTTAGTAAAAATGGTATTTTGAATTACGGTGAAATCGATCGCTACGCGAAACGCTTAATCGAAGAATACGATGTGCGGACAACTGGTGAAAAAGCGCCGGCAGCTTCTCTGTCAGGTGGGAACCAGCAAAAGGCGATTATCGCTCGTGAAGTCGATCGTGATCCAGATTTACTGATCGTCTCTCAACCCACTCGCGGACTTGACGTCGGGGCGATCGAATATATTCACAAACGTTTGGTGGAACAACGCGACAAACAAAAAGGTGTGTTACTAGTAAGCTTTGAGTTAGATGAAATTTTGAATGTCTCTGACCGTATCGCGGTTATTCATGCAGGGGAGATCGTTGGTATCGTAGATCCGAAAGAAACTTCTGAAAACGAGCTTGGTTTATTGATGGCCGGCTACAGTTTAGAAGAAGCGCGAGCAGAATTAGCAAAGGCTGGTGAGACAAATGAATGATCGCTCAGAAAAAATTAGAAATATATTAGTACCGGTTATCTCAGTTATTTTAGGATTTATTCTTGGTGCCATTTTGATGGCGGTATTTGGTTTCAATCCGATTGAAGGCTACAATGCGATGTTTAGCTCGGCGTTCCAGAGCAAGATGTCGATTGGTGAAATCTTAGTTGGTGCTGGACCATTGATCTTTACCGCATTAGGGTTTTCAGTTGCCAATTCCGCTGGATTCTTCAACGTTGGGCTTTCTGGTCAAGCGTTATGCGGATGGGTGGCAAGTATCTGGGTGGCTTTAAGCATGCCGGATTCACCAAAGATCGTTGTTTTAACTCTAGCAATTGTTGTAGGTGCTTTAGCCGGAGCGGCAGCCGCTGCGATTCCAGGTTTATTGCGGGCCTTCTTTGGAACAAGTGAAGTTATTGTTACAATTATGATGAACTATGTGATCCTATATGTAGCCAATCATATTGTCAATCACGTGATGTCTCCAGATGTTATCTCAAACAAAGGGGTTACTAAAGCTGTTGGCTTGAACGCTTCTTTAAGAGAACCTTGGTTGACCAATCTATTTGGCGGTTCACGTGTCAATATGGGGATTATTCTAGCGTTAGTCTTCCTAGTGCTTGTATGGTTCTTAATGAAACGTACAACCTTAGGATTTGAAATTCGTTCTGTTGGCTTGAATCCTTTCGCATCAGAATACGCTGGGATGAGCAGCAAGCGGACGATTGTCATTTCGATGATTATTTCTGGCGGATTGGCTGGTCTTGGTGGCGTTGTTTACGGTCTAGGAACCTTCATGAACTACTTTGTTCAAGGGTCATCACTCAGCATCGGATTCGATGGTATGGCGGTTTCGCTATTAGGAAACGGCAGCTCTGTCGGTATCCTATTATCGGCATTGCTGTTCAGTATTTTAAAACTTGGCGGACAAGGGATGCAGTTCTCAGGTATTCCGAGTGAATTAGCCAATAGTGTAATTCCGTTGATCATCTTCTTCGTAGCGATCAATTACATCGTACGTGTGGGTCTTGCAAAAGTAATGGGCGGTAAAAAAGAAGTAGAAACTGTCCAAGAAATAGAGAGTGCTCCGAACGAAGAATCTGAAAAAGGGGGCAAAGTCTAATGAATATGGATTTATTAGCTTCAATTATTGCTCAGACACTTGTGTACTCTGCACCGTTAATTTTAACTGCACTTGGCGGGGTGTTTTCTGAACGAAGCGGGATCGTTAACGTTGGTTTGGAAGGAATCATGGTTGCCGGTGCCTTCAGTTCTGTGGTATTCAACTTAGCTTTTGCGGATCAGTTCGGTGCGATGACACCATGGCTGGGCGTTTTAGTCGGCGGTCTAGCAGGAATGGCATTCTCACTGCTGCATGCAGTAGCGACAGTCAACTTCCGTGCGGATCATATCATTAGTGGTACTGTAATGAACTTATTGGCGCCGCCATTAGCGATTTTCTTGATTAAAGTAATCTATGGAAAAGGTCAAACAGATACCATTCAACAGCAATTCGGGTACTTTGATTTTCCAGGTTTGAGTAAAATCCCAGTACTAGGCGAGTTGTTCTTTAAAAACACTAGCTTACCAGCGTATTTTGCGATTTTAGTCGCAGTAATTTCTTGGTTTGTCATTTTCAAAACGCGCTTTGGTTTACGTTTACGCTCTGTTGGTGAAAATCCTCAAGCAGCGGATACGTTAGGGATCAATGTTTACGCATTGCGCTATTCAGGAGTCTTGATTTCCGGCTTCTTAGGCGGAATGGGCGGAGCAGTCTTTGCACAATCCATCGCGGGACGTTTCGCGGCAACAACCATCGCAGGACAAGGATTCATTTCATTAGCAGCGATGATCTTTGGTAAATGGAATCCGTTAGGTGCTATGGGAGCCGCAGTGTTCTTCGGCTTTGCACAAAACTTGAGTATCGCAGGGTCTAATCTGCCGATCATCTCACAAATTCCAGATGTGTACCTGCAATCAGCACCATACGTATTGACGATCATCGTACTGGTTCTCTTCTTAGGAAAATCAGCCGCACCAAAAGCCGATGGCGTCAACTACATCAAATCAAAATAATTCTTTTGTTATTAAAGGGTGGGACTATGGGACAGCGTTTCTTAGTCACGCCCTTTTTGCGAGTTCCACTTCGCGCTTTAGCGCGATTAGTGGAATCGTATGCGTACGAAAATAAAACTCATTTTTCACGGGTTTAGAAAAATTATTTCATCTACAATGAGTTAGCTTATTTTGACGCGCTGTTTAGTTGGATGGTATGCGTGATGAGAATCAGATTAACTTTTTCGGTTTTTGAAAAAGTTATTACATTAAAGCGAATTAGCTGCAAGTCCAGTACGCACTAACACAATGGCTTTTAGTTTACGGGACTTTAAGAACCCAATATACTAAAGCTGAGTTGAAAATTTAGTAGTATCTTAGTTTTGTTAAATTTATAAGCGGGTCTTGTTCTGCTTATTAGATATAAATCAATAGAAAGAGGGAATAGAAATGTTTAAGCGTATTCACTTAGTCGTTATGGATTCTGTCGGTATCGGAGAAGCACCGGATGCTGAAAAATTTGGAGACGTTGGTTCGGACACCTTGGGTCATATTGCTGAAGAAGCTGGATTGAATATCCCGCATTTGGAACAGCTTGGACTTGGAACCATTCGTCCATTGAAGGGCGTAAAGGATGTCGCTGATCACGATGGCTATGCAACAAAATTAGAAGAAATTTCTGTTGGTAAAGACACGATGACAGGTCACTGGGAAATTGCTGGGTTGAATATTCAAACCCCATTTCGTGTTTTCCCAGAAGGCTTCCCGCAAGAATTGCTAGATAAAATCTCTGAGTTTTCTGGTCGTGGTATTATTATGGGAGCCAACAAACCCTATAGCGGAACAGAAGTCATCAAAGATTTTGGGGAAGAGCAGATGAAGACAGGGGATTTGATTATCTACACTTCAGCTGACCCAGTGTTGCAGATTGCTGCTCATGAAGAAATTATTCCGTTGGATGAACTTTATAAGATTTGTCAATATGTTCGTGATATTACGAAGGATGATCCTTACATGATCGGTCGAATTATTGCTCGCCCGTATATCGGCGAACCTGGTGACTTTACTCGGACTAGCAATCGTCACGACTATGCTCTTGATCCATTTGGTAAGACTGTTTTGGATTCATTGAAGGACAACGGAAAAGACGTGATCGCCGTTGGTAAAATTAATGATATCTTTAACGGACAAGGAATTACAGATGCCGTTCGCACGAAGAGCAACATGGATGGCGTTGATAAATTATTAGACGTAATGAAAAAAGATTTTACAGGTTTGAGCTTCACGAACTTAGTTGATTTTGATGCGTTGTTCGGACATCGTCGGGATGTGGTAGGCTATGCTCATGCAATCGAAGAATTTGATCTTCGCATTCCAGAAATTTTAGATGCGATGCAGGATGATGATTTATTGATGATTACCGCTGATCACGGAAACGATCCAACCTTCACAGGGACAGACCATACCCGTGAATACGTTCCATTCTTGGTTTACAGCAAAAAAATGGCGGCACAGGGGAAATTACCACAAGGTTATTACTCAGACATCGCTGCGACAATCGCGGAAAACTTTGATGTGCCAGCTACTGAAAATGGCGAAAGTTTCTTAAAATTATTGAAATAAAAATACTCAGAAAAAGGAGCATTTTATGACAGACGTACAAGAAAAAATCCAACAAACAGCCAGCTACATTCAAGACAAAGGAGTAGCGGATGTCGCCTTTGGTTTGATCTTAGGATCAGGACTAGGCGAACTAGCAGAAGAAATCGAAAACCCTGTTGTGATCCCGTATAACGAGATTCCACATTTCCCTGTTTCAACAGTGATTGGCCATGCCGGGCAATTAGTTTATGGACAATTAGCTGGAAAAAATGTGTTGGCGATGCAAGGACGTTTCCATTATTATGAAGGGAACACGATGGAGACAGTGACTTACCCTGTTCGCGTGATGGCGGCCTTAGGAATTCACTCAGTTGTCGTAACAAACGCGGCTGGCGGTGTAAATGAAGGCTTCCAACCAGGCAACTTGATGCTGATCACAGACCATATCAACTTTATGGGAACCAATCCATTGATCGGACCAAATGATGAAAACATGGGCCCTCGCTTCCCAGATATGAGTGCGGCTTATACGAAGGAATATCAAGAAAAAGCACGAGAAGTTGCAGGCAAATTAGCGATTGATCTGCAAGAAGGCGTGTATCTTGGAATGACAGGTCCAACCTATGAAACCCCTGCGGAAATTCGCATGGCTCGCACGATTGGCGCAGATGCGGTCGGTATGTCGACGGTTCCAGAAGTTATCGTAGCGGCTCACAGCGGTATGAAAGTTTTGGGTGTGTCTTGTATTACCAACTTAGCGGCTGGTATGCAAGCCAACTTGAACCACGCGGAAGTAGTGGAAACCACAGAACGTGTCAAAGAAGACTTCAAGAAATTAATCAAAGAAACACTAGCGGTTCTATAAAACGTTTATTAATATAATAGACATAATGATAATTGATCGAGGAGGAATACAATGAGCGTTCATATTGAAGCAAAACAAGGTGAAATTGCGGATAAAATTTTACTGCCGGGAGATCCATTGCGAGCAAAATTTATCGCGGAAAATTTTTTAGAGGATGCGAAATGTTATAACAACGTGCGAGGCATGTTAGGTTATACTGGAACTTACAAAGGCGAACGCGTTTCTGTCCAAGGGACAGGGATGGGCATGCCTTCTGCTGGAATCTATGCGCAGGAGCTGATTCAATCTTACGGGGTGAAAAAATTGATCCGTGTGGGAACATGCGGCGCATTGTCTAAAAACGTTCATGTCCGTGATTTGATTATTGCTCAAGGGGCAGTGACGAGCTCGTCTATGGTGGAAAAACATTTTCCAGGTTTCCACTTTGCGCCGATCGCAGATTTTGATCTGATGATGAAGGCTTATGAAGTGGCGAAGGAAAAAGGCTTTACGACCCATGTTGGAAATGTGTTGTCAGAAGACACCTTCTACAAAGATGATTTAGCTCCAACCTTTAATTTGGCTGAATACGGAGTAATGGGTGTTGAGATGGAAGCAGCGATCTTATATTACTTAGGGGCGAAATTCCATGTTCAAACACTAGGCATCATGACGGTCAGCGACCACATGGTAACGGGTGAAGAAACAACTTCAGAAGAACGCCAAAATACCTTTAAAGACATGATGTATGTAGGATTAGAGACATTAATTGCAGAATAAATTTTTAGTACCGCCCTTTTATCTCATGAAGGGCGGTATTTTCGTGTATTTTCGAAGGACTAGGTATAATGAAGGAAAGACTGAATGGGAGGCACGAAATGAAAGTAGTGGTACGAAAACGCATGGTAGGGAATATTCCTTTGCTGGAAGTTGTGGCAGAGGATAAAATCTATGAACCGCTGCCGTTGATCATTTATTACCACGGCTGGCAGACGGCGAAGGAACTTGTGTTGACGCAGGGGCGAAAATTAGCGGCGCAAAATTTTCGGGTCTTGCTGCCGGATGCGGCCAATCATGGCGAACGTAAAACAAAAACGTCGGAGATTCCTTCATTGACTTTTTGGGACAGTATTCAAACGAATCTTTATGAGTTTGGTTATCTAGTTGATTACTTTGAAAATCTGGGATTGGTGAGGGATAAAATCGGTGTAGGTGGTATCTCGATGGGCGGGATCACGACTTGCATGCTTTTGACACAGCATCCAGAGATCAATGTAGCAGCCTGTGTGATGGGGTCTCCTGCACCAATCAAATATCGCGAACAGATTGCCATGCATGCTGGCGAATTAGGCTTCTATTTACCAAAGGATTACCGAGAGTTAACCTCTTGGCTAGAAAAGTATGATCTATCTTTAGCGCCTGAAAAAATTGCTGGTCGCCCGGTCTTCTTTTGGCATGGCACAGAGGATGAAAAAGTTCCCTATCAGCATACCGCGGATTTTATCAAAGCGAATCCTCAAGATAATATTACGTTCGTTAGCGCAAAGGAGCGCCATTTTGTTCAGATCGCGACAATGGATCAGATCACAGATTTTTTTGTGTCTAACTTGGAAAATATTGAGGGAAGATAGTTTCCTTCTGGAAAACTTTGGCTTATGATAATGAATAGAGGCAAACAACGCTATCTGATCTGCTGGTCGCAGTTTGTTTCGAAAAGCGCCCAAATATTACTATAGCAATTTAAGGCTCAACGTATTAATAAAATGGTCTATGGCTAGAAGATAAGAGTGATTTTTCCTAGGAAAAATTAGATCTTTAATATGAATATGGAGGAATTTAAATGGAAAATTTTGATTTTCATGTAACGACGGATATTCGTTTTGGTAAGGATCGTTTGTCTGAGCTCCCTGAAGTATTGAATCAATATGGTAAACGAGTACTGATCGTTTACGGTGGCGGCAGCATCAAGAAGATCGGCTTATACGATAAAGTGATGGAGCAGTTAAAAGCAAATGGCAACGAAGTCTTTGAATTAGCTGGGGTAGAACCGAATCCACGAGTGGAAACCGTCCGTCGTGGAGCAGAAATTTGTCGCAAAGAAAATGTTGATGTGATCTTGGCTGTCGGCGGCGGCTCAACGATTGACTGTGCGAAGGTAGTCGCTGCGGCCACAAAATTTGATGGCGATGCCTGGGATTTAGTATTACAGCGTCGGAAATACCAAGGTGGCGCCTTGCCATTAGTAACGATTTTGACATTGGCTGCGACAGGTAGTGAAATGAATAGTGGCGCAGTGATTTCGAATCTTTCAACGCATCAAAAACTAGGTACCGGCAGTAAAGCAATGCTGCCAAAAGTTTCTTTCTTAGATCCGCAAAACACCTTTAGTGTAAATAAATATCAAACAGCGGCAGGTTCCGCGGACATCATGAGTCATTTGATTGAAAATTATTTCAAACGGACAGAGGGAACCGACGTACAAGATTCTGTTTCAGAAGGCTTGATGCGTTCAGTGATTAAAAACTGTCCGATTGCCCTGAAATATCCGGAAGATTATGATGCACGGGCTAATTTGATGTGGGCGAGCACGTTAGCTTTGAACGGGTTGACTGGAAACGGCAAGCCAGGTGCTTGGTCTTGTCATCCGATGGAGCATGAATTGAGTGCCTTTTACGATATCACTCATGGTGTCGGCTTAGCAATCTTGACACCACGTTGGATGGAATATGCTTTGAATGATGAAACAGTTGATAAATTTGCGAATTTCGCATGGAATGTTTGGAATGTAGAAGAGAAGGTTCCAATGTTGGCCGCACGTATCGGTATCCAAAAATTATACGATTACTTCAAAGCCTGCGGAATTCCAATGACATTACCAGAAGTAGGAATCAATGAAGAAAAATTCGATGAGATGGCCAAACAAGCGGTAGCTCACAGTACTATAAAAACCGATGCTTTCGTTCCATTGGATGAAGCGGCGGTAAAAGAAATCTACATCGCATGCTTAACTGAAAGCAATTTTGAGTAATAAAATAGAAGAAATAAAAACGGCGGCTCATGACGAGTCGCCGTTTTTGTTTGGCATAATAAAATGTAAAATTCGAGAAAGTGTTTTCCGCAGAATCTCTGTTACTTTAGGATGTGATAGCAGATAAGTGATAAACCCACTGCCTGCTACTAAGAGAATTAGATGAAGGACAGCATTATCTTCAAATTGCGTAAATTCTACTAATGGCGCCACTAGGTAAACATGAAGTAAATAAATAGCCAAAGTGCGCTGTCCCCATGCAGTGAAAAAGTGTGGCTTATTATTGACGAGAGCCAGAAAGACGAAGATGAACGCAAAGCCAATGCCGTATAAAAAGATGATCGTCAATAGGTTTTGCAGTAAAGGGACGGGAAAGAAGGCGTAAGCTCGATCTCGCCATAAAAGTTCTGGTGGCAAATTATTCTTTGTCCAAAAGAAGGCGGTCACTAGCCCAAAAAGAATGATCCCTATACTGATTATTTTTCTGAAGGGAGTCTTGCGTACTCGAGAGACTAACTCGGGAGTGGTGAAATACCCCGCTAAGAAATACGGCAAAAAGCCTAAGGTTCGTGCCATCGCCATATAGGTTCCAAACTCAGTTAAAAAACCAGAGAAAATACCGATAATAAAACTTAAAATTAAGATTCTTCGTACTTTTACGAGGTCTGGTAGCAATAAACGCCAGATAAACATACAATATAAATACCAAAGGGTCCATCCTGGACTCAATATCATAAACTGATCGATTTTACCAATGGCCAGCATAATTAGGGTCAAAATTAAATTTAGCAGCAAATAAGGGACAAGGAAAGTCTCCACTGCGGTGGAACGACCCTTCTTCAGATTTTTTGAGAAATAACCGGAAATAAAGATAAATACCGGCATGTGGAATAAGTAGATGAAGACGTAAATAAACTCGCCAACCTTGTTATCTAAACGAAAATATTCCAATGCGTGCCCCAATACTACGAGTAGGATCAAGATGCCGCGAATATTATCGTAAAGGTATTCGCGATTCGGTTTTGTGATTGTGGACACCTCCTTTAGATTCCGTTATGCTTAAGAGGCAGACTGCGATAGCCCACCGTGTCTATTGTAGCACGAAAAGACGAATTCTATGCGATGATATAGGAATTTATTTGGAGGATACAGCGATGCGCTATTCAGCAAAATTTGTAAAAAATGTTTTTAAAGTAATCAATATGAAAAAACTGGTGGGAGCAACAATGGTCGATCCGCCGAAGCGAAGACGATTAATCAGCCGCCAGCTTTCGCAAACGGATATTCCGCAAAAGATTTCAGAAATTGACGGACATCAACTGATTACGTTATTTCCTGGCCATCCCACAAGACGTCATGTGTTCTATTTACATGGAGGCGGCTATGCGTTGGAGGCGTCACCTTTTCATAAGGAAATTCAGGAGCGGTTTGTCAAACGGTATAATTTAAAAGTAAGCTATTTTGATTATCCGTTAGCGCCAGAAAATACAGCGGAAAAAACAGTTCCATTAACAGAGAAGGCGTTTCGACAATTGACTTACTTATACCCTGATGACTGCTTTTTCTTATTTGGTGATTCAGCCGGGGGCGGCTTAGCGATGAGCTTAGCCCAGCATCTGCGAAATATCGATTTGCCGAAGCGGCCCAAAAAGATTGCTTTGGCATCTCCGTGGCTGGATGCTTCGTTAAGCGATCCCCGTTCACAAGAATTACAGGAAAAAGATGTATTATTAGAAAAAGACCTGCTGGCAGAAGCCGGTGAGAATTACGCGGGAGAGCTTCCTTTGACCGATCCGATGGTTTCACCGATCTATGGAAATTTTGATCAGCTGGGTAAATTATTCGTGGTGGCAGGAACCGATGAAATTTTGTATCCCGATGTTTTGCGTTTGCAGGATCGAATCAAGCGCAGCAAAGGAACGACGATGCAGCTTGAGGTTGTAGAAGGTATGATGCATGATTTTGTCGTTTACCCATTAAAAGAATCGCTCCCGTTTGTTGATCAAATCGGTGAGTTCTATCAATAAGCCAGTTTTACTACCTATTTTTAGTAGGTTAGTAAAATGGTTCGCGTGAAGACGACTGAAATCATGTTTCATGATTTTAGAAAAATGATTTCTTCAATAGGAATTAGCGTCAATCAAGTACCGCGCGCGAAAATAATTATCTAAATTACACACTTATGCACTTGATAAGGAGGGGAAGGATGGCACAAAAGTCGCGGACACGCGCGCCTTGGCAGCAGAAGGTAATCCAAGTATTACCGATTGTTGGCTTGGCAGCGTTTATTCTGATATTAATCTATATCCGGCGATCCGGTATGTTTGGTTCGGTGGCGGATTTGCAGCATTTTATTAAAAATTTTGGGAGTTTCGCTATTGCGGCGTTTATCATCGTCCAAGCGATCCAGCCAATCATCCCTTTTCTGCCTGGTGGTTTCGCAACAATCGTCGGGATGCTGATGTTTGGCAATATCCCAGGTATTTTGTATAGTTATATTGGACTAGTCATAGGAGAAGTCGGCTTATTTTTATTGGTCCGCCGCTTTGGTCCGAAGTTTGCTCGTCTTGTATTGTCGGAGAAAAATTATGAAAAATTTGAAACGACCTTGCAGGACCACACACAGGATATTAAAAAATTATTGATTGTCTGTTTTATTTTCCCCTTTTTGCCAGACGACTTGACGTGTTTGGTTGCGGGGATGACGGATCTCTCTTTTCGGGAGTATCTCAAGATCATCTTGATTTTTAAGCTGTGGTCAGTAGCTTCCTATGGATACTTCTGTTTGTTCGTTTTGAATAAAACGATAGCTGGTCTTTAGTAAATAGTGAGAATATAAAAAACGGAAGGAGCTGGTTTTTTCAATCAGTTCCTTCCTTGTTCATGGAGGGAAAAAGAATATGATTCGTTATGGTATTTTAAGTACGGCGCAGGTCGTTCCTCGTTTCGTGGCGGGGGTGAAGGAGAGTCATGAGGGTGAAGTGACCGCAATCGCTTCTCGCGGCATCGAAAAAGCGCAAAAGATGGCGCAGGAACTAGAAATCCCTGCGGCTTTTGGCAGTTATGAGGAATTGTGCCAAAGCGAAGCGGTCGATATTGTTTATGTAGCTGTTTATAATAAAGGCCATTACGATGCCGCGAAGTTGGCGTTACTGAATAATAAACATGTGCTATTAGAAAAGCCCTTTACGATGACGCTGGAACAAGCAAAAGAGCTATTTGTGATAGCGAAAGAACGCAAGCTATTTTTGATGGAGGCTCAAAAAGCTCTCTTCTTACCGATCACCAAACAAATTCAACAGGTTATTCAGGCTGGGAAGATTGGTGCGATCCGCTGGCTGGATTCCGTGACCGCTTATCCCAACATTGACCATATTTCATGGTTTCGCGATTTGAGTGCAGGTGGCGGCGTTTTTCGTGGAGCGGGGACCTATCCGTTAGAGTATATGCAGCATCTGCTGGCAGCGTCACCGAATGAGTACAAGGGGACATTGGTGTTCCCAGAAGGACAATCCGACGCACAGGCGCAAGTAACGCTAAACTTTCCTGAAGGTGTTTTAGGCACTATTTTCTTAACGGTTGATCTAGATCTGCCGAAGCGAATGATTATCTATGGGGAAAAAGGGAAAATAATCGTTCCTGATTTTTGGAAAACTGATACGGCAGAGATTCACTACAACGATGGGGAAAAGGAAACCCTCCACAGTACCCAAAACAGTGAGTTTGTCTTTGAGGTGGAGCATGTAAATGACTGCTTGAAGCAAGGGCGCTTGGAGAGTCCTGTTGTGACGAAAGAATTGACGTTAAAAACGGTCGAGATAACGGAAGCAATTTATAAAAACAATCAAAAATGATTGTCAAAGGCTAAGCCAATGTGCTATAGTGTGTCTCATGCGACGAGTCGAGTGGATCTGAAAGATTGATCCTTCGATACCAGAGGCACATGACTTCGGTCACCTGTCGGATTTCAGGGTGTCGGAAAGAAGCTTAGTGGACGAAGAACCTTTCTATCACATGTTGATACTGGGAGAACCCCTCTTAGAATGATATTCTAAGAGGGGATTTTTGTGAATGACGCTTTTATCAGTTTAATAAGAACCGACGATTGCTTCTATCGTTTGAACTAGTTAATAAATGTGATGTTTAGCGGAATCCTATGTGTGAAAAACATTTAACTTGAGTTCGTTACTCAATCAAGTTGAAATGAGCACTTGACCTTTACGTTACGTCAAGGTGTAAGATAATTTTGTCAGGAGGTGCAGAAATGAATTATACAGTTAAACAAATGGCGGAAATCTCAGGCGTCAGTGCACGGACACTGCGATTTTATGATGAGCGCGCATTATTGAAGCCGGCTTTTCTAAGTGAGGCAGGCTACCGCATGTATACTGAAAAAGAAATTGATCGACTGCAGCAGATTCTTCTGTATCGATCGATGGGCATCCCATTAAAAACGATCAAGAAACTGGTTGACCGACCTGACGAAAAAATCGAGGACACGTTGATTCAGCAAAAGAAACAATTGCAGCAAAAACGACAAGAACTGGATCAGCTGCTGGAAACCATTGACAAAACCTTGCGTTACTATAAGGGAGAGATAGAAATGACGAATAAAGAAAAATTTGAAGCATTCAAACAAGAGAAACTAACGGAAAACGAAGCGAATTATGGTCAGGAAATCCGTGAAAAATATGGAGAAGAGGCCGTTGAAGCCTCCAATCAAAAATGGCAAAACATGAGTGAAGCTGAGTATCAAAAGATGCAAGCAACTGAAGCGATGCTAATTGAAAAATTGAGGGACTACTTAGCGGAGGAGAATCCGTCACTAGCAAAAGAAATTTATCAGCTGCATAAAGAGTGGATAAGCTTCAGCTGGAAGCAATACTCAGGAGAGGCCCATAAAGGATTAAGCGAAATGTATCTAGCAGATGAACGCTTCACACAATACTATGATGAAAAGAGCGGGACAGGAGCCACGGAGGCGTTGGTTCAGATTATACGAGAATATGCATAAAACGAAAAGATCGGGCGGCGGCTCGATCTTTTTTCGTAATAAATTACTAAAACAATCATTCTCTAATACACATAAAAAGACGATCGAATATGTCGGTCGATCGTCTTTGTCTGTTAGTTTGTTTTTTGGAAAGAGAAACTAACAGAGGTCAGTATAGCACAAAAATATTTTTTTGCCTGAGCTTGCTTTGTATGCTGGGAAGGATTTTCGTTTATTCCTTCGCCAAATGAATGAAAAGTTCGATTAATGTTCAAAATGTGTGCGTAATTTTAGTTCGATTGCAGCCGCTTCGTTTTTTTCATCATAATTTTTCGCACCATATTTTGGACATTTTTTAGATCCTCGTATTTATCCTTGCACTCTAAAAAGAGGATCGGTTTGTTTTGGCTGTTTTCGATGGGAAAATATTTGTTTGTGCTAATAATTAGATCGACGGTTTCATCCGCTAGTAAGAAACGATTCGGATCGACAAAGTGCATTTTGACCAAGCCGCCGGTACTTTTCATGAATAATTTTTTTAACCAGATAGAATTGAATTCTCCCTTTGAGTCATCGATAAAGACGGATAATTCATAGCCGGTCAAAAATTCATTGGCGATACTCAAAGCGGCGTAAAGGAAGATCGCATAATCCATTTGTGAATAAATCAAGCTATTACGCGGCTGGATAGTCTCAAAACGCAGGCGAAGATTTTCTTGAACAATCGCCATGTCTTCAGGATAAAGATTATGATGCTCACCAATCGGCACATAATTATAGAAACTTTTAAACAAGAGCCGTGTGTGGATCACATAGAGCTCTTTTTCTAATTCATCGTAGTCAAATTGGAATTGATTGAACAGCAATCCGATATTTTGAAAGAAAAACTGATTGGCTTGATAAATATTTGAATCAATTTCTTTGTGATATTTCTTCAATTCTTGGAAGAAACGATCGTTCCGATAAAAGACCATTTTTGATTGTAAAAAAAATAGCATGAAATAAAGTTCGTCTTTGAAATTCGTATAGGCTAGGACGTTTTCTTCTGTAATGAAGTGGAAGTGTTGCACGAATTTATTCCCAATCAGGATCGATTCGACGGGTAGTTCATTGTTTTCAATCTTATGATCAGATAGGTAGCGGATCAAGGTAATATCCACTAAATAATCATATTGAATCTTTGTAATAGGGTCGATTTGATCTGAAAGCAGGAAACTAAGCTTCTCAAAAATAAAGTTTTTTTCTTGGGAGCTTTGAATATTAAATGGATGACCATAGCCGCCATAGAGCTGCCAAAAAAAGCTTAAGAAAAATAAACGAATGGTCGGTTCAAGTCCGGATAATACGAGTTCGCCATTGCGAATGTGGAGGTCGATGGTGGCTTCTTTAAGAAAATCACGGATTTCGTAGACATCCTTTTTCAGGGTAGAATAGCTCAGGCTGTATTTATCCATTAACGCATTCATTGTATTTTCTTTGTTTAGTAATAGTCCTTCTAGCAGGTCAATCTTGATTGAGATGTGATAGATGGCCAAGCAAAGCTCTTTGTTTGCCGCGTAATTGGTTTGAATGATCTGGTAATTTCGCTCTGAAGTAGTCAGTGGAAAAGTGCCGGCTCGCTCCTTCACTTCATCCGACAGTACCGAAAGACGCTCTAGATATTTTGAAGTAGTCCGTTTTTCAAAACCGATTTGTTCGGATATCTCATTGATATCGTGGAAGCCGGGATTTTCTTTTAAATAGGTAAAAATAGCGAAAAGTGCCTGACTTTCAAAATCTAGTAATCGATCAATGCTCATGACTGAACGCTCCTCTTACAGTTTCTTTATGATCCTATTGCCTTCAAATTCAACAGTATAAGCTCATAGGATTAAAGAAGAGCTAGGGACTGTGTGAAAGTTGATTTAAAGATACGTGCGAGGGTTCTTTTTTGGGCGCGCTTTATTTGTGAATCATTATCATTTGCTAAGAAAATGACACGTATCATCCAAAAATTTGCAGTGAATTGCTACACAATTTAGACCTTGGGCTTTTTTTCTTAAAAAGCTTTTTTTATTGAATGAAAAGAGGTGCGGAATTCGCAGAAAGCAAAGGGTTTCTTCCATTATGATGGCAGAATTTATTTTAATAAACCTTCTAATTAGCGGATGCGAGGCAGTTTGACTTTGCTTTTTTTAAGGCTAATATGATGGCTGTAGTTCGGAAGTGCGCACTTCGATTGCAATGAATTTAAAGGATGTGTCACAAATGAATAACGAAGAGAAGAGCACCTCTTTGAGCGAACATAATCAGCTTACTGGTGTTCAGCTATTCTCAATGACTACTTCAATGGTCATGACGGTGTATGGATTTGCCGCCTTCGCTAAGCAAGGACCAACTGCATTGTTCTTCCTATTCTTAGCAGGTATTTTATGGTTTATTCCAGTTACACGTTCCGCTGGTGAAATGGCTTCAGTCGATGGTTGGAGCAAAGGCGGAATCTTTACTTGGGGACGTCACATGCTGGGGGAACGCCTTGGCTGGTCTGCACTCTTTTATCAATGGATCCATATCACTGTTGGGATGTGTACCATGATGTATTTCATCATCGGTTGTTTATCTATCACTTTCAACGTTCCAATTATTAATACAAATCCATTGTTCAAATTTATCATCATGATGGTGATCTTGTGGGGCTTGATCTTCGCGCAACAACGAGGAACCAAAATCACAGGGAAAATCGCTCAATGGAGTTTTACAATTGGTGTCATCATTCCAGTTTTCCTATTGCTGTTCTTAACCATCACTTATCTAGTGAAGGGCAATCCGATGCTGATCAAAATCAATCCGCATACGATCCTGCCATCAAGCTGGAGCGGAAATGTATTAGTTGGATTTGTTCCATTTATCTTAGCCTTTGCGGGAGCTGAAGGATCAGCGACTCACGTAAAAGACTTGAAGAAACCGTCTGTTTATCCAAAAGTCATGATGGCTTTGGCGATCTGCGCGATTGCTTCTGATATTATCGGAACAATTTCAATCGGTGCGACGATTCCAAACGCCAAGATCCAATTAAGTACAGGGATTGTTTATGCCTATGGGGCTTTGGTTCAACAATTTCCATGGGTCAATGTGGTCTTTATTGAACGTTTAATTGGTTTGTTACTGGCAATCGGTATTATCGGTGAAATCAGCAGCTGGGTTGTTGGACCAAATGCAGGGATGTATGAAGCGGCTAAAGAAGGCTACTTGCCTGAACGTTTCGCTAAAACGAATCCTTATGGTGTTGAAACGAATGTAATGATCTTGCAAGGTGTGATCGTTTCGATCATGGCCGCACTCTTAACCTTTGGTGCTGGTGGAGACAAATCGAACCTTTCATTCCAAACAGCGATGAGCTTGACTGTTGCCTTGTATACCTTAATGTATATGCTGATGTTTGTTACTTATTTAGTCTTGGTCTTCAAGCACAACGAGTTGAATCGTACGTTCCGTGCGGCAAAATCGAAAGTAATGCGTGTCATCATGGGTGTTTTAGGTTTTGTCTTATCCGCTTTTGGGTTTATTGTTACTTTCTTCCCACCAGCTGCTTACAACGCGCAACAAAAACATACGTATCTAACGTTATTACTAACAGCTTTTATCATCGTTTTCTTTATTCCGTTGATCATGTATCAATTCCATGGAAACTGGACATTGCATCATCATGATAAATCAGGAAGCGACTTACACCACCCAGTTCATTAAAAAATATAAGAGAGTATTTTAAGGAGATCTTTTAAATGCAAACAGATTATTTAGAAAGTTCATTTTTAGGAAGCAAAGAAGCTGCTCGCAGCATGCCTAAAGAAGTATTACCTGATGAGGGTATGAACCCTGACACAGCCGAGACGCTCGTCAATCATATTCGGTTGAATGAAGCAAAAGCAGACCAAAACTTGGCTACATTCTGTACCACTCAAATGGAACCACAAGCAGATCGTTTGATGTTGGGTTCACTTGAAACGAATGCGATTGACAAATCAGAATATCCAAAAACTACCGCAATGGAAAACTATACCATCAGTATGGTTGCTCATATGTGGAATATCGGTGAAGGGAAAAAATTATTCCAAGACTTCATCGGAACTTCAACAGTGGGTTCTTCAGAAGGTTGTATGTTAGGCGGACTTGCATTATTGCATAGCTGGAAACATCGTGCAAAAGCAGCCGGACTAGACATCGACAACTTACATGAACACAAACCTAACTTAGTTATCATGTCTGCATTCCAAGTTGTATGGGAAAAATTCTGTACGTACTGGAATGTCGAGATGCGGGAAGTTCCAATGGATGAAAACCATATGTCATTAAACACTGACACCGTCATGGATTATGTAGATGAAAACACCATTGGTATTGTAGGAATTCAAGGAATTACTTACACTGGCCGCGTAGATGATATTCAAAAATTAGACGAACTAGTTTCTGAATACAACCAAACAGCGAAATTACCAATTAAGATCCATGTCGACGCAGCATTTGGCGGCTTCTTCGCACCATTTGTTGATGGGTTCAAACCATGGGACTTCCGTTTAAAAAATGTAGCATCAATCAACGTTTCAGGGCATAAATACGGGATGGTTTATCCCGGTATTGGCTGGATTGTTTGGCGCGAAAATACGGAAGACTATTTACCAGCAGAAATGCGTTTCTCAGTTCCTTATCTTGGCAGCAGCGTAGACTCGATCGCTATCAACTTCTCACATAGCGGCGCACACATCGTTGCGCAATATTACAACATGATTCGTTTCGGTCGTGAAGGCTTCACAGCGATCATGAACAATGTTCGCAGCGTGTCACAACGAATCAATCAAGAATTGAAGGATCTAGGTATTTTTGAAATCATCAATGATGGTTCACAATTACCAATCAATTGCTGGAAAATCGCAGACAATGTGGAATTAACTTGGAATCTTTATGATTTAGAAGACAAGTTGAAGGAATACGGCTGGCAAGTGCCTGCTTACCCACTTCCTGTAAGTCTGGAAGATGTCACAATTAGTCGAATCGTTGTTCGCCCATCCATGACAATGGCCATTTGTGATGATTTCATTGAAGATTTGACTCGCGCAATTGACGATTTAAATCGTAATCATTTGATTCATCACGCATCTTAACATATAATAGCATCTGTTATTAAAGCCCTGATAAAGCATTATTTTTATTAGGGCTTTTAAACTGGAGGGAATCAAATTGAAAAAAGACAAAGTAGAAGTTACCGGCGACGTACGAGTTCGATACGCACCAAGTCCAACAGGTTTTTTACATTTAGGGAATGCGCAATCTGCGTTATTCAACTACCTGTTTGCGAAGCATTATAACGGCACCTGGGTGTTGCGAATCGAAGATACTGACTTGAAAAGAAATGTTCCGCATGGTGAAGAAAGCCAGATGGAAAATCTTCATTGGTTAGGTATCGACTGGGATGAAGGTCCGGATAAACCGAAAGTTGAATTTGCCCCTTACCATCAAAAAGATCGTGTGAATTTGTATCATAAATACGTACAACAATTATTAGACGCAGGACTTGCCTATCGCGACTATGCGACGGAAGAAGAATTAAAAGAACTGCATGATCAACAAATCGAAGCTAAAATCGCGCCTCATTACGATGGACGCTGGTATGGCGCAACGGAAGAACAAATCAAGCAAGCCGAAGCAGAAGGCCGCAAATCCACGGTTCGTCTTCACTTACCTGAAAATCATATTTATGGCTGGGATGACATGATTAAAGGCCGTGTGGAATTTAATTCAGATAATATCGGCGGAGACTTCATTATTGAAAAAAGTAATGGTATGGCAACCTATAACTTCGCGGTAGTAATTGATGATTACTTAATGAAGATGACACACGTTTTACGTGGAGATGACCACATTGCCAATACACCAAAACAAATCGCCGTGTATGAAGCTCTAGGTATCCCACAACCGCTATTTGGTCATATCACACTGATATATAGCTTGGATACCCATAAGAAATTGAGCAAACGGGATAAAAATACGCTGCAATTCATCAGCCAATACCGTAAATACGGCTATTTGAATGAAGCGTTGCTGAACTTTATCGCCTTTCTTGGCTGGTCGCCCGTCGGAGAAAAAGAATTGTTCACTCGGGATGAATTGATCGAAGCTTACGATATCAATCGGATGTCCGCTTCGCCTGCTTACTTCGATCAAAAGAAACTCGACTGGACCAATGCGGAATACATCAAGAAGACATCTGTGGATGAATTAACAAGAAGAATCATGCTGTTAGTTGATGCTGCTGAAACAGATGTAGCAGAACAATTGAAAGCGATCGATATTGAAAACGATCTTGATTTTGTTAAAAAAGTCGTGGATATCTATCACACAGAAGCCAAGACTTTGATGACCTTTATGGAAAAAATCTTGTTTATCAAAAATGCTAACCAAGTGACTTTCACTTATACCGACTTAGCAGAATTTGATAGCGAAAGTGTTAAACAAATTTTGACCACCATGTCAGCAGAATTGAACAAGGCGTCAGAACCCGTGGACTACTCAGCGATTATTTCTACTGTTCAAAAAGAAACCGAACAAAAAGGACGCAAGCTGTATATGCCATTGAACGTCGTATTTACCGACAGCAAATCTGCACCGCAAATCACTGATATTCTATCTGTAATGCCTAAAGCAACCGTCCAACACTTGATCGACAACGCATTGACTTACTTAAATAAATAATGTGTTCTAACTGCAGCCTTGACTGAGGGCTGCAGTTTTTTGCGAGTTCCACTTCGCGTCTTTAGCGCGATTAGTGGAATTGTACAAGAACGAATCACTGTACATAATTACGATCAAAAAATCCAGAAAGAAAGCGGCAAGCAGCGCATGTTTCCTTCTGGATGTTCTATTAGAAATATAGGTGCATTTGTTTTTGTTTAAATAGGTTTCCAATAAGTATTGTTCTCTCTTCCTGATTGATTCGATAAAAGATTGCAAAACTTTTTCCAATCAGGATGCGATAGGTTGGTTTGTCGAAACCATACAAACCAGCGACATTTTCATACATTTCAGGAAATTGTTTTAAACGATTTAATGAATGATAAATGGCATGAACAAATTGAGTGATTTTTTCATCGGTAAGAAGCAGTTCCTTTTCCCATTCTGAAATGTTCTCCTGAAGACTTTTTCTAAAGGATTCAGAGTAAACAAGTGTGTAATTCATCATTAGTCGCCCCAACCATATTTACCAAACAGTTCTTCCATTTCTTGTTCAGTGGTTGTAGTTTTATTCTCAAAATCAGCGAAGCTTTCTTCGATTAGTTGACGATCTTTCTCTTTTGCAGAATCCTCAGCATCCAAAATGAAGAGGTGTCCTTCTTTGCGAACGTTTAACAAATCACCTTCATGCAAGCCCCATTCTTTTGGGAAAATGCCGCCGATTGAATTTCCAATTTTGCGAACTTTTATTTTTTTCATTCGTGCTTCCTCCTATTTGAAAGATAAGTAACTGCTTCAAGAATAATGTACGCAATAGTAAGCAATATCTCCTAGCGAAACTGTATAGAGTGACTTCCTAATGATTATAACATGTTATAATGTGCGCTTCTATCAAGTTAACTAAAAGAGTAACTGAAAAACAGGCTTGCTAGATGGATGAAACAAGTATTCCGCGAAAGGATGAGCCAAAGAATGGAACACAATTCAAATTGCGAATAACAGAAGGGGCGAGTACACTGTTAGTAACAAGAAAATTCTTTGGAGGTAATTCCAATGCATGAACATGACATCGTCCCGCCTATCCAACCAAATGACTTTATTGATGAAATCAAGAATGAACAACATGCCGCGCAACAACTTTCAATCGAAGATCAGCAGAAAGAAATCAGAGTGGAGCAGCATAAAATTGGGAAAAACCAAGATATCTTAGTTGTGATCCCAGACCCAAAGCCTGTTGTGATGGACTTGGAGACGGATCGGATTATTAAGGAAAAGAGAAGAACGGAAATTATCGACTAGAAATTAGCAAAAAAACACACTGTCGCAACTTTTACGACAGTGTGTTTTTACGTTTAAATGAATAGTGCTTTATATAATGCGATGGCAACGATGGAAGCGACAATAGGGGCTAAAACAGGTACCCATGAATAACTCCATTGTGAATCGCCTTTGTGTTTCAATGGTAATAATGCGTGCATGATACGAGGACCTAAGTCACGCGCTGGATTCAAACCAGGGCCAGTTGGTCCACCGAAGGATGCAACCAATGTCCATACTAAGAAACCTAATGCCAAGTGAGCAGTTCCTAAGTTGTTTTGGAAGAAAGGTGCTTTCGTAATCCCAAGGGCACCGAAGAATAAAATGAATGAACCAAAGAACTCATTCACGAATCCATTGAACTTAGAACCAACACTATTGATTGTTGAGAATGTTCCTAATACATGCAATTTGTCTTCTGTTTGATCATAGTAAGGCTTGTAGCTCGCTACAACGACTAATTGACCGACCATCGCACCAAGTAATTGGACCACGATGTAAGGAAGAACTTCAGACCAAGGAAAGAAGCCGCTAACGGCCAAACCAATTGTAAATGCCGGATTGATGTGGTTTCCGCTGATACCGCCGAAGATCATTGCCGGAATCATAACCCCACATCCATAACCTACAGCAATCAACATCCAGTCACTACCGTAACCTTTTGTACCTCTCAAATCAACGTTGGCAACTGCGCCGTTTCCTAGCATTACTAACAAAGCAGTCCCCAAGAACTCAGCAGCTAACCGAGTAGTCAGTGAATAATCCATAAAAACCTCCTAAAAATATTTGAAATGAAAATGTAAATGAAAATTTCATTTTATATCTTAATCCCTATCTTTGTAATTAGCAAATGTTAACCTCAGAAAAACTATAAATTTCTATGAGAAATGACAACATAAGTTATGAAAGGCGAGGAAATGGGCTTTCTATTCAAAAATTTCCAGTTAATAAAAAAATCCCGTTCAAAGGAACGAGATTTTGTCAGTTGATCAAAACAAGATGTCGGAAGTTCGGATTGTTTTCAATCAATTTATGAGCTCCGTAAAAGTTTTTGTCAGAGAAACCATTCAGCTGTGCCGTTAAAATCGATTTCAATTGATTTTTCTCCCAGAGATAGACCAGCAGCTCCATCACATTGTGTGAATACTCGATGCCTTCCTCCGTAGTAAAAGAAGCTTCTAAAAACTCTTCACAGTAGAAATGAAGATACTCCGGATCCAAATTTTTGCTTTTCTTCTTAATAAAATGCAATAGGAGAACCTTAGCCGTGCCTTTGAATTCGGCTAAATGATCAAAGCTCTTTTCCTTTTCTGTATCCAGGTTGATCACGTAATCAATGGGTGTCATCTCTGCAGCCTCTAAGTCCCGTGACAGGTGAGTGGATTGTGACAGTACCACATCAGCCCCCATGTTTTTGATCCAAATTTCAGAGTTGTTTTTGTTGATAGTAGCGGCAACCTTCAGTCCCGCCCATTTCGCTAACTGGATAATTGTTGCGCCTAATCCGTCGGAAGTATTCAAGATCAACAGGTTTCCTTGGTTCTTTCTTGGTTTTGGCGTTAATTGCAGCTGCTTGAACAGCACTTCGAAGGCTAAGAAAAAACTATAAGAGAAAGCGGCGGCTTCATCTGTAGGAAAAGAGTCTGGCAATTTTACGATGGAACGAACATCCGCGATTTGAAAATTACTGTAGCTGCCGTATTTTCCGACTTTATTTACATACAATACCCGATCTCCTACATTCAGACGCGGGTTACTGCTGCCAAGACGAGTGATGATTCCTACGCCACCAAAGCCTAAAATATAAGGTTTTTTTGCCCCTTTAATCGTTTGGCGAATCTGTGTATCTAAGGTGCTGATGGAAATAGCGGCAATTTTTATCATGACATCATTTTCCCGTAATTTCGGAAGCATGATCTTATAGTGTTCAAATTTTTTATCTTCTTTTAAACGAAATTTTTTCTCGAACCCGATTGCGTCTGAAATCATTCGTTTTACCCTCCTCAGAAATAACTTTCTGAATCTCCAATAATAAAATGGCTACTTATAATATACTTGATTTAACAAAGAGAGGGAAATAATTTCTTTAAAATGGGAAAAGAATAGGAAGATTTAAACAAATTTTGTCCGTCTATTTGTCAAAATCGGAGAAAGAAAAAAAGTGTTTCGTCGTTTCTATCAGAAAAAGGTAGTCCTTGACTTGTGGGGGGAAGACAAGATGAGTAGAATTGCTATAATAGGAAATAGGAGGAATGATATGTTCACAGAAAAGAGTTTTGAGGTATTTGAAGTGGAGGGGCTTGACGGACGAATGACGGCTATTCGTGAAGAGATTCAGCCGACATTTCAACACTTAGATGAAGTATTTCAAGCAGCGCTGGAACCGCTGCTGGATGAAAAATTATTTATCCACATCGCCCAGCACCGCCGCCGCACGACATATCCGCCAGAAAATACCTGGTCTGCCTTGAGCCGACAAAAGCGTGGCTATAAGATGGAGCCGCATTTCCAATTAGGGATCTGGCCAGACTATGTCTTTATGTGGTTGTCTTGCATCGATCAGCCCAAAAATGAACAAGCAATCGCTCAGGTTTTGCTAGACAATCAAAAAGCCTTTGACACGTTAGCCTCAGATTTTGTTGTATCCGGTGATCACACGAAATCAAATGTAGAAGCGTTATCCTCAGAAAGTCTGGAAAGACTGTTGAAACGATTCCGTGATGTGAAAAAAGGCGAGTTCCAGGTTGGACGGATCATAAAAAAGTCAGATCCGATATGGAAGGACCCAGAAGCAGCGCAACAGTTCATGATAGAGACTTATCAACAGTTGGTACCAATTTATCAATTGGCGATTGAAGCAAGTGTTACACCAGTGAAAAATTAAAATATCGTGTATTCTTCTTTTCGTAAAATAGTATGCTAGACAGTTTTTTTGGACGGAGGATGCAGCCACACTGATAGACAGCGATTTATTCGCTGTTTTTTTTATCCAACCAAGACCCAAAGAAAATTTCGGGAAAATTGGTCAGTCTGGGGCGTTTTCCAAAGAAAGAAGAATCTCTGGGCCTTTTGGAAGATCAGTTATTTTTCTATTTTAGTTTTGAATAGTTATTGAAAGCGTTTTATGTAAATGTCCATTTCAATGGACACAAGAAAAAATGTACGTAGAAAAAAATGAGCTATATTAAGGACAAGGAGGTTGACAAAATGCAGCTAAGCAAACGTGAAACACAATTGATCGAATTGTTTATCAAACATGGGATGACACTTACCGCTCAAGAGTTAGCTGAATTTGCCAATGTTTCCACGAAAACAATTTACCGAACGATCAAAAAAATCAATGAAGCGTCGGATGATGGAGAGTTGATTTCAGCGGAGGTCGGAAAAGGTTTTCGTTTAGATTATGACAATTATTTAAAAGAAAGTGTACGCAAACGAGGAGGAGATACGGTCCAAGGTCCACTGGAAAGAAGGAATACGATTTTACTTTCCTTGTTATTCAAATCGCCAAAGAAGGTATTGATTCAAGAGCTGTTTGAGGAGTATTACGTCAGCAATACAGTGATAACGAATGATTTGGTACGGATGAACGAGTTCTTGCAGAAGTATCAATTATCCCTGATTCGTAAAGGGCAGCGAGTGTCAATCGAAGGAACAGAAAAGCATATTCGCAAGGCCGTCAATCATTTGATTAGTGCGAATCGAGTTTGGGAAGAGGACTTTTCTACCCAGCAGGAAAAAATCAGTTCCTATGACATTAATTTTATTACCTCTTTATTAGAGTATATCGAAAGAAAATTACAGAATGGGATCGCATACCCCTATAATAGCAACATCTTTTCCCACATTTATATTTTGATCAAACGAGTGCGGGAGGGAGAAATTCACGCGGATACTTGCGCAGAGTTATTAGACCCTGACGAAGAGGAGCTGATCACACAATATGATCAGTTGTATCAGCTCTCTAGGATGGTCATTACGAAGCTGAATCATTACCTGAATATTGTTTTACCGGAAAGCGAAACCTTTTACTTATTTCAGTATCTGATTTCTTCACGAATGGAGAAGGAACCGATCAAGTTGAATCGGAAATCCAAAGAGGCGCTAGCAATTACTGATTTTTTCGCGAAAGAAATGAGTCATTTGATGGGGATGAAAGTGGATCAACAGCCAAATCGTCAAGATTTATACGAGCACATTGATCCATTATTGTATCGTTTGAAAAATGAAATCATCGTTAAGAATGATTTGTTAGGGGATATCAAGCTGGAATATCCAGAGATTTTTCAACAGGTTCGGCAGGTTAGTAAAGCAGCGGAAGAAGAGTATCAGCTCAATGAGATTTCGGAAGACGAGATCGGCTTTTTAACCCTATATTTTGTGAAGTATAAAGAAATGATTCATTCGAAAAAGCGAGTATTGATTATGTGCAGCAGTGGGGTAGGAACCTCCGAGCTGCTAAAGGTAAAGGTTCGAAAAGCCTTTCCAGAATTAGAGATTGTAGATGTTCTTTCCGCGCGAAAATTTTCCAAAGCACCAGAAAAATACCAAAATATTGATCTGATTTTAACGACCGTTCATTTGACAGTCGAGATGATGATCCCAACGATTTTAGTTAATTCAGTATTTACCAAACAAGATGAAAAACGAGTGAAAGAGATGTTAGGAGAGATGTGAGATGAAAGCAGAGCAAATGATGGACGATTTCAGTATCGCCGATGTAATTACCGAAGAATTGATTCAATTAGAAATGAAAGCGACAACAAAAGAGGAAGCCATTTATGAATTGACGCGTTTACTGATGGCCAATGGGGACATTGAGGACGAGGAAGAATTTGCCGCCGATGTGTTTGCGCGGGAAGCAGAAGGGATGACTGGAATCGGTAATAGTATCGCTATTCCTCATGGGAAATCTGATAGCGTAATTAAAACGTCGTTAGTCGTCGGAAAAGCGAAGACGCCAATAGAATGGGAATCATTGGATGAGGAGCCGGTCCGGGTGATTATCTTGTTTGCAGTCAAGAACACGGATGCGAACACGATGCACATTAAACTATTGCAAAAAGTCGCGATGCTTTTAGCGGATGAGGATTTTATTGAAAATATGGTCAACGCTGAAACAAAAGCAGAAATGATGGAATTATTATCACGAGATCCAATGGAAGAAGAGTAAAAAAAAGAAAATGGAGGAATAGATGATGAAAATTGTTGGAATCGCCGCATGTACTTCCGGAATCGCCCATACGTACATCGCAAAGCAAAAATTGGAAAAGGCCGCTAAAGCTCTCGGGCACACGGCCCACATCGAGACACAGGGAACGATCGGTACGGAAGACGAACTGACTATGGAGGAAATCAAAGACGCTGATGTAGTGATCATCGCAGCAGACATCAAAGTTGGTGGAAAAGATCGCTTTGAAGGGAAAAAGGTGGTAGAAGTCCCAACAAGCATGGTCATCAAAGCGCCAAAAGGACTGATCAACAAGATCGAAGAAGAAATCATTAAGGCATAAAGAATGAAATCATTAATATGAAAAAGGATATCAGTTTGCCAGTTCTACTTCTTGCTTCAGCAAGATTAGTAGAATGGTATGCGTACGAAAACCCGTTGAATTTTCGCACTAGGAAAATTCACACATTATTAATGAGCTAGCCTATATGTTAGTAAAAAGCAAATAGTGGAATGATATACGGCTTGAAAAACGAACTAATTTTTCCTAGGAAAAATTAATTCATTAATATGAAAAAGGAGATGAATGAAATGTTTAAGAAGCTTCAATTGAAAAAACATGCTTTGACGGCAATCTCGTACATGTTACCGGTTGTTGTTACGGCAGGGTTGCTGATCGCGATTGGGAATCTGACTGGTGGTGGTGTCATCGAGGATTACAAGGCAGCCTATTCGGTTCCAGATGCACTGGTTTCACTGGGTGTGTTAGGAATGGGTCTGTTAGCTCCAGTTATTTCAGCAGCGATCGCTTATTCAATTGCTGACCGTCCGGGTATCGGACCTGGTTTGTTTATGGGGTTAATCGCTAATTCCATTGGTGCTGGGTTCTTGGGCGGGATGTTAGGTGGTTATTTGGTTGGTTTCTTCGTCCTGTTCCTAGTGAAAAACTTGAAAGTGCCAAAATGGGCACAAGGTTTGATGCCGATGATGATCGTTCCGCTCTTATCTACCTTGATCATTGGATTATTGATGTTCTTTGTCATTGGTGTGCCGATTGTTTGGGCAACAGAAGCGTTAACTGAGTTCTTACAAGGCCTGCAGGGTTCAGGAAATTTCTTGTTTGGGTCAATTGTAGGTGGAATGGCAGCCTTCGACTTTGGAGGTCCAGTCAACAAGGTGGCTTCACTCTTTGCGGATGGACTGCTATTAGAAGGAATTCAAGGGCCAGAAGCAGTGAAGGTATTGGCTTCAATGGTACCGCCATTTGGTGTAACAATTTCTTGGGTATTGTCTAAAATTTTCCGCAAACCGAAATATTCAAAAGAGGAACAGGACAATATCAAAATCGCGTTTCCAATGGGACTTTGTATGATCACGGAAGGCGTCATTCCTATTGCGGCAGTTGATCCACTACGTGTGATTTTCTCTTGTACAGTAGGTGCGGCGATTGGTGGGGGCCTGAGCATGTCATGGGGAGTGGGTTCACCAGTTCCTTCAGGCGGGGTCTTCATTATCCCGGCGATGACTGATCCGTTGAAATTCACACTCGCTTTATTGATTGGTTCTGCCATTACAGGAATTCTTTTGTTCGCGTTGAAGAAAGCCCCTGTTGAAAATGATATCAAGGATGATGAGGAAGAGGAAGAAGTAGATTTTTCTTCTATTAAAATTTCGTAGCAGAGGATTTGTTAGTTAGAAGTAGAGGTTCCTAGAATATAGAAGGAGACTTGTTGCATGTATGTTTCGATGAAAGAGATGTTACAAAAAGCCAATCGTGAAAACTATGCTGTAATGGCGATCAATTGTTTTAACTTAGAAACGGCTAAAGCAGTAATAGAAGCAGCGGAGGAAATGCGCTCGCCGATCATTATTGATCTGCTGCAGGATCATTTGAAGGAACACTTGGACATTCGCTATTTAACCAAGCCAATCATTCGAATGGCAAACAATGCGAAGGTTGAAGTAGCGATCAACTTGGATCACGGACAAGATGTTGCGTTTGTAAAGCAGTGTCTGCATGAAGGTTTTTCCAGTGTCATGATGGATGCGTCGATGTATCCGCTGGAAGAAAATATTCGGATCACAAAAGCGATGGTGGAGTTGGCACAAATTTATCACGCCAGTGTAGAAGCTGAAGTTGGGGATATGGGAGCTGTAGCAGGGGATCATTTCACAAATGATGAGATGTACACAGATCCTGACGAGGCGATTCGCTTTATCCAGGAGACAGGTGTGGACTGCTTAGCATTATCTTATGGCTCAAGTCATGGGGACTATCCAGATGGCTATGTACCAGCTTTTCGTTTCGATATTGTAGAAAAAATCAAAGCGGCAACGAACTTGCCTTTAGTCTTGCATGGGGGTTCTGGTGCGGGTGAAAAAAATATTTTGCGCTCAATCGAATTAGGGATTAACAAGATTAATGTTGGTTCTGACTTCATGAAGGCACAAAAGGCCGAAATTCAGAAACAACTAAAAGAAAATCCAGAAGTGGATTATCCTACGCTCATTCATCAAACGATGGCGGCAGGGAAAGAAATGGTCAAACGGTACATCGAACTTTCGGGTTCTAAAAATAAATCATAAGAAGAGAATGGAGACAAAGTCAAATGTTAATTAATATGAATCAAATGCTGGAAATCGCCAAGGAAAACAAATTCGCTGTGGGAGCTTTCAACGTCGCAGACAGTAATTTCTTACGAGTTGTTATCGAAGCAGCGGAAGAAAACGATGCACCGGCAATCATTGCGGTACATCCAACAGAGTTAGACTTTACGAAGGATGAATTTTTCCAGTATGCTGTTTCTCGTGCGAAAAATAGTTCGGTTCCATTTGTTATCCACATGGACCACGGGGATAACCTAGCAAGCATTATGCGTGCGATCCACTGTGGATTTAGTTCAGTCATGATTGATGGCTCATTGCTACCGTTTGAAGAAAATATTGCCATCACTAAAGAAGTGGTAGATGTTTGCCATAAGATTGGTGTTTCTGTCGAGGGTGAACTAGGGACGATCGGTAATACAGGTACTTCTATTGAAGGTGGCGTATCGGAAGTTATCTACACGAAACCAGAGGATGCCGAAGAGTTTATTGAAAAAACCGGGATTGATACGTTAGCTGTTGCGATTGGGACGGCTCACGGAATTTATCCAAAAGATATTAAACCGGCATTGAAAATGGATGTTTTAGAAGACATTAAAAATAGAGTGGATATTCCGCTAGTTTTACATGGCGGCTCTGCCAATCCAGATGAGGAAATTGCTAAAGCTGTTCAAATCGGCATTCAAAAAGTCAATATCTCTTCTGATTACAAATATGCCTTCTACAAAAAATGTCGCGAAATTCTTTCGACGACAGAATTATGGGATGCAAATGCGATTTATCCAGAATGTATTGATGCAGCGAAGGCGGTTGTTAAGCAAAAAATGGAATTGTTTAATTCAATCGGTCAAGCAGCGGTTTATCGCAAAGAAAACGTTCAACCTTGGAGACAAGAACAAAATTAAACAAAGCTGCCGAGGGAATTTCCCTCGGCTTTTTTTAGGAGGAGAACATGCTGTACGGAGGGATCGAAGCAGGCGGCACAAAATTTATTTGTGCCGTGGCTGATGATAAGTTCCATGTAAAAGAAAAAATCAGTATACCGACAACTGACCCACAAACGACTTTTAAGAAGGTTTTTGCTTTCTTTGATCAGTATCCAATTGATGCGATGGGAATTGGATCATTTGGTCCTATCGGCATTCAACCGGATCAAGAAAATTATGGTCATATTTTAGCAACACCTAAAGCGGGCTGGAGGGGTGTGGATTTCTTAGGCCAAATGAAGCAACGATATCAGGTGCCAACAGCTTGGACCACGGATGTGAATGCTGCAGCATTCGGTGAGATTAAACAGGGTGCAGCGAAAGGAAAACATAGCTGTATTTATTTAACCATCGGTACAGGAATTGGCGGTGGTGTCGTAATAAACGACGAAGTTTTTCAAGGAATCTCTCATCCAGAAATGGGGCATCTGTATATTAAGCGTCACCCTGAGGATACCTATTCAGGGACGTGCCCATACCATAAAGATTGTCTGGAAGGATTAGCGGCAGGGCCTTCATTAGAAGCGCGTACCGGAATTAAGGGAGAAGAGTTACCGTTGGATCATTCTATCTGGGACTTGCAGGCGAATTATTTAGCACAAGCATTAATGACGTATACCTTGATTTTGGCGCCAGAGGTGATTGTTTTAGGCGGCGGTGTCATGAATCAAGATCATTTACTTAAAAAGGTCCAGAGCCAATTCACAGAATTAATGGCTGGTTATATGGAAGTTCCCAAAGCGGAAGAATATATCCTTCGATGGGGTTTACCAAATGAAAGTGGCCTGATTGGCGCACTATTGTTGGCTAAAAAGGAACTCGAAAAGAACAATAACCGCAATCTTTCTTAAAATGAAGGATTGCGGTTTTCATTCAGTTTAAATAATCTTCGATAGCGTCTGCCGCTTTTTTATAGCCGCCAGCGGCTAAAAAGGATTGCTTGATATGCTTCAAATTGCTTAAATAGCTAGGGTTAATCTGAACGTTTTCTACAGCTGCTTTTAATTCATCACTGCTTACCTGTTGATAATCTAAACAAATAGCTGCCTTTAGCTCGACTAAACGATAAGCAAGTGCTGGTTGATCCGAGCCCATTGGCAGAGAGACAAAGGGAACGTCATTTAAGATTAAATCATTCATGCTGTTTAAGCCGTTATGAGTGATTGCTACGTCTGCGTATTTCAACACTTCATTTTGCGGAAGATAATCTTGAACGATGAAATTTTTTGGAATAGCCAGATCTTTTAGACTAACCTGATGGGCTGCTAGGACAACTAGGTAGTCGGTGTCGCTAAATGCTTCAAAAACTTTTGTATAAATCTCTTTTGCGTAGTCGCCAAAAATAGTGCCGAAGGAGACATACAAAACTTTTTTAGCTTTCTTTAAACGTTCAATTGGAAAATTAGAGGTATCTTCCAAACGCTGATAACTGTCTGCACCAACTAAGACAAACTTTTCATCAAAGAATTCTTGTTCATTTTCAGGTAGAAAATATTCAGAGGTAAAGACAATATTTATTGGTTCAATATTAAAAATCAAATCAAAAAAACGAGGGGGCATAGATACAGGCAGTGCCTGCTCAATTTTTTTTGCTTCCAAAAGATAGGCATCGTTCATCGTCTTGAATTTCCCCGCTAAATGCGTTTTGTCAGGTTTCATGAAGTCCTGCATTCCCATGAAGACAGCTAGCATGGAAATAGCAGGAACCATCAAATAGTTAGCGAGCTGTTTGCTGAAGGGCATAGCCACAGAATGAATGACTGCGTCAAAGGAATCGTCTTGTATCTGCTCTAGAATATCTTGCATAATGTCTAAGCCGTGGTCTAATAATACATTAAAGCCGTTTTTAAAAATATTTAGATCATAATGATAGGCGCGGTAATCAGCGCCAGCTTCTTCGATCTTTTCACGGAATTCTTCACTTGAAAAATAAACGACCTCAATCCCGCGATTGTTCAGCTCTTTGACTAAACCAAGTGAAGGATTAACATGGCCGTGGGTAGTTACATTTAAGAATAAAACTTTTTTCATAGTTGCTCGCTTCTTTCATTATTTTAATAAGGGCACCTTATGAATAGATATAATAAGGGTACCTGATTAAAATGTCAAGAAAAAAAGTTTCCGATTTTCGGAAACTTAACGATACACCAAGTGTGTGAAGGATAATCTTTTACCAATCAGAGCTCCTAGATAGCCCGCGGCTAGTGCTTTGATCAAGCCTGGCAGGATAAAGGGAATCATTCCAGCTGAAAAGGCTGCGTCCCAAGGAAGGCTGCCGCTATATTTTAACCATAATGATCCGAAAAACAGGGTAATAAAGGCGCCAACTACATTTGCGAGGATTGACCAAAAATAATTAAAACGGGTCTTTTCGATAATCAACCCAGTAAAGAAGGCCTGAAAGATAAATCCAACTAAAAAGCCGCCTGTTGGTCCAAAATAATGAACAATTCCGGCAGAACCGCCAGCTAATACGGGTAAGCCGATCATCCCCATTAACAGATAGATCGCAACAGCGATGGTTCCAGTTTTTTTTCCTAAGATCGTCACGACAAACCCAACAGCAAAGGTTTGCAGGGTTAATGGAATCGGTCCAAAAGGAATTGTAAATTGAGATAAAATTCCAATGATTGCGGCAAATAATCCGGCTAAAACAATTTCTCGACTTGTTAATTTCACTATACTCACTCTTTCGTTAACTTAATATTTTGTTTTGGTTAACGAAAGTATACTGGATGGTTAACAGGATGTAAAGAGATTTTTTTGTGATTTCTCGATTAAACGTTTTCATAGTTAAATACATGAAACACTGTTTAGTAAAAAAAACAAATGTTCTTCGGCCTAAAGTCCTATCTAGAATTTGTACTTTCGTTGGAAGTAGTAGACAGGTCTTTCCTCTAAAATTTATAGAGTAAAGAACAAATGCACTAATTTTATAACGGAAGGAATGGAGTCGAAAATGAAAAAAATATTTATAGGTATAAGTGTGTTAGTAGTTGCGGGGGCAGGCTTTTTTCTCTATCAAAACACGCAGGCAAAAGCAAAAGCGGATACATCAGTAGAAATGTACCAAGTCAACAAGCAAACGCCGTTGCATTTAAAGGGGCAAGTTCAATCAACGAAAAAACAAACGGTTCTAGTGGATACGGAAAAAGGTCCTGTCCAGACGATTCATGTAAGTGAAGGAGATCATGTAATAAAAGATCAAATTTTAGTGACCTATCGTTGGGGAGAAGTCATTCGTGCGGCGAATGATTCCGTTGTGACCGCTTTAAATGAGGATGCAAAAAACGATCCGCAGCAGGCTTTGATGGTTTTGAAGAGTGAAGAATCTGCTATCAAGGGAGAAGTGACGGAATATGACCGTTCCAAGGTTGCTTTGAATGAGCCGATAGAAATTACTTATGGAAACAATGAAAAGAAAGTGACCGGGAAAGTAACCTCTCTGGCTGAGATGAACAATGAACCAGAAAAAGAAGATGCTAGTAGTTTGGTCACCTATAATTATACAGCAGTGCCTGACGAAGCAATTCCTGTAGGCTATTCTGTAGAATTATTAATTCCGCGAAATGAGATTCATTTGCCGTTGAAAAGTGTAGTGGAAAAAGACGGAAAATACTATGTTTATACAGTCGCTAAAAATAAGGCTGAAAAGCATGAAGTGACTGTTGAAAAAGGAAACGGTTATTATTTGCTACATGAAGGTTTGAATGAAAACGACAAAATTATCAAAGATGCGAAGGGCATGAAAGATGGGATGGATGTGACAGTTGAATGATTGTGATGGAAAATATCAATAAATTTTACACCGCCGATCAAGAACGCATCCATGTCCTAAAAGCAATCAGCTTGACGATTGAGGAACACGAGTTTGTGGCGGTAATGGGACCATCGGGTTCGGGAAAATCGACGTTGATTAATACGATCAGTTTTCTTGATGGAGATTTTGAAGGAAGCTATCGTTTTGAAGGGCAAGATGCCTATCGTTTCAATGATGAGAAGCTTTCAGCTTTACGCAATAAGTCGGTAGGGTTCGTTTTCCAGTCCTTTCAGCTGATTGATAATAATACAGTGATGGAGAACGTGGCGATGCCGCTGCTATATGGCGGAATGAAGCAAAAGCAAACCAAGCCTTTGGTAATGGAGGCTTTGCGAAAAGTTGGTATCGCGGATAAATACAACAAACTGCCCAAGCAGCTCTCAGGCGGACAGCAGCAGCGGGTGGCAATTGCTCGGGCGATTGTCGGAAACCCAAAATTTATCGTAGCGGATGAACCAACAGGAGCATTAGACAGTCATACTTCTGAAGAAATCATGCAATTATTTAAACGATTGAATGAAGAAGAAAAAGTAACGATTTTGATGGTCACTCATGATCCTGATGCGGCGGCTTATTGTCAACGAATCATTACGGTGAAGGATGGCGAGATAGTGGAAGAAGGTGTTTCTCATGCGGTTTAGTGAAGTATGGAAGACTTCCTTCAAGGCAATCGGGAAAAACAAACGGCGAAGCTTTTTAACCATGATCGGTTTGATTATTGGGGTATCTGCGGTAATTACTGTTTTTTCAATCGGGCGTGCCTTTGAAAATTATGCCTCGGAATTCATTGGATTGGATCAATTTGACGGTAGTGTGGGTTACACTTATACACCAAAAAATGATTCGTTCTATGGAAATGGCTTAGATGCCTTTACCGAAGAAGATATTAGTCGCTTAGAGAGCATTCCTGGAGTCCAATCGGTGAACTATTACAATGATTCTCGTAACGGCAGCAAATATTCTGATCAAACCTTTGATGAAGTGGGAAATGACGGTCGTTGGAATTGCTTTAAGCTGCTGAAAGGTCAAGGGACCAAGGTTGTTCATGGCCGACCGATTCAAGATAGTGACTATTATAATGAAAATCCTGTAGTCGTGATCGATCAAACTGCGGCTAAGGCAATTAAAAAGGAACAGACAGAGACTTTAATTGGTCAAAGCATAAAAATTGGCGGACATCTCTTTGAGGTAGTCGGAATTATGGAAGATCGAAACGGCGGTTCTATTGTTTCCACTTCGGAGGACTATGTTGTTGCTGAGGTTCCTGAAAATGTTTACGAACATTATTTTAATACGGAAGACCGTAGCATGATCCAAGTCAAAATGAGCCAAACGGCAAATATCAAGAATGTCTCCAAAGAAGCCGAAGATACGCTGAAAAAATACGGAACATGGCGAGAGTTTGGCTCTTATAAGAGTCAGGATTTGGCTGGACAGGTGGATCAATTACGGATGCTGCTGACTAGTATTACTTTACTGATCTCAGTGATTGGTGGTATCTCGCTATTTATTTCGGGGATTGGAGTCATGAATATGATCTATATCTCTGTCTCAGAACGAACCAAAGAGATCGGCGTTCGAAGAGCTATGGGTGGAACAAAGGGCAATATTATGATGCAATTCTTACTTGAAGGTATCTCGCTAACTTTAGTGGGCGGCACGATTGGTTATCTAATCGCTATGCTGCTAGGATTTGCCATCAGTATGTTTACACCTCTGTCGGTTCGTCCGGATCTGTTTACGGTGACGCTGGCCTTTGGCTTGTCTGTCGTGATCGGAATCGTCTTCAGCTGGCTGCCGGCAAAGAGTGCCGCAAAAAAGGATATCGTCTCCTTGCTGCGCTGATTTAAATTTAGAAAGAGTACCCCGTCAGATGATCATTGTCTGACGGGGTATTTGTTGCGGATACTGTTCGTTGGTGCTCCCGATTTCAAGTAGATTACCTTCGGGATCAGTGACATAAAAATTACGTATACCGAAAGAGAAGGTCATAGGTGCTCCTGTTGGGAAGGAAAGCCCCAGTTTTGATAATCGTTCGTATTCGGCATCTACATCTGCAAAACAGGGCAGCCACAGAGCTAGCTCAAAGGTTTGATTGATTCCTTTTGGAGGGACGTAGCTTTCATCAATAGCTTGCACGAAAGCTTCACGGCTATACATAAAAAGTGCCAAATCTCCGCTTGCTGTTTCAAATTCAGCGAAATCTCCATCGGTCCATTGTGTTTGAAAACCCAATAGGTCTCTGTAGAAATGAACCATCTTTTTCATATCGCCAACTAATAAACCAGTACCGATCCTTACCTCTTTTCCCTTCAATTTTATCCACTCCTTTGACTTCAGATTCTTTCTTTGATTATAGCAGAGTAAAAAAGTCCTGATTGATATAGAAGCTGTTTTTGATTTTCTGGTAAAAAATAGTACTGAAAGACTCAATCAAATTCGTCTCTTTTAACGATAATTTTAATTTATAAAATTTAGAGAAAACAAAAATAAAAGCGTATTTTTAATTGAAGGATAAAAATAGTACGACTTGAAATGACTTAAAACATACTATAAAAATTAAGGAGTGGAAATTATGCAAACACAACGATTAGGCCAAAGACAGCTTCTGAATATGATGAAGGGAAACTTAGAAAAAAGAATATTACAAGTATACGGTGAAACAGAGGATGTACCGTCTGTTATTGAGTATGCAGTTGCACTCCTTGTACGACATGCTTTGTCCGTCGCGGATTTCTCTTTTATGTGTCATGAATTAATCAGAGAACTATTCCTGACGGCAGTGCCTTGTACAACGATGCGCCGTTTCAGTGTCTTTTTCGAAGCATATTTTGACGAAGAAGAATGGAGAAACGTCGTTGACCGTTTATATAAAGATGAACAGGACTATCTCGCTGCTACTGCAGAAGCACGAGCAAGCAAGGGATATTTAAAGGAAAAAGACTCAATGAGAACGGATGAATTAGCCGATCACCAGTTTATTCTTCGTTCTACCTTCAAAGGGGCGAATGGCCGAAAGCATACTTGGACCCTAAAAAATGCACATCCCGTTAGAAACGAAGAAGAATTGGTAGGTGCATTAAAAATTCTAACAATGCTGACCATTTTTGAGACAAATGGCGTACGAAAATTTACTGAATTTGTTGAGGTTTTCCGAGATGCACTCGCTCCGGATCTGCATTATGTGGAAGAACTAGAGGAGCCTTCAGAAGCTGATGAGTACGCATTTGTGAAAAGTGAACAGAAAATAAATGTGCAAAAAGGAACCAGTTCAATGCAAAAAGCGAATGAGCGAAAGAAGGGTTTAGTACATTCGAATGAAGAAGAAATTAACGGACTAAACCATGCCTCGGAATCAAAAGGGATTGGGAAATTTGAACCGAAAGTGATAGCTGAAAGCTCAAACATAGTTCGTCCTTTTGAAAGAAATCTAGGAACATTGGAGAAAGTCAAAAATACCAGTAAGAAAAAAACAAAGGATGGAAAACAAAAGAATAAACAAGACTATTTTGGCAAAAGTGAAGAACAAGTTATAGAAGGTAGAAATGAACGGAAACTGAAACAAAGAGTCGCCAAGCTGCTCGGGAAAAAGAAGCGAAAATAAATGTAGTAAGATATAGTTTGGTTTTTCGTGAGAATAATACAAGGCGTATTGTAAAAAAATAAAGCGTTTTATATACTTTACCTAAGGGCAAAATTTGAGTGAGAGGGGAGCGAGTATTTTGAATTTTCATCGGTGATTATGAGTAACACCTTGCCTTAGAGTCTCTAAGAATGTGAATTTAAAATTCTCCTCCCTGACGATGCTTCTTTTACCATAGGTATAATGCCTACACCGTAAGAAGTCGTTTGAGAACATACGGGGGTATGTTTCTTTTAGTGCATCTACTGAAAGTAGTAGCTGCACAAATGAGAGGGGATTCCTGGACTTTGACCGAAACATTAGGGTCAACAAAAAACGACAAGTGAATGGAGAAGAAGATGAAGAAAACAATTATTGGACTGTTGGCGTTAGTTACGCTAGGATTGACTGCTTGTGGTGGTGGAAGTGACGAAACAACCGACACAGCCAAGGCGAAAAAGGAAACGGAAGCATTTACTGGAGAATACATTGTAAATGCTGATTATGTGAAGAAAAACCTAGACGATGTTATTTTGATTGATGCGCGGGGTGAAGAAGAAGCCAATAAAGGAACCGTAAAAGGTGCGACAGCGATCGGCTGGCAGAATTTAGCATCGGTGGAAGAAGGCGCTTCAGGAGATGAGAAATGGGGCTTGGTTCTTGAACCGAAGGAACTAGCTAAACGCTTAGGTGAGAAAGGGATCGCAAAAGACAAAGAAATCGTACTGTTTGCTGGAGCGCAAAAAGGCTGGGGCGATGATGGCCGAATTGCTTGGGAGTTATTGGCAGCCGGTTACAAGGATGTAAAAATGGTTGATGGCGGCTTTGCAGCCTTAAAAAAAGCAGGATTAGAAACGGATATCGAGAGCACAAAATTGGACCCAGTTGATGTCACGATTGATTCAATTGATCAAACACATATCATTCGAACAGATGAGTTGAAAAAGGACTATGATGAGTACAAAATCGTCGATGTCCGAGAGGATAAAGAATACGAAGGAGACGTCTTGTATGGAGAAGCCAAGGGCGGACATTTGCCTGATGCGATTCATATTCCCTTTACTGATTTGTTCAATAGCAATGGAAAATTAAAAAGTAAGAAAGATTTAACCAAGCTTTTTGAGGATGCGGGATTAGCCAAAGAGGATAAAATCGTTACTTATTGTACAGCGGGCATTCGTTCGGCCTACATGGAATTAGTGATGGATATGTGCGGCTTCAAGCAAGTAAAAAATTATGATGGCTCTTATTATCGTTGGGCAAAAGTTGAGGATGTAGAAAAATAATGTCTAAACTAAATAAACGCAAGCTTGCGAGAATCTTGTTGATTCTGTTTATGCTGCTAGCAGTAGTGGCCTTTTACTTTGTTCCAGGAGTTCGCTCGAAGGTCACGCAGGTGTTGATGCTGTTTCGTTCGATGAGTGTGGAAAGTATCGTAGGCTATTTACGTTCCTTTGGTATTTGGGCAGTTGTTATCTCATTTCTGCTGATGATGTTCCAGTCCATTATCGCACCATTGCCAGCCTTCTTAATTACGTTTGCTAATGCGGCTGTTTTTGGCTGGTGGCAAGGCGCGTTGCTTTCCTGGACCAGTGCGATGGCGGGAGCACTCGTTTGCTTCTACATTGCGCGGATTGCAGGACGAGATATCGTAGAACGATTGAACAAGAATTTTTCATTAGAGTCGTTGGACGCTTATTTTGATCGGTATGGCAAGCACACCATTCTGATCTGTCGTCTGCTGCCATTTATCTCTTTTGATTTTGTCAGCTATGCGGCAGGTTTAACGGCAATCAAGCCTATACCGTTCTTGATTGCCACAGGAATTGGACAATTACCAGCGACAGTTGTTTATTCGTATGTTGGCAGCAATCTAACAGGCAGTACGAAAACCATTCTGTTTGGTTTGCTAAGTATGTTTGCGCTGTTCATCGCGGTGTACGTCTTCAAACAAATCTATCAAGGCCGGCAGGCAAAAACGAATAAATAAAGAAACGTCAGCTATATTTTTAGCTGACGTTTCTTTTTAAGCTTCACTATGTTTTTCTACATAGTGATTATAAAGCATGTCTAAGAATTGAATCTCAGTAACATTTTGATAAGGCATAATGTAGAAGTTTGTAACTTGGAAGAATGCGATCAAATTCCAGAAAAAGAAGGAATAGCGCAGAATCAAAAATTCCATTTTATAGCCATCCATAATTTGACGGCTTAGCAAAATCGCATCCGAAGCGCTCAAGGTGTCGTCTTTTTCTAGTAAGTAATTAGTCATTGCATAAGAAGCGCTTTTTACAATTCCTGGGATAACGAAAAGTAGTGACCAGAAGAACGTGTAGATGGCCATTAAAACATTTGCTTTTAAGACGCGATTTTTTTGTGCTTTGATAAAATAAGCAAAAATTTGCAGCCCATCTGCACGATTGCCTCGCAGCGTGTGAATCGCACACCATTGTAAAACAGCTGTAGAAAGTGCGGCAATCAGTAATATTAAGATCAGCGCAGCAATCATCACTAAAAACCATAAGAAGGTCGAAACACCGGAAAATGGACGACTGTAACCATAGCTATAATCATAATTGTAATTGTAATAGCCATAAGGAGAAACAAGACCTAAAATGCTATTGGTAAAGAAGCGGACATAAGCAAATTGGAAAATAAAACCTGCGACAATGTTTGCACCAATCAGGAGAAGGATCGTTTTACACCATTCTCCATACCTGCCGGATAATTTCTCTTGGGCATGCTTTTTAATGTCAGCACGTGTAACATTTAAGCCTTCCGCTTTTTCTAGCTCTAGTTCAAAGTGATCCTTTGGTTGTACTTGAACAAAAGGTTCGTTATTGTCGTCTTCGTTTGGAGTTCCTTGCTCCAAATTGAATCCGCAGGCCGGACAAAACTTCGCTTCCGCTCGTAATTCCGCACCACAATTGGGACAATATTTCATTTTTCCACCCTTTTCTTTTTCATTCAATATCATCTAATCATTATCATTGATAAGCCAATATTCGTCAATAACCGATAAGTGAAAGATTTAGCAGCTTCTTCCAGCTATACAAGTATTTCTTTACTGTAGGTGAAGAATGACTTATGATTTAGTAAAGATATCTTTACTAGGAGCGAAGAAATTGAGTGTCGTAAATCATATTCGAGAAATCAGAGAAGAAAAGAAGATTCCACAAAAAGAAATGGCTCAGGCACTGGGGGTTTCACGCCAAACAATGACTGCGATCGAAAAAGGAAAGTATAATCCTAGTTTAGAGCTTTCATTGAAAATAGCGGCTTACTTTGATAGGCCGTTTGATGAAATTTTTTATTTGGATGAAGGGAAGGATTAATGAATGGGCTTTTTCCGTATATCGGGTGTGAATAATTATATAGCAGGGGCATTGCTTATTTTTGGTTTGTTGGCTCTGTATGCACTTGGGTCTTCAATATATTTTTTAGTCAAAGAAATTTTTAGGAAGAATGATGAACTGGTAAGAAAAATCGTCTTTGATTCTATGGCAATGAGCTTTGGAATCATCCTACTTTTACACATCGTGCAGATGGTTATTCGAGTTGTACACTTTAATAAAACCGGTCAAGATATCAATTTAATAGTGACTCCGGGATTAGCGATTTATCAATTAGGTGATGTACCTCTGCACCTTGAATCTTTTGGTGTTGATCTTGGGATTTTTGCCTTGTGTCTATTTGTAAATCGATTACGTTATCGACTTTAGTAAAAACAAAAATTAATAGATGTGAAGGAGGAAAAGTGATGAAAAATGTTCTAGATATTTATTTGAAGAAGAAGGGCATAACAAGGAGCGAGCTCTCAAAAAAAGAAGAGCTTTCGGAACAAAAATTGGCTAGAATCAGCAAACAGAATCCAGACAGCTATTCAGAAGAAACGCTTGAGTTATTGGCGAAGGGATTAGCTACCACACCTGCAGAGGTATTAGAGGAATTGAGATCAATTCGTGATAGTGACGCGCTCTATCAAGTAACGAATATCAATGAGCTAAGACAAAAAGTGAAAGAGAAGGAAGAAGAGTTCCTTGTTGAAGGTGATTTCAGAGAATTATTGAAAGAAATCGAAGGAAGCAGAGTGTCTGAAACTGCTGAATTAGGCTTTCAATTGGGGTCTGGAGGATCAGGAACTGTGCTGGCACAGGCCGTTTTGCGAGTGATGAACTTTTTTGAAGAAGATACAAAATTAGAAAATTTGAAGCAAGACATTGCGCAGCTTTATACCATCGAGTTCATTAATGAAGAAGAAGCGAAGCTGCGCTTAAAGCAGTTAGATTATTAATTAATATGCAGCTACACCCGCGGTTTTCTACTCAGACCCGCGGGTGTTTTGGTGCATGAAAGATATCCAGGAAATGACCTAAATCGGCCTATCTGATTCGTTTGATTTTGGTAGGATCATTTTTATCGTATCTGATTTTTATGGTATCACCAACTTGATAACTTAATGGGACGGTAATACTTCTTTTAGAAATGTGTTTAAATCCATCCACCACATAAGAGACAATCGCAAATTTTGCGTTTCCGATGACAATTTTTGGGGAGCTGCAGTAACAACTTCTTCGATAGTAGCAAGTGTTTCGACAGTTTCTGCTTTTTTCATTTTTGTTCCCTCCATAAGTAAATGATACACTTTAGCTTGCGTTGTGACGTATCGAAGTTGAAAAAAACACCCAAATCCATGAAAAAGGATTTGGGTGTCTGTAAGAAGTCTTACATTAATTTGTTGTAGAATTCAACGACTAATGATTCGTCGATTTCTGGGTTGATTTCATCACGTTCTGGTAAACGAGACAATGAACCTTCTAATTTTTCATCGTCGAAGCTTACGAAAGCAGGACGACCAACAGCTGATTCAACTGCTTCTTTTACTGTAACCATGTTTTTAGATTTTTCACGGATACCGACAACTTGACCAACTTCTACTTCGTATGAAGCGATGTCAACACGTTTGCCATCGACAGTTACGTGACCGTGGTTAACTAATTGACGAGCTTGACGACGAGTTGAAGCCAAACCTAGACGGTAAACCACGTTATCTAGACGACGTTCTAGTAAGATCATGAAGTTAACACCGTGTTTACCTTCTTTGATTTTGCTAGCGCGTACGAATAAGTTACGGAATTGACGTTCGTTTAATCCGTAGATGAAACGTAATTTTTGTTTTTCTGACATTTGCAAGCCGTATTCAGATTTCTTTCCACGGCTGTTTGGTCCATGTTGACCTGGAGCGTATGGACGACGTGCTAATTCTTTACCTGTTCCTGATAATGAGATACCAAGACGACGAGATTGTTTCCATGATGGTCCTGTATAACGAGACATTAAAAATTCCTCCAATAAATTGTTTTGGAGTAAAATAATCCGTTGAAAAATTCATATCCGTGTAGTTCGTTCTTCAATCTTCACCTTCGCAGCCGCGGTTACACAATTGAACCAATGCTGGCAACGAACTAGGGACGGGCTATTATTCTTCTGCTGCATTATTTTACACAAAGGTCAGTATAACTGAAAAACGTGGCTTGAGTCAAGTTCAGCTGTTGCTTTTTTGAAAAAAATGTGTTAATTGTTGGGTGCTGGCAAAAAACGATTACTTTCTTTCAAAGTCAGTGAAAATATTGACGGAGAATTACGGAATAACATTTTGCAAATTCTCTGAAACTTCTCTACAATGAAGGAGGAAAAGATGGAACCTTTGATTTTTCCGCATCAAATTGAAAATATTGGACCAATGACTCGTTATATGAAAAACCTTTTTCCTTTTTGCGGCGTCAAAAAACCACAGCGTGCATTGCTGGAACGTCCTTATTTAAAGGAAAGCCTGAAGCTGCCGATGCCAGAGCTGTTAGAGGAGATTTTTCGCAATTTCTACAAAGAAGAGCGAGAGTATCAATATTATGCAATTGATTTGGCTCAAAAGAACATCAAACGTTTTTCGCTAGATGATTTGGCAGCATTGCTTCCTTTGTTAGGGGAAAAAACTTGGTGGGACAGTATTGACGCTTGGCGCAAAGTTTTTTCTACGTGGGTTTTGGCGCATCCTACGGAGATCAAACGGGTTTATGCGTTTTTTTATCAGCACGAAAATTTTTGGTATCGGCGAGTAGCGATCAACTTACAGTTGATGTTTAAAGAGCAAACCGATACAGAGTTATTGGCGCAAGCGATCTTAGCAGATTTGACGACCGAGGAGTTTTTTATCCAGAAGGCGATCGGCTGGGCATTGCGAGATTATAGTAAAGTGAATCCTGATTGGGTAAGAAATTTTATGCAGCAGCATTCATTAAGTAAGTTAGCCCTACGTGAGGGCAGCAAATACATATAAATGGAGAGATAAATTTTGGAAAGAAAATTAATCGCACTAGACATTGACGGGACCTTGTTGAGCAGCCAAAGAAAACCATTGGACAGCACGATGAAGGCGTTGAAGGCATTACGTGAAGCTGGACACTTAGTGACTATTGCGACGGGACGTTCCCGCTTGTTGGCTGGTGATGTGATTCATCAATTAGGTTGTTCGAATTATATCATCTGTAACGGATCGGCTGGCTTTTTAGATCATGAGCAAGTCTATAAGCATACGCTTGATCGCGAAGCCCTGACTCGGATGATTGAATTCGCAAGTGCACGTGAAGTCGACATCATGCTTTTCGGGCTAGATTCCTTTGGACGTGTGACGGATTTTGACGCGTCAAAAGTAAGCAATGCAATGAATTCTTTTGGACAGCAAGCGCCAGAATATGAAGAAGATTATTTCTCTAAACATGAGGTCTATCAAGGCTGTGCCTTTTATGATCAGTCAATGGATGAAGAATTCCAAGCGGCCTTTCCAGAATTTCGTTTGGTCCGTTGGCATGAGAACAGTGTCGATATTATTCCAAATCCTGGCTCAAAAGCGCAAACGATTTTGGCTTTAGCGAAAAAAGTCGGGATTAAACCAGAAAACATCGTTACTTTCGGCGATGGCAATAATGACATTGAAATGTTGAACTTGGCAGGAACAGGGGTTGCGATGGGCAATGCGGCAACTCACGTCAAAGAAGCAGCCAATCTCGTGACTGATACAAACGATCAAGATGGTATTTACAAAGCTTTACGCCAATTAGAATTGGTTCATTAATAAGTAGTGATTAAACGAACTGGGGGAGGACTCTCGGTTCGTTTTTACGTGCTTTTTAATCGAGCGACCAGTCATTAGTCAATTATTGAAGCCTTTGAGTATTTTGTTCCTAAAAAAAATAAAATTCAGATAAAAAACCAATTTTCTAAAAAAATGAGAACGACACAATTAAGAAACTAAGCAGGAAATGTTTCGTTGATTGAAAGAAAACGAAGGAGAAAATGACAAATTAAATAGAATTAAATATTATAAGATTCTATTTCAACATTTTGCTTTATTAATTTTGTTTGTTTTTTTAAATTCTATCGACTTGTTGCTAATTTCTTTAACGGTGTTGACGAAGACGCTATTTTCCGTTTATCATATAGATAATAAGTGTTTTTTTATGTGCTTATTAAATAGGGTATTTAGGAGGAGTACGCATGAAAAAGTTTAGGGTTTTTAGCGGATTGGTTTTACTGAGCAGCTTGTTACTAACATTGACTGCTTGTTCAGGCGGCGGTGAGTCGAAAAAAGAAGATAAAAAGGAAAATACAGCACAATCTTCTAAGGTTGAATTGAGTGTCGAAGGCGGTAGTTACATCATCCCTGATGGGGAAAAGGTTGATGATGAAACGGGCTTTTTGGCATTGGATATCAAAGTCAAAAACAAATCTAAGGACAAATTAGATGTTTCCTCTACTGATTTTGCTTTGTATGATGAAGATGGGAAAAAAGTTTCTTCGGAGCATGTTTATGACTCGAATGATAACTTTAAAGTAATGAGTAGTGAAAGTCTGTCTGAAGATAAGAGTTTTACGGAGCCGCTAGTTTTTGAAGTGAAAAAAGATGCGGAATATGAGCTGCACTATAAACCAATGTATTATTCAGATGAAGACAAAGATGAGGGTGTTGAGCTGAAGCTGAACACAAAGAAATACAATGATGATACAAAAGCTGTTCAGGCCTTGACAGGGCAGTATATCACAAAAGTCTTTTATGGTTCTGATGAAGTGAAAGAGGAAGAGAAGAAAGCTGCTGGAAAACTTGAATTGGCTAACGATGTGGACGCGGAAAGAAAAACCTTCAAAGAAGAGAGCATCAATAGTTTGAAGGACGAATTCTCTGACTACGAGCCATCAACAGCGGAACTGGACAAAGTCATTACACAGATCCAGCAGACAAATGCGGAAAAAGGCAAAGTGACCTATAGCTTTAAGGAATTCTTCCCTGAATCCGCGGTGATTTACGTTCGTCCGGAAATGGTATTTTTAGATGATGTTGATACAGAATCTATTACGGATAAATTCGTAGAGGAAAATGAGGGGAAATATACAGACTATACTAGTGTTCGTCGCGATGCTGAAAAATATTTGCTGCAGGAATTGCCAGCGAAAATCAATGAAGCACCGATTAATACTGATGACAATATGAACGGTGAAGGCTACCAAGTGAAGCTTGAGAAAAAAGACGGCAAGTGGGAAATCAACTCAGCGAATGAAAGCCGGAATTACTATTTTAAATCAATGAAAGCGGCCTTTAGAGGCGGGCTTGATGAATAGAAAGACTGGAACGCTGGCAGTTATTGCCATAATAGCCATAACTGTTTTTGGTTTCATCAGCTACTCCAGTTATAGAAACAGTGAAGAGGCAACGGTGGAGCGCCTTGCAACGGCACTTATTGAAAAGGATACTGAGACAGTAAAACAATACATGCCCAGCTATTCCAACAAAAAAAAGATTTCAAAAAATGCACGAACCGTCTTTTATCAGCAGGTAAAGAAGATGAAAAAAGAACAGGTTGTGAAGCTGCTGAAAAAGGAAGGGCATTTCACGATTGAAGAAGGCTCTTCCTTTAGAAAGCCGGCTCAGATCTATCCAACGGCTCGTTTTCTTGTCATTGAATTGCCTAAGGGCACAGAGCTTAGAGCCTCCATTCAAGGCCAAGAAGTCTCCGGTGACTATGTGGAAGACTGGAATAAATATACCTTCGGCCCTTTCTTGCCAGGCGAATACGATGTAGTCTATGAAATGGCACATCCAAAATTTGGTGCAAAAGAAGCCAAGGAAACAGTCGACCTGAATTCAGAGGATCAGCGGTTGACGGTTAAAGAAAATAGCTTGTATGAAGGGAATCAAGCCTTTCAAAAACATTTGCTAGCCTCAGCGGTCAACTATTTTGATTCCTTTAATCAAGGGATTCGTGACGGTCTGAACGTCTCACAACTGATAGCCTCCAAGGAGCATAAGGAAGAGATGAAGACGGGCTTTGATCAATTGAAGCCCTACTTAAAGAGCTTCGATCAGCAGTTTCAGAACATTAAGATTGATTGTGATTCGATCTCGGTAAACAACGGCCAAACGAAGGTTCAATTGGACTTGTACATTGATCTTAAACGTTCGATGCAATTGGTGGAGGAAGTCGGAATCGATGAAGCGCTGTTTTCAGATAGACAAAATGCGATTGCCAGCCTTGTTTATGAGGAAGAACAGAAAAAATGGCTGATCGATGAACTGGATTTTAACACCTACCAGCAAGACCCTGAGAAATGGGAGCATGTGAAAAGTTATCACTCGGAAAATGAACAAAATGCGCATTGGGATAAGGATGGCGCCGCCGAGGTTGTTTAAAAAGTAGAAACTGCGGGTGAACGACTGCCTGCAGTTTTTTAATTGCCTTCAGCAAGTTGAATGGAATCTTTTATTTTCAAGCAAAAACAACTATAATAAGACAAGATGCTTAACTAGAGAAGGGGAAAAAAAGTGCGCTTATTATTCATTGGGGATGTTGTTGGTTCGTTAGGTCGGCAAATGCTGAGCGATTATTTACCGCGATTGAAGAAGAAATACCATCCACAGTTGACGATCGTCAATGGCGAGAACGCGGCAGCTGGTCGTGGAATTACGGAAAAAATCTATAAGAAATTTTTGCAAGATGGTGTTGATGTTGTAACGATGGGGAACCATACGTGGGACAACAAAGCGATTTTTGAATTTATAACTGACGCGAAGAAAATGATCCGACCTGCGAACTTTCCAGAAGGTGCACCAGGGAAGGGCCATCTATATGTGAAGGTGAACGACCTAGAGCTTGCGATCATCAACCTGCAGGGACGTTCATTCATGACAGATCTAGACGATCCTTTTCGTATCGCGGATCAGTTGATCACTGAAGCACAGAAGCGTACGCCTTACATTTTTGTGGATTTCCATGGAGAAACAACGAGTGAAAAACAGGCGATGGGCTGGTTCGCAGATGGCCGTGTTTCGGCAGTCGTGGGCACCCATACCCATGTTCAAACCAATGATGCACGAATTTTACCTAAGGGAACAGCTTATCTGACAGATGTTGGAATGACTGGACCTTACGATGGTATTTTAGGAATGAAGAAAGAACCGATCATTGAAAAATTTTTAACCGCACTGCCGCATCGTTTTGAAGTGATCGAAGAAGGTCGAACAGTGTTATCGGCTTGCGTGATCGACATTGATAAGAACGGTCACGGACAAAAGATTGAAACAGTTTTAATCAACGAGGATCGTCCATTTAGAGAATAGAAGCAGAGGGATAAAATGAATCTAGCAAATGAAGCCGCCGTTGAAGCGGCTTTATCTCATTTAACCGCATTATTAGGGGAAAATGAAATAATTATCCGTTTTCAACAGCTGAAAAAACGAGTAGAAGAAAACGACACACTTCAGGAATTAGAAGAAGGCATCAAAGCTGCACAAAAAGATGCGGTACAGTTTGCCCACTACGGCAAACCCGAAGCAGAACGAGAAGCATTGAAGGAAGCGGATCGTCTGACTAAAGAATTCGATCAGCATCCATTAGTCATCGCATACCGCGAACAGCTATTTGAAGCAAACGACCTGCTGCAGCACTTGACCAATATGATCCAAAAAGAGGTCAATGCCGCGATAGAAGCAGATGAAGCAACAGAGGAGGGAGCGCAATAATGCCTCAAAAAACGAAAAATACGCCGATGATGGAACAATATTTGGCGATCAAGGAACAATATAAAGACGCATTTTTATTTTACCGTTTGGGAGATTTTTACGAGCTCTTTAATGAGGATGCGATCAAGGTTTCACAGCTATTGGAGCTTACACTAACCAGCCGAAATCGGAATGCGGAGGATCCGATTCCTATGTGCGGAGTCCCCCACCATTCAGCTCAAGGGTACATTGATACCTTGGTTGAACAAGGCTATAAAGTAGCCATTTGTGAGCAAATGGAGGATCCCAAACAAGCCAAAGGGATGGTCAAAAGAGAAGTCGTCCAGTTGATCACACCTGGAACGTTGATGGAAGGCAAGGGCATCGAAGCCAAAGCCAATAACTTTTTGACCGCAGTCACACAAGTTAAAGATAAATTTGGGTTTGCTTATGTCGATCTTTCGACAGGGGAGTTAAAAACTGCATTGTTACACGATGAAGAAGCGGTAATGAATGAAGCGACAGCTCTGCAAACGAAAGAGATTGTTTTAGGCAGCGAGATTCCAGAAGCGTTGCAGAAAAATTTGGCGGAACGCCTAGGCCTCGTCTTTTCACAGCAGGAAACGATCGAAGACAATGCTGAATTCAGCTTTTTAACCGCGGACATCACCGATGAGCTAGAAAAAGAAGCGACCGGCAAGCTGTTGACGTATCTATCTGTCACACAAAAACGCAGCTTAGGACATATTCAAAAAGCTGAGGAATATCAGCCGGAGCATTTTTTGAAGCTGGATTATTTCTCTAAAACCAACTTGGAATTGACTCGTTCGATCCGAACAGGGAAAAAACAAGGGACCTTACTGTGGCTCTTAGATGAAACGAAGACCGCGATGGGCGGACGTTTACTGAAGCAATGGATTGATCGTCCATTGATTCAAAAACGCCAGATCAATGCTCGTCAAGCGATGGTTTCTTCTTTATTGAACGCGTATTTTGAACGGATGGATCTGAATGAAGCACTGACGAAAGTGTATGATTTGGAGCGCTTAGCTGGTCGGGTTGCTTTTGGGAGCGTCAATGGACGTGATTTGATTCAATTGAAGACCTCGTTGATGCAGGTGCCACAGATTCGCCAATTGCTGACTGGGATCAATCAGGGAGAATGGAACGATCTGCTGGTTGATATGGAGCCTATGGATGATCTGGTCAATTTGATTGAAAAAGCGATCACCGATGATGCACCGCTGCAAATCACTGAAGGAAATGTCATCAAAGACGGGTACAACGAACAACTGGATCAATATCGGGAAGCCATGAAAAACGGCAAAACCTGGCTGGCAGAATTGGAAGCCCGCGAGCGTGAAGCAACAGGGATCAAGACCTTAAAAGTTGGCTATAACCGTGTGTTTGGCTACTATATCGAGATTACGAAGTCTAACTTGGCCAATCTAGAAGAAGGCAAATACGAGCGGAAACAAACTTTAGCGAATGCGGAACGCTTTATCACGCCAGAATTGAAGAAGCTAGAAACCTTGATTTTGGAAGCCGAAGAAAAATCGGTTGCGCTAGAATACAACCTTTTCCTAGAAGTACGAAATGAAGTCAAACAGGCGATTACACGTTTGCAAAAACTCGCGAAAAGCTTGAGTGCAACTGATGTGCTGCAAAGCTTTGCAACAGTCAGCGAGCGTTATCAATACGTGCAGCCGACAATGGAAGTCGGTACCCATAATTTGCAGATCAACGAAGGTCGTCATCCAGTTGTGGAGAAGGTCTTGGGGCATCAAGAATACATCCCAAACAGCGTCCACATGAATCCAGATGAATTGCTGCTATTGATTACTGGACCGAATATGTCTGGGAAAAGTACCTACATGCGACAATTAGCGTTGACAGTGATCATGGCGCAAATGGGCTGTTTTGTCCCTGCGGAAAGTGCGGAGCTGCCGATTTTCGATCAGATCTTTACCAGAATCGGAGCTAGTGATGATTTGATTGCGGGACAATCCACTTTCATGGTGGAAATGATGGAGGCGAATCAAGCGTTGCGTCATGCGACACCAAACAGTTTGATTCTGTTTGACGAATTGGGTCGTGGAACAGCAACTTACGACGGAATGGCCTTAGCACAGGCAATCATTGAATACATCCACAAAAATGTTAAGGCCAAGACGCTATTTTCAACCCACTATCATGAATTGACAGTCTTAGAAGAAACTTTGCCGCAGCTAAAAAATGTGCACGTGGGTGCTGTAGAGCAGAACGGCGAAGTTGTCTTCCTGCACAAATTAATGGATGGTCCCGCTGATAAAAGCTACGGGATTCACGTAGCCAAAATCGCTGGTATGCCTACCGACTTGCTTTCCCGTGCGGCAACGATTTTATCCGCTTTGGAAGCCGATACGCCGATACAGAAAAATATGGAAGTCGTTGAAGAAACGGAGCAACTCTCTTTGTTCAACGAAGTATCCACTGCTGAATTAGGAGTTGTGGATAGTATCAAGAAAGCCAATTTACTTGAAATGAATCCAATGGAGGCATTAAACTTCCTATACGAATTACAAAAACGGATTTAACACGAAGAAAGGACGGATACGATGGGGAAAATCCAAGAATTATCCGAACGCTTAGCCAATCAGATCGCGGCCGGAGAGGTTGTCGAACGTCCAGCCTCGGTCGTTAAGGAATTAGTCGAAAATGCTATTGATGCGAAGGCGACCCAAATCGATATTCTAATCGAAGAAGCCGGACTGAAAAAAATTCAGATCGTGGATAATGGTGAAGGCATCAGTCAAGACGATGTGGAAAATGCGTTTAAACGACACGCCACCAGCAAAATCCATAATCGGGATGACCTGTTCCGCATTCGAACATTGGGGTTCCGTGGAGAAGCCCTGCCCTCAATTGCCTCTGTTTCTGAAATGACCTTGGAGACAGCGACTGCTGATGAGACACAAGGGTCTTATCTGTTCTTGAAGGGTGGCAAAATTGAAGAGCAGCGTCCTACTTCATTACGAACGGGGACAAAGATCACCGTAGAAAACCTGTTTTTCAATACGCCGGCTCGGTTAAAATATGTTAAGACACTTCAAACCGAGCTTTCGAATATTGGTGACATTGTGAATCGGATGGCACTGAGTCATCCTCAGATTGCCTTTCGACTCGTTCATGATGGACACAAGATGTTAAGCACCAGCGGCAGTGGCGACTTGAAGCAAACGCTCGCTGGTATCTACGGGGTAGCGACAGCGAAGAAGATGCTAAAGGTCGAGGCGAAGGACTTAGATTTTACCCTCAATGGGTACGTCTCGCTGCCAGAGGTAACTCGGGCAAGTCGAAATTACTTATCCGTGATCATCAATGGTCGTTACATCAAGAACTATGCTCTGAATAAAGCGATCATCAACGGCTATCAATCAAAATTAATGGTAGGCCGTTATCCAATTGCGGTGCTGGAGATCACCATGGACCCGCTTTTGGTGGACGTGAATGTTCATCCAACCAAGCAGGAAGTTCGCTTATCGAAAGAAAAAGAACTAATGGACTTGATTAGTCGAGGGATTGCGGAGAGCCTGCGCCAGATTAATTTGATTCCAGATGTGGGTGAAAATCCAAGCTTCAAACGCAAAGTCGAAAAAATCCAAACCGAACAATTGGACCTGCCGCTAGAGGAACAGCCAAAGAAAAAAAGCGACTTGAACTACGATCCGAAGACCGGTATTTTCTATGTCGAACCTAAACAACCAGAAACAATTGAAACACCGGTACCTTTGAAGGAAGAAGTCGTGGAGAAGACGATGTCCGTGCCTCTGGAAAAAGAGCCAGAGAAGGCAGCAATCGTGGAAGAAACATCTGAACCGCTTGTGGAAGAGCCACCATCAGTTGAAGAAGAAAGCTGCGAAGAAACAGTGAGTGCCGATCATCCGGAGTTTGACTTAAGTACGCAATCCGGTGAAAAGGTGATTGAACAAGCGATTACGAAATTAGAGCAGGAGCAGCCGAAGGAACGTTTTCCGATGCTGGAATATTTTGGACAAATGCATGGAACGTATTTGTTCGCTCAAAGCAAAGACGGCTTGTACATCATCGATCAGCATGCGGCACAGGAGCGAATCAAATATGAGTATTTCCGTGAAAAAATCGGCGATGTTTCAGATGATCTGCAGGAACTGTTAGTTCCCTTTGTATTGGACTATCCCAACAATGACGCCATCAAACTGAAGGAGCAGACGGAACTTTTGCAGGAGGTTGGTATTTACTTAGAGGAGTTTGGCCCGAATAGTTTTATTGTCCGGGCACACCCAACCTGGTATCCCGCGGGACAGGAAGAAAGTATTATCCGAGAGATGATCGATATGCTATTGATTACCGGTTCGGTCAGTGTCAAAAAATTCCGTGAAGCGACTGCGATCATGATGAGTTGCAAGCGATCCATCAAGGCTAATCATCACTTGAATGAAGCCCAGGCACGAGTCTTGCTGACGGATTTGGCTCAATGTGAAAATCCTTTTAATTGTCCTCATGGTCGTCCTGTATTGATCCACTTTAACAATGGTGATATGGAACGGATGTTTAAACGAATTCAAGATCCACACTAGTTAGGAGCGCGAAAAATGACAGTTATATTAGCTTCACAGTCACCTAGGCGTCAAGAATTATTGCGTTGGTTGATTGATGATTTCAGTGTTCAGCCTGCGGACATCGACGAAGAGGTCAAAGATCAATATGCTCCCATCGACTATGTAATGGAAATGGCGCGACAAAAGGCGAAGGTCGTTGCGGATATACACTCAGAAGCATTAGTGATCGCCAGTGATACGGTAGTGGTATTGGGTGAACAGATCTTAGGAAAGCCCAAAAGTCGCGAAGAAGCCTTTGGCATGTTAAACAGTATGAGTGGCGGCAGCCACTTAGTCTATACTTCTGTAGTCATTCGCAAAGGGGACCAAGTGGAAGAAAAATTAACTTCCGCTAAAGTAACGTTTTACCTTTTGACAGAGGAAGAAATCAATCGTTATCTCGATAGCGATGACTACAAGGATAAGGCCGGTGCTTATGGTATCCAAAATGGCGCAGGCGTCTTCGTTGAAAAAATCGAAGGAGATTATTACAGCATCGTCGGTTTTCCAGTTGGCGCGGTCAATCAAATGCTGAAAAATTTTGACTATTAAGAGTTAGCTAACAACACTGAGCCTTTGCTTAGTGTTGTTTTTTTGCCAAGAGCAGAGACTGCGAATTCCTTAAGAGCTGAGCATATTCTTCGTATCTTTTTTTCAGCGGGTGTATGCTCAGCCTATTCAAAGGATTCGTGAAAGAGGGGAAAATAATGGAACAAGAAGAATTGAAAAAGAAGCTCTCGCCAATGGAATATGCAGTAACACAGGAAAATGCCACAGAACGTCCATTTTCTGGCAAATACGATGATTTTTATAAAAAAGGTATTTATGTTGATGTTGTTAGTGGTGAACCTTTATTCTCTTCTAGCGACAAGTATGATGCCGGCTGTGGATGGCCAGCCTTTAGCCGTCCAATCGAAAAACGTGGAGTGGCTGAGAAAGCTGATTTTTCTCACGGCATGCACCGAGTAGAGGTACGCAGCAAAGAAGCGGATTCTCACCTCGGACATGTATTCAATGATGGTCCACAGGATCAAGGCGGCTTACGCTACTGCATTAATTCCGCGGCATTACGCTTTATTCCGTTTGAAGAGATGGACGAAGCCGGCTATAGTCAATACAAAGAGCTCGTAAACTAAGATGTACCCAACCAAGGTACATCTTTTTTGCGAGTTCTGCTTTTCGCAGTTCAATCAGTTCAAAAAGAAATTTCTAAAAAGGTCTCAACCAATGGCTCGAACTGTCTAGCAGAATCGTATGCGAAGTGAAAATAAAGCACCTTTTTCCAAAAGAAAAAGACTTCCTCAAAAAGGAAGTAGCTGCGAGTTCTGTCTTTTGCAATGTTTAGAAAAATGATTTTCAGAAAATGTATAAAATTCTAACAAAACTTGGAGAGGACATATCCTTTTATTCGCTATACTAGAACTATCTTATTTTTAGAAAAGGCGATAGCGATGAAGATGTTTAAAGAGTTAAGTTTGTTATTACTCTATTCCGTGATTGGAGAAGGCGTAAGAATGTTTTTTCATTTACCCGTGCCGGGAAGTATTATCGGGATCTTACTGTTATTCCTTTCTTTCCAGACCAAACTTTTGAAACCAACGGCGATTGAGGATACAGCGAACTTTTTATTGAATCATTTGACGATTTTATTTGTGCCGGCTGGTGTCGGTTTAATGCAATATTATGGGGCGATCAAATATACTTGGCCGATTTTGCTTGGGGCAGTGGTGGTCTGTTCCCTCGTTTCTTTAGTAGCGGTTGGGAAAACAGCGGAATTTGTCGAAAAAATCACTCTAAGAAGCAGTGATGAAAAGACGCGTCTCATTGAAAAAGTTGAAAAAATGCGAGGTGAAGCAGATGATCTCAGCGCTGGCGAATAACCCGCTTTTCGGATTAGCCTTAACCTTGCTGATTTATATCCTGATGGAAAAGCTGTTGAGCAAAGTCAACATTCCTTTTATCAACCCGTTGATCGCAAGTGTTGTTCTCATTATTGTTTTACTAAAGCTAAGTGGGATCAGCTACAAGGCGTACAATATGGGAGGAAACTTATTCACGATGATGATCACACCAGCGACAGTAGCGTTGGCCTTGCCGCTGTATCAAAATTTCGACAAATTGAAGAAATATTTTCTACCAGTAATTTTAGGAACGCTGGTAGGTGTTGTTCTTAATTGCTTATTGAGTGTCGGGATTGGTCGTCTGTTTTCGTTAAAGCAGGGAATAATTGTTTCCTTGCTGCCAAAATCGGTAACGACAGCAATTTCCGTGGATCTTTCCAGTCAGATGGGAGGGATTTCGCCAGTAACATTAGCGATTGTTGTATCTACGGGTATTTTTGGTGCTTTGGTAGGAACAAAGGTCTTCCAGCTTTTCAATATCCAAAGCCCTGTGGCAAAGGGAATTGCTTTAGGCAGTACTTCCCATGCGATCGGGACAGGCCGAGCCATTGAGATTGGCGAATTGGAAGGAATTTTGGCTGGTTTATGCATTTGCGTTAATGGCTTAGTAACGGTGGCGCTGCTGCCGCTGTTGTTTCGTTTGTTTGAAGGTCTTTAGTACCTGCTCCTTGCGCTCTTTTGCTAAAATAGAGTGTGAAGGGGTTTTTTTATGTACATAAATGCGCTGGATTTACAAAATTACGAAAAAGAGATTTATTTTGGTGTCCGTTTACTGGAGCTGTTGAATGATGGAAAAACGCATAAAAAGAACGATCTGGCTGAGACAGTCGGTTTAGACAGCCGCAGCGTTCAACGATTGTTGGAAGAGTTGAGTAAGAACTATCGCCGATTCACTGAAACAGAGTTGCCGCTATTTGAAAGAACAGGCAATCAGTATCGCTTGTTGATTGCGGATCAAACGATGGAACAAAATCAATTTTTAGTAGATTTGATTCGTCATTCCTTGTCCTATCGTATATTACATTTATTGATTGCTGGAAAAGCACGAACGATCAAGGAGCTGAGCGAAAAGCTGTATCGCAGCGAGTCCACCATTCGTCGTAAGGTGAAGAATCTGCGTAAGGAGCTGACACCGCTGGATATAGCCATTGATCGAGGAGAGGTACTTTTTCGCGCACCAGAATCGGTCGTGCGAATGTATTTATCCGTTTATTATTGGCGTTTGTTCCGCGGAAAGGACTGGCCATTTGCACCATTGCAGCATGAATTAGTGAGCACTATCAGCACTGTCATTCAACAATTTTTTCAGGTGTCCTTGAATCCGATCAAAAGGCAGCGGTTGGAATATTTGGTCGCAGCTCATCTGCTGCGAGAGGTGCAAAAGCATTCCTTAGAAAAACATTCGGACAGTCAGAAAGCTTTGAACGATGACGCGCTATTCAAGGAGTTTTATTACCAAATAAAGCCAAGTATGCCTACCTATTTCCAAAATGAAAAAGCCATGGGCAACTTGTTTTTGCATTTACTCACACGGGAGGAATACTATCATGTTCCAGCGATTACGGAAAAGATCCATCAGTTATTATCCAAGGCGCCTTTTTGTGTAATGACCGAGGTTGACGCGATGTATCGTCAATTGGAAAAGAAAATCAATGATTCAGCTACCTGGAAAAATTTTCAGGCACTGCAAGCCGAAAATTATTTGATCAGTGGGCATCTTTACCATCGATTGTTTCCAATGATTCGCTTTAACATCAATGGAAAGGCCTTTTGGACGAATATCACCAAACAGCAGCCGCAGCTTGTCGCCTTTGTAACGGAAATTTTAGCGGACCAAGGCGGCAGTGAATCTATTCTGTTTGGTCGTTATCTTTCTGTCTTGCGTCGTTTGCCGGAATTGACGATCCACCCTGTTGTTCGAATCTTCTTACAGACCGATCTGCCGGAATTTGAAGAAACCATTTTAAAAGAAGACTTGCGGCGGTTTTTGGCCAATGATTTTCAAGTCGTTTTTGCAGAATCATTAGAAAATTGTGATTTATGTTTAACAACCAGTCTGCTTATTGAAGAGGAAATACCGACACTGGCGATTACTCAAGAATTGCGAATGAAGGATTATTTCTCATTACTACAGTTATTGCAAGGATTCGGCGGTAAGAGTTTTTAACCGCCGCTTTTTGTGCTAAAATAATGAGAACATATGTGCAGAAATTCTAGGTTTCCTTCGAACCTTTCAATTATGTTGAAAGGATAGGGGATAAATCAATACTTGATTTTATTAAACAGGAATTACTGTGGATTACAGGTATAGGAAACATTCCTTACTATCAGAAAGGATTAATTATGTACGAATATATTACAGGTCGATTGACCTTCATCAGTCCAAGCTATGTGGTATTGGATGTCAATGGCATCGGCTATCAAATCGCGTTAGGAAATCCTTATCGCTACAGCAGTAAAATGGAGCAGTCTGTGACAATCTATGTGCAGCAGATCATTCGCGAGGATGCACATTTATTATACGGTTTTGAAACCTTGGCGGAAAAAGAACTATTCTTACGTCTGCTTTCTGTTTCGGGGATCGGACCAAAAAGCGGATTAGCAATTATGGCAAATGAAGATCACCAAGGTCTGATTCAGGCTATCGAGGCTGGAGACGTGACTTATCTGACGAAATTCCCGGGAGTCGGCAAGAAGACGGCTCAGCAAATGGTCTTGGATCTAAAAGGCAAGCTGGCTGAGTTGGTGGATGATCCGATGTCCTTGTTCTATGAGGGCAATGATGATACTGCGCTGGCTGAAGCGATGGAAGCTCTGCAAGCCTTGGGCTACAGTCCAAAAGAGATCAAGAAAGTAGAAAAAGTACTGGAAAAAGAAACGCTGCAAAACACCGACGATTATTTGCGGGCAGCTTTGAAATTAATGATGAAGAAATAGGAGGACGACCTAGATGGATGAAGAACGTTTGCTTTCACCGGATGCGGATGAGAGTGATAAAAGTTTAGAAAAATCGTTGCGTCCTCGTTATCTTGCACAATATATCGGTCAGGATAAGGTTAAGCAAGAGCTTACGATCTATATCGAGGCGGCGAAGAATCGTCAGGAAGCGTTAGACCATGTTCTGCTTTACGGACCGCCTGGGTTAGGGAAAACGACGATGGCAATGGTAATCGCGAACGAAATGGATGTGCAGATTCGCTCTACCAGCGGTCCTGCAATTGAACGGCCGGGAGATTTAGTCGCGATTTTGAATGAGTTAGAACCGGGAGATGTACTATTTATCGATGAGATTCATCGATTGCCGCGAGTGGCGGAGGAAACCTTATATTCAGCGATGGAGGATTACTATGTTGATATTATGGTAGGGCAAGGGCCGACTGCTCATCCGGTTCATTTTCCGTTACCGCCATTTACTTTAGTAGGTGCAACGACACGTGCAGGAATGCTTTCTGCGCCATTGCGTGATCGCTTTGGGATCATTTCACATATGGAATATTATGAGGAAACAGATTTACGGGAGATTGTCTTGCGCTCGGCGGATATCTTCCAAACAGAGATTGTGGAAGAAGGAGCGGTTGAGATCGCTCGAAGATCACGGGGGACGCCTCGAATCGCTAACCGTTTGTTAAAACGGATTCGTGATTTTGCTCAAGTGCAATCAGACGGTGTGATCAATCAATCCATTGCGGATCAGGCACTACGTTTATTGCAGGTGGATGAAGCTGGATTAGATTACGTCGATCAGAAGCTTTTAAAAACAATGATCGAACTATATCATGGCGGCCCCATCGGTTTAAGCACTTTGGCAGTAAATATTGGGGAAGAACGTGAAACAGTAGAAGATATGTACGAACCGTATCTGATTCAAAAAGGATTTATCAAACGAACGCCGCGGGGCCGTATGGCAACACCGTTGGCTTATGAACATTTCAATTATCCTTATCAAGCATAGAAGGTGAAAAGATGGCGGAAGGAAAAGCGACCAAAGAAACATTTGTGCAATCACTAGTTGCATTGTGCCAAGAAAAAAAATACGACAAAATAACTGTTCAAGATATCAGTCAGATGGCCAGCTTAAACCGCCAAACATTTTATTATCACTTCAAGGACAAAAATGATCTGCTTCATTATGCATACTATCAACGAGGATTGCAGTATCTAGTTTCTGACGAGTTGGCCTTGACCAATTGGGAAGAATCCGTTCTGAAAATGTTAAAAGAAATGCAGGTTTGTCATCAGTTTTATTTGAATACCGTAACGGCAAATCCGGAAGTACTCACAAAAGAATTTAATGAATTGGCGCAACGCTTGTTCGTTCGTCTATTTGATGAGGTGGACCAAGAGGGAGAACTTTCTCCAACAGATAAAGAGTTTTATGCTCGCTTTTTAGCTCATGGCTGCGGTGGGATTTTGGTCGACTGGTTGCTGGCTGGAGCGGATCAGCCGCCAATCACAATTGCGGCGCAGCTGTTCCGTTTTGCTAAGGACATTGAGTTTTTTGCTTATCGATTATACGAAAAAGACTGGAATGAGCGTTAAGCTCAGTCCAGTCCGTTAACGATATGTTTGACAGGTTCTTGATTTTTGATGGCAATCGCATTTTTCGCGACGATTTCCGCCATTTGGTCTCGAGCTTCCACACTGGCATTGCCGATATGCGGAGTCAAGATGACATTAGAAAGCTCTTTCAAGCCTTCGGTGACCTTAGGCTCGAATTCATAGACGTCTAAAGCGGCGCCTGCAATTTGTTTGTCTTTTAGTGCTTGAAGCAAAGCTTCTTCATCAACTAACGGCCCGCGTGCTGCATTGATTAAAAAGGCACTGTCTTTCATTTGTTTAAAGGTTTCGCTAGTAACGAGATGACGGGTATCCTCTGTTAATGGGGCATGCAGGGTCAAAACGTCTGCTTGTTGAAATACTTCTTCTTGGGATACATAGGCTGCCTGCAATTTTTCCTCTAATTCAGAAGGTGAGGGATGACGTTGATTGTAAAGGATGTTCATCCCAAAAGCGTTCATCATTTGCGCCAATGCTTGACCGATTTGTCCCATACCGATGATTCCTAAAGTTTTGCCTTTCAGTTCATGGCCCAAGAAGAAAAGCGGTGCCCACCCATCAAAACCTTTGTCGTGCATCAAACGATCGCCCTCGACGATTCGACGAGACAAGGCGATGATTAGACCAGCAGTCAATTCTGCCGTTGCGTTGGTAGAGACTACCGGAGTATTTGTTACATAGATGTTCTTTTCTTTTGCATAAGCCGTATCGATGTTATTGTAGCCTGCTCCAAAGTTAGCGATCAGCTTTAAATGCGGGGCAGCATCGATGACTTCACGATCAACTTGAGTGGACAGCGGACAGATCAGTACGTCACAATCAGCGATATTTTCGATCAATTCCTTTTTCGAAATTAACCCGCTGCCTTCATAAACGTGATACTCAAGGGCCGCTTCTTTCAATAATGATGTGCCAAGCTCAGGTAGTTTGGCGGAAAGATAAATTTTACTCATTTCCAATCCCCCATTTCATTTCAATAAATTGACTATAGCACAGGAGGACGAACATGAAAAAGATTCTATTTGTTTGCATGGGAAATATTTGCCGTTCACCAATGGCAGAAGCCATTTTCCGTGATGCCTTTCAAAAAAAGCAAAATCAGCAGTTCCAAGTGGATTCCGCAGCGACCAGTCGTTGGGAAGTCGGCAACCCGCCTCATCGAGGAACTCAGAAAATATTGGCTCAGCATGATATCTCTATTAAGGGAATGCGCGCACGCCAAGTGACGGAACAAGATTTTTATGATGCAGATTACATTATCGGGATGGACCAAGAAAATGTTTATGATCTGGAATCGATGGCACCTGCTGGAACCGAAGAAAAGATTTATTTGTATTTAGATCGCGTTCCGGGACACGATGGGGAGAGCATACCAGACCCTTGGTATACAGGAAATTTTGAAGAAACTTATGATTTAATTCAAAAAGGTTTAAACGAATGGTTAACTTTTTTTGAAAAAGGCTAGATTCCTTGTTTTTTCCCGTGAATTTAAGTAAAATCATACTACACAACCATGCTCTTGATAGGAGGAAGCTGAATGTCTAAAAACGAGAAGCCCAAAAAGAATTTAATCAAGCTGTTTTCGAATTCATCGTATCGTTTCATCTCGGATTTTTTGAATGATTCTGCTGAAAAACGCGCTCAAGAGCAAGCAAATGAGAATATTTTTCTCAAACTGAAGATGGCGGCTCTACAGAATAGTTTAGTAGTCATTCAAGTTCAAGATGAAAAAGATGAAGAAAAATTCCAAACAATTTCAGGCTGGCTGCCAAAAGTAGTAACCAATGAATCAATTGTTATCCGCACACAAGAAAATCAGCTAGTGATGCTGACGATCGATCGAATCAAGAAGGTTACAACTCTATCGCCAAGCGGAGATCAAGAAAGTATTTCGCGTTAAAAGTAATTAATACCTTTACGAGTGGGCGGACATCTGCTATACTCTGGGTGTATCAAAATAGAATAATACTGTCGCAAAGGGGAGCCCTCGGGCTGAGATTGAGGTTACTCTAAACCCTAGTACCTGTTTCGGTTATTCGAGCGTAGGAATTGTGATGAAGTAAAGATATTTACTTCTCCTTTGTGGACTGTATGTTCAAAAGGAGGAGTTTTTTTATGTATAAGACAAGAATTTTAGTGGAAGGCACAGTGGTGGCGGCTTTGTCGCTAGTATTGTCGTTTATTCCCACAACCATCGGCAGCAGTTTTACAATTTCTTTAGGGATGATCCCCTTGACATTGTTTGCATTACGCAGAGGCTTGAAGCCGGCTTTGATGTCGGCGTTTATCTGGGGGATTTTGCATTTTCCAGCAAGTCAGGTTGTTTACCTAAGTGTGATACAGGTTTTGATTGAATACCCAATTGCTTTTACTTTTGCGGGATTTGCCGGCTTGTATGCAAAGAAGGTGCAACAAAGTTTAGCTGAACAAAATATGTGGAGCGTTCGAAAAAATATTATTCTAGCTTCTCTTGTTGGAACAGGGGCAAGATTCTTCTGGCATTTTATTGCAGGTGTGGTCTTCTGGGGCAGCTATGCCTTGTGGGGAATGAACCCGTGGATATTCTCACTAGTTATGAATGGGGTCAGTGGTTTAGCGACTGCAATCGTTACGGCAATTGTTGCAGTTCTCGTTGCAGAAAAGGCTCCGCAACTATATTTGCCGAAGGATACTAAGCTCATTCAAAAGCAAAGCCATCAATAAATAAGAAAAAGCATTTGTCTGTTTAAGGACAAATGCTTTTTTGAACACTATTAACGGAAAGAAAAGACAGGATCATCATTTTCGACCTCTAAAGCCCATACTTGTTTGGCTGTATCGTAAGTAATCTCTGCGATCTGTTGTTCTTTTTTATAATTTTTTGGACTACGTCGCCATCCCTTTTCATCAGATAAGAAAATAGGGATATGATAGATTTTATTTTTCAATTCTGACAGGTCAAGGCAGAAAATTGCGCCTTCTTGTAAAATTGGATATAATTCCTTCAACAGTTCTCCATCTAGGGGCGTGACCGAGGAGCCTTTTCGGAAGAAGGACCGACGATCATTGACTTTTTCTAAGACGATTCGAGTCAGTTTGCTAGCAAGGATGCGATAAAACTCATCTAAGTAACGGTAGTAGACACGCATGGTTTCGTTCCCTAGGTTGAAGTAAACAAAATTGTTTTGCAGTTTATAGAAAAAGGGAGAATGCAGATGTGTCCGCATGTGACCAAAATAGAGTAATTCTGAAATTTCTAATGGAGTCAGTTCTTTTAACATCGCTAAATCATTAAAATCGATCCACTTGGTTCCTTTCGAATGAGTGAATGTCTTAGTAGTAAAAAACTGTTGGACTTGTTCTGGACCATTAACGATCTTCAATCCTGTATGTGGCTCGTATTCACCAGCTTCTGCGACAGGGTCTAGCAATAACAAATGTTTAGGTTGGTGAACGATGCCATCGACAAAATCGTTGGGTGAAAAACCTTTTGAAAGCACAGCATTGCTTGTGGAATCGATATAAGCAAATAACGTATCTGGCACAAATTTTCACCCTTTCTAATAGTCGTCACAATCATTTTAACCCATTAATAAAAAAAAAGCTCGTATCTTTTATTTTAAAATTAGATTACAAAGGCCTTAAAAATTGCAACATTGAAGCACTTTTTTAACAATTAAAATCATTTTAATAAATAACAACTTTCTAATGTATTTATTTCTTTTTTTAATTTTTTCTCTATTAAGTGAAAGTAGTCTCACGAGATGGAACGGAGTATGATATGATTAGCAAGAGAATGCGGGAGGATTGAGATGAAGAAAAAAAGAAATTGGCTGATTAATATTTTTCTTTTCTTATTACTGTTAGTAGGACTGGCCTTGATTTTTAACAATCAAATTAAGTATTTTTTAATGCAATATAATGGCGACCGCTATGCTGTAGCGAAAATGGATCGTGCGGAGATTGATAAAAATATGGAAGAAGAAGCATCCTTTGATTTTGATGCTGTTCAGCCAGCCAGCACGGAAGCTGTCTTGCAGGCACAATTGGATAATAAACGGCTGCCAGTGATTGGCGGGATCGCTATTCCGTCGGTGGAGATCAACCTGCCGATTTTTAAAGGGCTATCCAATGAGGTTCTTTTATATGGGGCTGGAACATTGTCTCCTGATCAAAAAATGGGCGAAGGAAATTACGCTTTAGCCAGTCATCGTGCCGACCGTCCGGGGCTTTTGTTCACGCCGTTGGAAAGTGTCAAAGAGGGCGATCTGATCTATTTAACCGATTTACACAATATCTATACCTATAAGACGACACTCAAGGTTCGAGTACAGCCAACAGAAGTGAAGTATTTAGATGTTCACCCTGATAAGCAGCAAGTTACGCTGATTACTTGTGGTGAAATTGAAGGGGTAACGCGGATCATCGTCCAGGGGGATTTGGTAGCTATGACCCCGGTCAACAATGCCACAGATACGATGCGTAAGGCATTTGAAATGGAACAAAAAACGTATTGATCGACTAGTTAGTNAAACTTCAAGGCGCGCCTTGAAGTTTTTTGTTGCAGGAAAATTTCTGCTATACTAAAACAAACAGGTTGAGCTTTAGAGCTGCAGACTAAATCAGGGAGGAAGCGATGGACCTAAAACGAGTATACGTATCAGATTTATTAATGGTTTGGGAAAAATTTCAACAGGTACAATTGCTTTTTCCCTTTTATAGTTCCCATGGAGAAGCACGTTCAGAGTATCTAGAAGCTGTAAAAAAAGGGCGGGGCTATTGGCTTCAAAACAAATCTCAATGGTTGCTAATTGAGAAAATTGATGAGGACGATGGCTGGCGAATCAATAATTTGCTGATATCACGTGAGCTTGGCTGGGAGACAGCTTTTTTATTTTTGGAAAAGGCTGCTCGACAGCAGTTTAAGCGGGCGCTCTACATAAGCCTTGAAGCAAATATAATTTTGCAGCAATGGCTAGCGGCCAAAGGCTATCAATTAGAAGCGGGCGTTTGGAAAAAAGTGCTCGTCTATCATACAGGATTGGTGTTGGGTGGCGGTGGCGCCCGTGGAGCCTATCAAATTGGTGTCTGGAAGGCCCTGCTGGAAAAAGATATCCAGTTTGAGGTGATCACTGGGACTTCTGTTGGCGGGTTGAACGGAGCATTAATTGCGCAAGGCGATTATAATCAGGCACTCGCCTTGTGGGAAGAGATCGAAACGGATAAAGTTTTGGATATAACCTTCAAAGAAGTGGAGGTACTGGATTTTTCAGCGCAGGTGGATCAGTTGCGTACCTTTATTCGAACGTCTTTGCAACAGCGCGGCGTCTCATCAGAACCGCTTAGGAGCTTATTGGAAGAACGATTAGAGGCGCAAAAAATTCACTCAGGCTGTCCGTTTTATGTCGTCACGACTAAAGTTCCGGTTTTTCAAGAGGTGGTCGTGCCGATTCATAGATGTCCAGAGAATGAAATCATTGATTGGCTATTGGCATCTTCGGCCTTTTTTCCTATGATGGCGATGGCGAAAATCAAAGGGGAGCTTTATGTCGACGGCGGCTATCGTAATAATTTACCTGTAGACATTGCTTTACAAACACCAATAACGGAATTGATTGTAGTGGATGTGCACGGTCCAGGGTTGGATAAAAAGTATCGTTTGCCAGATGAGGTGGCTGAAGTGGTTTTGACGAGTCCTTGGAGTTTAGGAGACCTATTACTATTTCAAAGCGATCGCTCGTCAGAAAATATAGATTTAGGGTACCTAGAGGCTAAACGGATATTCGGTGAACTACAAGGGTATCGATACTTTTTCAGTTGTCACGCGGATTTTGAATCCATTACCAAAGCGTTTATCCGTTTTCTAAAAGATAAAATTGCAGTAGACAAGAAGGCAATCTATCTTGAGCTGCGGAAGTTTTTTGGTCAGGATGTGCCGTTAGAAATGCTGAGTTTAGCATTTTTAGAGTTTTTCGCCTATTGGGTGAATGTCTCGCCAGTAAAGGTTTATACGCCCGAAGAATTCATCGATATTATTCTGAAGCAGTTTGAAATGCCGATCAAGTTGAACGCGAATTATTCGGTTCAGGAGCAAATTGAAGATTTTATTGAAACCCACAATGTGTTTACAGATTATTATCAGGTACTACAGATTTATCAGCAAAAAGGATCGTTAGAAACAGCTTACCGTCGCTGGCCGATCCCGACTTTGCTGGCACTTTTCTTTAGATATATCCGTGAAGAAGCATGAGAATAGAAAGTTGGAGGAAGTACAATGGCAGAATTTAATTATGAAATCGTGGAAGAAATTGCCGTCTTATCAGAAAATCCGAAAGGCTGGCGTAAAGAGTTGAATCTCGTAAGCTGGAATGAGCGTCCACCAAAGTTTGATTTACGCGATTGGGCACCAGGCCATGAAAAAATGGGCAAGGGTGTCACATTGAGCAACGAAGAATTCGCTGTGTTAAAAGAAACCTTAAGCAAGATGTAGGGTGTGATTTTTTCCAAAGAAAGGGAACAAGCAAAATGAAAAGTATGACAGGCTATGGTCAGGCAGCTCAGGCGAACGAGGCTTATGAGCTGAATATTGAATTAAAAAGTGTTAATAATCGTTTTTTAGATTTGCAGATTCGAATGCCAAAAGAACTCAATCCTTTTGAAGCAGAGATTCGCAAAATCGCGAAGGGAAAAATTCAACGTGGTCGAGTGGATGTATTTATCAATTTAACGCCGTTAAAAAGCGGCAATAAGAAGGTTTCAGTCGATTGGGAGCTGCTGCAGCAATTAGTTACTGAGCTGCAAAGTGGTGGAAGAGAACATTTTGGCGTCGTAGATTTTCCAGTGGATCAGGTGTTGATTAAGGCGATGGAGCAACCGGATTTTGTCACACTGATCGATCAGCCGACAGAAGAGGATACCTTAGAAGAATTGGTCCGAACAGTAGCGAAGGAGGCTTTTACACAATTAGCTGTCAGTCGCGAACATGAGGGGGCAGGAATCAAAAAAGTGTTGTTGGATTATGACAACAAAGTTCAGTGCTTAGTGACCGAACTAAAAGGCTTTGTGACAGAGTATGAAGCAGATTTTCAACAACGCTATCAAGCAAAGCTAGAAGAGTACCTAGGCAATACAGTAGATCAAGATCGTTTGTTGACAGAATTAGCAATTTTACTAGAACGCGGCGACATTCATGAAGAGCTGGATCGTTTGACCATTCATCTGGAAAAGTTCGCGCAACTCTTAGAAACAACAGACCCAGTAGGACGAGAATTAGATTTCTTATTGCAGGAAATGAATCGTGAGGTCAACACGATCGGCTCAAAATCAAGTCCGATTCAAATTAAGGATATTGTCGTTCAATTAAAAACAATTCTAGAAAAAATTCGTGAACAGATTCAAAATGTTGAGTAGTTGCGTGAAATTTCATAAGAAATAGCAGACAGCTTGACGATACCCCTTGAAATATTCACAAAAAAAGTGCACAATAGGCGTTAGCTAAAAAGAGCATGAAAGGGCGTTAGTATGTCTGAACGAGGACTGTTGATTGTATTGTCAGGACCTTCCGGAGTAGGAAAAGGAACGGTCAGAAAAGCCATTTTTGAAAGAGATGATAATGAGTTTCAATACTCTGTCTCAATGACCACCCGTCCGATGCGTGAAGGGGAAGTCGACGGAGTTGATTATTATTTCCGTACCAAAGAAGAATTTGAAGCCATGATCGAAGCAGGCGAAATGCTGGAATATGCTGAGTATGTTGGCAATTACTATGGCACACCGCTGACTTATGTGAACCAAACATTGGACGAAGGCAAAGATGTCTTTTTAGAGATCGAAGTGCAAGGAGCCCAACAGGTAAAAGAAAAAGTCCCCGATGGTGTCTTTATTTTTCTAACACCGCCGGATTTGGCAGAATTAAAGGCCCGGATCGTCGGACGAGGTACCGATAGCCCTGAAGTAATCGAGAAACGGATGCGTGTCGCGCGTCAAGAAATCGAGATGATGGCTCTTTATGATTATGCAGTCGTTAACGATCAAGTACCAAAAGCTGTTGATCGTATCAAAGATATTATTGTCAGTGAACATTACCGAGTTGACCGAGTCATTGGAAAATATATAAAAATGTTAAAGGAGATATAAGCTTATGATGTTAAAACCTTCAATTGATACGTTGTTAGACCATGTGAATTCAAAATATTCTTTAGTAATTTTAGCCAGCAAACGCGCACATGAATTAGACGCAGGGGCACAACCGACTTTAGATTCATTTGAATCTGTAAAAAGCGTTGGACAGGCTTTGGAAGAAATTGACGCAGGAACGGTCATTAATGATCCACATCCAGAAATCAAACGGGAACGTTTGAAAATGGAAGAAGAGGAACGTCACCTGCAGCGTGAACGCGATCAACGTGACTTAGAAGCTCGTATTCGCAACGAACAAAACTAAGCGTAGAAACCTTTCTCGCTGATGAAGTGTAAATGGGATTGTACCAAATACTTTTGGCGCAGTCCCTTCTTTTTGTGTTAGAGTACCCTACATATTTTCGTAAACTTAGACGTACATATAGAATATTTAGTACACTATTCAAGAATGGAGGCGGAAAAATGAAATTAGCACAAGTAATCGTAGATGTGCCATCACTGCAGACAGATCAGCCGTTTAGCTACTTGATCCCGCCTCAATTAGCGGTAGAAGTCGGGATGCGTGTAGAGGTCGGCTTTGGCCCACGGCATGTCCAAGGATTTGTTGTTGGCTTTGAGCAGGCCACTGAACCTCTTCCAGACAATTTGAAGCCGATTATTCGCGTGTTAGATTTAGCGCCTGTGTTAAATAAAGAGTTATTGGCATTAGCTGATTACATGAAGGAAACCACCTTTGCATTTAAGGTGACTTGTTTGCAAACGATGCTTCCTAGTGTGATGAAGGCTGATTATCAAAAACGCTTATATCTCATAGATGATGCTCCAGCAGTTCAAGCTAAGTATTTTGGTGATACAGACTCGTTAACTTGGGAAGAAGCAGAAGCTCAAGGATGGCTGAAGGAGCTAGCCGACTTACGTGAGCAAGGTATCGTTGAATTGCGTTATGAAGTTCATACGAAAAACAAAATAAAAACGGAACGCTATATCAAACGAACCTTTGAACAAGCCTCCGTCAATCAGTTAAAGGCAGAGTTACGGAAAAACTCCTATAAACAAGAGCAACTGTTGGACTATCTAGCCGCTCTCACTGATGAAGCGCTGATTTCGGTCAAGCAAATGAAAGCGGAGGATTTTTCACTAGCCAATCTGAATCAAGCAGAGAAAAAAGGCTGGTTGGCCTTTGTCGCAGTTGAAAAATACCGTGACCCATATGCCGAAAGAGAGATCAAACAAACCTCAGCATTAGAACTGAACAACGAACAACGGGCTGCCTATGAAGCGATCAGTCAAAAAAGTACCGCGCAGGAGCATCAAGTTTTTCTTTTGGAAGGTGTGACTGGCAGTGGAAAAACCGAGGTTTACTTGCAGGTTATCCAAGACGTGTTGGCAAATGGACAGACGGCGATGATGCTAGTACCGGAGATTTCTTTGACGCCGCAGATAGCGACACGCTTCAAAGCTCGTTTCGGCAGTGAAGTGGCCGTTTTGCATAGTGGTTTGTCACAGGGAGAGAAATATGATGAATGGCGCAAGCTGGAACGTGGCGAAGCACATGTTGTCGTAGGTGCTCGTTCGGCTATCTTCGCCCCTCTTGAGAATCTTGGGGTGATCATTATTGATGAAGAGCATGAGACAAGCTATAAACAAGAGGAATCTCCTCGCTACCATGCAAGAGATTTAGCGATTTGGCGGGGGAAATACCATGGCTGTCCAGTTGTTTTAGGGAGCGCCACGCCTTCATTAGAGTCACGAGCAAGAGGGCAAAAGGGCGTTTATCACCTGCTGAAGCTGACAGAACGGGCCAATTCTCAAGCAAAATTACCGACTGTAGAAATTATTGATATGCGGGAAGAAATGCAGCGTCGCTTAAATTCTTCTTTTTCAGAAGTATTGGAAGAAAAATTACGAGATCGCTTAGCTAAAGGAGAACAAAGCGTCCTTTTGCTAAATCGTCGAGGCTACTCCTCGTTTGTTATGTGTCGGGATTGCGGGTTTGTCCTGCCTTGTCCAAATTGTGATATATCCTTAACGCTCCATATGGATTCGAAAACGATGCGCTGTCATTACTGCGGACATGAAGAAAGAATTCCTCATCATTGTCCAAATTGTGGCAAGGACAAGATTCGCTACTTCGGAACAGGTACAGAGAAAGTCCAAGAAGAGCTGGAGCAGCTAATACCGGAAGCACGTGTGTTGCGGATGGATGTCGATACGACGCGGCGGAAGGGTGCACATGAAAAAATATTGAACGCTTTTGGCAATAAGGAAGCGGATATTTTGTTAGGAACTCAGATGATTGCCAAAGGGTTGGATTTTCCTAACGTCACATTGGTTGGTGTGCTAAATGCGGATACCGCTTTAAACTTGCCTGATTTTCGTTCCAGTGAGCGAACCTTCCAATTGCTGACGCAGGTCAGTGGTCGTGCAGGTCGGGGAGACAAAGCTGGTGAGGTAGTTATTCAGACCTTCAACCCGGAGCATTACACTATCCAATTGGCGCAGCATCACGACTATGAAAGTTTTTTCCAGCAAGAAATGCGGATTCGGCATCAAACAGATTATCCACCTTATTACTATACAGTGAAAGTAACTGTATCCCATCAGGAAGAGATGCGAGCAGCACAAAAAGCCTTCCAGTTAGCAGAGCAAATTCGGACACAGTTAAGTCCGCAAAGCATCCTGTTAGGACCAACGCCGGGAGCTATTTTACGGATAAAGAATCGCTATTACTATCAATTAATCATTAAATATAAAAATGAACCTAAATTACAAGCGACCTTAGAAGATATTCTGCAAGTGAGTCAAAAAGATCAGCGGCAAGGCTTATTGATCGCAATTGACAATGAACCTATGTATTTTATTTAGGAAGCTACAACGAAGGAGGACGTTTAATGCGTTACCCAATTATTATTCACCCAGACGAGCGTTTATTGAAAAAGGCTGAACCAATTGAATACATTACGGATGAGATTGTTGCTTTATTAGACGACATGTATGAAACGATGGTGGCACACGATGGGATTGGACTTGCTGCTCCTCAAATTGGAAAAAATATACGAATCGCTGTCGTTGAAGTTGAAGAAGGCGATCGCTTTGATTTTATTAATCCTGAAATCATTGAAAGCAAAGGGACGAATATCGATGTCGAGGGTTGCTTGTCCATACCAGAAACATATGGAACGGTGGAACGAGCGGATGAGGTAACGGTGAGGTATTATGATCGTGAAGGTTCAGAGATGGAAGTAACAGCCTATGGCTATTTAGCTCGTACCTTTCAACATGAAATTGATCATTTAGATGGAAAACTGTTTATTGACCAAGTAATCGAAAAGATCGAACCAGAAGATTTAGAATGTTATATGGAGGAACATGCCGATGACTAAAATTGTATTTATGGGAACTCCGGCCTTTTCAGTGCCGATTTTAGAAAGCTTGATTGAAGCAGACTACGAGGTTGTTGCGGTCGTTACCCAACCAGATCGCCCAGTTGGACGAAAAAAAATCATTACGCCAACACCAGTAAAGGAAGCAGCATTAAAGCATGATCTCTTAGTTTTACAACCAGAAAAAATCAGCGGATCGCCGGAAATGGAAAAAATCAAAGAGCTAGCACCAGACTTATTGATTACCGCGGCTTTCGGACAATTCTTACCAGAAAAATTGTTGCAAGTACCTAGATTAGGCGCAATCAATGTCCATGCCTCACTATTGCCAAAATATCGTGGAGGGGCTCCAGTCCACTATGCAATCATGGAAGGTGAAGCTGAAACAGGTGTGACCATCATGGAAATGATCAAGAAAATGGATGCTGGCGGAATCTTCAGTCAGCAAAAAATCGCGATTACGAAACAAGATGATGTCGGTACTATGTTTGAAAAACTAAGCCAAGTCGGAAAAGAATTGCTTTTAGAAACACTGCCTAAAATAATTTCAGGTGAATTGAAACCAACGCCGCAAAATGAAGAAGAGGCGACTTTTTCTCCAAACATCAGCCGTGAACAAGAAGCGATCGACTGGCGGAAGACGGCTGAAGAAGTTGATAATCAGGTGCGGGGGATGCATCCATGGCCAGTGGCCTTTACAACCTATGAAGGGACTCGGTGGAAAATTTTTCATACAACCCCCTTGGAGGAAAACACGACAGCAGCTCCTGGAACCATTGTTTCTCGTACCAAAAAGGCTTTGCACATTGCTTGTGGAAACGGCACAGTAGTGGCAATAGATGAACTGCAGCCGGCTGGAAAAGCAAGACAAACGATCCAAGCCTTCTTAAACGGCAGTGGACAGGCTGTAGCCGAAGGGCAGCAGGTGGACTAGATGGCAAAGATTCCTAAAAAATTATTGCGTTCTGTTCGTTTTACAGCGCTTGAAGCAATTGAACGAATTAATCGTGGCGGTGCGTATTCAAATCTGCTGTTAAATGAATTGATCCAGAAAAATCAAGTGGATGGTAAGGATACAGCGTTACTGACGGAACTTGTCTATGGAACCATCAGTCGTCAGCTTTTATTGGCCTATGACATCGAACCGTTTATAAAAAAAGCGAAAAAAGTTGATCCATGGGTCAGAAGCTTGTTGCAACTGTCTGTCTACCAAATGCTCTACTTAGATCGGGTGCCTGATCATGCAATCATTAATGAGGCGGTCGAAATCGCGAAGGCTAAAGGCAATCCTGGAACAGGCAAATTTGTGAACGGTGTTCTGCGGTCTATCCAGCGGGAAGGCGTTCCATCCTTAGACTTGATTCAAGATCCGATCGAACGTTTAGCAACTGAAATCAGTCTGCCAAGATTTTTAACGGAAAAATTTGTGGCAGAGATCGGTGAAGAGGAAACACGCAAGCTAGGCTTATCCTTATTAGAGCCGAGTCGTGTCAGTGCCCGAATTGATTTGCGCTTTTTGACCCGGGCTGAAGCGATTGAGGCCTTGGAAGAAGATGGGATTGAAGCTCGTATCAGTGAACTAACTCCCTATGGAATCATTGCAGATAAAGGCTTTTTAGCCGGAAGCGAGCTGTTTCAAAATGGCTGGTTAACGATTCAAGATGAGAGCTCTATGCTAGTGGCTCAGGCGTTACAAGTAGCTCCGGGTCAAAAAGTTTTAGATGCTTGCGCAGCTCCTGGAGGAAAAACGACGCATATTGCTTCTTTGCTGCAGGAGGAAGGGTCTGTAACGGCCTTGGATATCCATGATCACAAGTTGAAATTGGTCAGAGAAAACGCGGAACGTTTACGTGTGTCCGATACTGTAGTGACAAAAAAGATGGACGCTCGGGAAGCATCAAAGAATTTTGCGCCAGAAAGCTTTGACCGTATTTTAGTGGATGCGCCTTGTTCAGGATTGGGCCTGATGCGTCGGAAACCAGATATCAAATACCAGAAAAAAACACAGGATTTTGTTCAATTACCCAAAATTCAACTAGAAATTTTAAAGAATTGCGCTCCCACGTTGAAATCTGGTGGAATTATGGTATACAGTACATGTACAATTGCTAAAGAAGAGAATCAAAAAGTGATCGCGGAATTTCTAGCGGCACACCCTGATTTTGAAAAAATTGAATTAGATCTAGAAACGAAATTAGAGCCGGCGATTCATGAGCAAATGTTGGTTTTATACCCAGAAATGTTTATGACAGATGGCTTCTTTATTTGTGCAATGCGAAAAAAATAGATAAACGAGGTGGACAAAAAGATGGAGATTCAATTTCAATCAGACATCGGCAAGCAGCGTAACATGAATCAAGACTATGCGAATGTTTTTACTAATCAAGCAGGAATGTATTTGGCGATATTAGCCGATGGCATGGGCGGTCATTTGGCTGGCGATGTAGCAAGTAAAATGGCTGTTGACGGTTTAGGCGCTGCTTGGTCGACCTCGACGATTGCACAGCCAGATGAAGCTGCGCAGTGGTTTTTAAAAGAGATACAAAATGTTAACGAGGCGATTTATCAAGAAGGCGTTGCTCATCCGGAAATGCAAGGGATGGGAACAACGATTGTTAGTACAGCTCTATTGGATGATAAATTTGTTTTAGCTCATGTCGGTGACAGTCGGGCATACTTGATCCAAAACAATCAGTTGCAGCAGTTGACGGATGACCATTCATTAGTGAATGAGCTGTTGAAATCTGGTGAAATCACAAAAGAGATGGCAGCCGTTCATCCGCAAAAAAATGTATTAACTCGTTCAGTGGGGATCGCTGGAACGATCAAAACGGATGTCTCAGAGCACGAGTGCCGCAAGGATGATTATTTACTACTGTGTTCAGACGGGCTGACTAATATGGTAAGTGAAGAAAATATTCTTGCAATCGTGGAAAGTGATCAAACATTGGAGGCAAAGACAAAGCAATTAATCAATGCCGCTAATGACGCCGGTGGTGCGGATAATATCACCGTCTTGCTGATCCACTTCGAAGGGGAGGCTCGTCCATGATTGAAATAGGCAAATTGGTCAATGGACGTTATAAAGTTATTGCTAATATCGGCAGTGGCGGTATGGCAAACGTCTTTTTGGCCCACGATTTAATTTTGGATCGTGATGTTGCCATCAAAATATTACGTTTCGACTTTCAAAATGATCAAACTGCCATTCGTCGTTTTCAGCGAGAAGCGCTGGCGGCGACAGAGATGGTTCATCCGAATATCGTAGGTGTCTACGATGTGGATGAAGAGAGCGGTATGCAGTATTTGGTCATGGAATACGTGAAGGGAATGGATCTGAAACGCTATATTCAAACGCGTTCACCGATCCCTTACGGAAAAATTGTAGATATCATGGAACAAATTCTATCTGCAGTCAGCTTGGCTCATGCCCACGGGATTATTCACCGTGACTTGAAGCCGCAAAATATTTTGATGGATCAGGCAGGCGTAGTAAAAATCGCGGATTTCGGTATTGCGATCGCCTTATCTGAAACCTCTCTGACCCAAACAAATTCTATGCTGGGTTCTGTACATTATCTTTCTCCAGAACAGGCCCGCGGCAGTATGGCGACCAAACAATCAGATATTTATGCTTTAGGGATTATTCTCTATGAGATGATTACCGGCAGTGTTCCCTTTGATGGGGAGTCTGCTGTCACAATCGCGTTAAAGCATTTTCAAGACGAGATGCCGTCGGTAAAGGGATTCGATCCAGAAGTCCCGCAAGCTTTGGAAAATATCGTGATGCATGCTACGGCGAAAGAGCCCGCTGACCGCTATAAAACCGCTGAGGAAATGGCGACCGATCTTTCAACTGCTTTGTCGGCAGAACGAGCAAACGAATTGCCTTGGCGGCCAACAGCAATGTTAGATGAAACAAAAGTGCTGACACCGATTCAACCAGAAGATATTCCGGCTGAAAAACCTAAGGAAGAACCGCCAGTACCAGAGGAAAAGCCGAAAAAGAAAAAAGGCAAGAAGCGCCTTATTGCGCTCTTTCTATTGTTGATGTTAGCAATCGGCGGGGGAGTTGGCTATCTCTTAACAAATTCAGCAGAAGTGTCCATTCCGCAAGTCGAAAATATGACGGAGGCAGAAGCAAGAACAGCCTTAAAAGCGGCCAAATTAACTGTTGATAGCAAAACAGATGAAGTGCCGAGTGATACGATCAAAAAAGGAAATGTTGTCAAAACGAGTCCTGAAGCGGGAACCATGATTAAGAAAAATCGTCCTGTGCGATTGTATATTAGTTCAGGGACGAAAAAGGTAACGTTGAAAGATTATAAAGGTGACATGATCGATGATGTAAGAGAAGAATTGGAAAAAATTGGATTTTTAGAGAAAAATATCCGCATTAAGCCAGTTAATGACGATACTGCTCCGGAAAATCAAATTTTATCGCAAGATCCAAAGGCAGGGACAAAAGTTGATCCAGAAGAAGACCAAATTACTCTGGAGGTTTCTGATGGACCTAAGACATTTAAAATCGAGGATTATTCTCAGATGACTTATGCGGCAGCTAAACAAAGTTTATTGCAGCTTGGTCTCACAGAGAGTCAAATCAATCGTGTCGATGTATCGAGTGAGACTGTTCCAGCAGAGGAAGTGGTCAGTCAAGACCCAGTTAGTGGAACGGCATTGACTGCAAAAGACACGATTACTTTAAAGGTCAGTTCTGGTTCAAGCTATGTTAAATTAGACGATCTTACAGGACAAGATAAGGCTTCAGCAGAAGCAGCAATATCAAATCTTGGATTGAAGTACTCTGAACAGCAGGAATACTCAGATGAGATTGAAGAAGGCAAAGTCACACGGACAGATCCTGGCGCAGGCTCAACATCATTAAAAGCTGGTGATACTGTAACAGTCTATATTTCTAGAGGTCCAGAAAATAAGGAGAATACATTTGATGTAACAATCTCAGCTAAATTTACAGGACCTGAAGATCAACAAGATACAATTACAGTAATGTTGAAGGATGCGAAAAATACGAATTCCACACAAGTATTGAATTTCAAATTAGATAAAAATACTCCCTCAACTGAGCAAACCGTATCTGTAACAACTACAGAAGGCGGTTCGGCTACAATCGAGGTCCAACGAAACGGCAAATCTGCTGTAACTAAGACCGTTCAAAAAGCTGAAACAATTACTGTACCTTAGAATTACAGAAAAACCTTTCCTGGAATAGTCAGGAAAGGTTTTTTAGGTCATTTGTACTGAAATTGGTTTTGAAGTATGCTACAATAAGACTGAATTTATGGACGTTGTTTTTTAGTTATTAGAGTAGCAGAGAGATTCTAATTGTTTGATACAAAAAAAAGGAGATGAGACGGATCGAGGGACAGATTCGTAAAGCCTTAAGTGGTTTTTATTATGTTGCAAGTGAAGGAAAGATTCATCAAACACGTGCACGAGGAAATTTCCGAAAAAAGAAACTGACACCTTTAGTTGGCGATGAAGTGGTTTTTAGCAGCGAAGAAAACAGCGAAGGCTATATTCTTGAATTATTGCCGCGAAAAAATGAGCTAGTTCGTCCGCCGGTGGCTAATGTTGATCAAGGCGTCGTTGTAACGAGTTTGGTAGAACCGAATTTTTCTTACAATTTACTGGATCGATTTTTAGTTACACTGGAAAATAAATATATTCATCCTATTATTTATTTATCTAAAACAGATTTGGTCGCTGACCAAGCTTTAGTTGAAGAGATTCGTGCAGTTTATGAACCGCTTGGCTACCCGGTTATTGACGGGGAACAAGATAAGCAAAAATTAACAGATCTGTTTGCGGATAAGCTGACGGTTTTCATGGGACAATCGGGTGCTGGCAAATCTACCTTACTAAATGATGTCTCGCCAGATCTGAATTTAGAGACAGGTGAAATATCTGAATCGTTAGGACGCGGCCGTCACACCACACGACACGTGGAGTTGTTAGATTTATTTGGCGGTCTAGTTGCGGATACACCTGGATTTAGTTCGATTGATTTCTTAGAAATTTCTGCTGAGGAGCTGCCAAAGGAATTTCCAGAATTTCGTGCCGCAGCACCAGAATGTCGTTTTCGCGAGTGCCGTCATGTAAAAGAGCCTGGATGTGAAGTTAAGCATCGCTTGGAGGAAGGAAAGATTGCTCAAACACGCTACGATAATTACTTGCAGTTTTTACAGGAAATCGAAAAGCGTCGACCGGTGTATAAAAAAAATAAATGATTTTATCATGAAGCAGGGTTTATATCGGAATTATTTTTAATAAATAAATGAAAACGGAAAAGGAGTACAGACTATGAAAATTGCCCCATCGATTTTAAGTGCCGACTTTGCACGATTAGGTGAAGAAGTAAAAATGGTGGAAGAAGCAGGTGTTGATTACATTCATATTGATGTGATGGATGGAAATTTTGTCCCAAATATTTCTTTTGGACAAGTCGTTGTAAGTGCGTTGCGACCAGTGACAAAATTACCGTTGGATGTCCACTTGATGATTGCTAATCCTGAAAATTATATTAATGATTTTGCTAAGGCAGGCGCGGATATCATTATGGCTCACGTGGAAGCTACACCGCACATCCATCGGGTGGTACAAATGATTAAAGCGGCAGGTGTAAAACCAGGCGTTGTGCTAAATCCAGGAACACCTGTTGAATCAATCAAGTATGTTTTAGGAGACGTAGATCAAATCCTCGTAATGACAGTGAATCCGGGATTCGGCGGACAATCCTTCATCGAGAGTCAAGTTGAGAAGATTGCGGAATTAGATCGTTTACGAAAAGAGCATGGCTATCATTATGAAATCGAAGTAGACGGCGGCATTCAGCCAGAATCGGCCAAAAAATGTGCCGCAGCAGGTGCAGATGTCTTTGTCGCGGGTTCATATATTTATGACGCAGAGAATCCACAAGAAAAAATCAATGCCTTACGGGCAGCGATCGATTAATGAATGTTTTACTTGTTGCAGGCGGTGACCCTAGTCACTGGCCTGCTTTTTCACAGCCATTTGATCAAATCATCGGTATTGACCGAGGCAACCTATTCCTTTTGCGTCGAGGAATAGTGCCGGATATGGCAATCGGAGATTTTGATTCTTTGACCGAAGACGAAAAAAAAGAAGTGTTTGAAGCAGTCGACGAAGTGTCGACTTCTCCAGCGGAAAAGGATGATACGGATACTCAACTCGCCTTAGTAAAGACCTTTGAACGGTTTCCGGAGGCGACTGTTACTTTGATTGGAGCAACTGGCGGACGCTTGGATCATCTGCTGGCAAACCTATGGTTAGGAGCGGAACCACGTTTTTCGCCTTTTTTATCTCAAATAAAGATCGCGGATAAAGGCAACCTCGTGAGCTATATAGCGCCAGGAAAGCACTGTATCAAAAAAGTTCCTGACATGGACTATTTGGCCTTCTGCTGCATGACTCCCGTTAGAGAGTTGTCTTTGAAAAATGTAAAATATGAGCTCTCGAAGGTAGATTTTTTACAGCCGACCAGTCTAGCGAGCAATGAGTTTCTAGTCGGAGATGCCGAAGTTCATTTTTCAGAAGGATTAATCGCTGTGATACAAAGTCGAGATGTTTAAACTAGAGCAGTTAAGAATCGTTTTTTTCAAAAATGATTCTGCTGCTTTTTTTGTTTTCAAGAGATACTAAAATTCTTTAAAATCAGCCGCCCGTGCTTTTTAATCCCTGCGTTTAGTGGTAAAATTCAATCTATATTATAGATAGCGTTCAGAGGTGCCTAAGTGAGAAAGTTCAATCCAAATAAGAATATTATTATCCTATTAATTGTTGTTATTATTGTTGTTGCAACAGTCTCGATTACAGCAGCAAATCGTGCAAAAGACAGTGATACGAACATCGTTCAATCAACTGTAAACGATACGATCAGTGTTTTTGATAAAGTAATTACTGCACCAGGACGTTGGCTTAGCAGCGGAGTTCAATCTGTCTCCAATTTGATCAACACCTATGATGAAAATGAGAAGCTGAAAAGTGAAGTCGATCAATACGATGAAGTAAAGCAGCAAACAAAGAATCAAGCGCAGGAAATTGAACGCCTAAAAGATGAGTTGGAACTGAATCAGACCTTAACCAGCTATGAAAAGGTTACAGCAAATGTTATCACGCGTTCCCCTGATACATGGCAGGATATGCTGATTGTAGATAAAGGCAGCAGTGATGGCGTTGAAGGCAACATGGCTGTTATGTCTCAAAAGGGTTTAATTGGTCGAGTGATGGAAGTGAATGCTCATTCATCTAAGATTCAATTATTAACGTCAGATAATAAAACAAGCAATCATTTTCCAGTAAAAATAAGTTCAGATAAAGGAAATTCCTTCGGTGTTTTGAAGAAGTATGATGTGAAAAGCCAACAGCTGATTGCTTCAGAAATTACTGAAGAAGAGAATATCAAAGAAGGCGATGTCGTTCAAACATCAGGTTTGGGTGGGAATTCTCCAGCGGATCTGGCTATAGGAACCGTTGCTAAGGTTAAATCAGATAGTTACGGATATCGCGAGGTTTATATAAAACCTTATGCTCAGATGTATGATATTTCAGTCGTAACGATCATCCAAAGAATGGCGGGAGCGACCGAATGATTAGACGGACAACCTTAAAATACATGACGCCATTCCTATTATTTTTCTTATTTTTACTAGATGCGCATATCACTCGTATCATCGCGTCACTAACGAATAATGTATACGTTGCGAATGCGCACTTAGCGTTACTAGTCTTAATGATTATTTCACGCGTTGTCAATGAACGTTTTTTGCTAGGGACAGCTTTAGTTCTAGGGATTTTGTATGACTTGTATTATATCGGTGTTATTGGGATTTATGCTGTAATTTTCCCTTTGCTAGTTATGCTGTTCTATCTTTTCAAAAAAACAATCCAACAAAATATTCTAACTCTTTTTTTTACAGTCGTAATTAGTGTAACGCTCTTTGAATTAATTAGCTTGCTGCTACAAACAGTGTTCGGTTTAACAGGGGTCAGCAGTGACTTTTTTGTCCCGAGATATTTGGGTCCAACCTTGCTTTTTAATATTCTAACTTTTGTAATTTTAATTTTCCCATTAGAGAAAATTTTGATTGGTCCACCAGAAGAAGAGCTTGGTATATAAAGGAAATCAATAATTTTTAATAGCACAAAAAAACAGAAGATTTTTTTCTTCTGTTTTTTTTTGCGCCCAATTTGTAACTAAAAAATAGTGAAATGAAATGTTTTTGTAACAAAGCTATTATGTGGATGACATACAGCTGTGGTAAACTCATGAATGTGTTAGAAAAAAGTCTAATAAAATTCAAAATAAAACATTAAGTAGTCGGAGGACATTAGAGTGAAAAAAAGTTTGTTATCAGCATTAATGGTATGTTCAGTAACATTAAGCGCATTAGCAGCTCCAGCCGCAGCTTCTGCCGATGAATTTGATAGTAAAATTGCTGACCAGGATGCAAAAATTTCAAGTTTACAAAACCAACAAACAGATGCACAATCACAAATCAGTGCATTGGAAGGCGAAGTTGCTTCAATCAACGAGAAAGCACAAGGCTTACTAAATGAACAAGCATCATTGAGACAAGAGTCTCAAGACTTGCAAAAACAAATCGAAACATTACAAAAACGTATCGAGAAACGTTCAGAAGCAATCAAAGAACAAGCACGTGATACTCAAGTAAAACAATCTTCAGGTACGAATGTTATTGACGTAGTATTAAACGCTGAATCATTCACTGATGCTGTTAGCCGTGTTCAAGCAATGACAACCATTGTTAAAGCAAACAATGATTTAGTTGAACAACAAAAAGCGGATAAAGCAGAAGTTGAACAAAAACAAGCTGAAAACAAAAAACAACAAGAACAAATCGCTGCTAACCAAGCAACATTGGAAAGCCAAAAAGGTGAGTTGATCACTAAACAAGCAGATTTAAATGTTCAAACAACGACTTTGGCTGCTGAACAAGCAACAGCTGAAGGCGAAAAAGCAAGCTTGAAAGAAAAACAAGAAGCTGCTATCAAAGAACAAGAACGTGTGCAAGAAGAAGCTCGCAAAGCTGCTGAAGCGCAAGAAGCTGCTAAGAAAGCAGATGCAGACGCTAAAGCAAAAGCAGATGCGGATGCTAAGGCAGAAGCTGATCGTAAAGCACAAGAAGAAGCTGCTGCAAGCACAACTACAACGGAAAGCTCAACTGTTGAGTCTTCATCTACAGTAGAATCTTCAACAACAGAACAACAAACACAATCAAGTGCGACAGAATCATCTTCAACAGCATCATCAAGTGAAGATAATTTCCAAGGTGGAGGAGCTACTCCTACACCATCGACTACTGAAGATTCAGGTTCTAGCAACCAAGGGTCAACATCATCTTCAACAAATAATAACCAAACACCATCAACGCCAACACCTGCACCGACTCCAACACCGGCTCCAGCACCATCTGGAAATACTGGCGGCGTTGTTGCTGAAGCAATGAAGTATATCGGCACTCCTTATGTATGGGGCGGTAAGACACCTGCAGGATTTGACTGCTCAGGTTTCACTTCATATGTATACCGTCAAGCGACTGGTCGTGAAATCGGCGGATGGACTGTTCCTCAAGAATCAGCTGGAACACGTATTTCTGTTGATCAAGCACAAGCTGGCGACTTATACTTCTGGGGCAGCCCTGGTGGTTCATACCACGTAGCAATTGCAATGGGCGGTGGACAATATATCCACGCACCACAACCTGGTGAAACAGTTACAGTAAGTTCTGTAAGTTACTATGCACCAAGCTTTGCAGTTCGTATGTAATCAAATTTAAGTATTCATGACCGGTACGAAGTTCTTCGTACCGGTTTTTTTAATGGAGGAAAAGAAATGCAAAAGCAATTGAAAAATGGGAATTTCTATATTGGTATCGCTCTTTTGATGATGGTGATTCTATTTGTTAGTTCTTCAATGACTTATCAGCAGCAAAGTCAAGTTTCACTAATTCAAAAACTACTTGCGAATGAGCCGCTGAAGGCTTTTTTTAGTCAGATTTCTTTTAACTATGCAGGTAGTGAAGTAAGTATATCTGCTAAAGGCTATGTTAAATTTGTTGAATTTTTTATTCGCAAGGCTGCACACTTTATGACTTACTTTGTTTTAGGCGGAAGTCTATACTTAGGATTATTACCTAAATTGAAACAAAAATCATCGGTCTTAGGTCTGTTTTTCGCTTGGCTGGCTGCTACTGGCTACGCCGCTACCGATGAATTCCATCAAATGCTGACTGGTGGACGGACGCCATTATTTCAAGATGTAATGCTAGATTCTTGTGGGGCCTTAACGGCGTGTCTTATCATTATCGCTTATAAGACTATTCGCAAGAAACGTTAATAGTGATAATTCTTGACGAAATACGTTTTCAGGCGGACAATAATAAGGATCAATAAATATTGGAGGAATGTACCATGTCAGGACATAGTAAATGGCACAATATTCAAGGGCGAAAAAATGCTCAAGATGCGAAACGAGGAAAAATCTTTCAAAAGATGTCACGAGAAATCTATATGGCAGCTAAAGCCGGAGGTCCTGACCCGAGTACGAATCCAGCACTACGATTAGTGATTGATAAAGCTAAATCGGCCAATATGCCAAATGATAATGTGGATCGTGCAATCAAAAAGGCAACATCGGCAGGCGAAGGCGAACACTATGATGAAATTACTTATGAAGGTTATGGACCTGGTGGCGTAGCCATTTTAGTCCATGCCCTAACGGATAACCGCAATCGAACAGCAACAAATGTACGAGTGGCATTTACCCGAAATGGGGGAAATCTAGGTGAGACTGGTTCAGTAAATTATATGTTTGATCGTAAGGGCTACATTGCTATTGAACGTGAGAACTTATCAGTGGATGAGGATACCATGTTTGAAGACGTACTTGAGGCGGGAGCAGAGGACATGGAGATTTTGCCAGAGGTCTTTGAAATCTATACCGCAGCTGAGGATTTTACCAATGTTCGTGATCAATTGGAAGCCGATGGCTTTACGTTGGCGCAAGCGGAATTAACGATGATCCCACAAACAACGGTTTCTTTAGACGATGAGCAAAAAGAGAAACTGGATCGTTTAGTTGAAAAGTTAGAAGATGATGACGATGTTTCCGAAGTCTTTACTTCGGCAGAATAGATAAAAAAGACAAAGAAAAAAACCAGCGAATTTCGCTGGTTTTTAGTTTGGTCTAAAAGACTAAAACAGGAGTACCGACTTCTACCATATCGAAAAGTTTTGCCATTACATCTGGTGGTGTATTCACACAACCGTGAGAGCCGCGAGTCTTCCATAGTTCGCCGCCATATGCAGGCTGCCAGTCAGAGTCGTGAAGACCAACACCTGTCCAATCGATCGGCATCCAATATTTAACAGGACTTGCATAGTCCGATCCGTCATCATTTTTTCCACGCAAGGTTTTGTTTGTTTCTTTCGACCAAACGTAGTCAACTCCGGCTGGTGTAGGTGAGCTTGGTTTACCACTGACAATGTCAGTTTCTAAAGCTACGTTACCATCTTTGTAATACCACATATGTTGATTTTGTAAATCTACTTCGATGTAGGTTTTATCAATTAATGGTTTATCTGCGGTTGTTGCCCCGGTAACGACAGGTGAACGAGTAAAGTCTTTACCTTCTAAAATTTGTTTTGTCAATGCTTCAACTTCTGCTGAGGTATTGATGGTCCAACTATAAGTACCTGATGGAACAGAAACTTTTCCACGTCGAGTACTGTTGAATTCAGTTGGTTTTGAGCTTGTGTTGTACTTTTCTCCTAAGCTGGTAACATAAGCAGTTACCTTATCTTTATCAAGAGACATGTTACCATTGTCGTCGACTAACCAGTCATTGATATCAGATGATGGAATTTGGAAGTTTTCTCCGTTGATACTATAGTTTGCTTTGATCTTTGCTACAGCATTCATTTTATCCATCGTCTTTTTCAGATCAGCATCATCTTTTGTGATGGTTGGTTTCGAAAGGTACTTATCAAAATCAATCGTGTGTTTGCCTTCTTTTGCAGCTTCCTTAAAGGCAGCTACGGCGGCATCAACGTCAATTGTATTCCCTTGTTTTTCTGGTGTAATCTCGAAGCCTTCGCTTGTTCGAGTCACCTTCGCATTTTCTGTTGCTGTCCGTGTTGTATTGGCTTGAGTCAATTCAGCACGAATGGCTTCTCCCACAGCATTTAATTTATTTTCATCTAAAGTATTGCCGTCAACATCTTTTGTATCTGCTGCGGAGACTAACTGCATACCCCAGCTAAAAGGATTTTGCTTTTTCTGCATCTCTTTTAAACCAGGTAAATAATTGTTTTGCCAACCTAGATCTTTGCGATTGATCTCTTTCCAATTTTTGTCGTCGATTTTTATTAGGAAGGGTGAATCTGACAGCTCGCGGGTAATTTTACGGTTTGCTTCGCTCACCGTTAAATTATTTATTTTCACTCCATTCACGACCGTGTTAGGAAGGAACCTTTGAGCATAATATGTACTGCGAATAGCGTATCCGCCAACTAAAACTACCAATAAACCTAATACAACAATCAAACCGATTCGCGTTCGGCCACGAGAATTTCTTCTTTCATTTCTTGTCATCGAAATAACTCCTCATTGCATTTCCTTTTATTTGGTCTTCATTAAACGATCGAAGCATTTCTATCAAAATAGTAGTCGATTTCAAAATGATATACCGAATATAAATATACCACAGAATCGTTTAAATACGAGTGATATGTTCTGAAATGTTAGCAAATATTAAAAAATCCGCAAAGAATATTCAAATTCTTTGCGGAGATGAAAAATCTATTTTCCTTCAGCTTCAAGATCAGCGAAAGCTTTGTCCATAACTTCTTTTAGTTCTTTTGCAGAAGCGTCCATACGATCTTTTTCAGCATCTGTTAACGGAATTTCAATGATGTTTTGGATACCTTTAGCATTGATAACAGCTGGTGCACCAATGTAAATGTCGTTTTGTCCGTATTGACCTTCTAAATATACAGATAATGGGAATACGGCACTTTCATCATTTAAAATAGCACGAGTAATACGAGCTAGGGCAACGGCGATACCATAGAAAGTTGCGCCTTTTTTCTCGATAATTTCATAAGCAGCGTCACGAACGCCGAAGAACAAGTTAACTAATGCTTCTTCATCAACTTCTGGATTGTCTTTTACCCATTCGTAGATTTGTAAGCCAGCAACGTTAGCATGTGACCATACAGGGAATTCTGAGTCACCATGTTCACCTAAGATATAAGCATGGACGTTGCGAGCATCAACGTCAACTAATTCAGCGATTGCTTGACGGAAGCGAGCTGTGTCCAATGAAGTACCTGAACCGATAACGCGTTCTTTAGGGAATCCAGAGAATTTCCAAGTAGAATAAGTTAAGATATCAACAGGGTTAGCTGCTACTAAGAAGATACCGTCGAACCCAGAGGCAACAACTTGCTCTACGATACTTTTGTTGATGCGCAAGTTTTTACCAACTAAGTCTAAACGAGTTTCACCTGGTTTTTGAGGAGCGCCTGCAGTGATGACAACTAAGTCAGCATCGTGACAGTCTTCGTAAGAAGCAGAATAAATTTTCTTAGGTGATGTAAAGGCTAATGCGTGTGATAAATCAATGGCATCTCCTTGTGTACGGTTGCTATCGATATCGATAATACCGATTTCTTGAGCGATATTTTGATTGACTAGAGCGAAGGCATAACTTGAACCTACTGCGCCGTCTCCGATTAACATTACTTTTTGATGGGTTTTACTAGCTGCTTTTGCAGTCATGTGTACCAATCCCTTCTTATATTTGTTTTTCCAGTGGAATGATAACACTAATTAATGAAACTTGTCACGTATTTTACTCATTAATAATACAGTTATTTTTGCTGTTTCAGAAGAAAACGCTTCATGTGTTAATGGCGTAGGAAGCTGATACTATAAACTTTTTTCAAAAATAACAGAAACTTATGAGAGACTTAAAGCGTTGAAAACGGTCACTACAGATGAGTTTGTGTTATACTGTATAAAGAAAAATTTGAACTGGGTAGTCATTTGACTATCCAGCATTTTGTCATGCAAATGAAAATCTAATAAATTTTAATATGAGAGAAATAGATATTTATAAAAAGAGGCGGAACAGTATGAAAATGATCGTAGGTTTGGGAAATCCAGGCAAGAAATACGAAAACACAAAGCACAATGTTGGATTTATGGTTGTAGATCAATTGGCAAAAGAACATGGAGCTGTTTTTAAGAAAAATACCTTCGAAGCAGAAGTGGCGGATTATTTTGTCAATGGAGAAAAGATTTTATTAGTCAAACCGCTCACCTTTATGAATGAATCAGGTCGTGCGGTTGGTCCGTTAATGACTTATTTTGGCATTTATTTAGAAGAGCTGGTGGTAATCGCGGATGATTTAGATATGGAGCTTGGAAAATTACGTTTGAGGCAAAAGGGCAGTGCAGGTGGACACAATGGGCTAAAAAGTATTATCTCTCACATCGGAACGCAAGAGTTTAATCGCATCAAGATCGGTATTGGTCGTCCAAACGGAAAGACGGTTGTGAATCACGTACTAAGTACTTTCGGAAAAGAAGAGATGCCTGTTATCGCAAATAGCGTGGCTCGAGCAACTGAAGCAGTGGATGATTATGTTTCAGGTAATGATTTCTTGCAAACAATGAATCGCTTTAATTAGAAAATTCATCGAGAATCATACGATTTTAGCAGGTTAGTAGGAACATGTAAGGAGTATAAAAATGAATTTGATTGAATTTGTTAATCAGCTGCCCTTGGTAAAAGAATGGCAGGCTAATTTAGATAAAAGAGCAAAACGTCAGTTAGTGATCGGTCTTTCTGGTTCGGCTAAAGCCTTGGTGATGGCTGCTGCACAGCAAGTAAGCAAAAAGCAAACAGTGATTGTCGTACCGAATCTTTACTATAGTAATCAATTAGCGGATGAACTGCGGAATATAGTGGAAGATGTCCATCTGTTTCCGGTTGATGAAGTGCTTTCGGCAGAAATGGCTTTTGCCTCACCAGAAGCACGAGCGGAACGTGTGTCCACTCTTCAAGCATTGTCTCAAGGTAAAAATGGGATTTATGTCGTACCCGTTGCGGCGTTGAGAAAATATTTACCAACTGTTGAAACATGGCAGGCGAATCAGCTTCATTGGAAAATAGGCAGCGAGGTTGATTTAGAAAATTTAGCTCAACGGTTAGTATTAATGGGCTATGAACGCCAGACAATGGTTGGAAAACCTGGTGAATTCAGTATGCGTGGAAGCATTGTTGATATTTATCCGTTGACGACGGAATATCCTGTGCGGGTAGAACTTTTTGATGTAGAAGTCGACTCGCTGCGCTATTTCGAACCAGAAACTCAACGATCTGTAGAAAACTTAAAGGATGTTTGGATTACTCCAACGACGGACTTAGTTTTTTCTGCCCAAGATTTGACCCAGGGTGCGCAAAATGTGAACCAGCTGTTGCAAAATCGCTTAGCAGTGACGAAAGAAAAAGAAGACTATAACTTTTTGAACGATTACTTTGGTCAGCTGATCTCCTCTTGGGAAGATGGAATACCAACAGAACAGGCGAAATATTATACAGATTTATTATATGAAGAAAAAGTTTCTTTGTTGGATCATTTCGCCAAGGATGCGCTGCTGTTTGTGGATGATTATCCACGTATGATGGAAACGCATCGTGAGATGGAACGAGAGGAAGCAGAGTGGCATACTCAAAAAATTGAAGAATTACGAGTTTTTTCTGAACAGACTTTTGGGATGAATGCCCATGAGCTAATCAAAAAATCTAAACTTGTGACAAGTTTCTTTTCGCTGTTTCAAAAGGGTATGGGGAATCTGCGTTTTGAAGCGATTCATAATTTTCAATACCGTTCTATGCAGCAGTTCTTCGGACAGATGCCACTATTAAAGACAGAGGTGGATCGTTGGCAGAAACAAGAACAAACCGTTCTATTTTTAGTCTCTGATCAAGAACGGCAAGAAAAATTAACGCAGGAATTTCATGATGTGGATATCAAGGCGGTTCAAACGACACCAGATAATTTACTGATAGGGAAAACCCAGATTGTCACTGGGACATTAACCAATGGGTTTGAAATGCCGCAAGATAAACTAGTCGTAGTGACCGAACGTGAAATATTTCAAAAGGTCACCAAAAAGCGCGCTCGTCGCCAGACGATCTCAAATGCTGAACGGTTGAAAAGTTACAATGAGTTAAAGCCTGGAGACTATGTTGTTCACGCAAATCATGGGATTGGTAAATATATTGGCATGGAAACGATCGAAATCGACGGGGTCCATCAAGATTATATGTCAATTTTGTACCAAAAAGATGATAAGCTATTCATTCCAGTCACACAGCTAAATTTGATTCAAAAATACGTTTCCTCTGAAGCGAAACCACCTAAGATCAATAAATTAGGTGGTAGTGAATGGACGAAAACTAAGAGCAAAGTTTCGAAAAAAATCGAAGATATAGCGGATGACTTAATCGAACTGTACGCTAAACGTGAAGCGGAACGCGGGTACGCATTCGGTCCAGATGATGAGTATCAAAAGGAATTTGAGGATGCTTTTCCATATAGTGAAACGGATGACCAGTTGCGAAGTGCAGCCGAAATTAAGCATGATATGGAAAGAGCTCGTCCCATGGATCGCTTATTGGTGGGGGATGTTGGATTTGGTAAAACAGAAGTAGCTTTACGAGCAGCCTTCAAAGCAATCAAAGAAAATAAACAAGTCGCTTTTCTTGTGCCGACGACAATTTTGGCTCAGCAGCATTATGACACGATGACTGAGCGTTTTGAAAACTTTCCTGTGAATGTGGCGATGCTGAGCCGTTTCCGAACCAAAAAACAGCAAAATGAAACGATCGAGCAAATTCGAACTGGACAGGTTGATATTGTTGTGGGAACCCATCGGCTTTTATCACAAGATTTGCAGTTCGCGGATTTAGGGTTACTAGTAATTGATGAAGAACAACGTTTTGGCGTGAAGCATAAAGAACGATTGAAACAATTGCGTTCTCAAGTAGATGTGTTGACGTTGACTGCGACACCGATTCCGCGAACGTTGCATATGTCGATGTTAGGCGTGCGGGATCTTTCAGTGATTGAAACCCCACCAGAAAATCGATATCCGATTCAAACGTATGTCATGGAGACGAATCCAGGAGCAATTCGAGAAGCCATCGAACGTGAAATGGCACGAGGCGGACAGGCCTTTTATCTATATAATCGAGTGGAGACTATCGAAAGAAAAGTAGAAGAGCTGCAGATGCTAGTACCAGATGCCAGAATTGGTTTTGCTCATGGACAAATGACAGAAGTTCAGTTGGAAAATACACTCATGGACTTTATTGATGGGCAATACGATATATTAGTTACCACGACGATTATTGAAACAGGTGTAGATATTCCGAATGTTAATACATTGTTTGTTGAAAACGCCGACTATATGGGGCTGTCTACCTTGTATCAATTGCGCGGTCGAGTCGGACGAAGCAATAGAATCGCTTATGCCTACTTCATGTATGAGCCGCAAAAAATCTTAAATGAAGTTAGCGAAAAACGTCTGCAGGCGATCAAAGATTTTACTGAGCTAGGCTCTGGTTTTAAAATAGCGATGCGAGATTTGTCTATTCGCGGAGCCGGTAATCTCTTAGGTGCACAGCAACATGGCTTCATCGACGCGGTCGGCTTTGATATGTATTCGCAAATGCTTTCTGAGGCAGTAGATCGTAAACAAGGAAAGAATACCCAAGTGGAACGAACCTCCGTAGAGATCAACTTAGGAATTGATGCGTACATTCCTGGAACTTATATCGAAGATGAGCGACAAAAGATTGAGATATACAAACGGATTCGTGAGTTAGAAAGTACAGAAATGCTGGATGAAGTGGAAGCTGATTTAGTGGATCGCTTTGGTGATTATCCTGATGAAGTAGCCAACCTGTTGAATATTGGGCAGATAAAAATGGACGGAGACCGTGCATTGGTTGAAAGTATTCAAAAACGGCAGCAGCAAATTATCATTACCTTAAGTAAGGTAGGAACGAAAGCTTATAAAGTCGAGCAGCTATTTGAAGCGTTAAGTGCAACAAAAACGAAAGCCACATTAGGTGTTGAAAAAGACAAAATGGTCATGAAGTTAGTGGTGGCGAAAACGATGGATGAAGCCGTTTGGTTACGAGAAGTTAGTTTGTTTGTTCGTGCATTACGTGAGCAAAAATACAAAGAATAGGCGGTGAAGGCATTGGCGAATAAAGAAATGCGAGTCATGATGCAAGGCGCCTTCGTCTTGACTGCTGCATCATTTATAGCGAAACTTTTAAGTGCCGTTTATCGAGTCCCTTATCAAAACTTCGCAGGTGATGAAGGATTTTATGTGTATCAGCAGGTTTATCCGATCTATGGTATTGCTATGACTCTAGCATTGTCAGGTCTGCCTCAATTTATCTCTAAATATGTGGCAGAACAAAAAGAGCCCCGAAAACAGCGCCAAGCGTTGGAGGAACTATTTCCTTTAATCAGCGGTTTTGGGCTCCTTCTATGGGCCGTGTGTTTTTTTTCCGCACAACCATTTGCAGATTGGATGGGGGATGGGAAATTGGCTCCCCTGATTCGTGTTGTTTCTTTTACCTTTGTAATCATGCCGTTTCTTTCGATTACACGTGGCGAGTTTCAAGGGAAATTATTGATGGTCCCCACTGCTGTTTCACAGGTGGTCGAACAGTTTATACGAGTAGCAGTCATTGTAATTGCTGCTTGGTCATTCAAACAGTTTGGCTGGACGGTCTATCGCACAGGAACGGTAGCAATGTCAGGCGCTTTAGTTGGCGGAATCGTTGCCGTGTTAGTACTGTGGTATTATCGACGAAAAATAATGGCAACAAGTATTGTGCGAAAGTTGCCAACCATAGGTGGAAAAACACTAGAACTCGGCAAGCGTTTGGTGCTTGAAGGCGGTTTGATGACGGTTTATAGCGGTTTATTGATTCTCTTTCAGCTGATTGATTCCTTCACTGTAAAAAAGGCGTTGGTTGATTTCGGATTAAGTGAACATGGAGCGAAGCTGGCCAAGGGTATTTACGATCGAGGACAACCGCTAGTACAATTAGGGTTGGTGGCGGCTTTGGCGCTCAGCTCAAGCTTTATACCATTATTGACAAGACATTTAGTCAATCGTGATCATGGAATGTTTGTTAAAACGAGTCAAATTTTTTTACGTTTAACGTGTGGAATCGCGGCGGCGGCTTCGATTGGTCTAGCAATGTTATTGCCATACGTAAACTATGCATTATTTAAGGACTATAAAGGAAACGGGACGCTAGTATTATTCGTGTTTTCAATCTTTTTGATGGCTATGGTGCAGGCGTATCAAAGCATCGCTCAAAGCCAAAATGAATACCGCAGTTCTTTGCAGGCTGCGGGTGTTGGGTTACTTCTAAAAATAGTAATTACTGGCGGGCTGACAAAACAATTTGGAACGATTGGTGCCAGCCTGTCTACGCTGTTAGGATTGATCGTGGCTTTGTTTATTCTGCATTTTTCATGTGATCGTGAGACAAGAGAATATGGGAGTCAACGTCACTTTATACGAAACCTTATGCTTTGTTTAGTAGGCATGGTATTCGTGTTATTATGTTATTATGGCGGTATCAGTGTTCTTTTTGGTATGGTTCAAAAAAGGAGTTTGGCACTGATTGTCGCAATTTTTGGAGTGTTGATTGGTGGCAGTGCTTTTTTGATTTTGGCGATTCAATTACGATTGTTAACTATTCGTGAGTGGCTGATGTTGCCATTCGGCAGTAAATTATTGAGAATAAATTGGAAAAGAGGGTAAGTTATGCGCTTAGATAAATTTTTGAAAATTTCACGGATCATTAAGCGTCGAACAGTGGCAAAAGAGGTCGCTGATAAAGGGCGGATACAAGTAAATGGAAAATTAGCAAAATCTTCAACAGATGTGAAAGTTGGCGATCAATTGCGAATTCAATTTGGGAACAAAGTCCTAGAGGTCGCGGTGGAAGAGCTGCATGAATCAACGAAAAAAGACGATGCAGCAAAAATGTATCGAATCATTAATGAGACTCGTGTGGAAAATAACGGGAATTAAGGATAATTCAAATAGACAATTATATCCTGAGTTGATATAATAGTAAAGAATTTCATGGTAAGGAGCGAGCAGGAATGAATGAAAACGACACGAAAAAAGTTGCTTCATTGGATACACCCTACGCAAAAGAGCAATATAGCAAGTTTCAAAAGCAACATCGTCAATTAATTTTCAAGCGTCGTCGTTTAGCAGCGTTATTCGCAATTGCAGCCTTTGTCGCTATTGTCATGGGAGTTCAGATATTTAACGAACAACGTCATTTAAGTGAACTGAAAGAGATCAAAGTTAAAACAGTCGCTGAGTCAGCGAAAGTTGATGATCGGGTAGATGGCTTGAAGCAAGATGTGAAATTGCTGAAAGACGATAACTATGTAGCGAAACTAGCTCGTAGTCGTTTCTATTATTCAAAGGATGGCGAATTGATTTTTGTTTTACCAGATTCGGCAAAAACATCTAGCAATGACAAAGAGTCCGCTGATGAAGTAATAAAGTCCGAAACTGCCAAATAAGTTTAGGAGCAGTTTTAAAATAAATTGGAAAAAAATTAGGAGGAACATTTTTTTTATGTCAATCGAAGTAGGAGCTAAGCTGCAAGGAAAAGTATCAGGGATCACCAATTTCGGTGCCTTTATCGACTTGGGAGAGGGTAAAACGGGCTTAGTCCATATCAGTGAAATATCTAATGGTTTTGTCAAAGACATTCATGATGTATTGACTGTCGGCGATGAAGTGACGGTTAAGGTTACTTCTGTGGGAGATGACGGAAAAGTCGGTCTTTCAATTCGAAAAGCTCAAGATCAACCACAACCAGAAAAGAAACCTTTCAAACGTGAGTTCCGTGATAACAATCGTCCGAAACCATCAGCTAAAGGCAAACCCCAAAATAGCGGCAAACAAGACTTCGATTCATTGATGAGTTCCTTTTTAAAGGATAGCGATGATCGCTTGTCATCGATTAAACGCAACACCGAAGGAAAACGCGGAGGCCGTGGCGGCCGTCGTAGTTAGATCAGAGAGGCTGAAATTCATTTAGGATTTCAGTCTTTTTTATTGTATAGTGTTTGCTTAAACTGAAAGTGAACAATAACTAGAATGAGGAGTTTAATATGGAGCAAGAATTTCTTCGTGCAAACCCTGAACTTAAGACCGACCAGAAAGTTCTGTTGGCTGTTTCAACTGGGGTTGACTCGATGGTGCTTTTGCATCTGGTCGAAAAATTGAATGTAACTATTGGTGTTATACATATAGATCATCAGCTGCGGCCAGAGTCGAAGATAGAGGCAGAATTCCTACAGTCTTATTGCAAGAGTCATCATTTGCCATTGTATACAAAGGTTTGGGAGCAGCCCGCGGAAAAAAATGTCGAGGCTGAAGCGAGGAAGGTTCGATATAATTTTTTTGAAGCAGTCATGAAACAAGAGAAGTATGACCTGCTATTAACGGCTCATCATGGTGATGATCAATTAGAAACCTTACTGATGCGCTTGACCCGTGGTGGATCTTTTACCGGACACAGCGGAATTGTCCGGAAGCAAAGTTTTGGCACAGGGGTTTTGCTGCGACCATTACTTGACTTTTCGAAGGAAGAAATCTATTCATATGCTGAAAAAGAGCAAGTGATTTATTTTGAAGATGCGACAAATCAGTCCTTGGACTATTTTCGAAACCGTATCCGAAACAACGTTATTCCGGAATTAAAAAAAGAAAACCCGAAAATTCTGTTACATGCGCAACAGTTTCATCAGCAACTGATTTGGGCCGGTCAGCTGATTGAAGAAGCGCTAAAAGAAAATTTAAGAAATATTGAATTTGACGGTCAACGCGGATCGTTTTCGTATGATGATATGCCATCTGAAACTAATGCTCGTTATTATTTTCTCTCGGCATTCTTCCAGAAAATGGAGGAACAAACTCAAATCATTGTCTCGCAACGCCAATTGTTTTCACTACTAGACCAAATGGGGCATCCGGTTAGTCAGTGGTCGATTGATATTGGAGAAGGTTGGCGATTTGTGCGTCGGTATCAACGATTTTACTTTGAGAAAAGCCCAGCGATCAATGACGAAATGTTTAGTTTAGATGAAAACGAACAGTTCGATCTTCCAGACAGTGGGAGGATTATCTTGAGGAAAAGCGAAAATGAGCCTAGAAATGATGCATACCAAGTGCCATTGCCATTAACAGTCAAGCTGCCTTTAAGAATTCGTCATCGACGAGCAGGGGACCGAATTCAGTTGACAGAAAGTCTTTCTAAACGAGTGAATCGTTATTTTATTGATAAAAAAATCCCGACGGATGAGAGGGATCGCGCATGGGTGGTGGAGGACGCTGCAGGAGAAATCGTAGCGCTTTTGCCTTTTGTTAATTCCTATTTGAGTATTACAACTGAAACTGATAGAATACACTACATACTTGACTATACGCCTCAAGTAGCGAAATGAAAGGAGTTTCTACATGCTAGCAAAAGATATTGAAAAAGTATTGATTACTAGAGAAGATATTCAAAAGCGCTGTGTGGAATTAGGCGCACAATTAACTACAGATTATACCGATAAAAATCCTTTGGTGGTTGGTATTTTAAAAGGAGCCGTTCCATTTATGGCTGACATTGTTCGTGAGATTGATGCACATTTAGAATTGGATTTCATGGATGTCTCAAGCTATGGCAATCAAACGGTCTCTTCAGGAGAAGTAAAAATCATCAAGGACTTAGATACGAACGTTGAAGGTCGTGACCTATTAATCGTAGAAGATATCATTGATAGTGGTCGTACTTTAGGATATTTAGTTGATTTATTTAAATACCGGAAGGCAAAATCAGTGAAAATCGTCACATTGTTAGATAAACCAGAGGGCCGCGTAGTGGATATTCATGCTGACTATGTTGGTTTTGATGTACCGAATGAGTTCGTAGTTGGCTACGGATTAGACTATGCAGAGGCGTATCGCAACCTGCCATACGTAGGTGTATTGAAGCCGGAAATTTATCAATCAAATTAGTGACCGAAAAAATCACAGTATGATATACTTAAAAGGTCAAAATTGATAAAACTTTTTTAACAAGCTAATAAGCTAACAAGTGCGAGGAGGACGCAGATGAACAAAAACAATAAGGGAGTAAAAAATGCTCTCTATTATATTCTCGTCATCTTGGCTATGGTCATGGTTGTTTATTTCCTTTTTGGAGATAACAAATCAGCTTCGCCAGATATCGAGTATTCAACGTTTACTGAACAGATGCAAGAAGGCAAAATTAAGAATCTTAAGATCCAGCCTGCTGGTGGTGTGTATAAAATCACTGGTGAGTACAAAGAGAAGCAAGAAGTTGCTAACTCTGGCGGACTAAGTATCATTGGTTCAACAGATTCTAAAACAACACATTTTTCAACCATTGTTTTGCCAAATGATTCGACTTTAAGTCAAGTCAATGATTTAGCAAAAGAAAACAAAGTCAAAACTGAGATTCAAGAAGAGTCAAGCAGCGGCATGTGGGTTACGCTATTAGTAAGCTTCTTACCGATCTTGATTATGATTTTCTTCTTCTACATGATGCTTGGACAACAAGGCGGTGGCGGCGGCGGTAATGGCCGTGTCATGAACTTTGGTAAATCCAAAGCTAAAGAGGCTGACAAAAAAGCGAACCGTGTACGTTTCTCTGATGTAGCCGGGGCAGAAGAAGAAAAACAAGAACTTGTTGAAGTCGTGGAATTCTTAAAAGACCCACGTCGTTTCGTAGAATTAGGTGCTCGTATTCCAGCGGGTGTCTTACTAGAAGGACCTCCGGGGACTGGTAAAACGTTACTTGCTAAAGCGGTAGCGGGTGAAGCCGGTGTTCCATTCTATTCGATTTCTGGTTCGGATTTCGTTGAAATGTTCGTTGGGGTCGGGGCTTCTCGTGTTCGTGATTTATTCGAAACAGCTAAGAAAAATGCACCAGCGATTATCTTTATCGATGAAATTGATGCAGTTGGTCGTCAACGTGGTGCTGGTATGGGAGGCGGTCACGATGAACGTGAACAAACCCTCAACCAATTGCTCGTTGAAATGGATGGATTTGATGGCAACGAAGGCGTTATTGTTATCGCTGCAACAAACCGTTCTGATGTTTTAGACCCAGCGTTATTACGTCCAGGTCGTTTTGACCGTCAAATTTTGGTTGGTCGTCCAGACGTTAAAGGTCGTGAAGCAATCTTACGCGTCCACTCTCGTAATAAACCGTTGGCAGACGACGTTGATTTGAAGGTTGTTGCGCAACAAACACCAGGCTTTGCTGGTGCGGATTTAGAAAATGTCTTGAATGAGGCGGCCTTAGTAGCTGCTCGTCGTAATAAGAAGAAAATTGATGCTTCAGACGTGGATGAAGCAGAAGATCGCGTTATTGCGGGACCTGCTAAGAAAGATCGTGTTATTAGTAAACATGAACGTGAAATGGTTGCTTACCATGAAGCGGGTCATACAATCATCGGGATGGTATTGAACCGTGCCCGTGTTGTCCATAAGGTAACGATTATCCCTCGTGGACGTGCTGGCGGTTATATGATTGCCTTGCCAAAAGAAGATCAAATGTTAATGTCTAAAGATGATATGTTTGAACAAATTGTTGGGTTATTAGGTGGTCGTACTGCTGAAGAAATCGTCTTTAATGCTCAAACAACAGGTGCTTCAAATGACTTCGAACAAGCGACAGCGTTAGCTCGCAGCATGGTAACTGAATACGGAATGAGTGACAAGCTTGGACCAGTTCAGTATGAAGGAAACCATCAAGTTTTTGTTGGTCGTGATTACGGACAAACAAAAGCTTACTCTGAACAAGTTGCCTTTGAGATTGATGAAGAAGTTCGCAGCATCTTAATGCAAGCTCATGAAAAAGCACGTGAGATTATTGAAACACATCGTGAACAGCATAAATTAATTGCTGAAAAATTATTAGAGTTTGAAACATTAGATGCGAAAGCAATCAAGTCATTGTTTGAAACAGGTAAAATGCCTGAAGGAAAAGACAGTCTTTATCCAAGTGAAAAAGCTCAAGCACAAACTTTTGAAGAAGCTAAACGCGCTTTGGAAGAAAAGGATGCGGAGAAACAAGCAGAGGATAAAGCACCTGAACATAAAGAGTCCGATGACGAAATTACACCAGACGATACAAACGATAATCAAGAATAAGGTGAAAACGGCATGTCCTCAGTGATGTGCCGTTTCTTTTTTATTAAGGAGGAAGAAGAATGCAAGGGAAGATTCTTATTGCTACAGTGAAAGATTTATCCGAATTGCAAACAATCAGTATCGAAACTTTTCGAGATACTTTCGCTACAGAAAATGATCCTACTGATTTACAAAAGTATTTGCTTGAAGCATACAATTTAAAAAAACTAGAAAAAGAAATGCTAAATTCTGATTCACGTTTCTTCTTTATCTATCTGAATAAATCTTTGGCTGGTTATATGAAAGTAAATACTGGAAAAGCACAAACAGAGATGTCAGATAGAAATGGATTGGAAGTTGAACGAATCTACATTCGAAAAAAATTCAAGCGGCAAGGGTTAGGTCGTCAATTATTAGAGTATGCGTTTGAACTTGCTTCCCAAGAAAAACGTGAGAATATTTGGTTGGGGGTGTGGGAAAAGAATCAGAACGCTTTGCAATTTTATCAAACATTCGGTTTTAAGAAAGTCGGCGCTCATCCTTTCAATGTTGGAAAGGATAAACAAACTGATCTAATCATGCTAAAGGAACTCTTATAATTTGCATAATCATTAGGAGCGCATACAATGAGGGCGAGAGGTGAGCGAAATGATGGAGAGCCAAAAAGCTGAGGAAATGATGGATCAAATCAGTCAAGCTTATGGGGATAAGGAAATCCAAGAACTTCCGGAAGTCCAGAAGTTTTTACTAGAAAATGCACAATTACTGGAAAAAACAGAAGCCTGTGGGCTGGTAGCAACTAAAATTTGTAAAGAGATTGCGCTTTATGCCTTTTCTCATCAATGTAGCTTTCCTAAGGCGTTAGGCGAATTGCATAGTCAATTGAAGCATGAAGCAATGAAATACGACGCTACAGCAATGGCGGCAATTTTATTACCCGTTTGGTTTTAGTGGGCAGGAAAGATAATCCCTGCTCATTTTTTTATGCTTATATGAATAAGTTATTAAGGTTTTCTATCAAGCATATATAGAGAAGTTGAAAAATATTGAAACACCTAGTATGATGCAATCACGAGTAAATTAGGAATGAGGAACAAATCGATGAGTGACTATTTAGTAAAAGCATTAGCATATGAAGGCTTTGTTCGGGCGTATGCAGTGAACGCAACAGAAACAATTGCTGAAGCGCAGCAACGTCATGATACATGGAATACATCTTCAGCAGCATTAGGACGTACAATGATCGGAGCTTTGATGTTAGGTGCCACATTAAAAGGCGAAGATAAAATGACTGTTAAAGTTGAAGGAAATGGACCTGCTGGAGCTATCGTTGTCGATAGCAATGGTAAAGGCGAAGTAAAGGGGTATATCAAGAATCCTCATATTAGCTTACCGCTAAATGAGATTGGGAAAATTGACGTAAGAGGTGCGGTAGGCACTGAGGGGATGTTTACTGTTATTAAAGATCTGGGTTTAAAAGAACCCTTCTCAGGACAGACTCCGATTGTATCTGGTGAAATTGGCGAAGATTTTACTTATTATCTGGCTGTATCCGAACAGATTCCATCGGCTGTTGGTGTCTCAGTATTGGTTGATACGGATGACTCTATAAAAACTGCTGGCGGGTTTATGATTCAGATTATGCCTGGAGCAAGCGAAGAAATAATTGATAAAATTGAGGAGCGTCTGAAGGAAACTGCCCGTATCTCATCACTTTTAGATGAAGGACAAACACCAGAAGAAATTCTGCAAACGTTGCTAGCAACAGATGATGTTGAATTCTTAGAAAATATGCCTGTTCAATTTAAATGTGACTGTTCTAAAGAAAAATTTGCATCAGCAATCATTACATTAGGTGCAGAGCAAATCCAAGAGCTGATTGATCAAGATCACGGTGCGGAAGCTGTGTGTGCATTTTGTAATAATAAATATGACTATAGTGAAGCAGATCTTTATGAATTGAAGCAAGAAATTTTGGGGGAATAATAGTGAAGCCGTTAAATGGTACGTGGAAAATCGGAAATGTTGAAGTGCCGAATCGGATTGTTGTTGCTCCAATGGCAGGAATTACAAATGCTGCTTTTCGTGTGACGGTAAAAGAATTCGGTGCAGGATTAGTTGTCTGTGAAATGATCAGTGACCAAGGAATCCATTTTAGAAATAAAAAAACGTTAGAGATGCTATACATCGATGAACGGGAGCATCCCTTAAGTGTTCAAATTTTTGGAGGAAATAAAGATTCGCTAGTAGAGGCGGCTCAGTTTGTCCAAGAAAATACGGAAGCAGATATCATAGATATCAATATGGGGTGTCCAGTAAATAAAGTGATCAAGGCAGAAGCTGGAGCAAAATGGCTGTTAGATCCTAATAAGGTGTATGAAATGGTTGACGCGGTTTCTTCTGCTGTAGACATTCCTGTGACAGTGAAAATGCGAATTGGCTGGGACCAGGATCATATCTTTGCTGTTGAAAATGCATTAGCTGCTCAAAGCGCGGGGGCCTCTGCAATTGCAATGCATGGTCGTACGCGTGTACAAATGTATGAGGGTCAAGCAGATTGGGACATTTTAAAGCTGGTTGCCAATCAATTAACCATTCCATTTATGGGAAATGGTGACGTACGAACCCCAGAAGATGCGAAACGGATGATTGAAGAAGTTGGAGTTGATGCGGTAATGATCGGTCGAGCCGCACTAGGAAATCCTTGGATGATTCATCAAACACAACATTATCTTGAGACAGGGGAATTGATTCCTGAACCTAGTGCAAGAGAAAAGATCGAGACAGCAAAACTTCATTTAGAACGATTAATTAATCTTAAAGGTGAAAAAATTGCCTGCCGTGAATTTCGTCAGCATGCAAGCTATTATTTGAAGGGAATTTCACGTTCAGCAAAAGTTAAAGTAGCAATCAATCAAACGGAAGATAAGCAAGTAATCGTTGATCTATTGGATAGTCTTGTAGAAAAGACCGAAGCAAGAGCGATAATTAGCTAAAAATCAAGCCGAATGAGGAATTCGGCTTGATTTTTTAGCTATTCATTGGCATTATAAGTAAGAGTAATTACATACTGAGGAGGAACATTCGTGACTGAGGAACAAACAAATTTGACAGAAATGAACGATCAAATGCGTGTTCGCCGCGAAAAAATGGAAAATCTTCGTGAAGAAGGAATTGATCCATTTGGCGCACGGTTTGAACGTACAACAAACTCAAAAGAATTGCATGAGACATACGATGGAAACACTAAAGAAGAGCTGCTGGAAATGGGATTAACCGCAAGTGTAGCTGGGCGGATGATGACTAAACGTGGAAAAGGAAAAGTCGGATTTGCTCATTTACAAGATCGTGAAGGCCAAATTCAAATCTATGTTCGTAAAGACGAAGTTGGTGAAGAACCTTACGCAATCTTCAAAAAGGGCGATCTAGGTGATTTCTTTGGTGTGACTGGTGAAATCATGAAGACGGATACGGGTGAAGTGTCTATTAAAGCAAAAGAAATCACGCTGCTTTCAAAAGCATTACGTCCGTTACCAGAAAAATATCATGGCTTAACAAATGTTGAACAACGCTATCGTCAACGTTATTTAGATTTAATTAGTAATCGTGAAAGCTTTGACCGTTTTACCAAACGTAGTCAAATTATTAGCCAAATTCGCCGTTACTTAGATGGATTGGGTTATATAGAAGTAGAAACACCTGTTTTGCATAATGAAGCGGGTGGTGCAACTGCACGTCCATTTATTACTCATCATAATGCACTAGACATGGATCTTTATTTGCGAATTGCACTAGAATTACATTTAAAACGTCTAATTGTCGGTGGAATGGAAAAAGTTTATGAAATCGGCCGTGTATTCCGTAACGAAGGAATTGATACTACTCATAACCCAGAATTTACTATGATGGAAGTATATACTGCATATCAAGATTACTTGGATGTAATGAATCTAACTGAAGGAATCATTCGAGATGTGGCGCAAAATGTACTTGGTGAAACCACGTTGACTTTTGACGGAAAAGAGATTGATTTGGGCTCTGAGTTCAGACGTGTTCATATGGTAGATGCAATCAAAGAACAAACAGGAGTAGATTTCTGGCCAGAAATGACGATTGAGGAGGCACGTTCGTTAGCGAAAGAACACCACGTTGAGATAAAAGATACGATGGAAATCGGTCATATCATCAATGAGTTCTTTGAAACTTTTGTGGAGGAAACACTTGAACAGCCAACATTTGTTTATGGTCATCCTGTAGAAGTATCACCGCTGGCGAAAAAGAATGCTGAAGATGGGCGTTTTACAGATCGTTTTGAGCTGTTTATCGTGGGTCGTGAATTTGCAAATGCCTTTACAGAATTAAATGACCCTATTGATCAAAGAGAACGTTTTGAAGCACAAGAAAAAGAACGTGAGCAAGGAAATGATGAAGCTCATGGTGTAGACGAAGATTTCTTGGAGGCTTTAGAATATGGAATGCCTCCAACAGGCGGCTTAGGAATAGGAATTGATCGTTTAGTTATGCTATTAACAGATGTTCAATCTATTCGAGATGTTTTACTATTTCCAACGATGCGTTAAAGAAACTTTTTAAGACGTTCAGTATAGCTGGACGTCTTTTTTTAAACTGTTCAAATGAATTATTAGAAAATGATGTCATCTTATCAGCCATAAAAACGATTAAATATTTTGTGAAAAGGTAATTTTCAATCAGCTTTCATGTTATTTGCGAACATTTACACCAACAGTAAAGAACATTGGTCAGCAATAAAAAAAACTTCAAAAAAGTCGCTATTTTTGATTGACCAGATAAGATTATGTTGGTATATTATTTTATGTTCCAAAGCGAGCGTGTGTCGCTCAAAAAAAATTAAAAATTGTTATTGACAGATGACTGACTTTCAGTTATTCTATCAAAGTCGC
>NZ_JXLA01000069.1 GCF_001886185.1 Enterococcus raffinosus | reverse complement strand
GTGTCACCAACACTAGATATTATAGAGCCTTTAAAAAGAAACTTCATTATTGGGGTTTCTTTTTTTTGTTTCACGTGAAACATTCTAGAAAGTCGCTTGCTAAAGGATAGTGTGATAAAATTACACTAGTTGAAACCAAGCTATAGCTATTTGAACTTTATTTAGATAGAAAGTTACTCGATAAATTAAATAGAAAATAGCTGCAAACGAATAAATTGGGAGAATATAGATGAAAAAGAATCCTAGTGTTAAATGGTCCTTCGTCTTTCTCTGTTTACTGATGATTCAATTAATTGCAATCTTCGTGCTCCCCTTCACTTTTATAACGGCAGGAATTGTGATAATAATCGATCTTTTGTTATGGATTTATACAATCATTTTGCGTAATCGTATTGAGGTAACAAATCAACAAACAATTCAATATGCTTCTCGCCATGCTGAAGAAGCATTAGATTATGTTTCCGAGGATATGCCAGTAGGGATTATTACTTGGGATGAAAGCAATATGTTTACTTGGACAAATCCAGCAATAACAGAAAGTGTTCAGCAATTAACAAAAGCTGATCAACAGGATATGATTAATGAATTGCTTCAACGTGCAGAAAAAGGAAAAAGTATTTATAAGATAGGAAATATTCTTTATCATTTTGATCTGAATAAAGAAAAACGCGTTGTCTATTTAATAGACGTTACAAAGGAATATGTGTTAGAGAATAAAGAAAAGTTGCAACAGGCAGTGGTTGGCATCCTTTCAGTAGATAATTATGATGATGTAATTGACCGTCGAGACGACAAAGAAATATCCAACTTGAATTCGTTTATTACAACAATTATTTCTGATTGGATGGACTCCTATCGAATTTTTTATAAGCGGGTAAATGCGGAACGTTTTTTCTTTTTTGCACGGTACGATGATTTGGAAAAGATGATAGAAAATAATTTTGATCTATTAGAACATATTCGTGTCTCTGCTGAAAAGCAAGACATGCTGATTACAATAAGTATGGGAATTAGTTACGGGATGGAAACTTTAGAAGTAATTGGCGATGAAGCACAAAATAATTTGGATATCGCATTGGTAAGAGGCGGCGATCAAGTAGTTGTAAAGAATGCAGCGGAAGATCAAAAACCGATTTTTTATGGCGGAAATTCTGCTAGCGCCGCTAAACGAACAAGGGTGCGATCTAGAGCTATGTCGACAGCTTTAAAAAATGTATTCAATCAAACAGGAAATGTATTTGTAATGGGGCATCGTTTTCCTGATATGGATGCGATTGGTTCTGCTTTCGGTGTGGCTTGTTTGGCACGATATCACGATAAAAAAGTGCAGATTGTAATTAATGAAGAGGAGACCATTCCTGATGTGGAACGTTGTCTGGAAGAGATTCATAAAAATGGGGAGTTAGAGGATCTTTTAATTTCACCAGATTCAGCAAAAAAACAACGTAAACCAGGAGATTTATTGGTCATGGTTGACTATCATCGCCCATCGTTATCGATTGATCAGGAGTTGTATGACCAATTTGAGAATATTGTGATTATTGACCATCATCGCAGAGGGGAAGAGTTCCCTGAGAAATCTTTATTAACCTACATTGAGTCTTCAGCATCCTCAGCATCTGAATTGGTCACAGAGTTGATTCAATTCGAAAGTAATGAACGACAAAAAATGAGCAAAATGACCGCAACCTTATTGCTTGCTGGGATTACGGTAGACACTAAAAACTTTGCCGTGAGGACGACTGCTAGAACATTTGATGTTGCTAGTTATTTAAAGACTTGTGGAGCAGATGCTTCTTTAGTACAATACTTATTGAGTACTGATATTCAATCTTATTTGGAAATTAGTAAATTAGTCGGTGAAAGTGATTATGTCAGAGATGATATCGTCGTTGCTACGGGAACTGACAATCAAGAGTACGACAGTGTAACGGCTGCTAAAACAGCGGATACGCTGTTATCGATGGTAGACATCAATGCGGCTTTTGTAATTATCAAACGAACGGATGGTGTAATAGCTATCAGTGCGCGTAGTTCCGGGACGATTAATGTCCAGACAGTGATGGAAGCTTTAGGCGGCGGCGGTCATTTTACAAATGCGGCCACGCAGCTGGATGGCAGTACCATTGCAGAAGCAAAGAAACAATTACTTGATGCCATTAATAAACAGTTAACGGAGGGGACAGAAGAATGAAAGTAATTTTTTTACAAGATGTTAAAGGTAAAGGAAAAAAGGGCGATATTAAAGAAGTCCCAACAGGTTATGCACAAAATTATTTACTAAAAAATAAATTAGCGAAAGAAGCAACCAAAAGCAGTATTTCTGAATTAAGTGGGCAAAAGAAAGCACAAGATAAGAAAGCGGCTGAGGTATTGGCAGAAGCTAAAAAATTAGCAGACTTTTTGGCAAAAGAAGACACAGTAGTAGAGATCAAAGCAAAAGGCGGCGAAGATGGCCGACTATTTGGCTCCATTCCTTCTAAACAAATTGCCGAAGGGTTAAAAAAGCAATATGATTTAAAAATCGACAAACGCAAAATTGAGCTAGAAAATCCGATTCGTACCTTAGGGTATACTAAGGTTCCAGTAAAGCTTCACACAGAAGTTGAAGGAATCATTAAGGTACATGTGATCGAAGAATAATTTTTTAAACGAATAATTACAAGAGAGTATGAGCGTTCTTGAAATTAAGAGAATTGCTTATACTCTTTGTTGTATTTAACGGGTAGATTTTGTAAAATAGATGGACGAAGAGGAGCGTAAAAAGACATGAGCGAAATGTTACAAGATCGTGTGCCACCCCAGAGCATTGAAGCCGAACAAGCAACTTTAGGCTCTATTTTTTTGGAGACTGATGCTTTGATCACGGCCATGGAGTACATAGTTCCAGAAGATTTTTATCGTCGCGGGCATCAACTGATTTTTCGTGGAATGATTCAGCTGAATGATCGTAATGAAGCGATTGATGTAGTGACGGTGAAGGAAATACTGGAACAGCAAAATCAGCTGGAAGACGCTGGTGGTTTAAGCTACCTATCCGAACTTGCTTTGAGCGTTCCGACGGCGGCTAACGTAGGGTATTATGCAAAAATTGTAGAAGAGAAGTCTTTGCTGCGAAATCTTATCCAAACGGCTACAAATATTGTAACCCAAGGTTTTGAGCAAGGAGACGACGTACAGACGATTTTAGACGCTGCCGAACGGAATATCATGGAAGTGTCCGAACGTCGCAATAAGAGCGGTTTTTTGACCATCAGCGAGGTCCTGAATACCGCCATTGAAAATATCGACCAATTAGCTAGAAACGACGAAGAAATCACAGGATTGCCAACAGGATATGCAGCTTTAGATAAAATGACTGCCGGATTACAAGCGGAGGAATTGATTATCTTAGCAGCTCGTCCCGCAGTGGGTAAGACGGCCTTCGCTTTGAATATTGCTCAGAATGTTGGAACAAAGACAGATAAATCTGTTGCTATTTTTAGTTTGGAAATGGGTGCGGAGTCACTGGTTAATCGGATGCTTTGTGCAGAAGGGTCGATTGAAGCCAGTCATTTAAGAACGGGACAGCTATCTGAAGAAGAATGGCAGAACCTGATCGTTGCAATGGGAAGTCTTTCTCGAGCCAATATTTTTATTGATGACACACCAGGAATTAAGGTTTCTGAGATCCGAGCGAAATGTCACAAGCTGGCAAAAGAAAAAGGCAATCTTGGTCTGATTCTGATTGACTATTTGCAATTGATCGAAGGAACTGGACGAGAGAATCGACAACAAGAAGTATCAGAGATTTCGCGGCAATTGAAGAAGCTGGCAAAAGAATTAAAAGTACCGATCATTGCTTTATCACAGCTTTCTCGTGGCGTTGAACAGCGTCAGGACAAACGACCAGTACTGAGTGATATTCGTGAATCTGGATCAATCGAGCAGGATGCTGACATCGTAGCCTTTTTATACCGTGATGATTACTATGAACGTGAAGGAGAAGAGGATGAAGAGTCAGCGGCAAACCGAAATGTCATTGAAGTTATCATCGAGAAGAACCGGAGTGGTGCTCGAGGAACGGTTGAATTGCTCTTCATCAAGCAGTACAATAAATTTTCATCTTTATCACCAAGAGAGGAATTTTGACGCAGGTTTTAAACTTGCGTCTTTTTTTGTCTTTTTTTAGGATTTAAAAAATAATGTTCGTGATTTGCTTGAATTTTGAAATCTTCATATTTTAATATTCGAATTTTCATTGAAGTATTGTGCTATTCTTGATACAATGATGCAGGATTAAATAAAATTAAACGAGGTGTTCAGATGTCATCTGTAGTAGTTGTAGGGACGCAGTGGGGCGATGAAGGTAAAGGAAAGATCACGGATTTTTTGAGTGAGAATGCAGAAGTCATTGCTCGTTACCAAGGTGGAGACAATGCAGGTCATACAATCAAATTTGACAATGAAACATATAAATTGCACTTGATTCCTTCTGGTATTTTTTATAAAGAAAAAACCAGTGTCATCGGAAATGGTGTGGTAGTCAATCCGAAGTCATTAGTAACGGAATTGGCTTATTTACATGAACGTGGAATAACAACAGACAATTTACGAATTTCTGATCGCGCCCATGTTATCTTGCCTTACCATATCAAATTGGATCAATTACAGGAAGACGCTAAAGGTGAAAATAAAATCGGTACAACAATCAAAGGGATTGGACCGGCTTACATGGACAAGGCAGCTCGTGTGGGTATCCGAGTAGCGGACCTTTTAGACAAAGAAATTTTTGAAGAACGCTTAAAAATTAATCTGGAAGAAAAGAACCGTCAATTTGTTAAGATGTTTGATGACGAAGCGATGAGTTTTGATGATATTTTTGAGGAATACTACGAGTATGGTCAACAAATCAAACAATACGTAACAGATACATCAGTTATCCTGAATGATGCGCTTGATCAAGGTAAACGGGTGTTATTTGAGGGTGCCCAAGGCGTTATGCTGGATATTGATCAAGGAACCTATCCATTTGTTACTTCTTCGAACCCAGTTGCCGGTGGGGTAACTATCGGTAGTGGTGTAGGACCTGCTAAAATCGACAAAGTTGTCGGTGTTTGTAAAGCCTATACTTCACGCGTAGGTGATGGACCTTTCCCAACTGAATTGTTTGATGAAGTTGGAGATCAGATTCGTGAAGTCGGTCGTGAATATGGAACGACTACTGGTCGTCCACGTCGTGTGGGCTGGTTTGACTCGGTTGTGATGCGTCATTCAAAACGTGTTTCTGGGATTACGAATCTTTCTTTAAACTCGATTGATGTCTTGAGCGGTCTGGATACAGTGAAAATTTGTACAGCGTATGAGCTGGACGGAGAACTAATTTACCATTATCCAGCAAGCCTAAAAGAATTAAATCGTTGTAAGCCCGTTTATGAAGAACTACCTGGTTGGAGCGAAGATATTACAGGCTGCCGTGATTTAGCTGATCTACCGGAAAATGCGCGTAATTATGTACGTCGCGTTTCTGAACTTGTGGGTGTGCGTATCTCGACCTTCTCCGTTGGACCAGATCGTACACAAACCAATATTATGGAGAGTGTTTGGGCTCAAATCTAACATATTATGAGACAAGCAACCAATTATCTAGTAGAATAGATTTACTAATAAGCGGGTGTTTGGAGGATTTTAAAATGTATCAGATTCTGACAGATTCATGTTGCGATGTGCCTTATGAATTACTAGATGAAAACAACGTTGATTTTATTTCGATGTACGTCACGATAGATGGGACAGAATTCGCCGATGATTTAGGGCGCAGTTTTAAAATTGATGATTTTTATCAACAAATCAAAGATGGTGCGATGCCAACGACATCGCAGGTTAACGTTGGCCGTTATGTGGAATTTTTCCGCAGTTACGCTGAAAAAAATATTCCAATTTTGTATATCTGTTTTTCTTCTGGAATGAGCGGCTCTTATCAAAGCGCTATTCAGGCAGTGGAACTGTTGAAGGAAGACTTACCAGAAGCAGAGGTCTATGTAGTAGATTCCTTAGCTGCTAGCGGTGGCGAAGGATTGATGGTCTATGAAGCGGCTAAAAAGCAGCAGGCTGGGATACCGTTAGAAGAACTATATCATTGGCTAGAAGAAAATAAACTGACGTATCATCATTGGGTGACCGTCGATGATTTGAATCACCTGCAACGTGGCGGACGTATTTCTAAAACAAGTGCAGCGATTGGCGGTTTAATGAACATCAAACCAATTATCACAGTGGATGTTGAGGGCAAGTTGCAAAATGTTGAAAAAGTTCGTGGACGTAAAAAAGCGTTGCAGCTAGTAGCTGATAAAATCAGTGAAGCAACAACAGATCCAGCAAATCAAACAATTTTTATTACAACGAGTGCCGATCAGGAAGGTGCAGAAGAAGTGAAGCGTCATTTAGAAGAAAGTATTCAGCCAAAAGAGGTTCGAATCTTTCCACTAGGAACGACGATCGCCAGTCATACTGGTTTGGGCTGTATTGCGGTCTTTACTCGTGGTGACAAACGAAATTAATAAAAAAGTGAGGAAATCAAAAAGATTTCCGGCTCTTCGTCAACTAGTGTTGGTGAAGA
>NZ_JXLA01000068.1 GCF_001886185.1 Enterococcus raffinosus | reverse complement strand
AACTGACTAAAGTCATTAAAAAAAACTGCCAGCAAAAGCTGACAGCTAAATTTCTATTCATCTGCATGATCTGAAATAGTTTTTCCTCGTTCCATGTAGCTGATGTCATTGATCGCACGAATAGAAAACTCGCCATTTTCATACCGTAAGCGATTGATACTGCCGTTTAGTAAGTTTGCGCGAACAGGTTGTTTTGAATCGATCAAGCTTAACAAAAAGGCGATTGTCAGGCCATGAGAAACGATTAAAACATTTCCTCCGCCTTGTTTTTCTCGGTTTTGAGCAATATCTTCGAATCCATTCCAAACACGGTCGCGTAATTGAGTATAAGGCTCTGCCCAGTTCGCAGTATCTGCACCTTCAACAGCATTCGCGATTTCTTCAAAACTAACATCAGTGGCAAATAGATCGTCTTCTGTTTTAAAGTTCAATACTCGTGGTAGAACACCCCACATCTCTGCATCATAGGCGCCCTCCAAGGAACCAAAGCACCATTCCCGGATTCGAGGATCAACGTGATAAGGAATATTTTTGCCTTCAGGATGTTCGTTTAGTAAAATACGCATGGTTTCGATTGCACGACCTGAGTCACTTGAATAAGCTTCTTCAAACTTCGTATCTTGCAAACCTAGTCCTACATAATGAATGCCTTCACGTCCGCTTTTTGTTAGTGGTGTATCACACCAACCTTGCACACGAGCCAATGTGTTGAACATCGTTTTACCATGTCGAACAATATAAAGATTTGTTTCTGTCATATTTAAAACCTCCAAAAAGTTGTTTAATTAAAGAACGGATTCGTATCGATCTCACGGCCAATCGTCGTTGCTTCACCGTGTCCGGGATAGGCTGGAAGCTCACGAGGAAGAGTGAACAAATATGTTTTAATACTATAAAGCAGCTGTTGCATATCTCCAGTGTATAAATCAGTTCGCCCGATGCTTCCCCTAAAGAGTGCATCCCCAACTACAACAAAATCGTCAAAGATAAAGCTGACACTGCCAATTGAGTGTCCTGGTGTTGGTACGACCTGAAAAGTCATACCGCCAATGGTGTATTCTTTCATTTCAAATTCATACTCGGCTGGCTGTACGATCAAATCTGGCATATTGTCGTGGCGTCCTAGACCAGAAAGATTTAGGATTGGATCTCCTAACCACTTCTGTTCCAAAGGATTTACATAAACAGGAATACCATACTTTGTTCGAATTTGTTCCACCGCACCGATATGATCATAGTGGGTGTGGGTTAATAGAATAGCCTGAGGGGTTTTCCCGATACGTTCAATTTCTTTTATTAATCGGTCTCCTTCAGCTCCTGGATCCACGACCAATAAATTCTTTTCATTATGAATCAAATAGCAATTTTCTTGCGCGATTCCGGTAACAAAACCTTCGATTTGGATCATTCTTTTCCTCCCTGAAACACTAAAAAGTAATTTTGTTTGATTTGATTCACTTTACTGATAAATGATTCTGTCAGTAATAAAAACTCAATATCACAAAGTCCTTCTTTATTATACCTTAAAAGCAAAAAAAAAGCGGCTTCTCTGTACGATTTTGACAACTCGGGCAAACAAGGTTAAAAAAAATTCTGGTAAATAAATCAAGAACAATAAAATAGAATAAAACTTGACGAAGGCTAAAAAATCTTCTATGGTGAAACAGCCAAATGATTTAGTAGAAACGTAAAAATGAGGTGACAACTTGGCAGTAAAGAAAATCGCGGTTCGTGAATTAGTTGAGTTTATCCTGCGTAGCGGAAGCATTGATGAGGGGAAAAACAGCAATCATACACCTCAAGAAGGTGCGAGAATTCATCGCCAGTTGCAAAAAGAAGGCGGTTCGGAATATCAAAAAGAAGTCTGGTTGAAAAAGTCTCTAGAGATCGCAGATACTGCTGTTCAAATCGAAGGTCGTGCTGACGGCATTTATATAGAAGAAGATCGAGTATTTATCGATGAAATAAAAACATCCGAAACCCCATTTGAAGAATTAGAACCTGGCATCATTGATTTGTATTTTTATCAAGCAATGGTTTATGCCTATATTTATAGTGAACAGGAAGAGCTGCTTGAAATCGGTACACGCTTGACCTATTTTCAAACGACTGAAGAGAAAATTACCCGCCAGATTCGAACCTTTACCTTTGATGAATTGACTGATTTTTTCGAGGATTTAATCAAGCGATACGAAAATTGGTTGATTTTTCAAATGGAATGGCGAGAAACTCGTAATCGTTCTTTACAGGCCTTAAGCTTTCCTTTTGATACTTACCGTGCAGGACAAAGAGAGTTAGCTGCAGCGGTGTACAAGACGATTCACGCTCAGCAGAAACTATTTGTTGAGGCACCAACAGGAACGGGAAAGACGATGTCTACAATTTTTCCAGCATTTAAAGCAATGGGGGAAGGATTAGGAGAGCGAATTTTCTATTTAACAGCGAAGACAATCACCCGCCAGGTTGCAGAAGAAACTGTTACGAAAATTACAAAAAAAGAGGCGCGTGTAAAAAGCGTGACCTTAACTGCAAAAGATAAAATCTGTTTTTTAACAGAAAGAAATTGTACACCCGAGCATTGTCCCTTCGCTAAAGGCTATTATGATCGCGTCAACGATGGTCTTTGGGATATGCTGAATAATGAAGATCAATATACAAGACCCGTTATCGAAGATTATGCACGCAAGCATGAATTGTGTCCTTTTGAGCTTTCATTGGATGTCAGTCGTTTTTGTGATCTCGTTGTAGGAGATTACAATTATTTGTTTGATCCGACGGTGTATTTACGTCGTTTTTTCGAAGAGGAAAATAGGACAAATTTGGTTTTAGTTGATGAAGCTCACAATCTAGTTAATCGCTCAAAGGAAATGTATTCAGCAAGCATTTCTCGAGAAAACATCGCTCAAATGCAAAAAGACCTAGACAAGTCTTTTAAGAAACTAAACAAAGCTTTTATTCGGGTCGATAACGAATTCGAGTTGATTCATCAGTCGCTTAACGGCGAAGCTTATCATCATCAACAAGCAGCACCTGAAAGTCTAATTAACAGCCTCTTCAAATTGCAGGAGCAAATTAAAGAATGGTTGGCTGAAAACCCCGATCATCCAGTTCAGCAAAAAATGCTTCCAGTTTATTTTGAGATTTTGCGTTTTACTAGAATGAGTGAATATTATGACGACCATTATCAAACCACAGTAGAGCATAAGAGTTATGATTTGATTGTTAAAGAGTATTGTATCGATCCATCCTGGTTTCTAGAGCAAACAATGGAAAAAGTAGGGAGTAGTATTTTGTTTTCTGCAAGTTTTTCTCCACTGGATTATTATCAAGAAGTTTTAGGTGGAGGAGAGGATAGTTTGAGTTATCGCTTACCTAGCCCATTTCCAAATGAAAATCGATTAGTCTTAGTTGATGCCAGTATTCAGACCACTTATCAAAAGCGAACCCAAAGTATTCCGAAAATTGCATCCTCAATTGAACGTTTAGTTAAAACGAAAACGGGAAACTATCTTGTTTTCTTTCCATCCTTTCAATATTTGGATCAAGTGGCAGATTATTTTCATGATGTATATCCTGAGTATGCGATTCAGATTCAAGGATCAAGATTGAACGAAACAGAACGTGAAGAGTTTTTAGCGGCTTTTGTCGATCAGCCGAAAGAGACATTGATCGGCTTTTGTGTGCTTGGAGGAATCTTTTCCGAAGGGATTGATTTGGTGGGAGAGCGATTGATCGGAACAGTCGTGGTTGGTGTAGGGTTGCCGCAAATCAATCACGAACAAGAATTAATCAAAGAGTATTATGATGAGAAACGAAACCAGGGCTTCAGCTATGCTTATCAATTACCAGGAATGAACAAAGTGATCCAAGCAGCTGGACGAGTGATCCGTACGATGGAAGATCAAGGTATTATTTTGTTGTTAGATCAACGCTATACGAATCCTCATTATCAAACTCTTTTACCAATTAATTGGGAAGACCGAAAAATCGTCTATGGTTCAGACGAAGTTGAGCATAGCGCTCGCTCATTCTGGGAGCATAGAGGGTAATTCTTTAAACATTAAAATATAAATATCGCAAATAAAATTTTTAGTAAATTCTCAAACTATAGATAAATAAAACAGAGATGAAGCGTGCCCAAAAAGTTGATTTCATTAACTTTTGGACGCCATTCCTTTTATACTTTTTTTAATGAAAATGAAAAGCCGACATTTATTGTCGGCTTTTTTCATCGATAATTAATAAATTGCACATCAATAGGCAAATCAATTTCCTTTACTAATGCAATGACTTGCTGCAAATCATCACGGCTTTTTCCTGTGACACGTAGACGATCTTCTTGAATTTGTGCTTTTACTTTTATTTTGCTATTTTTGATAGCTGTCGTGATTTTCTTCGCGCTGTCTCTATCTATCCCATTTACTAGCTCAGCTGCTTGACGAGCATTCCCACCTAATGCATGTTCAGAGGGAGAAAATTGAATGTTCTTCAGTGGAACCCCGCGTTTAATCAATTTGCTAAATAGGACATCCTTAACTTGTTCTACTTTATACTCATCTTCCGCCTTGATTACCAATTGGTTTCCTTCTAGCTTGATGTCAAAAAGACTTCCTTTAAAATCAAAACGATTTTTCAATTCTTTCAGGGCAATTTGAACTCCGTTTTTTACTTCCTCTTTGTTCAATTCTGAAACGATATCAAAGCTTGCATCTTTAGCCATGGACATCCTCCTTATTTCTTTTGAATGTCTCATATATGACTCAACAAAAGGCTGAACCTACCGTTGAATGGACATTCTGAATCTATTCTTCTAGTTTATCAAAAAATGCTAAGAAAGCCATGATTATTCTCCAATAAGTTGTTGAAAACGATTGATTAATTATGAGAGAACCTGTTACTCTATTATAGGTTTCAAATAAAGGAGGAATATTTCGGATGCAGAAGGTTATCAATTACACATCTAAGGATTTAGCTAAAAAAATTCTTATTATATTATTTACTGGTTTGACTGGCGCAGTCGGGTTAAACTATTTTTTGATTCCTGCAAATGTCTTTTCAGCTGGAATGACTGGGATTGCGCAAATCGTTGAACATGTGCTCTCAAATGCAGGACTATCACTTGATACTGGTATCTTGATTTTTCTTCTGAATGTTCCAGTATTCATCTTAGGCTTTATTAAATTAGGTAAATCAGCAATGATCTTAAGTTTTGCGAATGTAATTTCGATGTCCTTTTTCACTACACTTGTGCCTGTTGGACAGGTGACTGATAACGTATTGATGAATGCGATTACTGGTGGAGTCTTACTGGGTATTGGTGCTGGACTGTCATTGAAGTTCGGGTTTACTACCGGTGGGCTGGATATCGTTTCATTATTACTATCAAAAACGACCGGTCGAACGGTTGGCAACTATATGATGCTTCTAAACGGATTGATTGTTGTTGTAGCGGGGTTCTTTTTCACTTGGGAAAGCGCGCTATATACGATCATAACCATCTTCACTATGAGTACGGTAGTTGACTACGTACATACAAGTCATCAGAAAATGACGGCCTTTGTCAACACGAGTAAGAGCAAAGAAATGTGTGCTGCCTTAAGTCGTGAATTACTTCGTGGGTTAACAGTAATACCCGCAAGAGGAGGCTTTAGTTCTAGCGAACGTGAGGTAATTATGATCGTTTTTACTCGTTATGAGTTATATACACTTAAACAGGTTGTGGCGGATGTTGATCCTAATTCGTTCACTAACATCGTAGCAACAGATTCTGTTGTAGGAACATTCTTAACACAGGATGAACAGAACTTATTAAAAAAATCCAAAGCCAATAACGAATGATTGTTAATTGAGAATAAGCAGGTCTCGATTCTCATTTACAAAAGCTGATAGATAGAGTAAAATACTCTTGAAACTCGAAAGGGAGTGAAGCAGGTGGAAGAGAACACTCAAAAATGGACCGATGCAGAAGTAGCTGAGATTAAAGAAACTATTTTGACCGCTTTAGAGTCAGTCATTGACCCTGAGTTAGGAATCGATATCGTGAACCTTGGTTTAATCTATGAGGTTGATTTTGAACAAACGGGAAATACTGTGATTAAAATGACCTTGACGACAATGGGCTGCCCGTTAGCAGATATTTTAACTGAAAATATCCAATCAGCGTTAGCTGAGATTCCAGAAGTAACCAATGTAGAAGTGAAACTTGTTTGGTATCCCGCATGGACAACTGACAAGATGAGTCGGTATGCACGGATTGCTTTAGGTATTAGATAAGAACTTGCGTTAAAGAACTTCTGTTAAGATGAACTTACAGTATACGCATTGAAATAAAGACGCCTTTATCAACTTTTTCAATAATGTTGATAAAGGCGTTTTTGCATTTTTTATAGCTTAAACGTTACGCAAAAAGATAATGTGCAATGTAAAAGGATATTAGTATAATTATGTGCACTGATAAGAAGGGATTTCTATAGTTTCTAATAGATTTAAAGGACAGTAAGTTATTCGTTTTTATTTAAAAGGAATTTTACAGGCAAATTGCTTCCTAAATTATCCTTAATAAAGTATAGTTGATCAGTCAACAGTTGATTAGTCAATTAATGGAAGGAGTTTTAAATGAATCTAAGAGAAATTAGTAAGTTGTTCTACCAGCTGAAACTTGCGAATCAAGAGACAACCAGTAAATTCGAAAAAGAAACTGGTTTTAGTATTACTCGTTATGAATTAATGATATTTTTAAAAGAAAATGGTCAGTGTTCTCAAACGGTATTGCAAAACGAGTTGAAAATAGATAGTGCTGCGGTCACTAGGCATTTAAAGATTTTAGAAGAGAAAAAATGGCTCTATAATTTCTAGGACTGATAG
>NZ_JXLA01000067.1 GCF_001886185.1 Enterococcus raffinosus | reverse complement strand
TCTTTACGCAATTCAACGATTACTTGTAACAACCCTCGCTGATCACTTTGGGTAACAGTCCGAATGGCTTTGCGCAAAACAGGAAACTTCTCTCCATCTCGACTAGAAATTCCTGTTAAAAAGGTCAGAATATCAATCGCTAGACTTTCCGAGTCCTTCTTTTTCTTCATGATGACATATGGATCAAGTAAGCCTTGATTTTCTGGCTTACTAGTTAAGTTGAGAATATTAATCTCCTCCGCAATTTCTGGCAAGGTTTCTTTCCAGCCACCTCGCTCACCTTTTGGATCGACAATCACAGCTTGACCACCAAAAAGGACAGCATAATAGACTAAGAGATTGTTACTAAAGGATTTCCCACCACCTAGTGAACCAAGGAAAGCTGCGGCAAGTGCATTGGTAACTGAACCCTTGACTCCTTGTGAAGCCAAAGCCGGCTTGAGATAAACATTACGACCCGTATCTACATTGTAGCCAAAGTAAATGCCTTCTAATTCTCCTAGCATCTGAGTAGCCCCAAAACCAAGTCCCGCCAAAAAGTCAGACGTAAATAGCGATAGGTAACCCTTTGAAGTTATCTCTAGGTTTTCCCCCGCTCCACACCGTACGTGCAACTTTCATCGCATACGGCGTTCCAACTTGTTCGTATTTCTTTAGTGAAATTCAGTTAAATTACATTCTAAACGATATTTGTTTAACTTCTTCATTTGCTTATTTGTTAGTTGAAGAAGTTGTAGATACTCTTTAATCGTTTGTTTTGGCATGGATGAGTCTGTGTACCCATTTATGGATAATAACTAGGTTATCAAACTCATCTGTACCCCCAAATTTACGAGGAATAATATGATGACAATGAACATCTTGCGTTCTTAGAAAAATCCCTGTAACGGAACATTTTCCATTTTGCATAGAATATCTTGACAGTCGATTGTCTAAGTATTCAAGACTTTCATCTGTTTCCATCGTACTAAGGGTAACCAATTCAGAATAAACCGAAGGTTTTAATTTCCTCAGTTTAGCCAATCGTCCATCTTGCGTATAGTTGTTGATGTGAGGTTTGAAAAATTCTAACCTTTTCCATTTCACGCTATCTAATGGAAATAAATAATTCTTCCTAACACAAAACGTTCTTTTTGTGAGAGGATAAAACTTTTTATACGTAATGGGTGGGCTTCTAGGGATTTCATATTTTCCGAATGGTTTTAAACGATTATATAGTGCTGGTAAGCAGGAATAGTAGATAGAAGAAAAGTCATGGTTAATCAAGGTGGCTTTTTGATAATAATTCTGAATACCTCGTACATACTGGTTGTATTGGTTAACAGTTTTTCTAGTAGGAGATTTCTGAATTGCTTTTATCTTTTCTCTGATTTCCTTCTTAATTCTACTTTTTGATTTCTTTGAGACTCTCGAAACAGTAACATATTGTTGTTTCTTTTGTTTTATGACCTTTAGCTCGAATCCTAGAAATTCTGAATAATTTCTTCTAAGATTTGTAATTTTTGATTTGTCTGGTGAAATATCTAGGTTCAACCGTTGTTTAATATATCCCTTGACCGCATGATAGATTTTTACTGCATGTTTATGATTTGTTGTAAAGATTTTAAAATCATCACAATAACGTACGATGTGCATTTTCTTTAATTTCGACTTTACCAAAGCATGGTGCATATTATCTACACTGCTATATTTTCTTTTTGTTTGAAATGTTTCCCATTGATTGGCAATCCACCAATCTAAGTCATTTAGAACAACATTCGATAATAATGTAGATAACACGCCACCTTGTGGGACGCCAGAAGTGGAAGTGCCTTGTCCTGCTACTGTCACTTTTAACATTTTAGAGATTATTGCTAATACGCGTCGATCTTTTATACCGATGGTATAAAGCTGTTTGATTAACTTTCCATGATGGACGTTATCAAAGAATCCCTTAATGTCGACATCTACCACATGATGACATTTGCATTTATGTGCAATAAAATTACATCTTGCTATTGCATGTTCTGTAGAGCGATTAGGTCGGAACCCATAGGAATGTTTGAAAAATTTTGCTTCACATATGGGTTCTAACACTTGTTTAAACATTTGTTGTATCAAGCGGTCTTTCATAGTGGGAATGCCTAGAGGACGAGTTTTCCCATTACTTTTTGGAATGTTGACTCGTCTAACTGGCTGCGGCTGATAATTTTCAATTGTTTTTCGAATATCATTTACAAACTTTTGTTTGTTTTGAAATTTGAAATCACTGATTGTTTGATTATCTATCCCAGATGTTTTAGAACCAGTATTTGATTTAATAATTCTATATGCTAGTAGGATATTTTCCTCTGACATAATTATTTTATAAAGGTCAATACCTTTTGTTGCTTGTTTGCTACTTCTTTCATAGAGCCAATCAAAAGTTTCTTGCATTTGATAGTATTCATAATATCGTAATTCTGTACTCACTGATGGATTATTTCTCCTAACTTTAAAATTAGTCCCATCCTCTTACCAGATCTTGTGAGTTTCATTTAACTGTATTCACTTTTCAAAGAACAAGTCTTGGGGCTATCCCTCCACGTTGATTAGACGCTTCACAGGTACTGTGCCCCTACTCTCGCAGAAATTAAGGATTTTCGACTATTAGTCTTATATCCAACGCTCCAATAACAGTTGTTGAATAAGTGTTTTCTGTTTTCCTCGTTCCAGTTATTCTAGCCATACATCTATCCTTAGGTGCTTACTTTGAGCCTGAATATTATATAAGGTCATTGTTCCTTATCCCGAATTTCATAAATACGACTCTTACTTTTCGGTAATATTCGTTGCTTTTGCAACCCAATTATCTTTCGATAAAAGTCATCCTTTAGACCCGTACATTCGCAAGTTCGTCAGTTCCGTAGGAACATTCTCACCATAGATAGTTTGTGGCGTCCCGGCATATCCTTTACCATATAAGTTATTACTTACTTAGGTATTGTTCTGCCGACTTTACCTAGCTTCACACGAATATTCACTGTTATGAATATTCGCATGTAGGAGTATCAGACCAGTTGCTTCAACCAACTTGACGGTTTTCATTTCAACTGTGAAATAACTAGTTGTAATTATCTTTAGTTCTTGATAATTCTCCCATTTCATGCCTATGCACTTATAGGGAAACGAGTCGCACCATACTGGATATAGTCATTCATATACCGTTTACTAGCTGGTAGGAATTCTTCATGTAGCCCCATCGTATCGCCAAAGGGCCGGACTAGTTTCACATTGGTATCATCATAAAAATCGAACACTTCATCACAACGGCGTTTTAGTTCATCCACTGATTCTGCACTCACCCGGACCACATAGCTCAATTTGTACATGGATTCTTTTGACTGATCCAAGGTGGTCTCCAATTCATCAACGGAATCCAAAGCATCCAAAACATTGGAATTCGTTTCATTGTCAGATTGGTAAGCGTGGTTGTCTAAATCTTTTAATTCCTTTTTCTTGTTGCGAACGGTAGCTAATGCCTTTTTATTGGTGACAATTTCTACATTCATTGAAGTATCAATCGGAAAAGCAAATTGTTGTTGCTGGTAATAGAAAAGCTCTGAGGAAGGAAACTCCATCTCCCCGACAATGGTATTAATTGTCAAATAGGTTACATAAGACTCATGATTCTCATGTTCAATCCTTAAGTAACGAGGTTTCTCTTCAATCAAACAACGACTGGGACGTAATAAGTCATAGCGTTTCACCAAAGTTTCTGATTTCAATTTTTTCTTTGGTAACTGAAAGGCGTATTCTTCAAACGGTGTACCTTTTTCGCCATAAATATGTTCAATCAAGTAAGTAAGATCACTGGGATTCACTCGTCTGACTTTGAATCTCCGCGCTAATTTACTTTCCATCAGTTTTTCAAGCTTGGTATATCGGCGAATTTCTTCATTTGATAATGAAACAAAATCGCCCATCAAATGATGATTGACCTCATAGATAAACTCTTGAAAGCCGGAAAAGAAGGATTTTTTGAGACTTTTCAAATTCACTTCTTCATCTGTAGCAATCAGTTTGAAACCAATAAAAAAGCGATAATCAATCTGACTATCGCCAATCATGGATACTAATGCGTCTGTCTGTAAATCAATCCGTTGTAATGCTATTTCTTTGAGTCTACCTATAACTTCCTTTTTAGATCGTTCCTGAGTGGCACGAATACTACTTTCTGTCGCAATTTGTAGCGCATGAATCTTACCTTCTCGATTTTGGGCAATCAATTGGCGGAAATTATCATGCACTTGATATTTTTGTTCAGGAGATAAGAAGGAATAGTTATAAGGTATTAACTCATAATAAGCAAAACACTCTCCTTCTTGATTAAAAACAAGATTATTTTCGATATACTTAATCGGGTACATAGTTCACACTCCTCACTAATGTAATGGGTTCATCCCATCGTTTTTTCTGTTCTTTAACTTTTTTTCCTGCAAAAGTGACCTTAAATCGTAAATGATAACTGATAAAGGATCGTAAAAATCCCAATGGTTTCTTGCCATCAAAAGTCTTTTGCGACATAAACCAAGTAATCGCCACCGGGATGCCAAAGTATTTTAAAAATGCCCCCTCTATCACAGATAGTGGAGGCACATGGGCAAATACAATGACAAACAGCAAGGATAAAACAAACCAAGCCATTTGGTTAAAAGTTACAGGAAAAGGCAGATGAAAGTCATTGATTGCGTAAATGACTTTTTCAACTGCCCAGATACTGGTGTAGCTTTTTATTTTTTTCATTAACTCATCTCCAAATATATTGTTTTTTAAATTAAATATTCTGTTATAATTAAAATTAATTAGGGGGTAGATAAGTTTGAAACAAGAAGAGCTTAATCTTAAATTATATGAGTTGCTATTGAAAATCCAAAATGAATCTGACACACTAACAAATGCTGACATTTCAGAATCAGACGCAGATTTTTATGGATATCTTATCTCTAAAGAATTAGTTTATAATTTAAAAATAGAACACTATTACAGCGGTCCAAATATAGATGCTAGCCAAGCAATAATCACAGATAAAGGATATGCATTTATTAATCAAATTGGTGAAGCAGATAAACCTATTAAAATGAATCGTGAGAATCGATACAAACAACTTCAGATATTTCTCAAACGATTAGATGACCATGACGCTGATTTAAGAACTCCAAATTATCGTGTTCAAGAAATTGACTACTACGACTTAATTAAATATGCTATTGATTCAAATTTCGTTAAGGGAATTGCTATTCGATATGCTAGCAATAAACCCCATCTTTTTTTATCTCAATTTGCAAGGGTTACTACAGAGGGATATGATGTATTAGATACTCCCTATCCAAAAAATAATACACCCGGAGCAACCATCAGTAATACATACAATATCTATGGTGGAGATCAAAAGGGTGCGAGTTTTGGCAGTAACAACACAACCAATAATAATTAAAAGGAGAGATTAGTATTGGACTATCGAACCAAAGAAAAGAAGTTAAAGCAGCTCTTAAACTTCATTTATGATGGAACTACAGTTACGTCAGACTTATTGGAGTTATCTCAACAAGAATTCGCATCATTACTGGAAAGCGCAACAAAATCTGGCTACATCCGAGGTGCATCCATAACAAAAACCAAAATGTACCCCATAATTTGGACTGATGATGTCGAACTAACAGAAGAGGGGGCAGAGAAAATTCATCCTTCAGAAAAAAATAGTCAATCGATTCAGACGACAAATACCTTTAATTTTAACTCTTCAGGTGACTATAGAGGAGCGACATTCGGAAACAATAATACCGTTACAAACAATTGGAATAATTCTCTTGATGAATTAAAAGAATATATTGATGCTTTAGCAACAAGTTGGCAAAGAGCTTATCAATATCGTAGAAACTAAAGATTTTAAACCTAACGTTTTAGAAAGATTTTCTGATTTTCTCGAAAAACATCCTAAAATTGTTACTTTAGCAGGTAATGCAATTGTTTGGGCGCTTTCTAACACTGATAAACTTCCACTAATAAATTGAGATATAAGCCATTCAAGTTGAATGGCTTATATTTAGATTGGATATTCAAAAATACCTCGATTAGTAACTAAATAGTTTCCCTCAATCTCCAAGTCGCGAGCAAAAGAGGAATAATTGAAATACCTTACAAAATTTTCTGGAGCATCTCCTAAATACCCCTCATTTACCATTTGATAAGCTAAATCTTCCATATCATTACAATCTGGATAATACACAATATCATCCACATGCTCCACCATTTCCTCGAAAGAATTAAAGAAAGCGTGCTGAATCTCTGAAGCAACCTCACCAATTGGCGTTCCTTCTAATTCCTCCGCTAAGCCACACAATCGATTAATTTCCTCAATTGATGTATACTCATCAATCTCAAAGGGTAGTTCATAATCATGAATCGCATATTCTTCATAATCATCATTTAACCCAATTCGTTCTTTGACTTCATCAAAATCGACAGGTGGAGTAAACCACGCCCCCACCAACTCTCCTTCATTGTATTTTCCAAGGTTCGCAATATAAACACGCATCTGCTCCATCGTGATTCCCCCTTATGCACCAACAATTCGGTTAAATAAATTGAGTAAGACATCCTTCACACCAGAAGCATTAAAGACCAAACCTACCGCAATCAAGGCAATCACCAAAAAGCCAATTAATTTAGAAAACTCCCGCTTAAATCCTAAAAATAAACCAATGACTACAATCGCTAGTAAGACTAAGGATTGAGCATTGGTCAAAAACCATTGATATAAATTTTGTCCAAAATTCATCTCGTCACTTTCCTTTCTTTTCCATTACTCGGTCTGCTGCTGTACTTGCATGCATCAAGCACATCACAGTAACACCAAGCATACTGCCACCAAATACCAATAAAATATCTTTTACAATTCCCATCAAAATTCCTCTTTTCATACAATCAAATTTTCGATTGCCATACTTTGTTGTTCCAAAATTTTTTTATGCTGGTCTGATAACCGTGCATTCCGTACCATATCCTGGATATACGTTGTCTGATTCAGCCGATCCAATTCCTTTGCCATCTTCCACGTAGGGGCGACTTGACGTCCAAGCCAATTCAAGGTTCGTTCAATGGTATAAGGTTTCGGTTCAGAAGTTAATTGAATTTCCTTCCGATTCCGTCCAATAAAGCGACCCCATTGTTCATTCAAGGGCCAGTTGGTTCGCCGTTTGCCTTCCACCTTATCCGCAAATCGCAAGTAACGATTGATAATAGAAAACGTGGTGCTCTCAATGCTACGACCTTTTAACAAATCTTGAATCGCATGATAAGCACGGTCATTTTTCAGTCGAATCTCAAAACGATTTTTCGTCTCAGTCTGGTCTAATGGAATCCCTAACTTGATATATTGCTCGTAATCTTTTTCGTACAAGCAGAAATAAACCTCACTCTTGAGACTGCCGATATATAAGGTATTTCCCATGCCATCCTTTTCATCAGCTTTTAAAAGTTCCCCGGAACGATAACTTTTAAAGGTACGAAACAAGGAGATACATTCTTCCTTCTGACATTTTTTCGTTAAATCAGAAATATCCAGTAGCCCCACTCGATCATTGATTGCCAAGTCCAAGCGTTTCATCACACCACCGGTTTTTAGACAATCTTCGAAAAAGTCGTACCAGCTACGCTTTTGAGCGAGTAAAAAAGTTTCAAACTGCCGGCAACCACGACCCTTTAATTCCAAAAGAACACCTTTATCTTCTTCATGAGACAACATCACTACAATATCTCCCATGACATATTGTTCCTGATAGGAGTAAAAGGCGTAATCTTCATGAAGCATATACTCAAATTTCAGATGGAGAAGCTCTTGAATAATCTTCCGCACATCCGTTGTGGAAAAACGAATCCTTACATAGTCAAACAGTAACGTTAAAGGTAAATCGGGATTAAAACTTTCCAGTTGGTCAAAAATTTTTCTCATGGTTTTTGTAGAGGCAGTTACGCCACCGTTTTCTATCAGATTTAAATAGGTCCGACTAAGCCCACAAGCGATAGCTAATTTATTTTGTGAAACACCATATTCATTACGTCGGTCTTTTAATAATCGATAATCTAAATTCCGTTGTGCCAAGTTCTCACCTCCAAATTCAAGGTGTTAACTTTTTTTAATGAGTTAACACCTATGCAAATTACTTAATATCCTTGCTACACCAATAATTCTTAATGATTACTTGCTCATTTTTTGTGTTTTTGTACCCCCCTGTTAGATACGGGGGGTGAGACATCATGGCCGGCTAACGCCGTCCATGAACAGGCACAGCACCACGGAGGATTTCTGCTTCGCAAATCCCCCGCGGTCAGCGCCTATCAGTGGTTTATCTGGTTGTCACTCCGCGCTAATGCCCTCAATTTCCAACTCTGCTTTTATCTCAAACAAGTACTGACGTATATCCGGTTCTTTCGCAAGGTCCGCAATCCGTTCAAGTTCCGTGATTACTTGATTTAGTTCAATTCGAGCATCGGTTTCCTCGTCCATTACATATGAATCACCAGGGACTTTCACCCCATTTTTGCGAATATCAAAATTGAGCCGGTACAGTTCTTCTTCCAATTCCGGATCTGACTGAATCTTGCCAATCACCCAATAGACTTCCCAAACAACTCATCATAAATCATCTATTTTTACCTCCTTTAATCTTCTGGCAATATCAAAAATGACCGGAACTGTTACAGAGTTTCCGGCCTGCTTATACAACTGACTATCTGAATTGACTTGAGAAGCTCGGTCAAAAGCCCAGTCCGGAAAACCCTGAAGCCGCCAGCATTCTCTAGGTGTTAGCTTCCGAATCTGGTACTGATCTGTGACGACTGCTTGTTGGTCTCCTGTTAGTAAGGTATGCACACTTTGTTTTCCCAAACGGCCTCGACGACTTGTGGAATTAGGAAAAGCCAGGTTCACACTGTCCCCTGGCTTTACCTCTTGATATTCTGTTTTATTTTTCCGAATCATAATCTTCGTTCCCCTTTGTTTCGTTGACAAGGTGGGAGCTGTTCCGGTTACCTCATAGACCCGATTTCCTTGTTCAAAATTCCCCGGCAACATACCCGCTATAGAAATTCCCTCGTTCGTGGGTAAGGCTATTTTGATTCCTTCATCACCAGTTAAGGTGGGCGCTACCCCATCTGAACCATAGACTTGGCCACCCATTC
>NZ_JXLA01000066.1 GCF_001886185.1 Enterococcus raffinosus | reverse complement strand
TTATCTAAACTAATCGACTGGGTAATCGAACCATCTGAGAAAAGCAAATGGGCAAAATCATAATCGGTAAAGGACTCGATGTGATCCGCGATATTTTCCGCGACTGGTGAGTCCTCTTTACGCAATTCAACGATTACTTGTAATAATCCTCGCTGATCACTTTGGGTAACCGTTCGAATGGCTTTGCGTAACACAGGGAACTTCTCCCCATCCCGACTGGAAATCCCTGTTAAAAAGGTCAGGATATCAATCGCCAAACTTTCTGAGTCTTTCTTTTTCTTCATAATCACATAGGGATCAAGTAAGCCTTGATTTTCTGGCTTACTGGTCAAGTTAAGAATATTAATTTCATCCGCAATTTCTGGCAACGTTTCTTTCCAACCGCCTCTTTCTCCTTTTGGATCGACAATCACAGCTTGCCCACCAAAAAGGACGGCATAATAGACTAAGAGATTGTTGCTAAAAGATTTCCCCCCACCTAACGAACCAAGGAAAGCAGATGCCAAAGCATTGGTTACTGAGCCTTTGACCCCTTGTGATGCCAATGCCGGTTTCAGGTAAACATTGCGCCCCGTATCTACGTTATAGCCAAAGTAAATGCCTTCTAATTCTCCTAGCATTTGAGTAGCCCCAAAACCAAGTCCCGCCAAAAAGTCAGACGTAACATATTGAATATAGTCATTCATGTATCGCTTACTTGAGGGTAAGAATTCTTTGTGTAGACCCATCATATCGCCAAAGGGCCGGACTAGTTTTACATTGGTATCGTCATAAAAATCGAGCACTTCATCACAGCGGCGTTTTAATTCATCCACTGATTTAGCACTCACTCGAACCACATAGCTTAGTTTATACATGGATTCTTTCGACTGATCCAAGGTGGTTTCCAATTCATCCACGGAATCCAAAGCATCTAATACATTGGAGTTCGTTTCATTATCAGATTGATAGGCATGGTTGTCTAAATCTTTTAATTCCTTTTTCTTATTACGAACGGTAGCTAGGGCCTTTTTATTCGTCACAATTTCCACATTCATTGAAGTATCAATCGGAAACGTAAATTGTTGTTGCTGGTAATAGAAAAGTTCCGAGGAAGGAAACTCCATTTCCCCTACAATGGTATTAATTGTTAAGTACGCTACATAAGACTCATGATTTTCATGTTCCATCCGTAAGTACCGAGGCTTTTCTTCAATCAAACAACGAGTGGGACGTAATAAGTCGTAACGTTTCACCAGCGTTTCTGATTTCAGCTTTTTCTTTGGTAGCTGGAATTCATATTCTTCAAACGGTGTGCCTTTTTCACCATAGATATGTTCAATTAAATACGTCAAGTCACTCGGCGTTACTCGTTTGACTTTAAATCTTCGAGCCAATTTACTTTCCATTAGTTTTTCAAGCTTGGTATAGCGACGAATTTCTTCATTGGATAAGGAAACAAAATCACCCATCAAATGATGATTCACTCCATAGACAAATTCTTGAAGTCCAGAAAAGAAAGATTTCCTGAGATTCTTTAGATTGACCTCTTCATCTGTCGAAATCAGTTTAAAGCCAATAAAGAAGCGATAATCAATCTGACTATCGCCAATCATGGATACTAATGCATCTGTCTGTAAATCAATTCGTTGCTTTGCTACTTCTTTGAGTCTACCGGTAATTTCCTTTTTCGAACGTTCTTGTGTGGCACGAATACTACTTTCTGTGGCAATTTGTAAGGCATGGATCTTACCTTCACGATTTTGCGCAATTAATTGGCGAAAGTTATCATGTACTTGATACTTCTGTTCAGGTGACAAAAAGGAGTAATTGTAAGGCACTAATTCATAGTAAGCAAAACACTCGCCTTCTTGGTTAAAGACAAGATTATTTTCAATATACTTAATCGGGTACATAATTCACACTCCTTACCAAGGTGATTGGTTCGTCCCATCGTTTCTTCTGTTCTTTAACTTTCTTTCCTGCAAAAGTGACCTTAAACCGTAAGTGATAGCTGATAAAGGATCGTAAAAATCCCAATGGTTTCTTACCGTCAAAGGTCTTTTGCGACATGAACCAAGTGACCGCTATCGGAATGCCCAAGTATTTTAAAAAAGCCCCCTCTATCATGGATAGCGGAGGCACATGGGCAAATACAATGACAAACATCAAGGATAAAACAAACCAAGCCATCTGGTTAAAGGTCACAGGAAAAGGCAGCTGAAAGTCATTAATCGCATAAATGACTTTTTCAACTGCCCAAATACTGGTGTAGCTTTTTATTTTTTTCATAGTTTCCTCCAAAATAAAAAGAAGGAAAAATTCCTTCTTAAATAAAAATTCTATATTTCTTACTATACTTTCCATTGCTTGCATAATCCTTTTGAAGAACATAAAGTTTAAACCTACGTGATCGACCGAAAAATCTAAACGATGAATTAATAATATTGATACTATTTTTTGGATTAGATGTTGAAGCAACAAATACTTTTTTAAAGTCACTTTTTTGAATTTCATCCATTGTTTTTTTTATTTCCAAGATTAAAGATCTATTAACTTTACGAACTCCATCTATTGAATTCCCTCTAACAATTATCGTAGGATATGTTTGATTTTCCATAGATAATTCACTCATTTTTATATCGTAAGTATCAATAATCAGTAAGTTCACAGAGTCATATCCATCGATGTCATCGAAATTTTCTTTTTCAATGCTTACTTTACATGTTCCATCACTGTCGTAATGATCATCGTATATATCTGGCAACACCTCAGAAAAAATTCCACTCAAAACCAACTTATATTGCATGTGTATAGGAATTCCTGCAATCTGAATTTTATCATAACCAAGTAAAGTTGCTGCTACCCAAAATACAAAATAAAAATAGTTGTAGTACACATTTCCATTAGAGTTAAACACCTTTCCTGAATTTCTTTTTTTAAAAAAATTCAATAACGATATAACAATAATAATTGAAAAAATGTAATTCAAATTAAGCTGAAGAGATGTTACTAACGTTTCAATAAAGGTAGCTTTTTGGTCTCCAAAGAAAAAAATCACGGCTTCTTTACTCATTTTTTTATTGGTAAAGAAAAAAGTAATCATCGGTAGAGAAATTAAGAGAAGGGCTGGTATCATTACCTTTCCTACTAAAAACCCCCACCACCAAATATTCTTTTGTGATTTCACCTAATCACTCCTTTATAGTTTTATAGCCTGCCTAATATCTGATTTTTTTGACAGTAACCACATTCTCAAATCAGAAAATCCAACGATAATAAAAACATAAACTCTATCATCATGTTGCTTGCTCACGTTCAGTCTCCAGCTTTTCTTATCAACATTTGATGGAGTTGGTACAGCTTCAGGATGAGTATGCCATTCTCCCAATGCAATAGAAAACTTATTTGATTCTATCCATTTCTCATTAGAAAGCTGTTGATGAATTTCTCGGTTTTTTTTAAAGAGTAATCTTTTTTGTATATCTCCTATTTGAGGTGTTGTTATATCGGTAATTATTATGCTCCCATTCTTAAGTCTTTTTCCATGAAGAACTCCTCCAGCTTCAGGCAAGTCATCCTTTCCCTGCCGATATTGTTCAAATATCTTAAGAACTTCATCCCTTACTTCAATGACAATACGGTCACACGAAAATTTAATCATCTAACTCCCCACATACTTTGCAATATTTAGAAAAGAATCTTTCTTCAAACTTATTGACTCCATTAAGAAAAGTATTTCTGTCGCTATATTGATATCCTAAATTCTCAAAAGTACTCCCATCTCCTATCCATGAAAAAAGAGTACTATTGGTCATATTATTTTGATTGACTTTATGGAAAAGTTTTATTGCATTAATTGCACATTCCGTCGAGGCAATAGCATTATATGGTATAAATTTTGAGCGGCAACTCGCTAAAGTCCTTTCAAAAATTTGTCCTTCTTTTACCAGAGAAGCTCTATTTGAACACCTATTTTTAGAGTTTGAATCTGTATAAAGACAATTGAAACAACCTTTTTGATTTAGAGAATAATTTATAAATAGAGTGTGTCCCCCAATGCCATATGGCTCCAGCCAAGAATAGAAAACTTTTTGACTACTTTTGGAAAAATAATTATTTAAAGCCAGGCTTGCCATTGTATCTCCTATGCAAACAAAAACATAGTCATATTCCTTGAAAAAACCAGGTTGCATACTAATTAAGTCTAAAACGTTCATTGACTCCACTTCAACACAAAGGTATGGGAATTTTTTTTCGAGCTCCTCCTGCATTAAATCAACTTTAAAAAAATTATTCTGAGATCGGGCATTTTTTAAACTATCTGCACCAAGTGAATTTCGATACAAATTTTCAGCTTGAAAACAATCATTGTCTATGAGTGTCATCTTTCTCACACCTAATGGACCAAGATTTTCAGCAATTTTACTGCCAACTGACCCTACCCCAACAATAGCTATATTAGCACCCAATCCATAGTTTTCTCCGCTCGTTCTATTCACCAAATATAATTCATCATGACGCTGAACTAATACAGTCCTAGGCGTACCCTTATAATCTTTTATAGATCCAGATTGTTTTGTAAAAAGAAATCCAATTATGACATTATTTGACTTTTCTTCAATTGGGATATCTAGAATAAGTAAAACATTATGTCTATTCTTTCTTTTTTCAAGTTTTAAAAAAAATCTTTTATTTGCACCTGTTACATTTTTTTTTACTATTTGTAAAATATCCTTCTTTGACCATGCTTTATTATTCTTCGGGGGCATAATATTATTCTTGTTTCTAATTGGAACATAGTATGCATCTAATTCATGAGTATCTTCTTTCTCTCCATTAAACAATCTACTCGCTGCATTTAATTGTAATTCGTTCTCTTTATCCAAAGCAACCAAAGACTTACCGTACATTATTGTATCAACTGACTTGATAAACAACGCTGGTTCACAAAGGTAGAATAACGAAATTTGATTCTCTTGTTTGTCCCAAAAAGCAACAAACTCTTTTCGAAAATCATTTTTATTTAACCCTTTCAAACCTTCCTCAATTGTTTTTATAGTTTTATTAACACACTGCAATAAAACCAATTCTGAATTTTCTTCATCTACTAAATAATTTATATCTGAAGAAAAACATACCAACCCATCTTTTTCTACATGTGGTAGGTAAAGTCCTAAATGATCAAAATTATGAATGTAAATCCTAGGAAGTACCAATGGAAAATGTTTTGGTATTTCAATTTTTAAACGCAACTTTCCAATTGTAGCAAATGAAAAATCCCCATAGTAATTACCATCGAATAAACGCACAACATCTGTTAGCTTTTCTTTTAAAATATCAGTATAATCCAATCTTTAACACCAACCTAAGCACTCGGATAGTCTGTAACAAATGCATTTCTTAAGTTTTTTTCTGTAACTTCTTCTTCTGAAATAATTAAAAAATCCTCCCCAAATTGATTATTTAATCGTTTTGTAGCTTCATACTCATCTTCAGTATCGATAGCGAAAATCAAATCATCATATAATTTAGAAAGTTTGTTTTTAAAATCACTCATCTGATTCACTGTCATTTTTGAATAGGTGTCACTGTTAGGCTTCACTGGAAGATATGCATGTAGACGATAATGCCAACCATCTGTTTCACTGTACTCATACACAAATGAATCTTTCAGCGAAGAAACAATCTGCTTCATACATTCCATATCATTATACTGAACTTTTCTAGTTAAAAAATCAGTGGACTTATTAACTAGGAACGTATCCATCACATTAATTGTAAGTCCAATTCCTGTTGGTTTATATTCTTGGTTAAAATTGTTATCTTTCCATCTTTTTAAATAGCGAATACATCTTCGAAATTGTTTTCGATCATCTGAATCTGCTACATGACTATTAATTTTCTCTTTTAATACTTTGGGATCCGCTTCCTCCCAGCATCGGTTTTCGGGAGCACTGAATTCTTTTGCTTTTGCTAAGAAATAATTTTCATCTTCTTTAGCATAAACCGCAACATCAACGTGCACATTTTTTTTTGTCTTTTTTCCAGTAAATGTAGCAGTTACACAAGGTACTTTTAAATTAACTTGAGCATTAGGAAAAATTTCAACTAGCGCCTCTTTTACCCACAGTTTAGGCTCCCTTGGATCTTCATAAACAGTATGATCAATTTCGAAAGCAACTGCAATATCGATGTCAAAATCAATTTTTTCATCACAGCTTTTTATTCCGGTATAAACAGAATAGCTTCCCTGTAAAAAAGTTTCAAACTTCACATCATCAGGTAAGTAATCTTTTAATCCATCAATTACTTGGTCTTTATAGTCCTTAAGTAGCGTATTGTCTTCTACGTCCAATCTAATTGAATTATGGAAATCAATAAAACTTGTTTGAATATTTGCCATAATATTACCTCATTTCAAAAATATTTCTTCGGCAAATATTATATCACATTACCCTTCAGTTTGCACTCTATATATTGTGTTTTTTTGCTTACATATACTAATCAAACACTATATATAGTGTTGATTCATTCTGGATACTCAAAAACTCCACGACTAGTAACCAAATAATTTCCTCCAATCTCCAAATCTCGACCGCAAGCATCAAAATCAATATACGGCTTCAATTGTTCTGGAACTTCGCCAAAATCACCAGCTTCTACAATCAAGTAATGCGCCACATCACTCATATCATCGCAATCTGGATAATAGACAATATCATCCACATGCTCTACCATTTCCTCGAAAGAATTGAAGAAAGCGTGTTGAATCTCAGAAGCAGCTTCACCAATTGGCGTTCCTTCTAGTTCCTCCGCTAAGTTACACAACCGATTAATCTCTTCAATTGGCGTATACTCATCAATCTCAAAAGGCAGTTCATAATCATGAATCGCGTACTCTTCATATTCGTCATTTAATCCAATCTGTTCTTTCACTTCATCAAAATCGACAGGTGGGGTAAACCATGCCCCCACCAACTCACCTTCATTGTATTTTCCAAGGTTCGCAATATAAACACGCATCTGTTCCATTGTGATTCCCCCTCAGGCACCGACAATTCGGTTAAACAAATTGAGTAGGACATCCTTCACACCAGAAGCATTAAAGACCAGACCTACCGCAATCAAAGCAATCACCAAGAAGCCAATCAGTTTGGAAAACTCCCGTTTAAATCCTAAAAACAAACCAATGACCACAATCGCTAGTAAGACTAAAGATTGAGCATTGGTTAAAAACCATTGATATAAATTTTGTCCGAAATTCATTTTGTCACTTTCCTTTCTTTTCCATTGCTCAATCCGCTGCTGCACTTGCATTCATCAAGCACATCACGGTAACACCAAGCATACTGCCACCAAGTACCAATAACATATCTTTTACAATTTCCATCAAAATTCCTCTTTTCATACAATCAAGTTTTCGATTGCCATACTTTGTTGCTCCAAAATCTTTTTATGCCGGTCCGAGAGTCGCGCATTCTGTACCATATCCTGGATATACGTTGTTTGATTCAATCGATCCAACTCCTTAGCCATTTTCCACGTAGGGGCGACTTGTCTACCTAGCCAATTTAATGTTCGTTCAATGGTATACGGTTTCGGTTCAGAAGTTAATTGAATCTCTTTCCGATTCCGTCCAATAAAACGACCCCATTGTTCATTCAAGGGCCAATTGGTTCGCCGTTTTCCATCTACTTTATCCGCAAATCGCAAATACCGATTGATAATGGAAAACGTGGTACTTTCAATGCTACGACCTTTTAACAAATCTTGAATCGCATAATAAGCACGGTCATTTTTCAACCGAATCTCAAAACGATTTTTCGTTTCGGTCTGGTCCAATGGAATCCCTAACTTGATATATTGTTCATAATCTTTTTCGTACAAACAAAAATAAACCTCGCTTTTGAGGCTGCCAATATATAAGGTATTGCCCATACCATCCTTTTCATCAGCTTTCAACAGTTCCCCGGAACGGTAACTTTTGAAGGTACGAAACAAGGAGATACATTCTTCCTTCTGACATTTTTTCGTTAAATCAGGAATATCCAGTAGCCCCACTCGATCATTGATTGCTAAATCCAAGCGTTTCATCACGCCACCGGCTTTTAGACAATCTTCAAAAAAGTCGTACCAGCTACGCTTTTGGACGAGTAAAAAAGTTTCAAACTGCCGGCAACCACGACCTTTTAATTCCAAAAGGACACCTTTATCTTCTTCATGAGATAACATCACTACAATATCGCCCATGACATATTGTTCTTGATAGGAGTAAAAGGCGTAATCTTCATGAAGCATATACTCGAATTTCAAATGGAGAATTTCTTGAATAATTTTCCGCACATCCGTTGTGGGAAAGCGAATCCTTACATAGTCAAATAGTAACGTTAAAGGTAAATCGGGATTGAAACTTTCCAGTTGATCAAAAATTTTTCTCATGGTCTTTGTAGAGGCGATTACGCCACCGTTTTCTATCTGATTTAGGTATGGGCGGCTAAGTCCGCAAGCAGTAGCTAATTTATTTTGTGAAACGCCATATTCGTTGCGTCGTTCTTTTAATAACCGATAATCTAAATTTCGTTGCGCCAAGTTTTCACCTCCAAATTCAAGGTGTTAACTTTTCCAAATGAGTTAACACCTATACAAATTACTTAATATCCTTGATACAACAAGCATTTTTTATGGTTACTTGCTTGTTTTTTGTGTTTTTGTACCCCCCTGTTAGATACGGGGGGTGAGACATCATGGCCGGCTGCCGCCGTCCATGAACAGGCACAGCACCACGGAGGATTTCTGCTTCGCAAATCCCCCGCGGTCAGTGCCTATCAGTGGGTTATTTCCCTATTACTCCGCGGTGATACCCTCAATTTCCAACTCTGCTTTTATCTCAAACAAGTATTGGCGGATATCAGGTTCTTTGGCAAGGTCCGCAATTCGTTCCAATTCACCGATGACTTGATTGAGCTCCATTCGAGCATCCGTTTCCTCATCCACTACATACGAATCACCTGGACTTTCACCCCGTTTTTGCGAATATCAAAATTGAGCCGGTACAGTTCTTCTTCCAATTTCGGATCTGCCTGAATCTTGCCAATCACCCAGTAGATTTCTCCAATCAACTCGTCATAAATCATATGCTTTTACCCCCTTTAATCTTCTAGCAATATCAAAAATGACCGGAACTGTTACTGAGTTTCCGGCCTGTTTATACAACTGACTATCTGAATTGACTTGAGAAGCTCGATCAAAAGCCCAATCTGGAAAGCCCTGAAGCCGCCAGCACTCCCTAGGTGTTAACTTTCGAATCTGGTACTGATCCGTGACTACCGCTTGTTGGTCTCCTGTTAGTAAGGTATGCACACTTTGTTTTCCCAGACGACCTCGGCGACTTGTGGAATTAGGAAAAGCCAGGTTCACACTGTCCCCTGGCTTCACCTCTTGATATTCTGTTTCATTTTTCCGAATCATAATCTTCGTTCCCCCTTGTTTCGTTGACAAAGTGGGGGCTGTTCCGGTTACCTCATAAATCCTATTGCCTTGTTCAAAATTTCCCGACAACATACCCGCTACAGAAATCCCATCCTTTACCGGTAAGGCAATTTTAATTCCTTCATCACCGGTCAAGGTTGGTGCTACGCTATCTGAACCATAGACTTGGCCACCCATTC
>NZ_JXLA01000065.1 GCF_001886185.1 Enterococcus raffinosus | reverse complement strand
AAAAATAAAAGGATGGGAAGAAACAATGGCAGCGAAAAAATCTCCAAGAGCAGTAAGATCGCTTAATCCCAATTCTATCTCTTGGCGTGTACACGAAAAAATCGCGAATTACGCAAAGCAGCCAAATCTTGAATACTTACCAACGATAATCAATGATCAACTGAAAAGCGAGCATGGATTAACAGATTCCGATATCAGTAGCTATTACTATGCCAAAAAGAAATCCGGTTATTTGGACAATCGGGAACTTAGTCCTAAGGAATCCGAAAAAATGAAAAAGTCTATTCGGGTTTGGTGGACAACGGATCTTTTCTGGGATGTTTACGAAGCAACAAAGAAAAGGATTGCAGAGGAGCAGGCGAAGAAATCTTCTGCTATTGGCGAGGTTGGTGAAGATTCAACTTCTCAAATTACAGGTTCAGATGATTTACCAAGGGATTCGTTAAGTGAAAATTAGTTTGAGTGTCGCAGTACATCCAAATAGATCTTTCTTTACACTAAAAAAGGTAAGTTCGCTAGTCGTTATTTTGCTAATTAGCGGACGATAGTTGATGGATCTATCAATTTCTATAATGAACTATTTTAAAGAGGGAAGTGATTTTAGTAATGTTTTACAAAAATCTACTAAAAAACGGGGCACCATATAGTCCATTTGGAGGATTATCGGGAAAAGAACGGTTAAAACTCTTCATGATCAACGAAGTAAAAAGTGGGAATAGCTTTCATCCTAATGAGTTTAAACAAAATGCAGGAATGTTTGGGCTAAAACCGACTAGTATAGATAGTGCATTTAATACTTTGTTAAAAGAAGGTATCGTTACTAATTCAGGAATTAATGGCTATTCTTTTCAATTAGGGAAAAAACCTTCAAAGACTTGGTATGTCGTTTAGTAGGAAATAAGTTCAACTAGTTTGTAGCATAGAAGGGAAGAAAATTATGGAAAATCTAGTTTACCATCATTTACCAGAACACGAATCACAATTGATTGAAGAGTACGCAGAACTCCTAGTGACTGCTAAATTAAATGCGATCCAAAGCAAGAGTGATCAAGATGATTGCCATTTACTGTCGCACCAGTCTTGATGCTAACGAAAATAAGGTTTCTCGAAAGATACAGCTGGATGAGGTACTAAAAACATTAAAAAATCAAGGAATTACCGAACCTTATGAAGTATTTGAAGAAATAGCAAGTGCTAAAGACATCAAGCATCGACCGGTTTTACGATCGGTGCTTGAGAATATTCAAGGGTCAAAATACACACAGTTTTGGTCAATGTCTTTGGATCGCATTTCTCGAAAGCTTGTAGACTTACTTTACATTTTTGAAGTATGTAAGGAAAACAACGTTTTGGTGAATACGGTAAAAGAACCTCTTGATCAACAAAATCTAATGATGAGAGATTTACAAATACAAATGATTGGGGCAGTACGGGAATATCAACGTGAAACAATTGGTGAGTATTTAGAAATTGCAAACAAAGTAAAATCTGAAAAAGGACTATGGTTGAATGGCAGTGCACCATATGGATATTCATATAGCAAAGGGAAAGTGACAGTTGTCAAGTCAGAGGCAAAGGTTGTAAAAAAAATCTTTGAGCTCTACATAGCAGGTATGGGCTATCAAAAAATTGCAAGTTATCTAAATGAATCGGGCATTCAGTATAGAAAACAGAAAAGCTTTGAAAGATACCACATCCGTAATATTTTGAAAAATGAAAAATACGTCGGTAAAATTGTGAATCGATTTGGAGAGTTCAACGGACAACACGAAGCAATTATCAGTGATCATATGTTCAATAAAGCAAAGAAAATTCGAGAAACAAAACGTAATACCTATAGGAAGAAAATTGATTACTTAGGGTTGACGTGTATTTGTCCTCATTGCGGTAGAAGACTATCACAAGTACAGAAAAACGAAAATAGATATTATTACTGCAGTTCTGAACAACTAACTAATGCCCACGAACGGTATTATGTGAATGCAACTAGTTTAGAAAATAAAGTCAAGAATGCTTTACTAGATTGGATCGGTCAGAAGGATCGTTTAGCAAAAATGAAGCATGACTATCGGCAGAAATTTGTTGAGTTTGATTCTAGAAATAAAAACAAACTAAGATATCTGGAATCACAGAAGGAAGCCATTTACACCAAGTATTATCAAGACAAGGTTACTGTTGAAGAATTGGCTTTAACTATAGAAAAGCTTGATAAAGAGATTGTAAGCATCGAACACAACGAGAACTTGAAACAGATGGAACTTAGCAGTTCACAAGAAGTTTTAAGAGAATTAGCTGAAAATATTCAGAATTATTTTTCAGAGAATGATTGGGTCAATTTAGTAGATAAAGTTGAGCTAACCACGGAAAAAGAAGTTAGTGAAATTTATGCTCATGGTATTCCATTGCTGGATAAATCGAATAGTCAATTTATCTTATCTAGTAAAATTTAGAAAGGGGATATAGCGATGACTAAAATACAAGGTGAGAAAGTGTTAAATGTTATAGGATATGGCCGTACTAGCTCACAGAATCAAGTTGATAATTTTTCATTACCTGGACAGGACGATGCGATAAGACAATTCAGTAAAAGTAAAGGCTTCAACTTAATTGATATCATTCATGATGAAGCAAAAAGTGGAAAAAGTATGGATGATCGTGATGGTCTTATGTACATTTTAAAAGATATGTTTGTTAAGTATGAAGTATACGCCTTAATTGTCTTTAAACTAAGCCGCTTAAGTAGAACTTTAAAGGACAGCTTAGAAATAGTGAATATGTTACAAGACCTTGGGATAAAGCTATTTGTTGTTCAAGAGAACTTGAATACCGAGACAAGTGAAGGTCGTTTGATGTTCCATATAATGGGATCTCTTGCTGAATACGAAGGCGAGAATATTGTTGAACTTGGGAAAAAAGGTAGTAAAAAGCGTGCTGAATTGGGATACTACAACGGAAACCGTGTTTTAGGATATGACAATACTGTCAACGAACTAAATGAAAAGGTATTAACTGTCAATGTTGAAGAAGCGAAGATTATCAAGAGAATATTCAATCAGTATGAACGAGGATATGGCTTACGTTCTATAGCCAATCAACTAAATCGCTTGGGTTGGAGAACAAAAAAAGGTAATCTTTTTTCTACGACTGCAATAAGAGATATTTTGGATTCTGAACTTTATCGTGGTAATATTTCTTACAATAAAAAAGAGAACATCCGCCAACAGACTAAAATACGAAAGAAATGTAGAGAAGAAGGGAGAGAGGTTCCTCCAATCGAACAAGGAGAAAATTATGTTCTAACCAAAGGAAAACATGAGGCGATTATCTCAAATGAGCAATGGGAACATGTTCAATATTTACGCCAGAAAAATAAGGTTAATCCAGATAAAACCCGACCTTGGGGTGCGCTTTTAACAGGAATTCTGTTCTGTCCACAATGTGGCGCAAAAATGACAATTTCTAACAGTAGCACGAAGAATAAGCACGGTGAGACGGTACGAAGAAAGTACTATGTTTGCGGAAATTTCAAGTCGAAAGGAAGGAAGGCTTGTAGTGCTAATGGAGTAAGAGTAGAAGTCATTGAAGAGATTGTTAAAAAGGCTTTCGTGGACGTCATTATGTACCCGTCATTCTTGAAAGAAACGATTGTAAAAAGCAATGATGTAATGAGTCAACAACTTATCCCATTAAATCGACAGATAGAGGATTTAAATGGCGAAATCGAAGAGATAGATAAAAATATTTATCGCTTGAATCGTGTTATTGGTTTTGCACCAGACATGAAGTTAGACGCGGAACGCCGAATAAGCAATATGCAGTCTGAGCGAATGGCGAAGCAATTTGAGCAAGATGTGATCAAGGAAAAACTTGAGGTGATGACACAAACCATTAACCCAGAAGATGCAAAAGAATGCTTAACCTATGTTCATGATGTCATGGGAGCAGCATCCAAAGAGTCGTTAAAGGTGATTTACCGGACTTTCATTGACTCAATCGTTTACGATAAGGCTACTAAAACCGCGCAGATTAAATTGACAATTAGTCAACAGATTTTAAGTAAAATAGAGGACTACAACAATACTAAGGCATCAATTCCAACTGACGGAATTGATGCCTTTTCTTTGTTCATAGTTGTATAAAATTGGGAGGCATCTAGCGTAAGATGCCTCCCGATTTGGTTGTATTTTAAACTCCTAATTCGTTTCTAAGATAGTCTAATTCGGTTTCAACAAGACTGCGAAAATATCTTTTTGGATTATCACCAAAATCAGGTTTAGTGCGATTATTCATTTTCTTAGTATAGTATTTGGTAAGTTTTTCAGCCTCTTTCCGAGTACAGGTAGCCGCAATCAAATCAAATAAATCTCCACCACCGTGGGTATTAATGAAAATTTGTCGTAAAAGAATATCTGCTGTTGCAAATAAAAATATCTCGTTATAACGTCCGTTGTCCTCATTATAGTAAAAAGTGCTCCAATCTGTTAGGTAGGTAAGATCCCATGCTTGATTTTTACACCCATTCAGTACTTTATCTAAGTCATTTGAGTTTGTATTCTTTGGAGCTTTTACCCCTTCTTGATTGGTCATCAATAGAATTAGATAGGTGTTAGTGTATTGTGAAATAAGTAAATTATCAAAATTCCAGTTCCAAAATTCTATTATTTTTTCGATGGGAGTCAATTTTTTTTCGCGATAAAGTCTAACTAGTTTAATCATACTAGCTAAATTCATAAGAAAATGATCATCTTCCTTATGGTATTCAACATCATTTTTAAATTGCTCCGATGTGAAATCCATTTTTGGAATTCGGTCAATAACGCCACCTGCAAGTTCTAACCATATTTGTGTAGGATAAAACTCAAAGATTTTTGAAAAATTATTCAGTTCTATTCGAGCTTCGACAGAATCATTAGCCTTAAAGGCATTCTCCATAATTGCGAAGCCTGCACTAACTGGGATATTATTCATTTGAGCCCAAAGCATTAGTAAGGCAATTTGTTTTTGTTCGGATAAATCTTTTAGGGCCCCATACTTCGTTAGCCTGAGAAGACTACTTAAAAGATTTCTATCGAAAACTATAATTACTTCTTTTTTCTTTTTTTTCAAGTTTGATAATGTTGTATATTCCCATTCGCCGCTAGGGGAGTATTTTGGATGGAAAACGAGTCGGGATTGATCAATAGCATCCCATATTTGTTGCGGCATATCATCTTGTAATACTAGAAAACTCATGTTAAGAATCCTCCAATTTGTCTAAACTAACTCAAAAATACTTATTCTGCTATAAACTGTTTTTACTATTATGATTGTATTATACATTTTTTTGCTTTAGAATTTTTATTAATAAATTAGACGTTATAATGAAAGAGATAAGAGAATGGCTCAGATTACAAACTAAAATGTTCTTTGTTGAAAAATAAAAAATAGGAGAACACATAATGAAAATAGAGGTAAATGTAGATAAATTAAAGAACCTTGATAAGGAGTTATTTTTTTCGAGTAAAAAGGAAATATACGAAAAAATGAATAAAATGGATGATTTTTGTTGTCTAGTATCTGGGTATAGGGGTGTTGGAAAAACAACATTAGTTAAATCTATAGAAGAAGATTTTATGAACGAGAAAGGAGAAGACTTAAATATTTTTATTTATCAAAACCTTGATAAATATGAAAGTTATTCACTTTTACTTAGAAAGCTGATAAGAGAACTGTTTTTAAAAATATCCTCTGAAAAAAAGTTCAAGCAATTTAAAGAGGACTATAGCGATCTATATAAAAAAATAGGTAATTTGCACGAAAATAGTTTTTTTGAAATTCATAACAAGACTAGCATTGATACTTACTTTGAAACGCAAAAATCAACTTCTTTTTCTACTACATTGAAAAGACTGATAGAATTAGGGATTCCAGTACTTGCCATGTTTTTAGCTGCAATAAATTGGAAAACAGGATTTTTAATCAAAGATACCGGAGCGATAGGGGTAATACTTTCTTTTATTTGGTTTGTGACTAGTAGTATTGACATTGGTTACAGCGTATTGTCAAAAAAAACTAATAGTAGTCAAGTAGAAAAGACTTTGCTCTACGACGATGAGATAGCTGAATACCATCTCAAAAACCTATTAAAAGAGTTAAAAGAGGCAAAAGTACGAGTGTTTTTTGTTTTTGATGAGATTGATAAAATTGATGATCCTACTAAGCTATTAAAAATGCTGTCTGATTTAAAACATCTACTTCTTATGGACTACTCTTCGTCCATAGTTATTGCGGGGCAAGACTTGTTTTATGAATACGTTCTATCTGGAATCAAAGATGATGGACTAATCTCTAATATATTTTCTCTGGTAATTCATGTTCCGTTACTAAAAGAAGAGGTTTTGAATAAAATACCAAGTTACTATTTCTCTGAAAGCGAAAAGAAAGAAGAAATAATCGTGAAGAGACACTATTTCGATTCATTGATCATAAATACAAGAAAAGTAGCACGCAATATGAATAATTTGATAGTGAGTGAAATAGAATGGCAAGATGACACAACATATATCGAAGTTACCAATGAGAAATTGAAAGAATACAAGAATGATTCAAAAATTTTGACAGTTATCAAAAAAATCGAAAGAGACATAATAATAAAAATTGGCTCTGAACCTGCATTATTTGATTTACTAGATTATCATCTATTTTTGTGGGTAAAAAAGATGAAGTTGTCTAGAAATTACTCTTTTATCGAGGAAGACATATTTTCTATGAACGATAAAGATATAAAAAAATATCCATATTGGTACCGAGAACGTCTGTTATTTATTTTTAAAATACTGATCGAAAGAATGGAGACGGCTAGATTAATAGAACCGATTAACGCTGATAGAGAGAATGTTTTAGCATATAGATTAATTTTTAGCGATGATTCTAAGAGTAGTAACTTTTATCAAGAATTAACTATAGACTTCTTTAAGGAATTTATAGTTTTTGAACAAGTTATAAGACAATTTCAGACTGATTTTTCATTTAGTAAAAACGAAAAATTCAATACCAAAAGGACCGTTATATCTCTATACAAAAAGGAAGTAATTTCTCAAAGCATGTATAAGAATATAGTGGAAATCATTAGTATAAGAAACAAAGTTGCTCATGGTAAATCCTTATCTTCATTGGAATTAGATAAAATTAGTGATATATCATTTGGAAGTTTGATTACAAGTGTCTATGAAGAATATTCTAACTATTTGATTAATCGATTAATTAATTTGAGTAACGGAGAATCTCATTTACTACCAATGAGTGAAAAAAAAGACGTAGATTTCATCATGAAGAGAGAAGAAAACTCAGATATTCTTTTCAAATTGAAGGTTGTAGATCAATTTAAATCCTCTGTAGGGAGAAATAATTATTGGAACAAAATAATAGATAATTATACTCAAGTGGTTAAAAATAACAGTATACTATTTGTTCTGGTGTATTTTAAAGAAAATGATTCTAATAAAAAAGAATATTTGAACCCTTATCTAGCTTCAGATAAATTGCTGACTGAGAACAATGTGTACGTTGTATACATTCCACAAATCAATACAAAATATCTGTGTGAAATTATTTTAAATATAATTGATCGGTATTAAAAAGCGCGAAATAGAATGAAACGCGGAGCCGTATCATAAGTAGAGAGGTTGGTTGAATTATTAAGATGAAGTATCTCAAAATCATTAATTCGAAATGTTATTTTAATAAAACTAATGTATAATAACATCATAAGGTTTATGATTATGAGGAGTGATTTCATGGAAAATTGGTTAGATTTATTTACTATTTTCTCTATCAGAGAAACAGGAGAGAGAGAAAAGTATAATACGGATGAAGAGATTTTAAATAAGTTACAATCAGGGGAGTATAATTTAGTAATTGATCAAGCGAGGTATCCATTAAATAGTTTAAGCTCTATTTTTGAGAGTTATAACTTACACCCAGATTATCAAAGAAATAAAGTTTGGGATTTATCAAGGAAATCAAAACTAATTGAAAGTCTTATAATAAATGTTCCTATTCCTCCTATTTTTTTATATGAAATAGATTATAACAGGTTTGAGGTTATGGATGGCTTACAACGTATTTCAACTATTATTGATTTTTTTGATGATAAGTTCAAATTAAAAGATTTAGAAATTTGGCCAGAACTAAATGGAAAAAGGTTTAGTGAATTATTACCTGAATTCCAAAATTCCATTAAAAGAAGATACTTATCTGCATCTATCGTATTAAAAGAATCTAATGTTGAACGTGAAAAAGAGAATGATCTAAAAAAAATTGTGTTTGAAAGATTAAATACTGGTGGAATAAAATTATCTCAGCAAGAAATTAGGAATGCTCTGAATTCTGGTGAATTAAATGATCTTATAAATAAAATTGGAGACACAAATAAAAATTTTCTATTATCTTGGAATTATCCAAAAAGTATGAAACAAATCGAAAAAGATATTGATAGAATGGATAACAGAGAGATGGTGTTGAGGTTTTTTGCTTATAAAGATTCTTTAGTTAACGAAGTTAGGAAGGGGACACGAACAACTCTAGACATGTATGCAGAAAAAGGTTCTAAATTTAATGAAGAGCAAACAAAAAAGCTAGAAATCTATTTCGTAAAGACATTAGAATTAGCTAATCTTTTATTTGGAACGGAAGCCTTTAACAAAAAAGAGGGCGCTAAACCTGAAAAAATGATTTATGATACAGTGATGTTGGCTTGTTCAAAACTTGTGGATAACGATGAATTTTCAAAGGTTATTAAAAAGAAAAGTCAAATAAACTACCATAAGAATAATGATCTAAAAAATAATTATTTTGAAAAGCATAAAGAACTGTTTAATGGTAAGTACACCTCCCTTTCTAAAGTAGAGGAAAGATATATGGAATTTTATTTATATATGATTGATCACATCATTGAAGGTGAGTAATTATGTATTATTTTGACAGTGTTTTACACCCTTTGGCTACTTTAAGAAAAACTACAGAAGATTTTTTCGGAAATGAAGATTCTTATTTGGCTTTAAATCAGGCTATTTTTGAGAGATATTTTTTCATCTCTCTGTATACAATTTGGGAAACTTATACGAAAGAAATAGTTGCTAAAATTTTTGTAGACAATGAAAATTTATTGAATTCTGATGAATTTGCTTACTATTATTACGAGAGTATATTTTCATCAAGGGAATTAAAAAATAAATTGAGAAAAGAAGGAATTAGAGAAAATCTTGGGAAAATCCAAGCAGAGTATATTTTTTCAACTAACAATTTGTGGTTTCAGCGACTAATTGATATTTTTAAAGTCTATGGTTTTTCAAATAACGATTTGGAATGCTATTTCTTGAATAATAATGAATTAAAAGAAAGCTTAAGAAGTATGCGAGGGTCACCCATTGAATTAACAGATATTTATCAGAAAATAGGTGTTCCTACGAAAGAAGAAGTGCAAACAGAGTATCATAAAATTCAATTATACGTTGGGTACCTGGTAAATATGAGAAATTCATTAACTCATAAATACCATTCTCCTTATCCTAAATCAGATCCTGAAACTATGAAAAAACTAATCACGCTATTTCAAAATATATTTGTTTGTATAGATAAATATATTAAAGATCAGATTTTAGACAAAAGTGTAAAAAGCGGGGAGTTATTATGTTTCTCCGACGATTTAAATATACTTGCAGATAAGAAAGCGAGCAGATCTGATTTAAATATTAAAGTGAAAATGAAAAATGATATCAAAATTAAAAGCAGTTCTACTATTATTTTTTGTGAGCAAGATAAAAGTATATTTGATCGATATAAAATTTTTAAGGTTTTGAAAGTTGATGGATTAGAATTTTCTGATAATATCCCTATATTTACTTTGGATAAGGGTAATACTTATCAATTTATTCTTGAATCAGTATCTAATTGTAGCGGGATGAAAAAAAATAGAAGCTATTCCATGTATTTAGACATTTGATTTTAAACTGTATCAAATTGTCAAATAACTATGTTCTTAATATGAAGCCTAATTATCTTAATCGGTGATTGGGCTATTTTTGTGTTTATAAAGAGGATCAATTAATGTTCAATTTTATACACAAGAAAAGCATTATATCATAAGAGGAGTAAAAAAACAGAATCAAGAGAAATACAGCTATGTTGCTAATGATTAATTGATGAAAGAAGAAAAAAGTGGAACTTCAAGTGGAGTATCTATTAGTCTTTGATTTCACTCGAGATAATCAATAAGAACTTATTATAGTTATTCATTAGAACTAGTATTTCTATTTGGTGATAAAAAGTGCAAAGTTTAAAAAGAAGGCATAAAGAGAGAGTGTAGTATAAACCGTGTAAGTAACCATCAATCCTAGGCGGGGGGGTGCTTTACGGTTTTCATTTTTCTAAAATAAGATCAAGAGGTGATCACACGATGGCTAGAAAGAAAAGAAATCCTGATGCTGAGAAGTTAGCTGAATCCATTTTGAATACTTATCAACCCGAATCTGTAGAGGATATGCAAGATGCTTTAAAAGACGTGTTTAGTCCCTTGTTTGAAAAAATGCTTCAAGGAGAATTGATAACTATTTAGGGTATGACGCCCATTCTAAAGAGCCAAAGAAACATGACAATCGACGAAACGGTTATGGGAATAAGACGCTTAAAACGGAGCTTTGGTGAAGTAAACATTGATGTTCCCAGAGATCGGAGGCTTCTTTTGAACCTGAGTTGATTCCTAAGAGAAAACGAGATGTCTCCGGCATCGAAGGGAAGGTTCTTTCCATGTATGCACGAGGAATGAGTCAACGCGATATCGTCGCAACTGTTGAAGATATTTACGGATTTGATATTTCCCACGAAATGATTTCTGATATCACTGACACCGTTCTTCCTGAATTGGAAGAATGAATGGCAAGCTCGGCCATTAGCCAAGTGTTATGCATTTCTATTCGTTGATTGTATGTATGTCACTTTACGCGAAAATTATGAAGCCAAAGAATATGCTGTGTACACCATTCTGGGCTATGATCTTAAAGGAAACAAGGAGAT
>NZ_JXLA01000064.1 GCF_001886185.1 Enterococcus raffinosus | reverse complement strand
CTATCAGTCCTATTTGACAAAGAGCCGAATTTCTTCACCAACACTTATTGACGAAGAGCCTGAAAACAACACGATTTGACAAAGAGCCTTTTTCTCACGGGTGGCCGGGTTACTTTGCTAATTACCACTTTAAAATTAAACGGAGTGTTATATCATTCATTCTAATTCTCTCTTCATTTTATCACCTTTTTCAGTTAACCTAAATTTGTATATTTGTTAATCTTTTTGACAATTACTACACCTTTTTCACTAGAAAAAATCTTTGATTTAATAGCTTTTTCCTCATCTATCTTATCATAAACATATGGTGCTGTAATCGCCCCAATGAAAATATCAACAAAATTAGATAACATCAGAAAAACATTGACAAAATCAATTTCTACTACTTTTCACTCTTTAAATCATCAACAATGTGATTCACTTTTTTAGAGACATCATCTGCAACTTCTTTTACTTTTTCTTTCGCTTTTCCAAGTCCTTGTTGGGCTTTTCCCTTTAATTCGTCTGAGTCATCACCAGTGATTTTTCCTTTGAGTTCGTTAGCTTTTCCTTTAATCTCATTTTTTTCTACCACTTTAAATTCCTCCTTGTTATTCAACTCTTGGTTCTTGTCCATCTTTGATTGTGTCTTTCAGATCATCTGTCTTCTCGCTGATCTTTTCGCCACCTTTTGAAAGGGCATTTTTTGCTTTTTCAGTCTGTTTGGATGCAAATTCACCGGTACTTTCAGCAGCACTGGAAACTCGATCTTGTAAGGTTACTGAATCGTCCTCTTGTTCTTTTTTCGTTTTAACATCCACTACGTTGACATTAACCTCGATGACATCTAAGCCGGTCATGTTGCGAACTTCACGACTAACCACTTCTTTGATGCGGTCGTAGATGTTTGTAATATCCTTGCCGTATTCAGCCACAATATCCAAATCAACTGCTACTTGTTTTTTACCTACTTCCACATCAATACCGGAAGTTACATCATCAGTGTTGACAATTTTACCCGCCAAATTTGAGAAGAAGCCGCCATCGACAGTCAACAGACCATCGATTTCTTCCAACGCGATTCCTACAATTTTTTGAATGACCTTGTCGTCAAAGGTCAAATCTCCCTTGATTCCTTGGTTGGGAACTGGTGGCTTAGGTGGTTTGCCGACAGGATCGTTCACGTTCTTTTCAAGTTTTCCCGGTTGCATTGACATGTCTTTTTCCATTGAAATTCCCTCCTGATTTTGATTCTTACTTTACCTTCGCATGGTAAAACGGTCGAAAAAACCGATTCCCAGCAAGTAAAAGCCTAAGTAGGCTCCTAAACACGTAAATACTAATAATAGCAACGTCTTTAAAAATCCAATCGTAATAAGGAGAATGGCCAACAATAGACCGGCTCCGGCGAAAATGATTGGAATTTTATACGCTTCCCATATCTCTTTCATCGGTCCTCCTCCTTACTCTACTCGAGACGTTCCTGCAGGTTCTCTTTTTTGATAATCCTTGAATCTGACATTGGTTTCTATTTTCATGTTCGGTCCCACTAGCATTGCCAGATTATGCTTGATGGCACTAGCCAACTGGTCTTGCTTGTCAGTCAGTAAAAATACCTTGCGCATCTTGCCTGTTATCAACACATCAATCGTTTCCTTCTTTACTTTGATGCTGACAGAAGGGTCCCGTATAAAGGGCTCTTCTTTTACTGTCTCCAATACATAACTTTCTAGCGCGCGCTTTTGGATTGTCATATTGCCAGAATCCTTTTCGATATGAAAAGCAGAAGACTGACTAGGGAACAACAAAATCACGATGATTCCCACTACTGCCAATATCAAAAAGCCGACACTAACCCAAAATAGCAGCTGCGGCATGTAACTCCCTACTAGTGGATAATCAGTCAGTGGCAGCAGCGCAGGTAACCTGGCTGCGACGAACTGATTGGCTACTAAGGTATAAAACAGCGGAATTGCCAGCAGCACCAAGGCGATGATGAACAAGGCTTTCGTGCTTTTTCGCATGTCGTCACCTCTTTTTCATGATATCAGGTCAACTAAGCCCGGCGCCCGAAAAAGAAGGACACCACCGCTACCAAGATAACTGCGCCAACAATTGATGGAATAATTGCCATTCCTGCCAATGTTGGACCCCAATGACCTAACAGCGACTGGCCAATCGCTGAACCTACGAGACCTGCTGCCACATTGGCGATGATCCCCATAGAATCACCCTTATTTGTGAGAGCTCCAGCAATTGCTCCAATTACGCCTCCTACAATTAATGACCAAATCAAACCCATACTAATTTCACCCCTTTGCTTCAGATATTCAGAAACACTTGTAAGAATAAAAATTTCACTTAAATTAAAGTATTAAAGTGATTTTTCTAGTTATGTTTACTTTAATTGAATGAGGAAAGTCCCAAGATAACGCTTGTTAATCAAAATTCAATTTACAACATCTATACTGGCATTAATAAAGCTTTATATATGAAAGGCTGCGTTAATAAATTAGATACTCACTATCAAAATCACCATTTTTTGAAATTATTTCAATAACTAGTCTATGTGGAAGGCAAATAGACGTTTGTCCGACTTTACTTATCCAACCTGTTTTAACAGCAATCTGATCAGGACTATTATCTTCTTTAACTCTTATTTTTCCATTTTTCTCTTCAACTATATTATATTTTCCTTTCGCAGGATGATACATTTTTACCCAATGATCAGTATTATCGAGGTCAACTTTATCAACTTCTTCACCATTTATTCGAATAACTGCAAATCTTGTCGCAGATTCTGACGCATCAAACTCAACCACTGAAAAAATAAACAACGGAACCAAGGATAATACAATACAAGCTACAATCAAGATATAATCTCAGATTTTTAATTTTTTTAAAACTTTTTCCATATCTATCACCAAAATCAGAAATACAAGAATAAGTATTTCATTGACTGAACAATTAATAAAACTCTCCAGATTTCATACAGAAAAAAAGTTATTCGTAAAGAATCAAAAACGTAGATAAATCAAAAATATCACAACTCAATTATTGAATGAAGCGTTTAAATAAATCACTATCAGTTATATCATAAGGCTGACTATTATTACCCATAGCTTCAATTTCACCAGTAATATTTAATTGTTCAATAATGCCACCAGCCTCTACTTGAACCGTTGCAACTTCATTACCTGCGGTACTCACATCACCAATTATATTAAGATTCTTTATCTCACCACCAGATTTCACACTTAAAGCATATGCCGGTAACTCTATGTTTACTCCTTTAACCAGGGAGTTTCCGACACCCCCTTGAGTCTGTATGCCACCTTTAATTGTAATCGAACCAACACGTTTAGAAATTTGAACGCCAACAGATCCATCTCCATAAGTACGAATAGTCTGAAATAGCCCCTTCTCCAAAGTACCATCGTATTGATTATAGCCTCGGGCACCCAATCCATATGTTTCAATCGGGGCATGAGACTCAAAATATTTCACTACCCCAAAATTTACGAAACCTATTCCAGATGGACCATATGAAATCACTTGATCTCGAACTAACCAGTGGTCAACTTCTCCCCAAGCATCTAAAACCATGTCGTTGACTCCATAGGTAACGGTTTCTCCTAAATGAATAACTTGTTTTGCGTGCACTCCATTCACAATAAAAACTGCTGCAGTAATTACATCTGATACACCAAAGGGAATGCGTCCCGTACTATAAACAGTGGCTGTTTGAAGCTTTTCAACTTTTACACGTCCACCAGTATCTCCAAACCCTGCAATAAAAATACCAGAACCTGTTACCGGATTGTCTAACTGGCCAACTGAAATATTAGTAGCTTTTAAATTAATAAGGCTATTGGCATCCGGATTAAAATTATAGACAGTTAAAGCACCTTGTAAAACATTCACACCGTACTTTTGTGGTTGTTCTAAATACCCTCGTGTATCCGCACTCAAAATGTGAATAGAATCTAGATTTAAATCAGCAACTTTGCTTTCTTTTCTCATAATAAATGAAAACTGTCCACCTAATTTTAAATTCTTAAATTCAAAATGTCCTAAATTTTCATTGTATCCTGCATTAAAAATCGACTTTAGTTGAGTTGGAGCTTGAATATTTAAATCACTAATATGATTTTCTACCGTAACTCCAACTCCATCAGAATGTTCGAACATTAAAAGCGGCAAAGAACCGTTTTCTTGTACGATCCCTTGAAGTTTTGTATGAGGAGGTAAAATAATGCTATGAGTAGCTATTATACTTCGTTTCAACAAAATAATCGGTTCTTGATTTGCCAAGGCTCTTTCAAGCTCAATAAAATTATTTACTTCCATAAGTATCAACTTCTTTCCGTTTATTCAAATGTTGCATACCACTCAGTGATATATTCTACAAAATAATTAACTCTCTTCGTTAACCACAGTTTTCCTCTAAAAAAGATACAAACCTTCCAGTTAATGCAGTAACAATAATTATTCCTTTTATTTTGTATCAAAAAGTAGTTACACTTCCCAATAAAGGGAATGTTAGGCCTGAATCAATAGGAATCTCTACCTTTTCTCCATATTTTTTGCTTAAAGACGAGTATATTTAGAGCAAAATACTTTTGATACCTTAACTTTTTTATCTTTATAATTGTTTATATTCTAGAGTCTGATATTTTGTACGAATAATCAACTACTTTCACTTGAATACTTATAGTCTATTAACTTGTAACTATCTAACTTTTCTGGAAAAGTTAGTCCCTCGTAATAATCTTCCAAACTCGTTTTTTCAACTATCGGATCCAATTCTTGATAATTCATAAATTCATCATGTATTAAAAATAATAAATAAGTTGATATTTTACTATCTATCTTAATCAGCTTAAACAATGTTTCCTTAAAATTATTGCCATCAATACAACTGATAGATTCTCTAGCTTCTTCACATAAACTTTTTACTTTATTAATTACTACTCTGTCATGTTCTGTTAACGCACTATTATTCCCATTACTTAAACGTTCAGATTCTACAAAACAACTCAAGTCAGGAATCTCCCAAAAAAAATTTTTGTCAAAATCCAATTCCATCAACTCCCCCAAACTACGTAAATGATATAGTCTCACAATAAAATAAAGTCTCTCAGTTACTAGTGCTAAAGCTATCCACTAAACCTAATTGATATTGCTTAGGAGATACACCTACGTACTTCTTAAATACTCTTGAAAAGTGTGAAGAATCTGAAAATCCTAAACCTAAAGAAACTTCACTGATTGTATAGTTTGATTTCAACATTATCTTAGCCGCAGAAACTTTGCGTTTAGAAATATAATTATAAATAGTAATATGCATTTCATTCTTAAAGCTTTCTCTTAATTTAGTTTCACTTACGGAAAAATAATTAGCTATTTCCTTTACAGTAATTTTTTTATAAATATTTAGGCCGATGAATTGAACGACGGAAGAAATAAAAGGAGAAAGCGACTCTATCTTAGTTTTTCCAATTTCTTTGGTATAGTAAACTATTCCAGAATCCCTAATTTTTAAGACTTCAGGTAATGATACAGCTAATTCGTTTTCTCGTATAAAAACATCTCTGCTTTGATACGCCTCTATTATATCCATTCCTAACGTAATAGCAGTTCGTGCCAGTTTTTCAAAAATAATAATAGAATAATTTTTTTCAGAACGAAGCGTATCTCCACTAACACTCGGAACTATTCCATTACTCAAATTAAAAACCATGTTTTCCAGATTTCTAATGTCTCCCTCTTTAACATATTCCAATATTTTGTTCTCATAAAGAAACAGATATATTTCTGGATCATAATTTTGTGATATCAAATCATCTATTTTGATTCGTTCGACAGTTTTACTTATATTTCTTGTATATTCAATTAACGGTTCATGAAATAGATCTTCTATTTTTCCAGTAAAAAAATAGTGAACTAAAATCAAAATATCTCGAATGTCACCTAAAGAATACAATGTTAGGCTTTGCAATGAATCATAGAGATGCTCCCTATCAGCTGATGTAACATTTAAATTGTTCATTTTTAGTTTAAAAAAGTCTTTATCGATATTATTTCCTCTAAATGGACCAAATAAGTAATATCTGGTTTTAAACATGTATAGAAGAAACATCTCATTAAAATCACCAGTAAAGAAATGGAAATCTTTAGTTTTTTTAATATTATCAGTTAGTAACTTTTTATAATCATAAAAAAAATAAGTAGTTCTATCTGAGCGATACTCTTTTATAATACTGAATTCGGAATTAAAAACCACGATAGGTAACTTTAAACAAACATGAAGAGACTTTAATAAGACTTCTTTATCTGAAAACACTTTTGTTTCTCTCTTTCCTTTCTACATCATTAAATAGTATTTTATACGTTATCTAAAATACTATTCCTCTGTCAAAATAAGCTAATTTACTTCATTATAAAATATCCACTTATCGCTTTCATGTATATTACACCGTAAAAAGTACATTTTATCACCGAGAACTCATCATTTTTCATCATGATGAATACTATTTACATATATCTAGTTCAAAGACAATAATTATTATGATCCGTTATTATCTAAGCACTATACAGATAATAGGAATTTTTCGTTTCTAAATATTCCAATTTGGGAATCCAATAAAAATTTTCGTTCAAATACGTGTCTATTCGAACTCTTTTCTAGTTGTTAATTATGAAGGGGGAAGAAATAAAAAATACAATCTATACACGAATAAGAATATTATCCAAAAGGAGGTTTTAGAAAAGATTTATTATACGTAAAAAGCTCAAGACATTTTCTTAGCCATAAGGACATGTTTGATATTTAAGAAGATATATGAATTTTCTTTTCTAAGTATAAAGATAACTATCCATTATCAACTAAAAAAACATTTTTGAAAATAAACATCAGCAGTCCTATCAATGCATGTGAGCTTATAGAAGTTATTCGCAGCGCAGCATAATTGCATTAGCTTCTTTTCGTGTTTTTTGCCTCTTTTCCCTTTAAATCTTAATGGAGGAGGTGTGCAATATGTCAGATAACGACGAACGCGTAAATGCCCAGTTGATTCGATTCTTTGAAAAGGTCATTTTGAACACCGCTAATACTTATTATAAAAAACAAGAAGAAATTCAAAAACATGAACAACTTGATCAACTCCCACCATATTTGTTTACTAAAGATACTATAAAATTTAAACAGCCGATTAATGTTTTAAATGTGACTCTCCTTGTTGAAGATATAAAATTAGCAAAAATCCTTCCCTTGTTGAAAGAACCTGAACAAATTTTTCTTATCGAAAAATTTATCTTTAATAAAACTGATAAAGAAATTGGAAAGGTTCTGGGTATTACAAGACAGGGTGCGACAAATTTAAAACATCGACTTTACAAAAAAATTCAAAAAATGCTGGTTTAATATCTGCATAATAACTAATTTTGTATGCTTCTTTGCTCGTCCTCCTCCTTCCCAAAAAAATAAATAGATTATAAGTTCATGGGAAGAAGGTAAATTTATGAATACTTTAAAAGAAGATTTCATTTTAGCAAAGAATGGAAATGAAGAAGCAGTTGTGGCCATTCTCAAAAGATTTAGCGCTTTGGTCCATAAGCAATCCTGGAGAACTGGAAAATATGATCAAGATTGTTATCAAGAATGTATGCTTGCAATATATCTAGCTATCTCGAAATTCGAAATTAAAGAATAACTCAACTAAGGGAGTCTGTGACATAAGTAAAAAGATAGTTTCAAATTTCGAACAATAAATTTGAAGCCATCTTCTTTATAATTATAAAGTATCGATTTTACAGCGTTCTATAATGATTCATAGAATCCAAAACGAATGATTTTAATTATCAACGTTTTTTAATTCGTTTTTAGCTTAAAAATAACTTTTGTCACAGTCTCACTCCTAAAATTACTTTATTTACGTACGAAGTGGGCAGGAGGTCGAATCCAGAACTGGGCTATGGTACTTCAACGAGGACTTCTCCTCTAGAATTGAAAAGCATGCGATTTACCTTCCGTAACGACGGTAGATTTATTCAACTATGTGTCCAATCAAAATTTGTCTGATTTCAAAAATAGTCAAGAGAATTTTGGTTGTTAAAAACTCTTATCTATCAACTTCCACAGTTTAGTTGACGAACCCTGATACTAAGTTGGGCTATGATACACTTTTCTTGACTATCAGTTACGTTACCGGAAGGAATGAACTCTATTGAGAAAAACGTATGATCGTAAATTTAAACTAAAGATTTCACAGGATATCCTTGAGAAAAAAGTAACTACCAAGAAAATTGCTGAAGAATACAATATCTCTCGTCCAACAATTTCCCGATGGGTTTCAGAATATCGTCGATACGGGAAAAATGCTTTTGCTGGACAAGGAAAAAGATTACCTGATAAAGCAGATTTCTACATTCTTGAACAGGAAAATAAACGACTAAAAGAGGAAGACGAGTGTTCTACGAACACAAAGATCGATACGGATCTCCAGGGATCACTCAAAAACTTTACGATGAAGGAATCGAAATCAATAAACGTGTTGTAGCTGTTCTTATGCGTGAAATGAATTTATGCACAAGAGGATTTCATCGACGCAAATCTTCTCATGGTAGAGAAAAAACAATCAAAGAAATGGTAAAAAAATGTTGAATCGATAATTTGAACAGAACCAAATTGATGCTGTTTGGGTGACGGATATTACTTACATTCCATGTAATGACGGTCGCCTCTATTTGTCCACCTATATTGACTTAGCAACTCGTATTCTACGTTACTATATGGGGGATTCACACATGAAAAAAGAGATTGTCGTCCGTCCATTACAAATTTATTAAGGAGAATTGCCTACGGTAATTCATTCCGATAGAGGTAGCCAGCATCGGTCTTTTATTTATCAAGAGCTGTTGACCGACCACCACATCACACATTCAATGAGCCAAACTGGGACTCCTGTTGACAATGCAGTAATTGAAGCGTTTCATCGATCAATCAAATGAGAATTAATCGACTCCAACAAATATAAAAGTAAAATAGAGATGAAGGTGTTAATCCAAGATTATTTAGAAGACTACTACCCAAACAAAAGAATCCATACAAAATTTATGATGACTCCTTGACAATTTGAAGCAAAGAAAATAAGTAATCTAACCGACTGTTAACTAAACCATTGCAGGTCCCGTTAAAGATACTTGTGCCTGTTGTCACCGCTTCTTTTTCTTGTCCACAAGCGCTTAACACACTTAATAAAGCCCCTGCTATTATTGGTAATAATATCTTTTTCTTATTAAAAACCTCCTCATCTATTTCCAGATTAGTAAATGTAGTAATCTGTGCTTTCTTTTTTCTCAATACTAATAACTAACTTATGGGGTAAACAAATACTCGTTTGACCGGGTTTTGAGATCCATCCAGTTCTAACCGCGATTTGATCAGGACTATTATCTTCTTTAACTCGAATTCTTCCATCTTTAATCTCAACAATATTATATTGTCCCTTCGCAGGATGATAATTCACGAGTTTATGATTGATCTTATCCAAATCGAAGCGATCCATTTCCTTGCCATCAATTCGAACGATGGCATATTTGATAGCATCTTCAGTTGTTTCATTCTCCTTTTCTATAGAGAATACAAATAAGGGAATAAAAGAGGTAATAATCAAAATGCCAATAATTATGACATCGCCTATCTTGACACCAGCTTTTCTTAAAAATTTCATTAACGATATCTGGCTAAACATATTAGACTTTTTCCATGGAAATGGTGAAATTTTTCGGAAATTATCTGCATTAAGAGAATCAGTTAAACAACCCTCAAGTTGTTCCTTAATACATTGTTGATCCATCTTCATACCAATAAAAACTAGTTTATTAATGCGTTCACCAAACAACGGATGCCAGGCTTCCTTCAATTCGGGATTTTTTTGTATAATCATTTGACACTCAATTTTAGGTAAACTAGCTACCCAATAATTTAATGATTCAATACTTTTATGGCTACCCGATGTTTCAAAGATCGTCGAAAAATCACTATGTTGGGCAAACCAAAGAAACCTTTTTGCTCTTGTAATATTGCCAGGAAAATTTTTATCCGTAAGATGGGCAAATTTTTGTGCGTCAAGGAGTAACCGATTTCGATAGATAAAACTTGAGATACCATATTCTTCTGTTTCAGGAATATGATTTTGATAGCCAAGCTCTAACTCTTTGAACCATCCCACTGAATAGGAAGTCTCATCTATATTAAAAAGATTTGTATTTAGAATTTTCGATAAGTCTACTTCACCTTTAATTGTCCTAATTATTTTGGCATTGGACTGTAACTTAGCAATTAGACCGTTAATTTTGTAAATCGTCTTGGTTGACACTAAGTCACTATTATTTAAAAGTAATATGTTACAACACTCGAATTGATCAATTAACAAGCCACGAATATCCTGTTCTTCTTCAACTACATTACCTTCAGCTTTTCTTTCCTGAATCTTTTCACCCGTTTCGAAATTATCCCAAAAACGTTTTACATCCACTACTATAATAATGGAACCAATCTCTAATCGTTGGGTCAAATCAATGTCTAAAGGGTTTTTAGCTAATATAATTGCTTGAATAATTGGAATTGGTTTGCTGATTCCTGAAGCTTCAATAACAATTTGATTCAAGTCAGAAAATTGCACTAATTGATCTAGTTCAACAATCAAATCTTCGCGTAATGTACAACAAATGCATCCATTCGGCATCGAAACAAGTTTTTCTCCAGTTCTTTTAAAACCTTTCTTGTCGACTAATACCCCATCAACATTTACTTCCCCTATGTCATTTACAATGACAGCAATTTCCTTTCCGTGATCACCGTACAGAATATGATTTAGAAGTATCGTTTTTCCTGAACCAAGATAGCCAGTTAGGATTGTAATAGGTATTTTTTTCATAGGGAACCTCTTTCTATACCTTGAATTTACACTTTAAGTGCAACACATAAAAATGACTCATAATCGATATCCAACTAGTATAAGTTTGTCGAGAACACTCCTAGAAGGAAAATAATTATGAGCCAGTATCGTCATCTTACTATACTCTAACGAGAAAGAATCTTTCTGCTTCACGAAGAAGGATTTTCTATTAGTATAATTGGCAACGACATTCAGCATAGCCCGTTTACTATTTTACATGAACTGAGAAGAAACAAGAAAAAAACTAATCACCTTCCAAAGCGGAAAAAAATTATGCTTATCGAAGAAAAAAATGCGGACGTTATCACATTCTAAATGATCCGTGAGTTTGGTCAATTGTTCGTCATTTATTTGTCGATTTTCAGTGGTCGCCAGAGAAAATCTCGAATCGTTTGAAGCATGAACATATGGACTTTTCAATTAGTTTTATCACGATCTACCGTGCAATTTGCAATGATCTTTTCGATACAGAACCCCTCTCACACGGCAATAAAGGCCTGATCCGTTCATTGCACCATCGAGGAAAAACAAGACATACAAAAA
>NZ_JXLA01000063.1 GCF_001886185.1 Enterococcus raffinosus | reverse complement strand
AAATTTGTCAATTATTCAGTAGGCACTAAATAGCAATCGTATTTTCCATCACTTGAAACTCCTATTTTAGTATGAGTATCACATTCTATAATTTTAGATTTTTTTCTTCTGATGTATTTTTTTCAAATATACCAATAGTCCCAATTCTTTCAAGCTCATTTTGCCAATTTTTATATCCATCGCCCATCTTTTCTATAACTGCATTCTTTTGTTCTTCTGTCATTTTTTCAAATGTCAAAATAGCATACTTTAGTTCTTTATCTATAGGACTTTGATCATCTAACATCGCTATCTTTTTATCAGCTATATAATTTCTAAATTTGTCTGAGAGTTTAAATTTAAGCCCTAAATATTCATAAACATATTCTTTCTTTGCCTCCAATGTATAATCTGATGGCTTAAAAGTTTCATTTTTGCCATTTGCATTAATTGACATGCCTTCCTCTTCAGAACTTATGGATTGTCCTTCTTTTATTTTATTGTTTTCATTACTTTTTTGACACCCAACTGCGCTTAAGCTCAAACATAATGCAAGTAATAGGCATGCTCCTCTTGGTACTATTTTTTCATAAATTATTCCTCCTTTATTTTTTACACAATAGCATTTTATAGCTACTTTCAATAACATTCTACACACCTTTTATGAAACGTTGATGAAATATAATTTTTTATTTTTCCAAACTATGGTATAACAATATAAGTATTATGCTTAAAGTTGTTCTTACACGATTAGTATATGATCGATTAGTATATGAGCAAGCACAGTAAGTGTACGGACACTTACGAAAAAATTGATGAAGCAGCCCTTTGGGATCTGCTTCTTTTTTTATCAATTTTTAACTTGTTAGGGTGTACCCTAAGACCCAGAAATACATTCAAAGGAGGATTACCTATAGCAAATAGAATACGAAATGAAAGGCTTGAAATTAAATTAACAGAAGAAGAAAAGGCTCTTTTTGAGGAGAAAAGAAAACTTGCGAAATGTAAAAATATGAGCCATTTCATCCGCAAGTGTGTTTTAGAAAAAGAAATATATTAAGTGGATTTAGAGCCGTTTAGAGATTTACAGGGTTTCCTTTCCAATGCTACCAGCAACATAAATCAGATTGCAAAGCGTGTGAATTCCACCGGCATAATCTATAAGGACGATATAAATGATATGAAAAAGCAGATTGAATATTTCTCAAAAGAGTTGTGGCAAATACATTCTCTGCTTCTTAACAGAACTTCCGGAGTGATTAAATTTTATGGCTATTACAAAAATACATCCTATAAAATCAACCTTTAATCTTGCCATTTCATATATTATTAATGGAGAAAAAACAGATGAGCAAATCTTAGTAAGCACTCATAAATGCCATCAGGAAACTGCTCATATCCAATTTTCAAGAACACGAAATGATGCCGGAACAAACGGAACCGTTCTTGCAAGACATCTTATTCAATCCTTTTTACCCGGAGAAGCAAGTCCTGAAACGGCACATCAAATCGGTCTTGAACTTTGTAAAAAGATATTAAAGGACGAATACGAATTTGTCTTATCTACCCACATAGATAAAGGGCATATCCACAACGTGCGCCCAGATAGGGTATTAAGTAAAGTAGATTAAGGTACTACTCTGTACGATAACACAGAAGACAGCAACCTAACTGAAAGGCGAAAGCTGATACAGGAACATAGCACGGTTGGAAAGCGGTAAGTTACCTAAAGACAACTTGGTACGACTGAACTGCAATGTCAATCAGATACGAGGTATAAATTGGGTTTATTGAACGCAAGTTTCTAATTTCGGTTATGTGTCGATGAAGGAAAGTGTCTGAAACCTTCAGTACAGAATCAGATAAATTATGGTTGTGAATTTATCTGTTATCATTCATTCTGTACAATCTGTAGGGGAACCTATGGAAACGAAAGCGATGCCGACAATCTGAACTAACCTATACTTAATATTAACTGGGGATACCCTAAACAAGAACGCCAAAAGAAAGGAGGCAAAAGGCTATAGCTAGTAGAGCTTGAATATCTTACAAGGGTACGGAGTGCTCGTAGTAGTCTGAGAAGGATAACGACCTTTACATGGCGAAGGGGCACAGTTATTGTGTACTAAAATTTAAAATTGATTAGGGAGGAAAACCTCAAAATGAAACCAACAATGGCAATTTTAGAAAGAATCAGTAAAAATTCACAAAAAAATAAAGACGAAGTTTTTACAAGACTTTATCGTTATCTTTTACGTCCAGATATTTATTACGTGGCTTATCAAAATTTATACGCCAATAAAGGAGCTGCCACAAAAGGAGTGCTAGATGATACAGCAGATGGTTTTAGTGAAGAAAAAATCAAAAAAATTATTCAATCTCTATCTAAAAGAAGAAACCTATCATCCTCAACCTGTACGAAGAATGTATATTGAAAAAAAGAATTCCAAAAAACAGAGACCTTTAGGGATTCCAACATTCACAGATAAATTGATTCAAGAAGCAGTGAGACTAATTCTTGAATCTATCTATGAACCGGTATTCGAAGATGTCTCCCATGGTTTTAGACCTCAACGAAGCTACCATACCGCTTTGAAAACAATCAAAAGAGAGTTTGGTGGTGCAAGATGGTTTGTGGAGGGAGATATAAAAGGATGTTTCGATAATATAGACCATGGCACACTAATAGGATTAATCAATCTCAAAATCAAAGATATGAAAATGAGTAAGCTGATTTATAAATTCCTAAAGGCAGGTTATCTAGAAAATTGGCAATATCATAAAACGTATAGTGGAACACCTCAAGGTGGAATTTTATCTCCTCTTTTGGCAAACATTTATCTTCATGAATTGGATAAATTTGTTTTACAACTCAAAAAGAAATTTGACCAAGAAAGTCCAGAAAGAATAACTCCTGAATATCGAGAACTTCATAATAAAATAAAAAGAATCTCTCACCGCCTCAAGAAATTGGAAGGCTTAGAAAAAAATTGTCTGTCCAACATAATATAGGTCAATACGAGCATGAACAGATTAATGAACCAAACTGTATAAATGCTACTGACAGACCATCTAATGACCAATCGCTCCAACCCCTGCGGAAGCGATATTATGCGGTAATAAAAAGAAATTCAAGGCTAAAGAGATAATTGCTAATCCGAAAGAAATTTTGAATAGATATACGACTTTATTAATGACCATCACCTTCTTTTTAATAGTGCTCCAATCGTATCATTGCAATTATTAAAATGATGGTCATTTTTTTCAGTAAGCTATGAAATTTTTATTGCCAGTAGTTAGTAAATTCAAGCTTTTGAAGAAATAGATAATTATTCGATTAATCCGCTAAGACATTTTTACTTGGTATATCCTGTGATGCTTTTCTTATTTTTATGTAATTAATTAAATATAGCTAAATTTTCAAGTTGGAGCTTCTTCTTTTTCAATCAAGAATTAGACTCATCTACTTGCCCGTTCCAACTATATGAACATATAAAAAGGCGAAGGATCACTGATCCAACGCCTCATAACTTTAATCGTAGTTCAAAAAAGCTATTTCTTCTTAGGTTCATCCTCATCCATTTTCGATACCGACAGCTAGCTTATAACCCCAGGTATATCAACATAAAAAAATAAAAATAGGCTGTGACAGCAGCGTGACAGCAAAAAAGGTGGAAAGTTAAATATCAAACCTCGTAATTTCATTTGCGAGTGCTTGATTTGTTTCTGGATATAAGTGTCCATATTTGTCCAAAGTAGTTTTAATAGAGGCATGACCTAGACGCTTAGATATTGCATAGATATTTTTATTATGTTCAATTAAAAAGGCAACGTGCGAGTGTCTTAATCCATGCATATGAATTGGTTTTACTCCTGCAATTTCAGCTAGTTTTTTTATCCTACTTAAAATAGTTCTTGGAGATGGCGGTAATCCATCAAAAGAAAAAACCAATTCTATATTTTTCCCAATTGATTGTTGAGTTTTTTTCCATGTTTTTAAATCTTCAACGGTTTGTCTGTCTAACGAAATTATTCGAATACTTGATGTATTTTTTGTTTCAGCAAATTCGTAATCTTGTCTTGTACGGATGTAAATTGACTTATTTACGCTACATCTACCATTTATTAAGTCAAAGTCTTTCCATTGTAACGCTAAAAGCTCCTCACTCCTTACACCTGTAACAAAAATAAAACGCATCAAACGTTTATAAAATTCTTCATAAAAATCCCCGTGATAAACACTATTATATACTTTCTTAAATTCATCAACTGTCCAAAATTCTACTTGAGGACGCTGAGTTTTTATTTTACCTATAGTATCTACAGGATTTTCTTCAATAATTTCAAGTACAATTACCCTTTTAAAAACTACTCTCAACTTATTGAATATCTGTTTAATATAATTTGGTGATAATGGTTGCTCAATGCCTTTTTTTACAACATGGATTTTCGATAAAAACTGTTGAAATTCTTGTATATGAATTGGTCGAATCTTTACAACGTGCATTTCTCCAAAAAAATCCAATGCACGTTGTAAAATATGATCTGTTTTCATATATGTTTTTTCTACAGTTCCCAACTTATACCAAGGAAAAAAATACTCTCGATAAAAATCATGAAACGTTATTCCTTGCAGATAAATTCCTTGAGAATCTGAAAATGTCTTTTTCAATTCTTCCAGAGCTTCCTTCGCTTCACGTTGTGTTTTAAATCCTCTTCTTGTCGGTTGAATTCTTTTCCCAAAACGATCATATCCTAAAGTAACACTAAAATACCAAGTCCCTCTCTTTTTGTCTTTATATATATTTGAAACTCTCTTCATCAGTATTAATCCTCCCAAGAAATGTTCAAAACTTTGGAATGGCAACACTTTTTATGCCGAGCTTCACAGAAGTATCATTATACTTTCAAAAGTCATTGCATCATTTTAGCTTATATTTGATATCAATTAGTTTTCTCGCTCTTTCACTTGTCATGGCGCTAATTATATCTTGGCTCACTTTTGAAAGTTTTCGTACCTGACAAATACTATTTAATTTTCAAAGGTCAATGTTTCTTTATTATCGAAGTAAATTCACTTACTTCTGGAAACACCCTAATTAAGATGCTTCAAAAAATGAATGACGCTACTTTAAACGATATTGCCAATATCCACGATAGGCTCTTTCCACATTTATCCTTGAACCCTTGATAATTTTTTGCATAATATTGTTTGAGAAGTTTGACCGAGTCAAGGTAAAACCTCTCTCAACCAATGCTTCATATAGTTGCTTTGTAGACATGGGACAACCACTTCCTTTTAATAGTGCAGCAATAGTTAATGCGAGTGATTGATAATCATGACCTCTGAATTTGCTTTGTTTTGAGAAATAGTACTGTTGATTTTGTATGTCTATACCATAAATGGGTTTCACCTCTCTAGAAACTCTTGAATTTTCATCAAAACCATTTTCTAACGTCCGTTTCAACAGAGCATTATAAATTTTCGTTAATCTTTGAAACTCGTTTAAAACGGATTGAATTTGTTGGTATGTATATTCGTCGTTTTCTTTTTCCACGTTTATCACTTTGCAACTCCCTTCTTTTATCTAATAGTGAAATACCTTCGTTTCTTCGATACATTGTTGAAAAACTCTTACTACTTTTGAATCCCATTCTCTCACTGATTTCTTGAATAGTCAGAGATGTATCCGCCAATAGTCTTTCCGCTTCCCAACATTGCATTTTCCTAAAAAGTCGCATAGCCGTTGTTCCAGCGTGCTTATGGCACAAACGATTCAGACTAGATTCACTTAAATGTATCACTTTGCAAAAGTCAGAAATTCTTAACGGGCTAGTAATGTTTTCTTCCATAAATTTTAGCAATAACACGAAATAATGATTGGCAATCAAACTAGCTGAATTTAACTTTATGATTTGATCAACGAGAGAGTAAATCACCTTGTCTACTGAGTAAGTGAACTTTCCGTGAAGATAATAACTAAAAAGTAATTGCGTAATCTGTTGTAGCTCTTTCGTCACTCTCAATGGTATTGATTGTTCCCTTTGGTCCCAGAAATGAAAGGTCGAATTTAAATAAATTTCTAGTACACTACTTTCTTTATCAAATTCTGCAAATTCTCTCGTACCGTTTTTCTGCAATAGGAAGGTAAGGGAAGTATTTCTTCTGTTTAATAAGCGTCGTTGTAAAATGACAATAGAGAAGCCAGAGAGAATAGGAGTACAATTATTTGAATCTTTTAGAGTATAAAAATTTACCGATTGAATTAGTATCATCCATCTCTCCTCCTTGCTCCTTTATTCAGTTTTATCATCTTTGAAAATGAACAAACAGATGCATTACCAACATTGACAGAATCAAAAACCTGTTTGATTGTTCCAATAACCATTTATTTAATTTTTTTTAAGCTGCATTACAATTTATGAAATACAAAAAAGCGATGAACAAAAAATGCACCGCCTATCAACCATCTTTTATTTAATTTCATTTTTATAAACAAAGTTTAATCACGAAAATGTATTTCTATTTCCTTAATAACTGTTTCCATAATTTTTTCAATCTCTTTTTGAGAAAATTGATTGTGCTCACCGTGAACAGTGTGTTTCATTCGAAAGCTACAGTCGCAAATTCCATTAGCGTTTTCTTGTTAATGATAAAGTTTTCCATGGAGGAAAAGATTCAATTTGATTCTATTATGACTGACACTGCTAATTTCACTATCGGTATACCCTTCAATTTTTTCTTCTAGAACTGAACAGAACTTCATTTCTAATATATGATTTTTAGTTATATATTTCACCTTCATCAATCCTATCCATAATTTTTAGTACTAACGCTCTAGTAACTCATCAAAGTAGTTTGGGTTGGATAATGGTTATGTGAAATGCGTATTTACTCTACAAAATAAATCAAAATTCAGAAATTGAAAGTTGTAGTTCTAATCTATCCGTTGCTTTGACCAAGCACATAGGAATCTCGCCTCCCCCCAGTGATGGCGGGCCAATTTGATTACGGAAACATCATTATCAAGAATTCGTTGTTTTATCAAATCCCTATAGCTAGCTTTCTACTGGTTATGGCCATGACGTGAATTAGATAGTTAAACGAATACTAATGTGCCGATAGATATTTTATTCAATTTTCAATGAGCGATAGTTTTTTCAATTTATGAGAATTCCGTAGGTACGCCTTTTACGAAACTTTCATATAATGAAAAACACAAAAGAGAAAAAATTCGAACTAACGTTTTACATCAAAAGTTATAGTTTTTTCGATTGATCCAATTCTCAAACTCCTGTGCTACAACTTGATTGATATTTTTTTGAAGAAATTAAGAAAACTTACCAAAATAGGTGCATAGACAAATTTGCCTATGCACCTAGATATAGATAATTATTTTTCCATACTCTTCCAAAAATTTTTGATTTTTTTGTTTTATTAAATATACACGATAACTTTATTAACAATCTAAGAAATTAATTCAGGTAATACCGTTAAGTGAATTACCTGAATTAGTCAGACCACTTCATGCAAGCTATTTCCTGCCATTAGTCAACTATTTCCTGTAAATGTTCATAAATATTAATAATCTCTTTTGCCAAGTCAGTAAATGCAATCCCCGTCATTAAATGATCTTGACTATGAACCATCAATAAAGATACTTTAATATGGTTTCCTTGTGCTTCTTCTGTGAGCAATCCGGTTTGTGAATGATGCGCTTTAATTAAAGCTTCGTCAGCAGCCTTAATTTTTTCATCCGCTAATTTAAAGGAACCAGCTTTAGCGGCTTCAATTGCTTCCATAGCACTACTTTTCGCCTCACCACCATACATGATTAATTCCATAATAGTCTGTAAAGAATAGTCATCCATTTTTTACCACCTACTTATTCGCAATTAATTCTTCGGCTGTAGTTAAAACTTTTTCACCGTTCATCCTACCATAATCGGACATATCAATAACATCAACTGGAATACCTCTATCTGCTAATTTTTTCTCAAATTGAGATTTCATGTATCGTACTTGTGGCCCTAATAAAAGAACATCAACACTTTTTTCAGATAAATTACTATCAGCTTCGGAAGCTGATACTGCAAAGATATCTGCCTCCAATTCTCGTTTTTTTGCAGCCTCTTGCATCTTAGACACAAGTAGACTAGTACTCATGCCTGCTGAACAGACCAACATAATAGTTTTTTTTACCATTTTTCTCTCCTCTTTCTTTTAACGAAGTTATAGATCTAAATTATTAAAAAATCTAATTCATCAAGTATTACTATCAAAGCTTATTAATTTTTTGAAATGATATCCTCCATATCACTACTCTTCTTTATTGTTTGTTGAGCTGTTTCTTCCTGATTAGCTTCTTGCTCAATCTTCAATTTCACTTTGTCATCGGCACGAAAGAATGGGTAATAGATTAACATATTAATTGCAATTGTAATAATTTGAATTACAGCACCACTAATACGTCCACCTGATGCTAAAAAACCGGCAATCACTGGCGGAGTTGTCCATGGAATTGTAGCACCGACAGGTTTTGCGACTAATCCTGTACTCATTGCAAAATAAGTAACTAGTGTAGTAACAACTGGAGCCGCTACAAACGGAATTAACATTTTTATGTTTAGAATAGTCGGAAACCCAAATAATAATGGTTCAGCAACTTGGAAACTTACAGGAGCAATTGTCAATTTGCCTAAAGTTTTATTTTCTTTACTTTTTGAGAATAGGAAAACTAAGATAGCTAAAGCAAATAGGCATCCTGCTCCCCCAGAGAAAACAAAATTATATAGAAATTCGTAAGTGATAATGTTGGGTAATTCTTTTCCAGCTTGATAAGCTATACGATTTGCATCTGAATTTTGCAACAATAATGGCTCAATAATCGGACCAGTAACTTGTGCGCCATGAATACCAAACATCCAAAAGAAACATTGAATTAGAATCACGAAAATGATACCCGGTAATGTCTTAGTTAATACAGACAAAGGCTTAGCAATCGTATTGGCTATAAGAGCATGCACGTTTTCAATTCCAGCATAGTGACATACTACAACAATAATGAACCATAAAAGAATAACGAAAAAACCTGGAACAATCGCGACAAATGCCCGACTAACATTTGGCGGTACTGTTGATGGCATTTTAATTGTTATATCTTTTTCTACAAACCACCTAAAGATTTCTGTTGAGATAATCGCAACAATAATACCTACAAAAAGACCAGAAGTACCAAGATATTTAGTTGGAAAACCCATTCCACCTTCACTTTCTAATAGTGGTGTTAATAGAACATAGCCTCCTAGTGATAACAAGCCTGCAGATAATGAATCTACGCCATAGGTTTTTGCCAAGTTGTGCGCTAAAGCATAAGTTACGGCTAAGCCAATAATACCAAAAGTTGAATCAGAAGCTTTGTTAAAAAAAGTTTGTAAACCGATATCTGCTAACCAATTCGTAAAACTTTCCAGTGGAAAGTTTGCAATCAACATGAAGAACGAACCAATGATGATTAATGGCATGACTCCAGCCATGCTATCCCTTAAAGCTAACAAATGTCTTTGATTGCTAATCTTTGCTGCTATCCCTTGAACTTTGTCAATCATTTTAATCTCTCCTTCTATTAACGATAATTTGAGCGCCCTAACATAATAATTTGATGACGATATCCTCGAATTGCTTGTCCTAAAGCAAAAATATTTTCCGGAAGACACATGCCATTAAAAGAATCTCCGATGTGCTGAATATCGGCGCCACAAGCTTTTGATGTCAATCCTATCTTTTTAATTGTATCTTGGTCAGAAGAGTCTTGGCTTGTTCCATTAGCTGTCAAGATCAATACCTTATCTTCTATTGTTTTACCCTTGTTAAAATCTTTTACATAATCAACAATTTCTCGTAAATCTTGTTCCATAAAGTAAGGAACTGTATAAGGAGCAGGGACTAACAAAATATCTACACCTATTTCAATAAATTTTTTAGCGATTTCTAAGTTCATGACAGGTTCATCGACTCCGGCACCATGCATTTTACCGGCAATAATCAATCCTTCAAAATGTTTCTTTGCTAATTTTATTGCATTTAAAATAGCATTATTTGAAACTCCTGTACCAGGATTTCCCGTCAAACAAATAAAACTAAAGCCCAATTCATTAGCTTTTAAAAGCGTTTTAGGCGATACAATCCGGCCTATTGATATCTCGGCTCTGGATTCATTCATTGGTGCGTCGATGTCTACCGGTTCAAGATTCACTCCAATCGCTCGGCCAGTGGCTCTTTTTATCCAAGTTATTGGATTTTCTGATAAGTCATCGGGAACTCCATGTATTTCTGGTTCAAAAAGATCCAGCGCATTAAATAGAATTAAATCCGCACCTGCCGCTCTTTCCAATTCAGCATTTGTTACGGCATCACCCATATAAGGTAATCGACTAGGGACATTTTCAGCCATAATCGTTCGTCCTTCTGATGCTAAAATTGCTTGTTTCAATTCAAGTGGGGATACTTTCAAAAAATCCGAAGCAGAAAAATCTAGTAATCGTTTGTTCATAAGAGAACCTCCTAATTATTTGTTATAACAACACAACATCTTAATGTATCTTAAACCGTTTCCAATTAAGTGTCAAGTACTATATTTTTGATTATTGGTGATAATTTGACAAAAGATAGATATAACTTCATAATTACGTTATAACAAATATGAGGTGAAAACTATGTTAGACTCAAAAAATAAAGTTCCACTCTATTTCCAATTAGTGAATAATCTTTTAGATCAAATTGATACTGACATGGGGCCTAATGAAAAGCTCCCTACCGAAAAGGAAATCTGCGAACTTTATTCTGTTAGTCGTACCACGGTTCGCCTAGCCATGAGCGAACTAGAAAAACGTGGATATATTTATCGAATTCAGGGAAAAGGGTCTTTTGTATCCGCCATGAAAAAAAGCTCTCTAAACTCTTTTCTTGATATGGATTTTAATAAACATTATGAAGGTATTAATCCCGAAGAGCTGACTAGAAAACTAATCTCATTTTCTAAAGAGGATGCCCCTTTAACTGTTAAACAACAAATGGGTATTCCAAATGATCAGAAGGTCATTCGAGTTAAAATGATTCACAAGCTATCTGGTGAACCCGTTGCAATTGAGACAATTATTCTCAAGAATCAATCTTTCGCACTCCTATCAGAAAAAGAAATTGTTTCAGAAGATCTAGATACCTTGTTTAAAAAACGAAGTATCTTTCTAAAAACTATAGAAGAAAGTTATCAAGTGAAAAAAATTTCCGAGAAGGAAAAAGAATTTCTTGATTCTGATGATGAATGTCTTTTACTGGCAACGAAGTCTGCTTTTAATACTAACAATGAATTAATTGCAATTCTTGAAAGGAAAATACTAACTTCAAGATTTCATTATCAAAACATTTTATCCATTGATTGATTTTGTAATCATTTTTTTTGCGGAGTATACCAATTTGACACATTATTTTATCTGAGATTACATAATTAATTCTTAGATAGGATAGTATGAGAGAAAAGAAAGCCTATATAGGAATAAAATATGCCATTTATTGCTAATTAGGTAGCGTCAAGAATTATGTGTAAATGGA
>NZ_JXLA01000062.1 GCF_001886185.1 Enterococcus raffinosus | reverse complement strand
CCCGTTCTCACGGGTGGATGTGTTACTTTAGGTATTAAAAAACATATCGTTCTCTAGTATGATTAAATCACCACAAAATAAACAACTGAGAGGACGATATGCTATATGAATGATTCTATCAAAAAATGCTGAGAATAATAGAGAAAGATTTGATGATTACAGAGGTCTCTTACGAGACCCTTCAGAAGAAAAAGACGTTGGTCGTCGATGCTGTTCTCTCGCCTACTCCTCGTGCTTGTAGAAGTTGTGGTTCTACTGTGGTAGATGGAAACGGGAAAGCAATTATAGTGAAAAATGGAAAAAAGGAAACGATTGTCCGTTTTGAACAATACAATCATATGCCTTTGGTTATGCGCCTAAAAAAGCAACGCTATACCTGTAAAAACTGTCGTACCTATTGGACGGCTCAAAGTTATTTTGTCCGACCCAGACATTCAATCGCAGATCATGTTCGATATAAAATTGCTTCTTTACTGACTGAAAAAGTATCTTTGTCTTTTATTGCGAAAAGTTGTCAGGTATCTTTGACTACCGTTATTCGTACATTGAAAGAGTTTAAAAGCTATTTACCAAAGCCTTCTAAGAAGATTCTCCCCATAGTATTGATGGTTGATGAATTTCGTTCGCACGCTTCCATAGAAGATAAAATGAGCTTTATTTGTGCAGATGGTGAAACAGGACACTTAATTGCTGTCTTGCCTACGCGTAAATTACCTTGATTAACAAGCTATTTCTTAGGCTGCACCAATCCAGAAGAAGTAGAATTCTTAGTCACAGACATGAACGCCGCTTACTTTCAGCTTACCAAACGTGTTCTGCCAAATGCGAAAGTAGTGATTGATCGGTTTCATATTGTCAAACACATGAATCAGGCATTCAATGAGTTGCGTATCCGTGAAATGAATGAGCTTCGTAAAGCAGGACAGAAAAGTCAGGCAGAAAAACTGAAAAAGAACTGGCGCTTTCTGCTAAAAAATCGTGCAAGCATCAACCATTATGAGTACAAAACATGGAAAAGTTTCCGAGCACCAAAATACCCATTTCTCACTGAAGCAATGATGATTGATCGATTGCTTGAGTTTTCTGCGCCTCTAAAGGAGGCGTATCCCTTTTTTCATGAATTAGTCGAAGCCTTTCGAGACAAAGACCCTGACTTATTTTTCTCCTTATTGGCAGAACTTCCCGAAACGTTAGATGACGGCTTTCGGGAGAAGCTTCAAAACCTTCTGACCTATGAAGAAGGTATCACCAACGCAATGATCTATCCTTATTCCAATGGAAAAATTGAAGCGAAGAATACCCACATAAAGACAATGAAACGAGTATCCTACGGATTTAAATCATTCGAGAACATGAGAATTAGAATCTTTTTGATCAATCAATTAATCAATGTAAGATAACAAAAAATCTGAGCCAGAATGTGGTTCATTCTGACCCAGATTTGATTTTGCACAACTCATCAGTCCTTATTGACAAAGAGCCTATTTTGTTAGTAGATGTCTGGAAACGGTACTTTGCACATGGTGAACAACTATTTGATTGGCAGTGCTATTAGAAAAATCATGCATATTACTAATGCAATTGAGAGTATTTATTCTAGTTTCAGAAAAGTCACAAAAAAGAGCGCTTCTTAATGAGAAAGTACTTCTAAAGTTACTAATTAATCGTTTTCTATAAGTGGTTGATAATACTCGTTTTTTATAGTAATTGATAGCCGTTATAAAGATTGATGATTAGCACCAAGAAGATGACTGTCTGGAAGACCAGCGTCACTTTTTGTGGTGAGAGGACAGTGCTGACTTTTGCCCCTAACAAACCGCCAACAATCGCGGCTGGAATCACAAACCACAAAATCTTTAAGTCATAGAGGCCAAATCCAGTGGTCCCAGCAATCGTCACGATTTTCGCCAATTGAGAGAAAAAAATCGTACAAATCGAATAGACCGTGGCTTCTTTGATGGGTAAAGCAAACATCAGCATCAGCAAGGACACATTGATCGGTCCACCGCCAATGCCCAGCAGACTCGCTAGAAAACCAAGGACTAGGCCACAGAAGCAATACCAGAAATTTTTTTTCAGTTGGAATCCGGGCCAGTCATATTTGGTATAAAAGAAAGCAAACAGCAGTGTCACAACGGTCAAAAAGATCTGAATCATTTGTACCTCATCTTCATTCTGAAATAAAAGTAGCAGGTGATCAAAAGCGACATTGCCCAAGATGCCTCCTAAGACGGCGCCGCCTGAAACCCAAAGGACGATTTGCCAATTGATTTTACGTCCACTAGCCAACTGTCTCGCGGTCGAAACCAGCGACATGGTAAACACGGCTACGGTAGAATAAAACGAGATGGCTGCAACAGAATGGGCACCGATAAAATCAAAAATGGGTTTGATCAGAACACCGCCCCCCATGCCTGAAACGGCACCAACCGTATTTGCCAACACGATCACTATAAAATAAACGAACCCAATCACACACTTACCCCCTGTAACAAACCTAAAATCCGATTGATCTGCGGCACAAATTCCTGCAAGAGTTGCTGATAACCGCAATAGTCCCCATCCACATAGATGGCATCTTTCATTCGTTTGCAGCCGCCACGACACATTTTTTGAAACGGGCAACTCAGACATTTCTTTGGCATTTCGGACCGTTGACACACAAACGTTTTTGCAATGTCCTGTTCAAATAACTGACGTAAAGTCTGTTCTTGAATATACCCCATGCGATACTCATCCAGCACATAAAAATCACAAGGATACACACTGCCATCTGCTTCAATGACATATTGTACCTGACAGTTTCCTAAAATCCCGCAGGCAGTGACTTGTCGTTTGATCAATAGATTCAAAAGATCATCAAAAAGCTTGATACTTATATAATGCCCCTCCGCTAATTCTTGCAGCCATAACTGCAAAAGCTGGTGGTAAAATCCTGCAAAACGTTTTGGTGTGAGAGCATAACTATTTCTTTTTTTTGCATCTAGATCTTCTAAACAAGGAATAAACTGGACAAAATCAATTTGTTGCTCTTTTAGAAAGCGAAAGACTTTCTTAGCCTCTTTTGCCAACGGATTGGTCAAGACACAAAGTACATTGTAGTCGATCTCATAGTAGTCAAACAGCTGTTTTGTTTGCAGCACTCGCTGAAAAGTTCCTCTTCCTTTCGGATCGACCCGATGCAGATCATGGTAGAGCGGATGGCCATCGATCGAGAGACCGACCAAAAAATCATGTTCTTTCAAAAAAGCACACCATTTTTCATTGATCATGGTCCCGTTCGTTTGAAGCGTGTAAGAGACTTGAACTTTTTTTTCTTTAGTCCCTACGTAAGCGATCAGATGTTGAAAATATTGTAAACCAGCAAGAGTCGGCTCTCCACCTTGAAACGCTAATGTTAATTGATCGCCGTCTTCTAAGTCTGCATAAATATTTTCGATCATTTTCTCTGTCACTTCTTCTTTCATTTTGCCAAACGAGCGGACTTCTCGCAAGGAACTGACATTGGCATAAAAGCAGTAGCTGCAACGAAGATTGCAGAGGGAAGATGCGGGTTTGATCAATACTGAAATATGTTTCATAGTAAGAACCTCATTTTTTAATATAGTTTAATTATGAAAAATTGCTATAACGAACAAAGTAAAATCAAATTCAGTAGTAGTTAATTAGATAGGAGTTGAATCTTATAGAAATTCCATTTTTTATAACTTTCAACATATTCTATAGGTTTATTATTTTCAGATAAGCAGGATAATTTGGTTTGAAAAACGACAGGCTCAGATTCATTTATTTTTAGTTGTTTACATACACTATTAGGAGCAGGAAATAAAATTTCGTTTGTTTCCCTAAAGTTTTCTTCGTTTAAATCAATGTTGTAGTCTGATTTTAAACGTTTGTAAATAGAATTGTAATAATTAATTTCTGGATAATTAGAATTTATATATTGTTCTGGCAAATAAGATTTATGATAGATATAAGGTATTTCATTAGCTTCTCTAATTCGTTCGATTTGATAATAATATGAATCAGTTGATAATTTTAATGTATCTAATATTTGTTTTTTATTTTCGCGTTTAATCGAAAGAACGTGTGTTTTATCATTGTCAAATGAAAATATTTCTATATCAGAAAATTTTACTATTTTTTCTTTTCTTGCACGTGAAACGAAAGTTCCTATTCCTTGATAACGTACGATATACCCCTCGGCAACTAATTCTTTTAACGCACGAATTGCTGTTATAGAACTAACATTATATTTTTTGATAATTTCTGATTCTGAATAGAATCGGTCGCCATTATGAAATTGACCGGTTACAATTTGTTGTTTTAGATTCTGTTTGATTTCTAGATATTTCGGTTTTATTATAAGCTCCCCCTTTAAATTACTCGCATCTATATTAACATACTTAAAAAAAAAATTGTTGACTTTTAATACAAAAGTATTAATATACTAAGTATATTAACATATCGAGGTGAAAAGTAACAGATGACTACATTTGAAATAAAGGAAGAATTTTTATTAAAGGGAAAAACATTTAAAATACTATCTGGTGCAATTCATTATTTTCGGATTCCCCCATGTGATTGGGAACATTCTTTGTACAATTTAAAAGCACTAGGATTTAATACAGTAGAGACATATGTTCCTTGGAATTTACATGAGCCTCAAAAAGGAGAGTTTCATTTTGAAGGGATATTGGATTTAGAGAGATTTTTGACAATCGCTCAAGACTTAGGATTATATGCTATTGTGCGGCCATCGCCTTATATTTGTGCTGAATGGGAATTTGGAGGGTTTCCGTCATGGCTACTCCGTGAACCGATTCATATCCGAAGGAATGAAATCGCTTATTTGGAGCATGTAGCAGATTATTATGATGTTTTGATGAAAAGGATTGTTCCCCATCAACTTAATAATGGGGGAAATATATTGATGATTCAAATTGAAAATGAGTATGGATCTTTTGGGGAAGAAAAGGAATATTTGCGTGCGATAAGAGATTTGATGATTAAGCGAGGAGTGACAGTTCCTTTTTTCACTTCAGATGGACCGTGGAGGGCTACTTTACGAGCGGGAAGCATGATTGAAGATGATATTTTGGTTACTGGTAATTTTGGTTCTAAAGCAAAAGACAACTTCAACTCTATGAAGCAGTTTTTTAAAGAATATGATAAAAATTGGCCACTGATGTGTATGGAATTTTGGGATGGTTGGTTTAATCGTTGGAAAGAACCAATTATTCAACGAGATCCACAGGAACTCGCTGAAGCGGTAAAAGAGGTATTAGAACAAGGAAGCATTAATTTATATATGTTTCATGGAGGAACGAATTTTGGGTTTATGAATGGTTGTTCAGCAAGAGGAGTGATTGATTTACCGCAAATTACTTCCTATGATTATGGTGCACCATTAGATGAGCAGGGGAATCCAACAGAAAAATATTATGCATTGCGGAAAATGATTCATGATAATTATCCAGAGATTAAGCAGCTAGATCCTGTCATTAAACCCACGATTGAAAAGAAAAAGATTTCTTTGACGAATAAGGTAAGTCTTTTCGCGACTTTAGATACCATTAGTCAACCGGTTCAATCAAAGTATCCAAAGACAATGGAAGAGTTGGGACAAAATACAGGTTATCTACTTTACCGAACAATGATAGAGAGGGATGCAGAGGAAGAACGATTACGGGTAATTGATGGCAGAGATCGCAGCCAATTATTTTTGAATCAAGAATTACAAGCTACCCAATATCAAACAGAAATAGGTGAAGATATACAAGTTAGTATGACAGAAGAAATCAATCAAGTGGATATTTTGATTGAAAATATGGGACGTGTCAATTATGGACATAAACTCTTTGCGGAAACGCAAAAAAAAGGAATTAGAACGGGAGTAATGGCAGACTTACATTTTATTACAAATTGGCAACAGTATTCATTGCCTTTGGAAAATTGTAAAACTGTGGATTATTCAAAAGGATGGCAGCCCCAACACCCAAGTTTTTATCGATATGAGTTTCTTTTAGAGGATATCGGTGATTGTTTTATTGATTTAAGGAAATTTGGTAAAGGAATTGTCTTTGTTAATCAGACCAATATAGGTCGTTTTTGGGAAGTAGGTCCAACGCTTTCACTGTACATCTCTAGCGGCTTTCTAAAAGTTGGTAAGAATGAAATTGTTATTTTTGAGACAGAAGGTACCTATGAACCAGAAATCAATTTATTAAAAGCACCATTATATAAAGAAATGAAAGAGGGATGAACAATGAGTATTATTGGAGTAAGAATTGATGGACGTTTAATTCACGGACAGGTAGCCAATTTATGGACAACCAAATTGAATATTTCTCGAATTATGGTTGTGGATGATGAAGTGGCTCAAAATGATATTGAAAAAAGCGGATTGAAATTGGCTACCCCAGCAGGGGTGAAACTAAGTATTTTGCCGATTGAAAAAGCGGCGCAAAACATTTTAGCAGGAAAATATGATTCACAACGTTTACTGATTATTGCACGAAAACCTGATCGATTATTAAAATTGGTAGAATTGGGCGTTCCAATAAAAGAGATTAATGTTGGAAATATGTCACAAACTTCTGAGACTCGATCAATTACGAAATCAATTAATGTTGTCGATCAAGATGTAGAAACGTTCAATCAATTAAATGAAAAAGGTGTCCATTTAATTGCGCAAATGGTTCCAAGTGACAAAGCAGATGACTTTATGTCTCTGTTAAATAAATAATAATATACGAGGAGGTGAAAAGATGGCGGGGCATTTAGTTTTAATTAGTCATGGACGATTTTGTGAAGAGTTAAAGAGAAGTGTTGATATGATCATGGGAGTACAAAAAGATATTTATACTGTAGGGTTATTACCTGAAGAGTCAGCAAAAGATTTTCGAGTAAATTTCGAAAAAACAATTAATGGTTTGAAAAAAGTTACAGTTCTGGCTGATCTAATGGGAGGCACTCCTTGCAATGTTGTTTCTCAATTAATTTTAGAAGGAAAAGAAATAGAACTATATGCAGGAATGAATATGCCAATGGTTATAGGCTTTGTTAATAATCAATTTTTAGGAGAAGATAGTTCTTTGGTAAATAAAGGAAGAGAAAATATTATACATGTAAATGAATATTTGGAAGCAAATCCAATAGATTTAGAAGATGAATGAATGTGGAGGAATTTATGAATATAAAAAAATCCAAATATATTTTATTGCAACTTGCTGTTTGATCAGTTTATCTATGTTAACAAAAGTCGCTCATGCTGAAAGTAACCCCATTGGTAATTGTTACTATGTTAGTTCGCAAAGAGGGAGTGACACTAATTCAGGATTATCTATATCTGAGCCTTTTAAAAGTTTAAATAAAATAAATGAACTTAAATTAAATCCAGGGGATAAAGTTTTATTAGAAAATGGATTGGTTTTTGAAGATCAGTATTTACAAATAAAAAATTCAGAAAATATAGAGGCGTGTATTGAAATCAGTAATAGCCAAGAGTCGAATATATTTGTTTCTCCTGAAAATGGTCCCGTAAAACCTAATTTTAACTATTTGACATATGATCGATTCAGTCAGAATACAGTGTTTGATGGATATAAATTGGAACAATCATCTCCTGCTATTCATAGTGGGAAGAAGGTTATCGATAAAAATAGTTATAATTTAGGAACTGATTTTTTTGGTATTAAGTTAGATGGCATACTAGATATTGGGGCAGTGAAAAGTTCAAAATAATATAAAGGAGTTAGTTTGATCATGAATGATATTTCTTTTTTTCAGATATTTTCTTTAATATGTTTAGCTATACTAGGAGGTATAGATCCTTATCTGTCAGGATTACAATTAAGTAAACCGGCAATTTCTGGTTTTCTAGCAGGAATTATAATGGGAGATATTAATACAGGCTTATTAGTAGGAGCAACATTACAACTGATGGTCTTAGGTGTAGGAACATTTGGTGGCTCATCAATTCCTGATTTTGGCACAGGGGCAATCATTGGTACAGCATTAGGTGTTGTTAGTGGAAAAGGAATTGAATTTGCAATAGGTATTTCTGTTCCTGTAGGCTTATTATTAGTTCAATTAGATATTTTAGCTCGTTTTTGTGGGGTTTATTTTTTACATCGTGTGGATAAACATATAGAAGAAGAAAATTTTCATAAGATTAGTTTAGAAGCATGGTTAAGTTTAGTTCCTATTGCATTATCTCGTGCAATACCAGTAGGTTTATGTTTAATTTTTGGTAATGAAGTAGTAAATACAGTATTAAATTATGCACCGGATTGGTTAATGGGAGGATTAAAATTGGCAGGAGCTATATTACCAGTTGTTGGGATTGCCATTTTACTACATTATTTGCCAATTAGGAATTTTTTCGGTTTTTTAATTATTGGGTATATTTTAGCCGCTTATTTAAATATTCCAATGATGGGTATTTCTTTTGCAGGATTGGCAGCTGCTATTATTCACTATAAAAAATTACAAGATAAACGTTTATTAGAATCAAAACTAGATACTATCAATCATATAGAAGTAGTTAACGGAGAGGTTGATGATGATGAAATCTAATGTTAGCAAATTAAGTAGCAAAGATCTGAGAAAAGTTAGTTTAAGATATATGTTTGGAGCTCAACTAGGTTGGAACTACGAACGAATGATGAATGTGGCATATGTTCGAGCTGTATATCCAGCTTTGAAAAAGTTATACAAAGATGAAAAAGAATTAAAAAGTGTGTTGCAATCAGAAATGCAATTCTATAATACCAGTCCTTTTTTAAGTGCATTTATTATTGGAATTGATTTAGCATTGCAAGTAGAAGATGGAAGCAAATCGAAAGATGCTGTTGCAGCAATTAAAACGAGTATGATGGGACCTTTTGCAGCTGTAGGCGATTCTTTATTTGGGGCAGTGATTCCAACAATTTTTGGATCTCTAGCAGCTTATATGGGATTAGAAGGAAATCCATTAGGTGTACTACTTTGGTTATTAGTATCTCTCATTATACTATTTTTGAGATATTTTGAGTTACCAATTGCTTTCCGAGAAGGTAAAAAACTGGTATCCAGTGTAGGTGGATTGTTGAAGGATTTAACTGAATCAGCAACTTTACTTGGCGTAGTAGTAATAGGAGGCTTGGTTCCTAGTGTTGTAAAGGTTGGTGTTCCATTCAAGTTAGTTATTGGTGATAAGAAACTATCTTTCCAAACAGAAATGTTAGACCCTATTATGCCAGCTATAGTACCTGTTGTTTTAGTTTTATTGGCATATTGGTTATTAAGCAAAAAATCTCTCAATTCAACCAAAGTTATTTGGATATTTTTAGTTTTGTCAATACTAATGTATTCATTAAATATTTTAGCAGTTTTGTAATAGATGTGGGGGCGTGATCAACTAATTTATGGCATGTCCCCTGTTTAATTTTCTAAATATTATATTTTTAAATGAGTGGAAAGAAGATATTAGAGATTTAATGAATAATAAGTTATATAGATAAAAAATTAAAGATATTTTGATATCAAGGTTTATTTTAGTATAAAGTATTCGTGACTAATCAATCATACGCTATAAAGTTTGGTAATCCATTTATATTTCTTGTTATCACAAAAAATATATTCTTTCAAAAGGAAATATCAATTTCTTAAATCAAGAGAGATTATTTGGATATTTTGAATGATTGGAGTTTTTAATATGAAAAAGAATCAACCCAATGTTGTTTTAATTGTAGTAGATCAGATGAGAGCAGATGCGTTATCTTTGAATAGCCAAGATAAAATCATTAGTACGCCTACATTAGATATGATGGCTAGTCAAGGATATAATTTTGAGAATTGTTATTCGCCTGTTCCAAGTTGTGTTCCAGCAAGAGCAGCGTTATTAACAGGATTAGATCAAGAAACTTCGGGAAGAGTGGGTTATGAAGATGAGGTTCCATGGAATTTTAAAAATACTCTTCCAGAAGTTTTTAAAGAACAGGGATATCAAACTGAGTGTATTGGGAAAATGCATGTGTATCCTTCAAGAAAACGGTTGGGATTTGATCATGTACTATTGCATGACGGGTATCTTCATGTTGATCGAAAATATGACAAATCTTATGGAGAGCAGTTTGAATATTCTAGTGATTACTTAATGTTTCTAAAAGAATCATTGGGCTCAGATGCAGATTTGATTGATGATGGGTTAAATTGTAATTCATGGGAAGCACGACCATGGATGTATCCTGAAAAATTTCATCCAACAAATTGGGTGGTTTCAGAAGGAATAAACTTTTTAAGGCGGAAAGATCCTACAGTACCATTTTTCTTAAAATTATCATTTGAGAAACCTCATGCTCCTCTGAATCCACCAAAATATTATTTTGATATGTATATGGATAGATTACCAGACACTCTAGATTTGCATATTGGTAATTGGGAGAAATTAGAACATGTTGTTCCAGATGTTTGTGCCTTAAGAGGAAAATTAAAAGAGGATGATCAAAGAAGAATGCTTGCTGGATACTATGGCCTTATTTCTCATATAGATCATCAGATCAATCGCTTTTTAATGGCTTTAAAAGAATTTAGACATGATAAAGATACAATCATTTGGTTCATTTCAGATCATGGAGATCAATTAGGAGAACATTACTTATTCAGAAAAGGGTATCCTTACCAAGGGAGTATTCGTATCCCGTCGTTTATTTACGATCCTGGTGATCTGATCTCAGCAAAAAAACATGGAATTAAAGAGCTTGTAAAAATACAGGATATATTTCCTTCATTAGTTGATTTAGTATTAGGACAATATGTAAATACAGATGGAAAAAGTGTTAAACAGTTGCTCTTTGGAAACTGTGAAGGATGGCGGCGAGAAATTCATGGAGAACATAGTTTAGGGCTGGATTCTAGTCAATATATATTAACGGAGAAATGGAAATTTATATGGTTTCCCGTAAAAAATACGTATCAATTATTTGATATGATAAATGATCCAAATGAGATGAAAAACCTATATTATGATAAAAAATACGAATCTATTATTTATGAAATGAAACATAAATTAGTAGGATATTTAAAAGGTAGAGAAGAGGGGTTTGTCAAAAACGGACAGTTAATTCAAATAGGAATTTCAAATATCGTTTCAACTTTAAAAAGTAAAAAATAAACTAAAAGTGAAGATGCAATAAAAAATCAACATAGGATATACTGAGTCAAAATATACTCAGATACAGGCAAAACTTTGCGTCTTTATTTATTTCAAAAAAATCAAATATTCGGATGGTAACAAACATACTACTTTGTTTGGGATAAAATCAGATCTGAGTCAGAGTAAGTTCATTCTGATTCAGTTTTTTATGTCTAACGACGATAAAAGTTTAGCACATACAAGATGGAATTGTAAGTATCCCATAGTCTTTACCCCGGAGTATCGATGAAAAGTGATTTATGGAAAATTAAGAGTAAGTAACTGTTGGTGATAGTATCACCCCAAATTAGTATTTCCAGTTTTATGAGCTATTTATTAAATGATTAAAAAGAGATAAGGGTGTGAGCTGTTACTGATACTTTAAAAAAAACTTTTAAAGTACTATCAAGTGATTAGCTCTTCTAGAGAGGTTAAAAAGAATTTTTTTTCAAGAGTAGATATTTACTTCTTTATTTTTAAATTTATAAATCATTTATAAATGTATCTAAAAATTAGTTTTTTAGAATAATTAGAATTGATATAATTTTTTCCAATCCAACCAATCATGTTTTTGCTTTTAAGTGGCGTTTAAAAGAAAAAATAGAAAATAAAAAGATCACATGTTCTTTAGATTTGTTTCGAATTATCATTTTTATTGATTTAAAAAATGCCGATAAAAACAATGTATTAAGAACCCCACTTTAAATAAATGATTTTTCCATAGATGGATTATTTAATTTTAGTGATTATTGTGTTCAATCTAAGTACCATAATATATATAAATTCTTTGGCAAAAATGTGTTGATTTTGAGTTTTTATTAGTATTATAATTCTTTTCGAAGTATAAATATAGAAAACTATAGTATTAATATTATGTTTCGTTACGAGAGTGTAAAATATTTTGTGTAAATAGAAAAAAGGAAGTCCCTTCTGTAGAATAGAGTTACCACAACACATTCACAGAAAAGAGGACTTCCATATGAACGATTTTACTACAGAAATTCTAAAGACTCTAGCGAACAAAGGCGATTTGAATGAATTATTAGTTGCTTTAATTATTTATAAATAACTATAATGCTTTTATTATAGTATCGTAAATAGTTTATATGAATACATTAATTGTAAAAATGGTGGATGGCTCTGAACGATTAACAATATTTTTTTGTTTTGACTATCATTTTATTGTTCAGAAATAATTTATTGCACTTTTTGAGGTAAATAGTTTAGAATTATTTTAATATAAGTACTTCAGATTTAATAAAGGAGAAATATCTAATGAAAAAAATTGATTTAATAAATATGATAGGTATGTTAATAGGGATATTAGTAAATATAGTAATTTTCACAGATTGGCTCGGGGTGTTATTTTCTAATCTTATTCCCATACTTATTATAGGCATTTGTGGAATTATACTTTCAATATTAGAACTTTTTGAAAGCAGAAATACAATGAATAGAATATTTGCTTGTATTATATTAATTGTTAATCTATTGCCTATGGTCTATTTTACTTTTTTATATTTTGCACTGGGATGAAATAAATTAACCAAAAGTTTCTTTTTCTTATAATGTGTATCAATATTAAAACTGAAAAAGATATGGATAATAGGATCAAAGCCCTCATTGGAACACTCAATATATTATCAGATTTAAATTTCAAATAGATAATTTCATTTTTTAGTAATATCGAAAGATACTTTTTTAATGATGAGAGTGTAATGTAAACCGTGTAAGTAACCATTAATCCTAGGCAGGTGGTTGCTTCGCGGTTTTTCTTTTTCTACAATAAGATCAAGAGGTGATTACACGATGGCTAGAAAGAAAAGAAATCCTGATGCCGAAAAGTTAGCTGAATCCATTCTGAATGCCTATCAACCTGAATCTGTCGATGACATGCAAGATGCTTTGAAAGATGTGTTTGGGCCCCTTTTTGAAAAAATGCTTCAAGGAGAATTGAATAATCATTTAGGTTATGATGCCCATTCTAAAGAGCCTAAGGAACACGATAACCGTCGAAATGGCTATGGAACTAAAACGCTTAAAACCAGTTTTGGTGAAGTAGCTATTGATGTTCCTAGAGACCGGGAAGCTTCCTTTGAACCAGATGGATAGGCTACAATTAACTAGACAGAA
>NZ_JXLA01000061.1 GCF_001886185.1 Enterococcus raffinosus | reverse complement strand
AGGTTTTAGAAATGATCGGCAGACATTAAATAGTTGAATAAAGTAAATATGAATAAGAAGTTTGTCATTATAGGTATTGTTGTATTAGCTATTATTATAGGTGTCATTTTTTCAAGGATGACGGGCTCATCTAATTTAGAGAAGTCATCTAAACCATTGGTAACACGGATTTTACAAGAACAGTATAGCTTAAATCGGTCATGTGATGATGTAACTATCACTCATGAAAATGAAGATAACACATATCGAGCTAAAGCTATATTAGACAATGGAAGTGCTATCAATATAAATATTGAATACTATCCAAAGAAAGACTGTGTATACGTAGAGATACCATATACTGAGGTGTTAATGTTAAATTGATTTAAATGTATTATGCATACCGTCCAAACAGGAACTCCTAAAGGTGTAAGCTTACTAAGGAGTTTTTTTGATTCCCTGTAAATAATAGTCTAATGATTATTGGGAAAATCTTTACATTAGTCACTGTTATAACAACAGTACGTAGGAGGAGAAATGAAAAAGAAAAAATTATTATGGATTTGTTTGGCAATTTTATTGATAATTGGAGGAATTGAGACATTTACCACATATAGATTAAAAACGAATCAGACAAAACAATATGTATCAGATATGTTACATGTTATTGAAGAAATAGACTCAGAAATGAAAATTTTATCAAAAAATTTTATGGATTTGGGAGAAAGATATGATTTTAAGGGTTTTATGGAAGATAAAATGGACGAGGTATCAAGTAGGGAAATTCCAGAAGGCATACCAAAAGCTGTTAGGGACACCAAAGATACTCTTCTTGAAGCGATAGATAAAGTGAACACAGCTTTACTAACTAACGATGTAAAATTATTGGAACAAGGTCAGCTTTGTTTTAGTATGGCTCAAGCCATATATAGAGAGTTTTTAGATGGAAATATAAAAGAGAAGCCACTTAATGAAAAAACTTAATTCATTTGTAGAAACATACACAACTATACCACCTACTTGGAAACTTGTAAATGAAGATAAAGGAATCACGATAAATACTGATACAGAGATTTCTACAGATGCTCAATCTTTATCAGATTTATTACCTAATCTAACAGGTATCAGTAATGCAGTGACAGAGCAAGTTGGTAAAGATATTCCACTTAGGTTACTTGAAAATGGGAAAAAAGATTATTCTGTGGTATTTAAGAATGGACAGGTAACTGATTACAACGAAGTATTTAAAAAAGTTATTGAATAATGATTCTTCCACCTTTTTCATTCATTTACCCCACCCCGTTGTTATATGACCGTGTTTTGAGAGGAACCAATAAAAAGCATAGGCTAACTAGGGGTTCCTTTTTCTTTTGTTTTTTTGGAATCCGCTTAAGTGAAATGTATCTGAAATGAAACGGAGATAACGTGATTTTTTGCTGTAATGACAAGGTTTTAGCTGTTTCAGATACCATGTAACCAAAAATAGTTTATTGAGAAAATAGGAGAGTATTTGATACTAACTAGTAGGAAAAAATGAGATAAAAAGTAAATGGAATCATTTAAGGTAATCTGAAATAAAAAATATACAGCCCTGTGGTACTTTACCTACAAGGCTGTATATATTTTTTACTCTCAGCATTTTTGACTCCGTGTCTGACTCCGTTTTATTGATTTTAAATGTTATTCAATGACCATTTAACAGGTCAAATTTGATGTTTTTGATTCCGTATGACGCCGTTTGATATCTAGTGATATAGTGATTTGAGTCTACATAGAATAAGGGAATAAACCAATAAAAAATGATTTAGAATATTAAAATAACAAAAAAGAGGACTACCTGTATTAGTCCTCTTTTTTGACCAGATTTTGACCAGTCTATTTTACATTCTAGTATATTCATATGAGCTAATTTTATGATTAAATGGTAAATTTTTCCTTGTGTGTTTTAGTTTAAACTAGTGTGTAATTCAAAAATCTATATGGAAGGAACAGTATTAAGAATAGAACAGGGTTCTCTACATGATGGTGCTGGTTTACGGACCGTTGTTTATTTAAAGGGCTGCCCATTACGCTGTGCCTGGTGTTCGATTCCCGAATCACAAAGCAAGCAGATTGAAAAAGGATTTGGCCAGACCATGACCGCTGAAGAGGTAATGGATGAGATTGAGAAGGATGCTGTTTTTTACTTTCACTCGGATGGCGGAGTGACCATTAGCGGAGGCGAGGCACTGGTTCAGGCGGATTTTGCTAAAGAAATTTTGCAAAAATCGAAATACATTGGAATCAATACCGTACTGGAAACCAGCTTTTGTGGTGCTTATAATGAAATCCAAAAGGTAGCTCCCTATGTGGATACATTGTTTGTGGATGTAAAAATGTTTACCAGCAAGCTCCACAAACAATGGACCGGCTTAGATAACCAACAAATTTTGAAGAATATTCGTCGCTTTTTAATTGAGTATCCTAACTGCGAAGTGCGAATTCGAGTTCCTGTGGTTCCAGGTATCAATATGAACCTGACCGAGCTGCTGACGATTGCTTGTTTTGTGGCAGATCTTGATCGGTTCGTACCGTTAGAATTACTACCGTACCACCGCTATGGTATGCACGGTTACCAAGCATTGGGACTGGAGTATCCGTTGGCAGACACGCCAGCGCCTTCACCTAAAGAAATGTTTGCATTGGTAGATCAACTGGCTCGCACGGTTCCTCATTTGCCGGTCACAGCTTTAACCAAAACATTTATTTATTGAATCCAAGCTTTATCTTATGGATAAATGAAAGACACTCACTAGCTGCAGCCAGCTCAAGAATAGAGCTTTTGCTGAAGTCAGTGAGTGTCTTTTTACGATGTTTTTTCGAAGTTAATTTGTCGAATGAACACTGGCTCAATCGGTACAACTTCACTGTTTGTCGGCTGAGCTGCGATCGCTGCTACGATTTCTAACCCTTGGTATACCTGTCCAAAAACAGTATAACGACCATCCAGCTCCGGTAGTCCTCCAAGCTCCAAGTATGCTTGCTTTACATTCTGAGGAAGCAAGAGCCTCGGCAGCAGGTCAGCCTGCGCCTTTGTGTTTTGCACAATAAAAAAACTGGTTGCCGTTGGTGTGGGGGCCGTGGTCCCCTAAGGCCAAGGCGCCATTAAAATGATAAAGTCCGCGATGCACTTCATCAGCGAAAAAGCCCTCATAGCTGGAAACAGCTTCATCACCAGAACCATCCAAAGCGCCACCTTGAATAACAAATTCCTTAATGACACGAGCCGAAAGGTGTGTTGTCATAAACGCCTTGCTCAGCTAGGGAGCGCCAGTTGGCTACAGCTAGGGGAGCTTGGTCAGGAAATAAGCGGAGACGAATTTCACCAGCATCGGTGACCAGCACACAAACTTCTTCCTGCTGCGGTTTTTCTAATTGAAAGAGAGGAAGGTTTGCAACTGAAACGCCTTGATCCTGCCATCAAATATCGAAAATCCGCCACTCGACCTTCGCCTGATCACCAAGGCGAGCCATTCCCAATAAAACGGTATAGGCGGTTTCATCCGCTTGAAAGGTCAATTGCAGCTGTCCTCGTAAATCGTTGTAGTCATCTGGGGCGGCTACTTGATAAAAAAGATGAAACTGCGCATGCAAATATTCCAAAGGTTGATCTTTAAAGGCTGCAAAATAAGCCTGAACTTTTTCCCGCTGCAAGCTGTCAGCCACCAAAAAATTTTCCAGTTGTTGTTTTGGAACGGCTGCTAACAAGGATCGGCAAACCGCCTCAATTTCCAATGCATCCCAATGTCGCGCAATTAAATGATGGATGGGTGCCTCTTGATTGTAGTCCCGCAGGTTGCTCATTTTTTCACCACTTTCTTCTATTATATAGGAATCACAAAATCGGCAGCGGCGTCAGGCAGCGTTCTTTTCCTTGAATGACTAGCAACTTTTCTACCTGACAGTCTGCCAACAGCTGACTCATTTTTTTAAAGCCCAGCTGATAATCTTCGGCAACATGAGCATCCGAGCCTAAGGTAAAGAGCTTTCCGCCGACACTTTGATACAAAGGAACGGCATAACGGTAAAGGTCTTCGTTGCCGTATTTCAAGAAGCTCTTGGCATTTAACTCCATCGCCAATTCTCGTTCAACAACCTTTTTGAAAATCGTTAGCAGCTGAGCCTCAAAATGCTCCGCGAATTCTTCCGCTGTGAAGGTGAAGCGGCGTAATCCATAATCAAAGTGAGTCAAAATATCTCCTTCTGGAAAATCCGTCAAGACCTGCAACATCTGATCAAAATATTCCTTGGTAGTTTGAATGGGATCTTTGGTTAAAACCACATCGTCCATATAATCAAAGCGGCCATTTTGATGAATACTTACCAGCTTTAAATCATAAGGATGCTGAGCGAGGTAATCCACGATCCGCTCTTCTTGTCCTGGAACAACGCCAATCTCGATACCTCGCAGAAATTTGGTGGAATAGGTTTCTTTTAAAGAGTCCAGTTTGTTTATATAGGCTGGATAATCCGGAATGTCATCTTTTCCGGTAGATGGATTGTTTAAATCAAAGTGATCCGTAGAAACGAAAAACTCCGGCTGATAGGCTAAATAGTTTTCAAATTTTTCCTCTGAATCAAAGGAAAAATACGTGTGGAGATGCTGATCATAATACTGCATAGGGAGCCTCCTTTTTTCTACTACCATACCGCAAAAGCTTTAGAAGGTTAATGGGAATTCGTCGAAATTTACAAACCATACACAACCTTTACATTGTTCATGAAACCTTTTCAAGAAATTGATTCTCTCATTACAAAGCTTTGTTAGAATGGAATTATCGAAAGGGGATAAGAATGAATGAAAAAAATTCGTAACATGACTATCGGTTTATTTTGTGCAACAACAGTAAGTATCCTGCTGACAGGCTGCGGCTCAGGTGAAGCAACGAAGCAATCGGCTGCGGCAGACGACTCTTTAGATACGATTATAGAAAAAGCCAAGGAAGAAGGAGAGATTGCCAGCTTGGGAATGCCGGATACTTGGGCAAATTGGGTAGGCACTTGGAACGACCTTGAAAAAGAATACGGCTTAAGTCACGTGGATACGGATATGTCCAGTGCAGAAGAATTGGCCAAGTTTGAATCAGAAGGAAAAAATGGAACCGCCGATATTGGTGATGTCGGTATCAGCTTCGGTCCGTTGGCTGAAAGCAAAGAGTTAACCTTGCCTTATAAGACCAGCTATTGGGAGGAAATTCCGGATTGGGCAAAGGATGATGATGGGGATTGGTTGTTAAGCTATACGGGAACCATTTCCTTTATCACCGATAAAGAGAATGTGAAGCAAGCACCGACTAGCTGGAAGGAGCTACAAGAGGGTGACTATCAAGTTAGCGTGGGGGATGTGACGGTTGCCAACCAAGCACAATTTGCTGTATTGGCTGCGGCGATTGCCAACGGAGGTGACGAAAAGGATATTCAGCCAGGTCTGAATTACTACAAAAAAATGGCAGAAAAAGGCCGTTTGTCCACCGTTGATGCCAGCGTAGCAAATCTTGAAAAAGGTGAAATCGATGTGGCAGTTGTTTGGGACTTCAATGGACTAAATTATCGTGACCAAATTGACTCCGAGCGTTTTGAGGTAACTGTGCCAACAGACGGCTCCATCATTAGCGGGTATACAACCTTAATCAATAAAAATGCCCCTCATCCCAATGCGGCAAAGCTAGCACGGGAATATATTTTATCTGATGAAGGGCAAATCAATTTGGCAAAGGGCTATGCGCGACCTATTCGCAAGGTAGAGCTGCCTAAAGAAGTAGCTGAAAAATTACTGCCGGAGGATGCTTATGAAGCGGCGGTGCCAGTTGAAGACAATGAAGCTTGGAACAAGACCTCTGTAGAGCTTCCAGAGCTTTGGCAGGCGGAGGTACTGACCTATGCAAAGTAGACTTGACAAACTGATTGTAGTTATACTAGACGGCTGTCGCTACGACACAGCCGTCGCCCAGCTTGGGTTCATGAATCATTTAGTTGAGCACCAGCAAGCAAGCTTATTGAAGGTAAAAAGTGAGCTGCCCAGCAATTCACGTCCGTTATACGAAGTACTGATGACCGGCGTTCCAGCCTATGAAAATGGCATCTATAGTAATTACCATGCTCAGCGATCCAAAGAGTGGTCGCTGTTTGAATTAGTTAAGGAAGCTGGCGGAAAAACAGGAGCCGCCGCTTACCACTGGTACAGCGAGTTGTACAATCAAGCCCCCTATAATCGTTTGGTTGATCGCATCCAGCATCAGGAGGAGCGACTGATTCAGCATGGCATCTTTTATAGTGAGGACACTTACCCTGATTCGCATTTATTTGCGGATGCCCATTATTTAGTGAATCAGTATCAGCCAGACTTTTTGGTCGTACATTCGATGAATATTGATGATGTCGGTCACAAATTTACCGCCGATTCTCATGAATATGTAGCAGCGGTTAATCAGGCGGACAGATTATTGGCTGTTTACCTTCCTGAATGGCTGCAAAAAGGTTATCAAGTCGTGGTGACTGCGGATCACGGGATGGATGCGCACGGACTGCATGGCGGCAGCTTGGCTGCACATCGTGAAGTTCCTTTTTATTTGATTTCAAATAAACGCCAAAAGCTGAAGGAACAAACTGTACCACAGCTGCTGGCGGCTCCATTGTTTTGCTGGTTATTAGGAATTGCACCGTCAGAGAAAATGCAGGACATTCAAGAATTGATGAGGGGATGAAAGAGATGAAAAAACGCTTGGTTCTGGTTCCTGCCTCCTTTATCTTCTGTGCATTTTTACTGCTGCCGCTGCTTTTTATGGTTCTGTGCAGCTTGCACAGTGATTTAACTAACCAGTGGACATTGGCCAATTACAGTGATATTTTCAGCAACAAATATTACACACAGGCCTTTGTTAACAGCGTACTGATTGCTGTCAGCTCCAGTGTGATTGGGTTAATCGGGACGTTTATTTTATGTTTATGCTTAATGAATCTATCGACTAAATTGCAGGAGAAAATCACCTTTGTTTCCAATTTGGCAGCTAATTTTGCTGGGATTCCGCTGGCATTCTCTTTTATTATTTTGTTGGGGAATGTAGGTGTGCTGAAAATGATTTTGCCATTTCTAGCGGACTTCAATTTGTATTCTTGGTGGGGATTGACCATCACGTATACCTATTTCCAAATTCCGTTAGGGGTCTTGTTTTTGTATCCCAGCATGAAGGAAGTGAAAAAGGAATGGCTGGAGTCCGCACAATTGCTGGGCGCTTCATCAGCGTATGCTTGGTTCAAGGTGGCTTTGCCTTTTTTGCGACCATCGATTGCCAGCACCTTTGTCATCTTATTTGCTAATGGCATGGGGACCTATGAAACAGCGTATGCCCTGACCAGCAGTAATGTAAATCTTTTAACGATTCGAATTGCGGCTTTAGTGTCGGGAGATGTGTTCGCCAAGCCTAATTTAGGCAGTGCGTTGGCAGTCGCTTTAGGTGTCCTGCTGGTAACGGCAATGTTGATTATTCAAAAGAAAGGCAAGGTGGTGCAGACGTGAAAAAGTTAGTAAAACCGATTTTGTTCTGCTTTGTCCTGTATTACTTGCTGCCGATTATTGGAACGATTTTGTATGCCAGCTCCACAAAATGGTCAAAATCGCTTTTACCTAGTGATTTTACCTTGCAATGGTTCCAACAGCTGCTGACGGACAGGGAATTTATTGCTGCGGTGGGTCGCTCACTTTTATTAGCAGGTGTGGTCTTGGTGACGATTCTGTTGTTGATGATTCCAACCATTATTTGGATTCATTTGTATTTCCCTCGTTTGAATCGTTGGCTGGAAAAGCTGCTCCTGCTGCCGTATGCTTTACCGGGAGTGATTTTGGTAACGGCTTTGCTTCGAACGTATGCTAAAACTGGTATCTCAATGTTTGTAGTGTTGGTAGGTGCATTGTTTATTACGGCGTTGCCGATTGTCTATCTTAGTCTTAACAACCAGATGCGCTTAATTAATCTGAAGGAATTAGTGGATGCAGCAGAAACCTTGGGCGCCCCGATGTCTACGATTATTATCCAGGTGCTGTTTCCCAACATCCGTATCGGTGCGACCCTGGTTTCTCTGATGATTTTTTCTTCGGTTTTTGGGGAGTACATGCTGACGAACCTGTTGATTGGCGGTCGATTTCAGACGGTACGCATCTATATGCTGCGGCGGATGAACGAAAACGGCCATTTGGCTAGCGCTGTGATGGTTTTGTATTTGCTGTTTATGGTGGGAATTGCTTTAACTACCTTTATGCTGACTAATCGACAAAAGCAACAGCTGTCCCTTAAGCAGACGAGGGAAGAGAAGCAGTCGAAAAATGAAGCCCTTAAAGGAGTTGTGACGGAAAATGTTTTTAGAAATACATGATCTCAATCTGTTTTTTGATGAAAAACAGATTTTAGCTATTGATGAAATTCAGATTGAAAAGGGTGAGCTGGTTACTTTACTAGGTCCCAGCGGGTGCGGAAAGTCTACGTTGCTGCGCTGTATCACGGGATTGGAACAACCAAAGAGCGGTGAGATTGTGCTGGACAATGAGAATATTGCCGATAAGCCTACGAAGGATCGCAATATCGGCTTTGTTTTTCAACAGTATGCATTGTTTCCAACTATGACTGTTTTTGAAAATGTAGCCTTTGGTTTGAAGGTAAAGAAGCTGAGTCCTGAGGCGATTCAGGAAAAGGTTTTTGAGATGCTGTCATTGGTGGATATGACGGAGCAGGCAGATAAAAATGTCCAGTTTCTTTCTGGCGGTCAACGACAACGGGTGGCACTGGCTCGCTCATTGGTCACTGAACCGAAAGTCCTGCTGCTGGATGAGCCATTAAGTGCTTTGGATGCCCGAATTAGAAAACAGCTGCAGCGGGATTTGCGCGCTATCCAGCAATCGCTAGGGATGACGATGATTTTTGTGACTCATGACCAAGAAGAGGCGATGCGAATCAGTGATCGGATTTTTGTGATGGAAGCTGGGCGGGTGGCTCAGGTTTCCACCTCGAAGGAATTGTATCAGAATCCTCAGAGCCGATTTGTTGCGGAATTTATCGGCAACTATAATCGTTTCGAATGGTATGAGCTGGATCAGTATACCCACGAGTTTTCCGCTAAGGGCAATCGCTGCATTTATTATTTAAGACCGGAGCTGATTCAATTTGAACCGGTTCCTCAGGGGGTTAAGATTCCGGTTCTATGGAAGGAATCATTTATTTTAGGCAACATTCAACGGTATGTTTTTCAAACGCTGGAGGGCAAAGAAATTTTAGTGGATCGGTTGAACGATCGGGAAGAGAAAATTAGCGATGCCTTATACATTCAGCTGAAAGATATTCTAGCAATCCCTGTGGAAATTGATACTCAGCATTTTGCACAACAAAGCTAGTGTATAGTCGGCAAACATTTCTGGCTCTTTGTCAAATAGGACTGATAGAGTGATATAAGAACATCTAAGGTAGAATTGATTTTGGCTCTTCGTCAAATCTTGTTGGTGAAGACAAATTTGAATAAAACTTAGTCCGATATGCGGCGCGTTCTATGCGCCGCATATTTTTTAGTTTTCAAAGATCAGACCTTGTTGTAAATAGATCCGTGCCCGAAAGTTATAAAAGTTGCGATAACCAAACGCAATTCGTTTAATCAGCTTGATCTTGTTATTCAGCCCCTCCGTGACGCCGTTTGAGTGGGACACTTTAAAGGCATTTGAAATGCCCGATTGGTAGCGATGGAAGATCGTGAATTTCTTTTTAAACGACTGAGGTAACGTAGATGAAATTGTTTTAAGGGTTTCTTGAAAGCCTTCCGTATCTCGTTTAACGAAATAATAGCGTAATAATTGACAAAAATGATACGCAGTTCGCAATTCTTCGTTGTAGCTTAACAGTTCATCGACGATTTCTGTTTGACTAATTGGTCGTTTAAACAGTCGATGATAATGCCGTTTGAGCGGCTCCAATGTCGTGGAATCTTTGAGTAAGAGTTTCCAATATCGCTTGAGCCGACGGTACGTCTTCTGATTTTCAGAGTGCGAGGCTCGAAAACGATTCATGATCTGGATACGCAATTGATTGAAGCTGCGATTGATATGTTAGACAATATGAAAGCGATCAGTTACGATCTCCGCATTTGGAAAGACCGTTTTAAGCAGCTGACAATAGCTGGCATTCATGTCCATCACTAGGTATTTGACCTTTAAACGGGCTTTTCTAGGAAAGCGCAGGAAGTATTGAGTTAGTTTGTAAAGTCTGCGATCTTCAAGGATCGTAAATAGCTGATTGGTTGTCCCATCAACACAAATAAAACTCATGGAACCAGAAACAGACTTCATTGATTTGAACTCATCCATACACAACACCGTCGGAAGGAAGTTCATACGTGGCTGGTAATGCTTTGTTGCTTCACGCAAGATCCGTATCACCGTCCCATCCGAGACGAAGTACTTCTTAGCGATTAGTTTACGTGATTGATTTTCGTGCAGTTCCATGAGAATCGCCTGCTTCAGTTCCTTTGTTAGTTGATGATGTTCATCAACTAAGTCCGTTTTCGCAGAAAAGGTCCGTCCACAATCATGGCAGAGAAAACGGGTACGTTTTAATTCTAAAATAGTCAACTTTTCTTTGACTTTCAACATCTGAGTGCGTGTCGTATAGGAACCGTTGCGGATAATACGAATCGATCCACAGTGTTCACAATGGGAAGGTGAGTCATCCAATCTCCCTTTAATAAACTGCGCTTGAACGCCTTTATATTCTTTTTCAATCAGCCATTCTTCATCAAAAAATAAATGTTTATCTGTTAATCCGAGTAATTTTCTAGTATGATTATCCATAGAGCGACTCCTTTGGTAGGGTGATGTTTTGGTCGACTAAATTTTACCAAAAGTGAGTCTCTTTTTGAGTTGAAACGAAGAAAAAGTGTTGTTGGAAAATCGCCTTCGATTTTCCAACAACACAAAATATTATAGAACCCTTTATTCTAAAGGATTTCAAGGTGTCTGTTTGCATTTATTAAAAAAAAGAAAAAGTATTGGCAACAGAAGGCGTCACCAACACTAGATATTATAGAGCCATAATATGCTGTATAATATCTAGTGTATAGGCTTAAGTGGAGGTATATATGAAAATATTAACTGTTGAAGATGATAATATGATAAGAGAGGGAATAAGTGAATATCTTTCAGAATTTGGATATACTGTTATTCAAGCTAAAGATGGAAGAGAAGCCTTGTCAAAATTTAATAGCGATATAAATTTGGTTATCTTAGACATTCAGATACCTTTTATAAATGGTTTAGAAGTGTTGAAAGAAATTAGAAAGAAAAGCAATTTACCAATTCTAATCTTGACTGCATTTAGTGATGAAGAATATAAAATTGATGCATTTACTAATTTAGTAGACGGATATGTAGAAAAGCCATTTTCATTGCCGGTCTTAAAAGCTAGAATAGATTCTTTAATTAAGAAGAATTATGGACATTTAGAGAAGTTTGAATATAAGGATCTATCGGTTAATTTTAATAGCTATACAGCTAAAATAAATGGTGAAGAAATAGATGTAAATGCAAAAGAACTAGAAGTATTAAAATGTTTATTGGATAATAATGGACAAGTGTTAACAAGAATGCAAATTATTGATTATGTATGGAAAGATAGCGAAGAAACTCCTTATGATCGAGTAATAGATGTATATATAAAAGAACTTAGAAAAAAATTACAATTAGACTGTATAACTACTATAAGAAATGTAGGATATAAATTGGAGAGAAAATGAAAAAATTAAAGATATTTCCAAAAATGTTCATACAAATATTTTCTGTTCTTGGAATAATAATTATATTAGTTCATTCATTAGTTTTTTTTATCTTTCCTAAAACATATTTGGAGACGAGAAAAGAAAAGATTCATAATATGGCAAATGAAATTTCTAGTAATATGAATGGAAAAGAAATAAAATATATAGAACAAACTTTGGAGTTTTATTCCAAGAGTAGTGAAATAAAAGTATTCATAAAAGAAAAAAATAATAAGAATGAAATACAAATCAAAGATAATATAAATGTTAATTTAGAAAGTGATAGTAATTCTTTGATAATTGAAGAAAGAGAAATAAAGCTTAATGATGGTAAAAAAACAAATCTACAATTTGTTTCTACAGCTGATATGCAAAAAGATGCGAAAGATTTAAGCCTTAAATTTTTACCATATTCTTTATTAATATCAATTTTATTTTCTGCTATTATTTCTTTAATTTATGCAAAATCAATAAAAAATAATATACAAGAAATAAAAATTGTTACTGATAAAATGATGAAACTTGATAAAAAAATGAGTTTAAAAGTTAGCTCTAATGATGAAGTTGGAGAATTAAAACAACAAATTAATGATTTGTATTCTACTTTATTAAGAACAATTGACGATTTGGAATTTAAAAATAAAGAAATTTTAAAATTAGAAAAGTTAAAATATGACTTTTTTAAAGGTGCATCCCATGAACTTAAAACCCCTCTTGCTAGTCTTAAAATAATACTGGAAAACATGAAATACAATATTGGAAAATATAAAGAAAGAGATATTTATATTAATGAATGTATTGAAATCGTTGATAGTTTAACAAAAAATATTTCTCAAATATTATCAGTTCATTCTATAGAAAATTTGAATAATGATGAAGAATATTTGAAAATAAATGATACATTAGAAGACATATTAAAAAAGTATGAAATATTAGCAAATCAAAAGAAAATAACTGTCAATAATTATATATTAGACGAGAATGTTTATATAGGAAAAACAGCTTTAAAGATTATTCTATCTAATTTGATTAGTAATGCGGTAAAATATACTGATGTAAATGGGGTAATTAATATTGGGATAGTTAATGATTGGTTATATATAGAGAATTCATACGGTAACAATAAAATTTCGAATATGGATAAAATATTTGATGTTAAATTTGATTTAAATAAGGAAAATAGTAATGGATTAGGTTTATATATTGTAAGTAATATTCTGAATAATTACAATATAGAATATAAAGTATTGCAAGATGAAGAATTTTTTATCTTTAAAATAAAAATATTTTCTTAATTAAGATATAATTTTGCAATAGTTATTGAAAAATAGAGACTTATTATTAGCCATGGAAGTAAAGACTTTTTTCTTATTGAAAGTGAACAGAAAATAATTGATACAAGAAATCAGGATTTGAACACGCTAATAAAAATATTGTTAGTAAAACTATACGAGGTAGTCTTTTCGGATGCAGAGATTGTTTAAATATTTGATAGAATAGAAACTTAAAAAGTTTAATAAAACTCAATTATATAAGTAGTAGATGAATATGATGGTTATTTAGATTATGGTAGCGTCAAGAATTATGTGTAAATGGA
>NZ_JXLA01000060.1 GCF_001886185.1 Enterococcus raffinosus | reverse complement strand
ATCAGTCCTAGAAATTATAGAGCCAAAATAAATCCACAGATTTATTTTTCAGTCCTTTTGTCGGCATACCAGATATATTGGGTTGCCGTGGAGAAGTTCATATCAAAGGAACGTTCCCCCATATCTTCACCATCTGCTTGCCCGTGCTGTGGAACGACAGAAACAATTCGAATTTTACTGCTGGTAAAATGCTGATAGTGTTTGTTCGTTGTATGCTTCTTCCGCAAAAGCTGAAGTAAAAAGCGCAAAATTGCAGGCAGATCCGGCTTCTCAACCACCACAAGATCGATCGCATCTTTCTTTGGATCAGCCATAGGTGCAATAGCTACCCCACCACCAAAATAAGGGATGTTTGTAGTGGTACATAGAAAGGTTCGCTGGAAACTCAAGCTTTGTCCGTTCAATTCAACAAGAATCGGAAACGTTTTTTGAGTAAAGATTGCTTTTACTAGATACAACGCATAAGAAGCTGATCCAAGGTGGTATTTATTCAACACTTTTTTTGAAGTAGAGGCATTTGTCGTCGCAACGATCAAGGCATCTAAGCCGATTCCCACATTATTCAAAATAATCCCCTGTTCTTCACGAATTTTTTCTTCATAATGAAAGACGTTGATTGGTTGCGGCTGTAAAGCAGAAGTAATTTGCTCAAAGGCCTTTTCCGGATCACGTGACAAGCCGATTCCGCGAGCAAAATCATTTCCTGAGCCTGCGGGAATATAGCTGACTGGACGCTGGATATCCATAGCGTAAAATTGATTGACAACTTGATGCAATGTCCCGTCACCGCCGATGACGACTAACAGATGAAACGAATGATCGATATGTTCCTTCTCGCAGTCTTTTGACCAAGGGCTCAGTAACTCAACGAGTCGTTCAACAATTTCTCTTTCATCGCCTGGCTTTTCCGTATAATAAGGCGTGTATGTATAATCACCGTCATCTAGCAGTTGGATGATTTTCTTTGCAGTTTTTGCCGCATTGCCGCTGCCGGCTGCGGGATTAATTAATATATGATAATGAAAATTCATGTCCTCGATCCTTTCAAAAATTGATTATAACAGAGTAACGAAAGGAACTGTAGAAAATTGAATCATTTTTCATTAATCAAGACAATGAAAAAATCGCTATTCACAAGGAAAAGGGAAAGAAATCTGCTGTTTTTTAGTTTTTCTTAGCTTTCTGGATAAACCAATCAATAATTTTTTTCTCGTAGTTTGAAGCGAGATAGTCGTTGTTAACAGTTATCGTTTGCATACTCTTATCAAATGTAACGACGAGCGTTCCCCATATCGAAAAGAGCAATTGATTCTCCGTGTTTTCGATTTTATATTTTTCTACTAATGGGGCGCGAGTGCTGCAGCAACCGTAATTTCCAGGAGTCCAACGTTCCTTAATAATTGCTTGACCTTCTTTTTCTGCCTGCAAATACAGCTTTTCTAATTCACTGTCTATACCGATCATGATGAATCCCCTCCTACTTAAACGCCATTTCTATGAAGAGTGTATCATCGGAAGCTTGATAAATTCAATGTAAAGCCCTTCGATGAAAATCGAGAGTTGACTTACATTCTGAAACAACGTATGCTGTATAAGGTTTACAGCGGTTCATCAACCATCCCGCTTTAAAAAAACTCGGAGAAAGAAGGAAAATTATGAATATGGTAGAAAGAAAGCGAGTCAATGTTGTGGTGACGAATGGCATCATCATGGCGCTTTATTTGGCTCTGACGGTTTTAGTTTCGCCGGTAGCATCTGGCGCGATTCAATTTCGTATCTCAGAAAGCTTGAATCACTTGGTCGTATTTAATCGAAAATATTTATGGGGAATCTTTGGTGGAGTCGTCGTCTATAATGCGATTTTCGGTATGGGCTGGCTCGATGTAGTCTTCGGAGGAGGGCAAACGTTATTGGCTCTATCTTTAACGGCAATTTTACAGAATGTCGTAAAGAATACGAAGATCCGCTTAGCATTAAACGTTCTGTTTTTTAGTGCAAGTATGTTCCTTATTGCCTGGATGCTGAATCTGACCGCTCAATTGCCTTTTTGGCCAACTTACGGCTGGACTGCCTTAAGTGAAGCAATCATTATGACTGTTTCAGCACCGATTATGTATTATTTGAATAACCGTTTGCATTTCGCAAAGCAAATATAAAAAATGGTGATCCTAAAACTAGGGTCACCATTTTTAATTAATCTAGTCTTGCATCGTTAAGGATTCTACTTCTTGAATCTCAAAGTGTTTTCGTTCCAGATGATCAATGATATGATTTAGTTTATTTTCATCGACCCCAGCGGGCAAGGTGAACAAGGTCCGACGTCCTTTAAATTCTTGACCAACATCAAGAGTAATACAGCTGGCGATGGTCGTAAACTTAGAGATAATCTTAGACATCGCTGCTAAATCACCGCGTTTTCCTGTAGAAACAACAGTGATGACATAGCTGCCAGTTTGAATATTCCAGGATTGGGATAGCATGTTCAATAATGTACTGTGGGTCAAGATACCATAAAAATGGTGATCCTCATCTAAAACAGTAATATATGGCAATTCTTTAATCGTAAAAAAGATTTTAAAAAAAGAAGTATCTAAGGAAATAAATTTTGTTGCGTTTTTCAGCAAGTGAGTGACTGGTAAATCCATGTCGCCGCCATTTGCTTTGTGCCGGTAAATGTGCATCTTGTAGATATTGCCTCGGAAAATTTGATTGCTCTCATCTAGAATCGGTACACAACGGAAACCGGTGCCTTCTAAAATATCCAGCGCCTCTTGCAATGTTGTTGATTCATTGATCGTCGTCAAATTATCTTTCGGATAAACGAGACTTTTTAATAACATCCAATAACCCTCCAATAAAGCTATTCATTCTTTCATCATATTATCATATTCTACTAGAGAAAGAAATTCATTTTAGAAACAATTCAAATTGAAGGGGCACGGCTCTTAATGAAAGATTGACAGAAAAAAAGATAGATGATAATGTTAATCTGTGACTTTGCGAGTTTCCATCTGTAATAGTAAACATTTAAAAAATAAGGCATGAAAATCAGACTCATTTCTACAGAAAAATGAATCTATTAATAAGAATTAGGATGGCAGTCCAATAATAAGAATTAGGAGTAGATCGCTATGGCAACAAAGAAAGCGGCTCTGGCCTGCACGGTTTGTGGTTCAAGAAACTACACAAAATCAGTGAGTGAAGGCAAACGCGGGGAGCGTTTAGAGATCAATAAGTTTTGTAAACATTGTAATCAGTATACGATACATAAAGAAACCAAATAATTAATTGACTAGGAGGATAATCAATTGAACTTTTTACGCAGTGTTAGAGAGGAAATGAAACTTGTTTCATGGCCTTCAAAAAAACAATTACGTCATGATTCGCTTGTTGTAATCGAAACAGCAATCATTTTTGCTTTGATGTTTTTCATCATGGATACAGCGATTCAAGCATTGATCAATTTGATCATTCGCTAGTAGCCAATTCAAAAAAAGCATGTTATACTGTTTGAGAGAAAAAACCTTGGTACTACTGAGGTTTTTTTATTTTAGAACGAGGAGCCGATGGCGAAAATGGAATCTTTTGAAAAACAATGGTATGTGCTGCATACTTATTCCGGCTATGAGAACAAAGTAAAAGCAAACTTAGAATCACGTGCACAAAGTATGCGGATGGAAGACTATATTTTCCGTGTAGTTGTCCCAGAAGAAACAGAAACAGAAGTTAAAGGCGGTAAAGAAAAAGAAATCGTCCATAAGACTTTCCCTGGATACGTGTTAGTAGAAATGGTCATGACGGATGATTCTTGGTATGTGGTTCGTAATACACCAGGTGTAACTGGCTTCGTCGGTTCACACGGTGCCGGAAGTAAGCCAGCGCCATTGATGCCTGAGGAAATCAATCATATCCTACGCTCGTTAGGTATGAGTACTCGCCAGCACGATCTTGAAGTAGAAGTAGGCGAAACAGTAAAAATCATTGAAGGAGCCTTTGCTGGACTGGAAGGTGTTATTACTGAGATTGATGAAGAACGCGATAAAATCAAAGCTAACATTGATATGTTCGGTCGTGAAACGAGTACCGAGTTAGACTTTGACCAAATCGATAAAATTTAACTAACAAATTAAGCTGAGACAAGAGGTCTCGGCTTTTTTTTGACAATAATTAAACTCACGGACAAAGCCTTAAACTTTTGATTCTTTTTATTGAGATAACGACACGATGTGCCTATAGTAGAAGATATGAAACGAAAAGTGATGGCCATTACTTTAATCTAGAAACGGAAATGGAGCTATAAGGTTGAAAAAATTATTACTCAGTTTAGTTGCTGCAGCGACAATTTTTGTGCTTGTCGGTTGTGGTTCTGGTGAAACAAAGCAAACAGAAAAGACGGGGAAATCGCAAGCTGCAGCGACCGTTCATGAGAAGGAGTTTGTTAAAAGCACAGTACCGACTGTCTTTATTCACGGATATGGCGGGACGATCAATTCCTTTGGCGGAATGATTCAGCGTTTATCTAATGAAGGAAAAACGAAAAGAGAAATGCTGATTACTGTCCAGTCAGACGGTTCCTTAAACGTTGATGGGCAATTAAGCCATAAAAAAAATAACCCGAGTATCCAAGTGTTGTTTGCCGCTAACAAAGACAATGAATGGAATCAAACTGAATGGATTTATAGTGTTTTAAGATACTTGAAGCAGCAAGGAATCGATCAGGTGAATTTAGTGGGGCACTCGATGGGGGGAGTGAGTTCCTTGCGCTATTTAACGACGTATGGACAACCAACAGATGCAGCGAAGATTGATAAGTTTGTTTCTATTGGAGCGCCCTTCAATGATTTTAACGATACGGCAGAGAATCAGTCCATCGATGATTTACTGAACAATGGTCCTTCTCCGCAAGCTAGTCGGTATGTGGATTACAGCAACGGAATCAGTCATGTGCCAAGTTCATTGCCAATATTATTGCTGGCCGGAAAATTGAGCGAGAATGAGACTTCAGATGGGACGGTGCCATTAACTAGCGCATTAGCAACCTATTCTTTACTGAAAGCTCATGGTAATCCAGTTAGCTATCAGATTTTTACTGGACCAAATGCTCAACATAGTCAATTGCATGAGAATGCTGGCGTTGATAAAGTTGTTTCAGAATTTTTATGGAAATAGGAAGACAAGTTACTTGCTTACTTTTTGTAAGAGTATTATGATAACTCATGTATTCAAAAGAAAGAAGGAGTTATCATGACTTATCAAGCAAGTAACGAAGAACATCCAATTGACATTATAAATATTGCCTCATTAGAAGGTCGCGTAAAAGAACGCATGGAAAAAGGTGCTTTCGGCTATATTCGCGGTGGTTCTGAAGACGAATGGACAATGAAAGAAAACACTTCTTCATTTAATAATAAAACGATCATGCCAAGAGTATTACGAGGAATTGACCATGCGGATCTTCACACGAAACTTTGGGATATTGATTTGGCAACACCAATTATCCAAGCGCCATCTGCTGCACAAGGTTTGGCTCATGAAAAAGGGGAAGCAGATACCGCTAAAGGTGTTGCGGCAGCTGGTTCAATCTTTTCAATTAGCACTTATGCTAATACAACAATTGAAGATGCGGCAGCAGCTGCACCAGATGCGCCACAATTTTTCCAATTGTATATGAGTAAAGATGATGGCTTTAACGAATTCATTTTAGAAAAAGCAGTTCAAGCAGGAGCGAAAGCAATTATATTAACAGCGGATTCTACACTTGGTGGATACCGTGAAGAAGATATTATTAATAATTTCCAATTTCCTCTACCAATGCCTAACCTAGCAGCATATAGCGCAAAAAGTGCCAGCGGTGACGGTGAAGGCAAAGGAATTGCAGAAATTTATGCGGCAGCAAAACAAGGATTAGTTCCTGAAGATATTAAGAAAATCAAAGACTTGACGAACTTACCTGTTTTCGTCAAAGGCATTCAATCCCCAGAAGATGCTGAAGTAGCAATTGCAGCTGGTGCGGACGGTATTTGGATCTCAAATCACGGCGGCCGTCAATTAGATGGTGGACCAGCATCCTTCGATGTATTGCCATTAATTGCAGGCGTTGTAAACAAACGAGTGCCAATCGTTTTCGATAGTGGCGTACGTCGCGGTGAGCATGTCTTCAAGGCTTTAGCTAGTGGTGCTGATTTAGTTGCCATTGGTCGCCCAGTAATTTATGGGTTAAATCTTGGAGGTGCTGAAGGAGTAACCTCTGTGTTCGAACATTTAAACAAAGAATTGTCAATCACGATGCAGCTTGCAGGAACAAAAACGATTGATGAAGTAAAAAATACGCGTCTAAATGATGCAAAATAATTAGTATATATAGGCTTTACCGGGAAAAATAATTTCTTGGTAAAGCTTTTTTTGCGTTTATCTTGCTTACTCCTCTTTTTTAGTTTATGATTAAATAAAAGTTTAGGTTAACCTAAAATTAGAAAAGGGGGGTATCTATGAAAACGATTCGCATAGAAGATTTATCCGTTGCTTACCGTGGGAAAATCGCCTTGCAGCAGGTAAGCCTTCAGTTGTCTGCTGGAAAACTAACGGGCATCGTTGGTCCTAACGGTGCGGGAAAATCCACCTTGATGAAAGGGATACTGCAGCTTATAAAAACACAATCAGGAAGGATATTTTATGGTGAAGAGCCGTTAAGTAAACAGAGACAAAAAATTGCTTATGTCGAGCAGCGGCAAGATATTGATTTGAGTTTTCCGATAGATGTGTTTGGGGTAGTACTGTTTGGTACATATCCTCATTTAAAAATGTTCCAGCGACCTGGAAAAAAAGAGAAAGCATTTGCATTGGAATGCCTTGAAAAAGTCGGCTTAACTAAGTTCGCTGACCGCCAAATCAGCGAGCTGTCAGGTGGACAACTTCAACGTGTGTTCATCGCACGGGCATTGGCACAGCAAGCAGAATGGATTTTACTGGACGAACCTTTTGCCGGTATCGATGCGACAAGTGAAAAAATTATTATCGAGTTATTGAAGAAACTGCGTGATGAAGGAAAATCAATTGTCATTGTTCATCATGATTTGCACAAGGTCACGGATTATTTCGACGAAGTTATTTTGTTGAATAAAGGTTTGATAGCCGCTGGTCCTGTTGATCAAACGTATACAACAAAAAATATGGAAAAGACGTATGGAAATGAAATTACGCAGATGTTAAAGATTGGAGGTGCTGACTTTGCTACATGATTTTTTTCAAGGATTAATTGAGTATCAGTTTTTACAGAATGCATTGATCACTTCGATTATGGTAGGAATATCCGCGGGAGTGATCGGTTCGTTCATCATTTTACGTGGAATGTCATTAATGGGGGATGCGATCTCTCATGCGGTGCTGCCAGGAGTAGCGATTTCATACATGTTGGGGAGCAGCTATATTATCGGTGCGACATTTTTTGGACTATTTTCAGCCGCGTTAATCGGTTTTGTCAGTAAACACAGCCGATTGAAAAATGATACGGCAATTGGAATTGTCTTCAGTTCATTCTTTGCTCTGGGAATCATTTTGATTTCTTTTGCTCGAAGCGCCACCGATTTGTACCACATTCTCTTTGGGAATGTTCTGGCAGTTCGTGATTCAGATATGCACTTGACGGCTGTCGTCATGGCGGTGGTTCTGTTAGCGGTCTTGCTATTTTATAAACAATTAAAATTGACCTCCTTTGCGCCAACGATGGCACAATCCTACGGCTGGAATATCAGTTTGATTAATTATGGCTTGATGTTCCTGCTGACATTAGTAGCCGTGACTTCATTGCAAACGGTAGGGACAATTTTAGTTATCGCTATGCTGATTACACCAGCAGCGACGGCCTATCAGTTGACCAACAAACTATCCGTGATGGTTGGACTATCAACCCTTTTTGGCGTCATGAGCGCGATCATCGGTTTGTATTTCAGTTATAGTTACAACCTTCCCTCTGGTGCAACGATTGTATTAACAGCGGCGGTATTCTTTATTGCGGCCTTCCTGTTTTCACCTTCTAAAGGATTGATTCAACAATTGCGAAAGGATGCACGTACGGCATTTCCAAGTGGAAAGTAGAGTCAAATTTAAATTTCGGACGACTACAAATTATGAGAGGAAGAAAGTGAATGAATTATAAAAAAATAGTTTTCGCGGGAATCATTGGTTTATTAATGCTTGCAGGCTGTGGAACAAAAGGAAGTAATACAACGGCCAAAGATGAATCAAAAAAGTTAGAGGTTGTTGCCACAAATTCGATTATTGCGGATATGGTGAAAGAAGTTGCCGGAGATGAAGTGAAGGTGCACAGCATTGTTCCAGTAGGGACAGACCCTCATGAGTATGAACCACTGCCTGAAGACATCAAAAAAGCTAGTGAAGCAGACGTTGTTTTTTTTAATGGTCTAAACCTAGAAACCGGAAATGGCTGGTTTGACAAGCTAATGGAGACAGCTAAGAAAAAAGAGAATGAAGATTATTTTGCAGTGAGTAAAGAGGTTGAACCCATTCATTTAACTGGAAACAGCAAACAAGAAGATCCCCATGCGTGGCTGGATATTTCGAATGGTATTTTATACGTGAAGCAGATTGAAACGGTTTTAAGTGAAAAAGATCCAGAGCATCAAGAAGTTTATAAGAAAAATGCTGATAACTATATTAAAAAGCTGGAAGAGTTAGATAGCCGGGCAAAAGAAGCATTTGCGGATATTCCAGCAGAGAAAAATCTGTTGGTTACCAGCGAAGGAGCCTTTAAATACTTTTCTAAAGCCTATGGGCTGACTGCTGCATATATTTGGGAGATCAACACAGAAAGTCAAGGAACACCTGAACAAATGAAACAAATCGTTGAGAAGGTGAGAGCGTCAAAAGTTCCCTCATTATTTGTGGAGACAAGTGTTGACAAGCGTAGTATGGAACGTTTATCTAAAGAAGTTGATCTGCCGATTTATAGTGATCTATTTACTGATTCCCTAGCGAAAAAGGGAAAAACAGGAGATAGTTACTATGGCATGATGAAATGGAATTTGGAAAAAATCCATGAAGGTCTGATGAAATAAGAAAAAGCAGCTGAATTTTATGTCAGCTGCTTTTTGCTGGATTTAAACAGTCGCTTTTTCAGGTTCACCAAAGACTTGGCGTTGTAAACGCAAGCCTGTTGGCGTTGTCGCTACGCCGCCTTCTGCAGTTTCCTTGAAGATTTGAGGCATTGCTCGCCCAACTTTGTACATTGCCTCAACAACTTCATCTGGTGGAATGACACTGCGAATTCCTGCTAATGCCATATCAGCTGAAATAAATGCTTGAGAAGCCCCCATCGCGTTTCGCTTCACACAAGGCACTTCCACTAAGCCTGCCACAGGATCACAGATGAGCCCCATGACATTTTTCAAAGTAATTGCTAATGCGTTTGCCGCCATTTCCGGGGTTCCGCCATTTGCAGTAACTAAAGCAGCGGCTGACATTGCGCTGGCAGAACCGACTTCTGCTTGACAGCCGCCTTCAGCACCGGAAATAGAGGCATTGTTCGCCATGACTAATCCAAAAGCACCTGCTGTAAACAGAAAATCAATTTGCTCCTCATGGGATAAATTTAATTTTTCACGTGCCGCCATCAACACACCAGGCAAGACACCGGCGCTGCCTGCAGTAGGGGTGGCGCATACGAGACCCATTTTCGCGTTGACTTCATTGACTGCAATCCCATTGCGAACCGCCTTCAAGATAGTTTCACCGCTCATAAATTTGCCGCTTTCAATGTACTCATTCATACGTTTGGCGTCGCCACCAGTGATTTTTGTTACAGAAGTGACTCCTTGAATGCCTTCTTCAATAGAACTTTCCATTACTTCTAAATTGCGTTCCATCAACGCAATGATTTCTTCACGTGTACGATCAGTTAATTCCATTTCAGTCGCGATCATCAATTCACCGACGCTTGAATAATCCTTTGCTTGTTCCACAAGCTCTTGGATTGAGTAAAACATGACAATTCCTCCTTACATAATACCTATCCATATAATCAATAGTAATAATGAGTATTCACATCTAGTAAAAGCTATTTAAAATAGGTCACGCTTAAGACATCGTCTTCACGTTTGATTTCTTGTCTTAAGCCTTCTGGATCATCAGGGGTGTCGTCGATTTCTAATAGTACGATCCCGTTTTCGCCTCTGGTTTTGCGAGTCATCGTTACTTTACCAATATTCAAGCCATGCTTCATGAAAATTGTAGAGACACGTGAGAGCAAACCAGGAACATCCTTATTGATAATGATATACGTTGGATTTCCCATGCCAAGTGAAATGCTGTAGCCATTCATTTCGGTGATCTGGATATTTCCGCCGCCGATCGAAACACCTGTTACAGACATTTCAAGATCCCCCTTAATCATACGTAAGGTGACAGTATTTGGATGATCAGCGATTTCTTTTTTGGGGACAAAGAGAACTTCCATTCCTTGTTCATGAGCGATTTTCAATGAATCGGATAAACGAGGATCGTCTGGTTCCATTCCTAAAATGCCGCCGACTAAAGCGATATCTGTTCCATGTCCGCGATATGTTTTAGCAAATGATTCATATAAGTCGAATTCAACTGAATCTGGGCGTTCACCAAAAATCATTCGGCAAACTTTTCCGATTCGCGCAGCGCCAGCAGTATGAGAACTACTTGGTCCAACCATTACCGGACCAATAATGTCAAAAACACTTCGATATTTTAATACTTCCATTATTTTAAACCTCCCTAGTTTATCCGATGAAAATCCTCATCAAGTCGACCATAGTGTAACATATACGCTTTCTGAAAATAGTAAGATTAATAATTTATTTTGTTATTCTCATAGTAGTTAAAGAGATTGTGAAGCGTTTTATTATTGTCAAAAAATTGCAACAGTAAGAAATCAGTCTTGCATTCAAATAAATAATCTGCTATGATACCAAAGTGTGTCTTGTGCACACTGTTTTAAGTGGGAGGAGAAATTTTGATCTCCAATTAACCACATCACGGACTCAAGGAGGTATGTCTCGTGGCAAAGAAAGTAGAAAAATTAGTTAAACTGCAAATTCCTGCAGGGAAAGCAACACCAGCTCCCCCAGTAGGTCCTGCACTAGGTCAAGCGGGTATCAACATCATGGGATTCACAAAAGAATTCAATGCTCGTACAGCTGATCAAGCAGGTTTGATCATTCCAGTTGTGATCTCTGTATATGAAGACCGTTCATTTACATTCATCACAAAAACACCGCCAGCTGCAGTATTGTTGAAAAAAGCAGCGAAAATTGAAAAAGGTTCTGGCGAACCAAACAAAAACAAAGTTGCAAAAGTTACTAGCGATCAAGTAAAAGAAATCGCTGAATTGAAAATGCAAGACCTAAACGCAGCTAACGTTGAGTCAGCAATGCGCATGGTTGAAGGAACTGCACGAAGCATGGGTATCACTGTCGAATAATTTTCGATGAACCCAAGAAAGTAGCTTCTCAGTTGGCTCCCTATCTAAAGATACGGAACACGTGGGAGGTTCTACCGTTATAACCACATCAAGGAGGAAACAAAATGGCTAAAAAGAGCAAAAAAATGCAAGATGCATTAAAAAAAGTTGATACTACTAAAGCTTACCCAGTTGCGGAAGCAGTAGCACTAGCAAAAGAGATTAACTTCGCGAAATTTGACGCAACGGTTGAAGTTGCTTACAAATTGAACGTAGACCCTAAAAAAGCAGACCAACAAATCCGTGGAGCAGTTGTGCTTCCAAACGGAACTGGTAAAACTCAAACTGTTTTAGTATTCGCTAAAGGCGAAAAAGCAAAAGAAGCAGAAGCTGCTGGCGCTGATTTCGTTGGTGATGACGACATGGTTGCAAAAATCCAAGGTGGATGGTTCGACTTTGACGTTGTTGTAGCGACACCTGACATGATGGCTACAGTTGGTAAATTAGGTCGTGTGCTTGGACCAAAAGGTTTAATGCCTAACCCTAAAACTGGTACTGTAACAATGGATGTTACAAAAGCTGTTGAAGAAGTTAAAGCTGGTAAAGTAACTTACCGTGTTGATAAAGCTGGTAACGTTCATGTGCCAATCGGTAAAGTATCATTCGACGATGCGAAATTGATTGAAAACTTTAACACAATCAACGAAACTTTAGTGAAAGCAAAACCTGCGACTGCTAAAGGTCAATACATCAAAAACATTTCAATGACTACAACATTTGGACCTGGTATCCATGTTGAACAAACTGCTATCTAATTAATTTTAGAAAAAGCTTGACCTGACTAGCTTATCTATGGTAAGTTAGTCAAGGTTAAATATTAACTGTACCGAAGACAGTAGGTGACACAAGTCTTAATTTCCTACCGAGGACGTTTATTGAGAACATTCAATAGTCCCTCTATGTCTACGGTGGCATAGGGTATTTTTTTGCTTTCAGCAAAAAATGCTCTTCCATCAAAATCAGGAGGTGAAATATATAATGAGTGAAGTAGCAATCGCTAAAAAAGCCGCTATCGTTGATGAAGTCACTGAAAAATTCAGCGCAGCAGCTTCAGCCGTTATCGTTGATTACCGTGGTTTAACAGTAGAACAAGTGACTGAATTACGTAAACAATTACGCGACGCTAACGTTGAAATGAAAGTTATCAAAAATTCTATCTTGGTTCGTGCAGCTGAAAAAGCTGGTTTGAACGGATTAGAAGAAGTATTCTCAGGCCCTACTGCTGTTGCATTTAGTAATGAGGATGTAGTTGCCCCAGCTAAAATTATCGATGAATTCGCTAAAACAGCTGACAAACTAGAAATCAAAGGCGGGATTATTGAAGGAAAAGTAGCTTCTATCGAAGAAATTACTGCTCTTGCAAAACTACCGAACCGCGATGGACTTCTTTCTATGCTATTATCTGTCCTTCAAGCGCCAGTCCGCAACGTGGCTTACGCTGTGAAAGCAGTCGCAGAAAAAGAAGAAGAAGTAGCTTAATCGCTGCATAAAATATAAAACAAAAAAACTTACCTAAACGGAGGAAATTTAAAATGGCATTGAACATTGAAAACATTGTCGAAGAACTTAAAGGCGCGACAATCTTAGAATTAAACGACTTAGTTAAAGCTATCGAAGACGAATTTGGCGTAACTGCTGCTGCTCCTGTAGCTGCTGTTGCTGGCGGAGCTGCTGCTGGCGCTGCTGAAGAACAAACTGAATTTACAGTTGAATTAACAGCTGTAGGTGACCAAAAAGTTAAAGTTATCAAAGCAGTTCGTGAAGCAACTGGTCTTGGCTTGAAAGAAGCTAAAGCTGTAGTTGATGGCGCTCCTGCACCAGTTAAAGAAGATGTATCTAAAGAAGACGCTGAAGCACTTAAAGCTGCTTTAGAAGAAGTTGGCGCATCTGTAACATTAAAATAATCACTTTTGATTATTCCAACAGGGATCTGAATTCAGATCCCTGTTTTTTTGTTTAGAAGTCAAAAAAATCCGGGCTCTTTGTCAAATAGGACTGATAGAG